>CAZGUX010000218.1:0-41772 GCA_964529305.1 uncultured Solibacteraceae bacterium | reverse complement strand
CATCCGGAAGTACCGGACCGGCGCCGGGCCCGTCATCTTCAACGGCGTGCCCTTCAACCAGTGATCAAACCAGTCGAGTTGAGTCGCCCGCTCGTTCCATTCGGCCTCCGGCCCGAACCCGGCCTCGCCGCAGCGGGTCTTTCCGTAGTTGTGGGGCCACGGTCCGATCACAAGAAACTTCGGCGTGCGATGCCGCCTTGTGAGCTGCGTAAACAGGTCGATCGACGCGTCGGCAAACTGGTCGTACCACCCGGTGACGATCAGCATCGGCACGTCCTTCATGCGGTTGAATGCCCCGGCCGCATAGAAGCCGGTTTGTCATCGAAGGTGGGGTGGGCGTAGAAGTCGTCATACACCCTACGCTGCCGCGGAAGATCGGCAAACACGGCGGCCCGTTCCCGTGGAGGCAGGCGCAGCCAGGGGTCGGGGTTCTTCAGGATCGCGGCCAGGGCCGGGACTCGGGAGGCCGCCGTATTGGCGATCCAGATCGGCCACTGGAGCGACGGTGTCCCCCCTCGCCAGGCCGAGTCGGCGTAGAAGTCGGTGCCGCCGACCGCGGCGTACACGGCCACCAGGCTGGGCGGCCTCTCGGCCAACGCGGCGTATTGATTCATCGCCAGGTAAGAGGCGCCGGTGGTGACCACCTTCCCGTTCGACCAGGCCTGGCGCGCCGCCCACTCGATGGCGTCGTAGCCGTCCCGGCCTTCGTGCACCAGCGGGTACATCTCCCCCTCGGACGCATGAAACCCGCGGCAGTCCTGCGCCACGAACACGTAGCCGTGCGGCGCGAAGAACTCGCCCTTACTTCGCTCCCCGCGCTTGTTGTAGGGACTGCGCGTCAGGATGACGGGGAATCGCCCCTCGAGGGCGACGCCGCCATGCGCGGGGCGATAAACGTCGGTGGCCAGGCGAACCCCGTCGCGCAACGGCATCCACACGGTCTCAACGGCGAAGGAGCCGGCCTCGGCCGCGTGCGCAACCGCCAGAGATGCGACGGCCAGGAGCGCCCCGCGGATCACGCAGGTTTCCATTTGCGGAGCGTTTCGCCGAACGCCCGAGTCTGCCAGCGCACCATCACGCTCACCTCTCCGGTGACCAGAAGCCGGAACCCGCGCTCCTGCCAGAACGCCGCCTGGTCGGGGTGACCGATGACCATCCCGCAAGGCTTGCCGGCGCGAGTGGCTTCCGCGTGGATCCGCTCGATGGCGGCGATCACTTCCGGATCCTTCATCTGGCCGTGCCGTCCGAGATTCAAGGAAAGATCGTAGGGACCCACCAAGACCGCATCCACCCAGTCGTGTTTTGCCAGATCGGGAATGTTGTCAATGCCGCCCGGGCTTTCGATTTGGATCATGACAAACAGGCTGTCTTCCACCTCGTCCCAACCGGCCCGATCGAGGGAGCGATTGGCGAAGATCGACGGACCGCCCGGGCCTCGCCGTCCCTTGGGCGGCAGGAAGAGCCCGTCGCGAACCTGGTCCAACTGCTCCTGCCGCTCGGTCCACGGGAGGATCAAGCCGGCCGGCCCCATGTCGATGTACTTCCGCACCAGGTGATAGACGCTTGCTTCCGGCCGCAGCAGCACCGGGAAGTCCAGCAGGCGCGCGGTGCGGCAGATCTCTTCCACGCGTTCCAGCGAAACGGAGCTATGCTCCATGTCGAGAAAAAGAAAGTCCATGCCTTCGGACTTGAAGATTTCCAGATAGCCGGGCCAGAAGTCAAAGGTCATCATCGGGCCCAGGGTCAGTTCCTGGCGCTGAAGGCGCTTCTTGAGTTCGGTAGCGTACATGCTTCGGCCACGGTACCAGAAGATGGGAGAGAATGTCAGGCGTGACGTGGACGAGACGTAGTGTCTGCCTGCTGCCGCTGGCGGCGATGGCGGAATCGGGAAAGCTGCCGGGCGAGCCGTACGTTGCGGCGGAATTCGAAGAGTTAGGCGTGACCGCCGCGTGGCGAAAGTACGGTGACACGCTCACTTGGGGCAAGGGACGATGCCTAGCCATTCTCGATGACGGCTGCAAACTGGACGCCCCCGAATGGCAGGCATCCCTGCCGTGGGGGAAGAAGGTGCTGGCCACCTACGACTCCATCGACAAGGACAACGATCCGTCGCCGGTCCCTCCCGGGTATCACGGCACGACCGTCGGCTTCCCGTCTTCGCTGAATCACAACGGCAAGCTGGGCATCGCCTACAACGACTACGTGGCCCACGTGCGCGCGGTGACGGTGGTGCACCTGAAGCGTTACGAAGCGGAATCGATCGCCGCGGGCCTGGAGTGGGTGATCGCGAATCAGCGCAAGCTGAAGATCACGGTGGTGAACCTTGCGCCTCTCGACGATCAGCCCCACACCGAACCGGTCGCCACCGCGATCGACGGCCCGCTGCGCCGCGTCCGGCAGTTGGGCATCTGGGTAAGCGCGCCCTGCGGAAACAACAACCACACCAACGGCATCTCCTGGCCGGCCTGCCAGCCGCATTGTTTCGGAATCGGGGCCACAAAACCGGGGACCGGCGAAGTCTATCTGGACCGTTGGAAGAAGACGGAACTGCTGGCGCCCGCCAAGGCTACATCTTCGTCCAACGCGTACGCCGCCGCCTCGGCAATGGTCCTGCGGGAGGCAATCGAAAAGGTGAAGTACCGGTGGCGCGCCCACGGCCCGACCTTGCCGGATGCGATGATGGACATTTTCAGGAAGACGGGCAAGCCGGCGCACGATCCGGCGACGGGAGTCGCCTTTCGCCGCCTCGATCTGCTGGCGGCTCTCGACTTTGTGTTCGCGAAGGGGAAGGTATGAAGCTGCGAAATCTCGTGTTGCTAATGGCATGGCCGCTGGTGGCGGCCGACATGGAGCATATCGTCGTGCACCGCGACGATATGCACTACTACATCACGCCCTGGATGACGCGGCTCAACAACGGGGACCTGATCCTGACCGCCCGCGAGGCCCACCGGCGCCGGCGCGAATTCATCTCGCACGCCGACCCGACTGCCCGGGGAATCCTGCTGCGCTCGCGGGACGGCGGGCGCACCTGGGGCGACAAGACCCTGGTGGACGATGAGACCTACCGGTTCTCGCAGACCGAGGACGTTCCCGTCACTCAACTCTCCGACGGCACCCTGCTGCTGAATCTCTATTCCTGGGCGGTGACGCCGCTGCCGGCCGGTTTCCGGCTGCACGAGCGGCAGAAGACGCCGTACACGATCACGTTCGAAGGGCTTTCGTTTCTGCGGTCGACCGATAACGGCAAAACATGGGGTCCAAGGGAGCCGCTGACGGTCCCCGGGTTGCCCTTGGTCGGCTCGCGCGTGCCTGCCCTCGAAACGCCGGGCGGCGAGTTGCTGATCCCCGTGTATGGCCAGTTGTCCTCGCGAGGTCCGTATGTGGCATGGGTCATTCGCTCCAAGAACAAGGGCAAAACCTGGGGACAGCCGGCGGAACTGGCTAACGACCCCGCTGTTTCATTCGCCGAACCCGCGCTGCTGCGTCTCCGCAACGGGAAGCTGATCTCGATGATCCGGACCGAAGGGTATCTCTACCACACGATGTCGACCGACGGAGGCCGGACCTTTTCGAAAGCCCGAAAGACGGATATCTGGGGCTACCCCGCGTTCCTGATGGAACTCCGGGACGGGCGCGTTCTGTGCATCTACGGCTATCGTCGCAAGCCGTTCGGGCTGCGCTACGCCATCAGCAGCGACGGCGGCGTCACCTGGGACCCTCGCACGGAGAGAGTGCTGCGCGACGACGGCGGCACCAGCGACCTGGGCTATCCCAGCGCCGTCGAGTTCGAGGACGGCCGTGTGTTCGTCATTTACTGGTTTAACCAGGAGAAGCCCGGCGAGGCGGCGTCGGAGGTTCGCTACCTCGCCGGGACGTTCTTCCGGCCGTAAAGCCGACGGGCGGCCCTACGAATTCGTCTACTTCTTGCAGCAGTCCTTCTTGCAGCATTGATGACTGCAGCATTTGCCATCGTCGCAGCAGGCCTGTGCCGATGGCGAGACAGACACAAAGAGTACTCCAGCCGCGAACAAGCCGGCAAGCAATTTCATCATCCGTTTCATACATTTCTCCTTCCGCTAAAAAACACCTTCTCCACGATGGCCGCGTTGGGAGTGTTTCTAGATCAGGAGAACGTGAATTCTCAAGTAAGTGGACTGGCCGTCACCCGCGGGCGCGGAGCAGTACACCCAATGGATGGGTGCAAGTATTGGCGATTTCGCCACAAGCCCCGGTTCGGCCGGGAAACCCAGGGACATCGGCGCCGTCAGAGTCGCCGGGCGGGAATCGGGATCCGCCAGCCTGCAGTCGCGTGTGCAACGGGAATCTCGTTGGCAGCAAGGATGTTGCGGCAGCGCGATCGGGCAGGTGAACGCGGGCGTCACCAAGGCGGCAACCAGAACCAGGAGCACCGGCCATTGCATTGCTGCCTTCATAGACTCGACTCGCGGATAAGCCGTGCAATTCCCTCGCCAAAAGCCAGGTGGGCCCGGGTCCTCGGGCTTGCCGTGGGAATCCGGGCTTCGTAGAATTCGGCTGGATGAACCACCACACCCCCCGCATCGGATTGTTCAGCATCGGCCTCGACGCGTACTGGCCGCAGTTTGAGGGACTCCGGGAGCGCCTCGAGGGCCACTCGCGACGCGTCGCGGAGAAGCTCCAGTCCTTCGGCGCCGGCGTCGTCGACCTCGGTATGATCGACAACCCCAAGAAGGCGATGGAGGCGGGGCACCAATTCCGCCGGGCCGACGTCGATCTGATCTTCCTTCACGTGACCACCTATGCGCTGTCGTCCACGGTGCTGCCCGTGGTGCGCCGCTCGAAGGTGCCGGTGGTGGTTCTGAATCTCGCGCCCGCGGCCGCCATCGACTACGCGGCATTCAACCGCATGGGCGACCGCACCCGCATGACGGGCGAGTGGCTCGCGTTCTGCCAGGCGTGCCCGGTGCCGGAGATTGCCAACGTCTTCAACCGCTGCGGGATTCGATTCTTCCAGGTGACGGGCATGATCGACGACGATCCCCACGCCTGGCGGGAAATCGGGGACTGGATCGCCGCGGCGCGTGTGGCGGCCGTGATGGAGCACAATCGTCTGGGCGTGATGGGCCACTATTACGGCGGCATGCTCGACATCTACTCCGATCTGACCCAGCAGTGCGCCTGGTTTGGCGGGCACGTCGAGATGATCGAGGTGGACGAGTTGGCCGCCCTGCGCGGGCAAGTGACGGAAGCGGAGGCTGGGCGTCGCGTCGCTGACTTCCGGGAGGCGTTTGACATCGGCCCGGACTGCCCCGGCGAAGAACTGTCGCGGGCCGCGCGGACCTCGGTGGCCCTCGACCGCCTGGTGGAGACGCGCGATCTGGGAGCGTTGGCTTATTTCTATAGCGGCGCCGGCAACGCCGCCAACGAGGATGCGATCACCTCCATCATTCTGGGGAACAGCCTGCTCACCGCGCGCGGCATTCCCGTGGCCGGGGAGATGGAAATCAAGAACGTCCAGGCGATGAAAATCATGGACACGTTCGGCGCCGGAGGCTCGTTCACCGAATTCTACGCCATGGACTACCGCGAGGACGCCGTGCTGATGGGGCACGACGGACCGGGTCACCTGGCGATCGCGGAGGGGAAGACGAAGGTGCGGCCTCTCGACGTCTACCACGGCAAGGCCGGCCGCGGCCTGTCGGTGGAGATGAGCGTGAAGCACGGACCGGTTACGCTGCTGTCGGTGATCCAGGCCGCGAACGGGCAACTGAAACTGCTGACGGCGGAAGGCGAATCGGTCCCCGGACCGATCCTGGAAATCGGGAACACGAACAGCCGTTACCGGTTCCCGGGGGGAGCGCGCAAGTTCGTCACGGAGTGGAACCGGCACGGTCCCGCCCACCATTGCGCGGTGGGGGTCGGACATGTCTCGAACAAGATCGAGAAGCTGGGCGATCTGCTGGGTATGGAATGCATCCAGGTGGGTTCGGCTCCCCGGGTGTGAAAGCGGCGTAGGAACCTTGACGGGCGGGGCGGCCTCCTGCGACCGCGGACCCGCGCTACTTGCATCGCAGAAGCAGCATCGTTTCGTCGTCCGTCGGAGTCCCCGCGCGAAACTCCGCCACCCGGCTCAGCAAAAACCGTCCCAATTCCTCCGGCTCCGTGCCCGGCGCCTCCCGCGCCCACGCGAGCAGCCGCTCCGGGCCCAGATCCTCGCCCCGTCCGTTCTCCACCTCGGTGATGCCGTCCGTAAACAGCACCAGCACGTCGCCGGGACCACACTGCAGGACGCTCTGCCGGTACGTTGTACCCGGGATCATTCCCACTGGCAGCCCGGATTGACATTTGTCTTCCCCGGACTCCACCAACTCCCGCCACCGGCCTTCCGCCGCGTGATACCACAGCGGCGCCACGTGCCCGGCATTCGTGAACGCGAGTTGCCGCGGTTCCACGTAGTAGCCCAGCACCATGGCCGTCGCGTACTTCGAGCCCGGCGTGGCGAGACCGAACTCGTCGTTGATCGCCTGCATCAATTCCGTCTGGTCCCAGTAGTTGACGTACTGGCGCAGTAGCCGATGCAGCGTCGAAGAGTATCCGCCGACCGGCGCGCCGTGACCGCTGACATCGGCCAGCACGATGCGCGAGATCATCCCGTGGTTGCAGACCGACAGGTAGTGCAGGTCGCCGCCCGCTTCATCGGCGTCGAACGGTACCGAGTGGACCCACCCCTCGATCCCGGGCAGATCCACCCCGGTTGAGACCAGGTGATTCCCGCCCCATGTTTCCAGGCACGCCAACGGGTAGCGCGCGGTTTCCGGAGAGACTTCTATGGCTGCTTGCATCGTGACCCCTATTTGTATTGGTTACCGCGCGTCGCGGCGAACTTCCCCCCGTGATACATTCCGTCTATGCAGCACATCATCCGGTTTGCGGCCGCGGCCGTGATTGCCGCCGGGCTTGCCTCCGCGGAAACCACCGTACTCAAGAATTTCACCCTCTTCGATGGCGCCGGGAAGGCGCCTATTCCCCGGTCCGCCCTCATCATGACGGACGGGCGCATCACCTGGGTCGGCCCCTCGTCGCAACTCAAGGCTCCGGCGGGCGCTCAGACGATCGACTTGGCCGGCAAATTCGTGATGCCCGGCATCATCAACCTGCACGGCCACCTCGGCAATACCAAAGGTCTGGTCCAGGCCCCGGCCAACTTCACCCGCGCCAACGTCGAAGACCACCTGAAGACGTACGCGCGATACGGGGTCACCACCATGGTCACTATGGGAAGCGAGCAGGACCTGATCATGACCATGCGCGCGGAGCAACGCGTCGGCCGGCCGAAGATGACCCGCATTTACGCGGCTCGCCGCGGCTTCACCGGCATCAACGGATACCCCACCTCGGCCCCCGGCATGAAAGGCGTCCCCTTTGAAGTGGCCACGGTCGACGATGTCCGCAAGGGCGTCAACTACCTCGCCGACGTCAAGGTCGATATCGTCAAAATCTGGGTCGACGACCATCTGGGCAAGGAAAAGAAGATCTCGCTCGACCTCTGCAAAGCCATCGTCGAGCAATCACACGCCAAGGGCCTGAAGGTCGCGGCCCACATCTTCTATCTGGACGATGCCAAGAAACTCGTGTCCTACGGCCTCGACGGCCTCGCCCACAGCGTCCGCGACAAGCCGGTGGACAAGGAACTGATCGACATGATGAAGAAGAAGGGCGCGTGGCTCTCGTCGGCGACTCTGGAGCGCGAATCCTCCACGTTCTTCGCGGCCAAGGCTCAGCCGTTCTATGACGACCCGTTCTTCCAGCGCGCCGTCACGCCCGACGTGCTCAAGACCCTGCGCGATCCGGCCTTCCAGAAGAAGGCGCAGTCCGAACCGGACACGGGCCACGGACCCGAATGGCTGGAGATGGCCAAGAAGAACCTGAAGACGATGGCGGATGCGGGCGTGAAGATCGGATTTGGAACCGACACCGGCCCTCCCCGCCGCTTTTTCGGCTTTGGCGAGCATTGGGAGATGGAGATGATGGCCGAAGCGGGCCTGACTCCCACCCAGATCCTGACGATGGCCACCAGCAAGTCCGCCGAGTTCCTGGGCGCCAAAGACCTAGGCACGATCGCTGTGGGCAAATGGGCCGACCTGCTGATCCTGGGCAAGAGCCCGCTCGAGAACATACGCAACACGCGCTCGATCGACAGTGTGTGGGTCGCGGGCAACCGGGTCAATTAGCGATTCAGCGGTCGGCAGTCAGCGGTCAGCGATCAGCTCCGGACCGCGCTTTGGCGCTCCAACGGACCTGAACCTGAGCAGTCTCTGGAAGCTATCGGCGATCAGAATCGGCTGCCGACAAGGACCAGCTGATAGCCGAATCGCTGTGCGGACTGATACGCTGACTGCTGATAGCTGACCGCTGATGGCTGACCGCTGATGGCTGACCGCTGACGATGAAAACCATCATCGAGCCCTTCCGTATCAAGATGGTCGAACCCATCCGGCAGTCCACGCCTGCCGAGCGCGAAGCGCATCTCCGCGCCGCCTCCTACAACCTCTTCCTCATCGAAGCCAAGGACATCCTCATCGATCTCCTCACCGACTCCGGCACCAGCGCCATGTCCACCGGGCAATGGGCGGCCATGATGCGCGGCGACGAGTCCTACGCCGGCAGCGAGAGCTTTTTCCGCATGAAGCGGGCGGTCCAGGACTTGACCGGCTTCACGCACGTCATCCCCACCCACCAGGGGCGGGCGGCCGAGCGCATACTCTTCGCGGTCATGTGCAAGCCTGGCCACGTGGTCCCGAACAACACGCACTTCGACACCACCCGCGCCAACATCGAAGCCACCGGCGCGCGCGCCGTCGACCTCCCGCTCCCCGAGGCCGCCGACACTCAGTGGCGGGGCGACTTCAAGGGGAACCTGGACACCGCCGCCCTGGAGCGCCTGCTGGACGAACAACCCGCCGGCAGCGTCCCGCTGGTGATGATCACCGTCACCAACAACTCCGGCGGCGGCCAACCGGTCTCCCTCGAGAATGTGGAAACGGTCAAGCGCATCTGCCTGCGCCACGGGGTTCCGCTTTATCTCGACGCCTGCCGGTTCGCCGAGAACGCCTACTTCATTCACGAGCGGGAACGCGGCTGCCGCGGGTTGACGCCGAAACAGATCGCGCAGAAGATGTTCGCCTACGCCGACGGCTGCACCTTCTCGGCCAAGAAGGACGCCTTCGCCAACATCGGCGGCTTTCTCTGCACCAACGACGACCGTCTCGCCCGTCTGGAGAAGGACCTCTTGATTCTGACCGAGGGGTTCCCCACCTACGGAGGCCTGGCCGGCCGCGATCTGGACGCGATCGCCACCGGGTTGGACGAGATCCTGGACCTCGATTACCTGCGATATCGCATCGCCTCGGTGGGCTACCTGGGGCGCCACATCGCCGACCACGGAGTTCCCATCGTCGAACCGCCGGGCGGTCATGCCGTCTACATCGACGCCGCGCGAATGCTGCCGCACATTTCCCGTGACCAATTCCCCGCTCAGGCGCTCGCGGTCGAGTTGTACCGCCATGCCGGGATCCGTTCGGTGGAGATCGGGTCGGTGATGTTCGGCCCGAATGCCCGCCATGAGTTGCTGCGCCTGGCCATCCCGCGCCGTGTCTACACGCAAAGCCACATCGACTATGTGGTGGAAGCCATTCTCGAAGTCAACCAGCGGAAGCACGAACTGCGCGGTCTCGAGATCGTCGAAGAGCCGCCGTTCCTGCGGCACTTCTCCGCCCGCTTCCGTCCGCGATAGTCCCCGCCTTTACCCGCCCGGCCGGGCGGATAATGGAAACTGGCTGGTATCCATGCCCCTCAGGAGCTTCGACGAGTACATCGATCTCGCGGCGGCCGCCCACGGCCACATGTGCGCGGGTCAGATTCTCGGCCTTCGCCTGGCGCTGCGCGGGCTGGAGTTGCTCGCCATCGACGATCCCGCCGGCGCCGACCGCAAACGCCTGGTGACTTTCGTCGAGATCGACCGCTGCGCCACCGACGCGATCCCCATCGTGACCGGCTGCCGCCTCGGCAAGCGCGCTCTCAAGTTCCGCGACTTCGGCAAGGTCGCCGCTACATTCTGCGACCTCCGGGACAATCGTGCGGTTCGCGTGGTGGCCAGGGAATCCTCCAAAGCCAAAGCTCGCGAAATGTTCCCCGGGATCGCGGACAAGAACCAGCAGCAGATGCGGGCCTACCGCGAGATGCCGCCGGACGATCTGTTCGACCACCAGTGGGTGCGGGTGAACCTGGGTCCGGAGGAATTCCCGGGATATCGTGGGCCGCGCGTGGTCTGCGCGCAGTGCGGCGAGGGCATCAACTTTCGGCGTGAAGTGATTCGAGAGGGTACGACGCTTTGTAAAGCCTGTGCCGGCGAACGCTACTACGAGCTCCTGTAGTATGCTGCGCTACTACATCACGGACCGTCGAGCGTTAGGCGGCGCCGAGCCACTCCTTTCCGCCGTCGCTTCCGTCTGTTCGGGCGGTATCGACTATCTCCAGATCCGGGAAAAGGATCTGACGGCGCGGGAACTGCTGGATCTGACAACGCGGATTCTCGCCATTGCCCGCCCGTTCGGAGTGAAGGTGCTCGTCAACGATCGCGCCGACGTCGCCAGAGCCGCCGGCGCCGACGGGGTTCATTTACCGTCACGGGCCCTTGCGTCCTCCCTGATTCGAAGGCTGTTGCCGCCAGGAAGCCTGATCGCGGTCTCGTGCCATTCCCTGGGCGATGTCCTGACCGCGGAGCGGGAAGGCGCGGACTTCGTGGTTTTCGGCCCGATCTTCGACACGCCGTCGAAGCACGAGTATGGCCCCCCGCTGGGCATCGGTTTCCTTCGCGAGGTCACCGCGGCCGCGACCATTCCCGTCCTCGCTTTGGGGGGGATTCAGCCCCATGACATCCCGCAGTGTCTCGCCGCCGGAGCCGCCGGCATTGCGGCCATTCGCCTGTTTCAGGCAGCCGCGTCCTCGGACGGATGAAGCGCCTCTTTCAGCTCGGGGTGACGGCCGTATAGTTCCAGCGCCGACGCCGCGGCGAAGCGGTAGAAGCGGCCCAGCCGTGGGTTCGCCTTTTCCAGGGCCTGCCATTCGCGCCGCACCTGCTCGCGATCCCCTGTCGCCAGCGCGCCGCTCCAGCTCTTGCTGCCGGAATAGCAGTAGCCCCGAATCGCCTGCTGGAACTGGCGCTCGACAATCGCCGCGGCGGCAGTCTTGTGAAAGCCGCATTCCAGCAGCGATCGCATCGCCGCCTCCAACAGTGGGACAAACATCCCATTGCTGAACGAATGAACCGCCGCGTAGGTCGCAATCTGCGTGCTGTCGACCGTTTCGATTCGCGCCCCCAACTCCTGCGCCAGGAACTTCGCCGCGCGCAGCGCAGCCGGGCTCCCTTCCGCGATGAACCGCTGGAAATGGAACCCCGGCACCGGGTGCATCGACCCAACCCAGGCTCCCTGCTCGATCAGCGGAGCCAAAGCCGAGCCGTCGGCGACGCCGCACAACAGCGCCGTCTTGCCCTTCCACCCGAACGCCGACGCCAGCGACCGTACAGTCGACTCCAATTGAGGCGTCGGAATCGCGATCAAAATGTTTGGAGTATCGCGCAGATCGCCAAAACCCCGTACTGGATAGCCCGCCCCGATCTGGTTTGCGATCCGGCTGGCCAACCTGTAAGAACGGGCCGCGACAGGCCCTAGGAGAATGGGTAGCCGGGCGATCCTCGTCACAAAACAGGACATTACTCGCCCGCCACCGACTAACGCGAATCGTTGCATAAGTTACCCTTCGATACCTACCCCCGCAACTTCGCGGAGCTTCAGCGATTTGATACGGTCCCGTAGCTGAGCCGCTTTCTCGAATTCGAACTGCCGCGCAGCTTCGCGCATCTTCTCTTCCAGTTCCGCGATCAGGCGCTGACGCGCCTCGATCGTCAACTCCCCAACCTCCTCATCCACGTCCAGAGAAACCGTCACGTAGTCGGCTTCACACAGCGCCACCAGCGTTGCGTCGATCGGCTTGACGATTGATTGCGGCGTGATGCCGTTGGCTTCGTTGTACTCGACCTGCGTTCTCCGCCGGCGGTTGGTCTCGTCGATCGCCCGTCGCATGCTGTCAGTGTAAACATCGGCATACAAGATCGCGTGCCCGTTCACGTTTCTGGCCGCGCGTCCGATCGTTTGGATCAGCGATCCCGCCGACCGCAGGAATCCTTCCTTGTCCGCGTCGAGAATCGCGACCAGCGATACCTCCGGCAGATCCAACCCTTCTCTCAGCAGGTTGATGCCGATCAGCACATCGAACTCGCCGCGGCGCAGGTCGCGCAGGATCTTCACCCGGTCGAGCGTCGACACCTCCGAGTGAAGGTAACGGCACTTTACCCCGACCTCGCTGTAATACTCCGACAGATCCTCCGACATCCGCTTGGTCAGAGTAGTGACCAGTACCCGCTCGTTCATTTCCGCCCGCTTCCGGATCTCGTTCAGCAGGTCATCCACCTGCCCTCGCACCGGCCGTATTTCGACCTCGGGATCCACCAGTCCGGTCGGCCGGATGATCTGCTCCACCACCACCCCTGCCGACTTGGTGAGCTCGTACGGGCCCGGCGTGGCGGAGACGTAGATCACCTGGTGCACGCGATGCTCGAATTCCTCGAACGTCAGCGGACGGTTGTCCATCGCGCTCGGCAGCCGGAACCCGTGTCCAACCAGAACCTCTTTTCTCGACCGGTCGCCGTGGTACATTCCCCGCACCTGCGGCACCGTCTGGTGGCTTTCGTCGATAAACAGGATGGAGTCGTTCGGAAGATAGTCGAGCAGCGTGGGAGGCGCCTCGCCCGGCAGCCGTCCGCTGAAGTGGCGCGAGTAGTTTTCAATGCCGTGGCAATAGCCGATTTCCTTGATCATCTCCAGGTCGAACAGCGTCCGCTGCCAAAGCCGCTGAGCCTCGATCAGCTTGCCCGACTTCTCTAGTTCCGGGTGCCACCATTCTAGTTCCTTTCGGATGCTCTCCATCGCCGACTGCTTGGCTTCCCTCGTCAGCACATAGTGCGTCTTCGGGTACACGGGCAATCGGACGTAGGTTTGCCGCACCTGTCCCAGCAGCGGATCGATCTGCGACAGGCTCTCGATCTCGTCGCCCCACATCTCGATACGGTAAGCGTGATCGTCGTACGTCGGGTAAATCTCGATGACGTCGCCGCGCACGCGGAACGTGCCCCGGCGGAAGTCGTGATCGCTCCGGTCGTACAGGATCTCCACCAGCCGGCCGAGCAGTTCCTTGCGTGTGATCTTCTGCCCCTTTTCGAGCATCAACAGCATCCCGTAGTACGCTTCAGGCGATCCCAACCCGTAGATGCAGCTCACGCTGGCGATGATCACGCAATCCCGCCGTTCAAACAACGACCGCGTCGCCGACAGCCGCAGTTTATCCAACTCATCGTTGATCGTGGCTTCTTTTTCGATGTAAACGTCGCTCGAGGGGATGTAGGCTTCCGGCTGATAGTAGTCGTAGTAGCTGACGAAGTACTCCACCGCGTTCTTGGGAAAGAACGACTTGAACTCCTGGTAAAGCTGAGCGGCCAGCGTCTTGTTATGCGCCAGAATCAGCGCCGGCCGGCCCATCTCCTCGATGACCCTGGCCATCGTAAAGGTCTTTCCCGAGCCCGTTACCCCCAGCAGGACCTGGTGTTGTTCCCCGTCGCGGAGGCCGTGCACCAGTTCGGCAATCGCGTTCGCCTGGTCGCCGCGCGGAACGTACCCGACGCTCAACTGGAAGCTCATGCCACCATTGTAGGGGCGCGCCGATCGGGGGCACAGCCGCATTCGGTAACTTTCCTCGTCAACTCCGAGGAGGATTTCATCCCTCCAAAGGAGGATGGGCCGCCCAATTGAGCCAAGCAATGTATCGTTGAGGTATGGAATGGCTTAACTACCATCATCTCTACTACTTCTGGATGGTGGCCAAGGAGGGCACCATCGCGCGCGCGTGCCAGAAGCTTCTCCTGGCTCAACCGACCATTAGCGGCCAGCTACGTCAGTTCGAAGAATCCCTGGGAGAGAAGCTGTTCATCAAATCAGGACGCAATCTCGTCCTCACGGAAATCGGCCAGGTCGTTTACCGCTACGCGGACGAGATCTTCTCCGTCGGCCGCGAACTGCAGGACGTCTTGCGGGGCCGCCCCCAAGGCCGCCCCGCTCGGTTTCTTGTCGGTATTTCCGACGTGATGCCGAAGTGGATCGTGTTCCGCGTTCTGGAGCCAGTGCTCAAGATGAGCGAACCCGTACACCTTATCTGCCATGAGGACGACACGGAAAACCTGCTGCTGAGGCTCGCCGCCCATCAGTTGGATATGGTTCTTACCGACGCGCCTGTCACCGCGCCATCCCGGGCCCGGGCTTTCAACCACGAGTTGGGAAGTTCTGGCATATCGTTCTGTGCCACACCCGAGTTGGCGGCTAGATACCGAAGAAACTTTCCGAAATGCCTGGATAGCGCCCCGTTCCTCCTTCCCATCGAAGGCTCCGCCATGCGGCGCTCCCTGGAACAGTGGTTTGACCATCACCAGATTCGCCCTTCCATTGTCGGTGAGTTCCAGGACAGCGCTTTGCTCAAGGTGTTCGGGCAAGCGGGCGCCGGGGTGTTCGCGATCGCGTCCGCCGTGGAAAAGGACGTGGAGGTTCACTACGGATGCCGGACAATTTCTCGAACCCGCGAAATCGTCGAGCGCTTCTATGCGGTTTCATTGGAGCGCCGCCTCAAGCATCCCGCCGTCGTGATGGTCTCCAAGGCAGCCTCCGAATTCCTTCCGGAACCCTTCTCCCGGTAGCGACATCCATCGGGTTTTCCGATGCTCTTCTTCGAAACTAACTGATTGTCTAAGAATCAATCCGGCTGTATCGTCGAATTGTAAGGAGCAGCGGGAATGCAGATCCGAGTCCACCAGCGAAACCTGACTCCAGAGTTGATCGAGCACGTCGAGCGGCGGCTGAGATTCTCGCTGGCCCGACTCAGCAGCCGCGTGCGCACCGCAACCCTCCGCCTGCAAGACCTTGACGGGTCCTGCAGCGGCGCCCGCTGCCTGTTGGAGATTCGCACGGCGTGGAACTCGAAAGTGGAGATCCGCGAGTGGGACGCGGACGTTTGCGCCGCGGTCTCGCGTGCCGCCGAGCGTGCCGGTCGCACCGTCGAGCGCCAGGCCGGCATCCATTGCGGAGACGCCGTGTGGCGCAGGAGCCAAGGTCAGATTGGAGATTGAGGGACAAGAGTCATGAAACCGGAAATGCACTATCGAAGCCACTTGAAGACGAAGGCCCAGGAGATCGTGAAGTCGTTACGAAATCGCGGCAGAATCACCGTAGAGTACTCGGCCGAGGAAGCCGAACAGATTGCGCTTAAGGACGAGCGGGAATTGGCCGGCCTGGCCTTGGACCGCGAAACACAACTCCTTCGGGAGCTGAGGGCCGCCGAGACCCGGCTCGCGAACGGAACGTTTGGGATTTGCCAAGACTGCCACGGTAAGATCCCGGCCAGGCGTCTCGCCGTGCTGCCGTGGGCCCGGCGCTGCGTCCCTTGCCAGGAGATGGAGGACGGCGCGGCTCGGGAGCATTCGCCTCGGCCCCTTTCGTTCGCCGCTTGAGGGTGAGTGGAAGTAAGCCAGGGATTCTGATGGCCCTGATCACCCTGTTTCCCGCCAAGTAGCCTGAGATCGTCATGCGGGGCGGCAGGAACAGAGCTGACTGAAGACTCAAGACGATGGGCTTGCCAGGCGCTCAGCCCTATTCCATCTGACGGCCAATCAGGCACTGGCGTCCATCGGTCCCTGACCAATTCTTGGGCGGCGGTACGGCCTCGCCCCGCAAATCAATCGAAAAGCTCCGTGTCAACGCTGGAGCTCTGGGTGTGTCCAAAAAGAAACTACTGAATCAAAGGAGACTGGAAATGAAGACGACCATACTTGCCCTTACCTTCGCTGCGTTCACCGCTTTGCCCGCCGCGGCCGATAGCACGGCCTTCCGCGATATTATCGGCGACGCAGCAAACATTCAAATGGATGCAGAGGCCCTCGGCGAGAAGTTGAAGTCGAAGGTCCTCGATCAAGGCGCCATCAAGGCCGACGTCGCTGCCCTCGCCAGGCACGTCGATGCCCTGAAGAAAGACATCGAGAATCTCGACGGGCGGATGCAGGACGTCAGTCCGGAGCAACGCAAGAACTGGGAGTTGGCCAAAACCAAGGCTCAACTGCTCCAGGTGTTCTCAGACTGGAAGATGATGCAGGTCGAATCGGGCGACCTCAACAAGAATCGTGCCCTCCTCCGCAGCCAGGCGCAGGGACTCGCCCTTCGAGCTGCGCTCCTGCAGCGAACGGTGAATCGGCTCGACCGCTAACTTAACTAAAGCCCGTCGGCCCGGGCGTCCCGATGCCCGGGCCGCTCTTCCTTGTGGAGACTTTATGGCTCGAATCAGAATCACGCGCGTCGCGAGTTCGGCGGAAATGCGGCCTGTCCTCCGGGAGTATCAAGAGAGGATCGACCTGGCGACCAGACGCGCTTACGAATACTTCCTGGACCGGGGCTGTCAGCACGGCAGCGACCTAGACGACTGGCTAGAGGCCGAACGTGAGATCCTTGGCGCGCACTCCGGGGCTGTGGAAGAAACGCAACACGAATACCTAGTGAGGTTTGTGCTCAACGGCTTTGGCAGCCGTGAGCTCCAGGTGATCGCCTGCCCGGACCATCTTGTTGTCCGGGCAGGCGGATCCAAGGCCACCAGCGCCATTCAAGCGATTCGCTGTCCGGCGTCCGTCGATGTCGCCGGCATCCGTGGCTCTTTTCGGGGTGGACTCCTCACCATCATTGCGCCGAAGCTCCATCACCACACGAGAGCGCGGACTTCAGTGCCAGAGTAGGGTCTTGTCCACTACGCGTCGCGGCTAGTGAGCAGTCCCTGAAACTGAACATCGCCTGTTCGGAGCACCCCTCTGGGGGCCAGAACTTGACTGCCGTGGCGCGAAGGGTTTTCATCCGTCCAGGCGACATCCCCGCAAGGATCGTGTTGCGGATCGGTAACTTTCTTCTTCAAATCCGAGGTGGACCTCATCCCCACAAATGAGGATGGGACGCCGGATCAGATTTGGGTGTTGCGACATCAGCCGGATCGCCTCCTTCCGGTCCGGAGGGTTGGTTTTCATTCCGCGCTCCCGGTACAACTCGTTTCGGGTGTTCAGGAAATCCCGATAGTCTCGCTTCCCGATCAGGCTCTCGAGGTCGGCCTCGCTCAATCCTTTGTTCAGGTCAATCTCTCGAAACGGCTGTCCGGCGGCAATTTCGCGAAGGAAACTCTTCGCTTTCCGGCACGTCGTTCATGTGGGTTTCTGATAGAAGATCATCATCGCAGGCTCAGTAACGGGGAACTTTGGCATCCACTTCGAGGCTCCAACGGTCGATCCCGCCGGCCAGGCTGCTGCAACGGGACACACCCTGCTCGCGCAGCCACGCCACCACTTGCAGGCTGCGCATCCCGTGGTGGCACAAAACCACCAAGGGCGTTTCCTCGGCCTCCAGTTGCTGGAGCGACGCCGGAATGGTCCTCATGGGGATCAACTCGCTACCCGCAATCGCCGCCTGTGTGAACTCGAACGGCTCTCGCACGTCGATCAGCCGAAGGCGTTCACCGGCTTCCAGCCGGGTCTTGACTTCAGCGGGAGTCAGTTCCCACGGGGTTTCGTCAGCCATGGATCTCCTATCTATTATGCGGCATCACCACAGCAGCGGCAGAATCGCGAGATCGTGGGCCTTCACCGTCTCGCCCGCCCGCAGCGGGACCACACAGAGGCGCCTGCCCGCGCACGGAGCCAGTTGCGAAACCGGCAGGTCCGCCTCCTTCACGACATAGGAACCCGCGGTGACACGGGCCGCGTCAACCGGGCTGTGAAGCACGATTCCGTTTTCCCGCAGCGACCGGACCTGAAAAGCGGCGGATCCGGGCTCGTAGTTCTGGTAGCTGTAGCAATGGCCGATGCAGGCGCGCTCCAACGCATGCGGCCACACCAGTGTGCGGCTGACCGGATCGTGAATCGCGCTGACCAGGCGCAGGCCTTTGGGAACCTGCGCCACGGCGCGGCGGACTTCCCTTTCCCACCGGTCGAGCGCGCGGGTGTCGGCATACACGAACGAGAAGAACAGCGCGCACAGCCCGGCAAAACACCACTTCTGCCATGGAAGCGGCTTGGCTTCCACCAGCAGCAGGCAGACCAGGAAGCCGAACGGCAGCGTCATCCGCTCGGTAATGAACGTCAGCGCCATACGGTAGCTGGGGATCTCGATCCGGGTCGGAAACAGATACAACGCCACCGACATCACGACGCACAGTTGGAATGAAAGACCGCGAAGCAGCGCCCTCTCCCCCTGAAGGTGGGACAAGCGGAGTAGTAGAAAGCTCCAGAAAGCGGCGAGCAGGATGGAGACCGCAAGATACTTCAGGCCGTACACCCAGACTTGGTCCGTGGCCGTCATTTCGAGCACCTGCTGGCTGGTAGTCATCGTCCTGTACCGCGAATCGAGATACAGGCGAATGAGGCCGACAGCCGCAATCGCCCCAGCCGCGAGCCAGGGAGTTCGCTCCACCGGAAGGCGCCGGGCGGCGAATACGTACGCCAGAATGGCCGCGGCCCACAAGACCGGGATGGCGTGGGCGGTGTATCCCGCGGCCAGCAGGACCGACGCCGCGAGGATGCGGGGCGGGGAAGGCTTCCAGGCCAGAGCCAGAGCCAGAAATGCGATTCCGGTGGCCAGGTAGAAGTTGCAGAAGCCCATGTGAAACGTCCAGCCGTAGGCGAACATGGCGAGGCACGGCATCAGGAACCACGGCATCAGGCCGGTTGCGGTCCGGATCCACCACACCCCGCTCCAGAACAGCAGCAGCACCGCGAACGGCACGGCGATACGCTCGGCCACCAGCGGGCCGCCCAGATGCATCAGCCACAGCAGCAGACGATCGAACAGAACGTTGGTAGAAGGGAAGACCAGCGTCAATCCGGGAGCGCGGCCGGCCAGCGTCTCCAGGCCCAGCCAGGCATTGTACAAATGGCTGGACAGGTCGCCGGCTTGAATCCGCGAGTTCCAGAAGCATGGCAACAGGAGAGCGAGGGAGATCAGAACCGTCCGCGGCACCTCCCTATCTTAAGGGCTCGGGTTCGCCAGATCTGCCCGTCGCGACAACTCGCGTCGCGCCTGCCTCGAGGCCCGGGCAACGGACGGTTTGATACACTCGACTCAAGCCATGCGTTTCTGGTGGGTCACCCTGTGTTTCTGCGCTCCGGCTTTCAGCGCGGCGCTGGACTTCGCTCGCGACGTCGCACCCCTGTTGGCGGCCAATTGCGCGGACTGCCATTCGCAGAAAGTCAAGACCAGCGGCTTTTCGGTGGAATCGCTGGACTCTCTGCTGGCGGGCGGCAATAAGCATGGCAAGGCCGTGGTTGGAGGGCACCCGGAGAAGAGCCCTCTTCTCCAATTGCTGAATGGTGAACTGGCCCCCAAAATGCCGGTCGGCCGAACCTTGGCCAAAGCCGATATCGACCGCATCGCGGAGTGGATTCGAGGTCTGCCCGAAGAGAAGCCCGCGGGCAAAACGGCGTGGCGATGGCCGTTCGAAAAGCCGGTCAAACCCCCGATTCCTCTGGTGCGGAACAGCGCCTGGGTCCGGAATCCGATTGATGCGTTTATTCTCGCAAGGCTGGAGAGCCACAGCCTCCAACCGGCCGCGCCGGCGTCGAAGCGCGTGCTGGCCCGCCGTGTCTGGTTCGATCTTTTGGGCCTTCCCCCCACTCCCCGGGAACTCGAGGCCTTTGCCGCCGATTCGTCCCCGGATGCCTACGAACGGCTCATCGAACGCCTGCTGGCCGATCCGCGGTATGGCGAGAAGTGGGGACGCCACTGGCTCGACATCGTCCGCTACGGCGAGACCAGCGGCCTGGAGGGCGACGGCGCCATCGGAAATGCCTGGCGCTACCGGGACTGGGTGATTGACGCGTTCAACCGAGACCTGCCGTACGACCGCTTCATCGTCGAACAACTGGCCGGCGCCGACGAGCACAGCAAGACGCGCAACAACTATCAGCCCGATGTCCAGGGACATGTGCCTCTCGGCTTCCTGCGGGTGGCCCCCTGGGACCGATCGAACCTGGTGGCCGATGAAGTCCGCCAGAACTATTTGAGCGAGGTCACCACCGCGACCGGCTCGATCTTCCTCGGGCTGAGCCTGGGCTGCGCGCGCTGCCACGACCACAAGTACGACCCCATCCCTCAGCGCGACTACTACCGGTTCCAGGCCTTTTTCAACGCCATTCAGGTCGAAGACGTGAACGTCCCTTATCGCGATCCGGACTTTGCGGCCAGGGCGGACGCGAAAATCAAGGAACTGGAACAGCGGTTGAAGGATGGCAAAGAGCGGCACGATCTGGATGCTTTTGAAGGTGAACTGCTGAAAAAACTGATCGCCGCGAAGAAAGCACAGGCCGCTGGCAAGGAACCGGCCAAAGACGACCTGCGACTGGAACTGAAACGCAAAGAGCAGACCATTTTCACCCGAGGCGAGCAGGAACGGCACGCGGAGTTGCGGGAGGACGCCGAACGTACGCAGGACCCGGGCGAGAAGCAGGCGCTCGATGAGTATGAGCGATTCCTGCTCGTGAAGTTGAAGGACGGATACGGGCGCGGCGCGACCGACCCGCTGGGCCGGTTCGACGTCCTCACCAAGGCGGAGGCTGCGGCCGAAGCAGCGAAGTCCAGTTCCAAGATCTTCACAGCAGCCGAACGCGAAAAGCACCAGGAGTTGGCGGAGCGGATCGAGGTTCTCCAGCGGCGATTGGGCCGCTGGCGGCCTGTAGCCCTGACGGTGCGGAATGTTCCAGGCCCGCCGAACGGCCCGACACTGCCGCCCACGCGGATCCTGATTCGCGGCGACTATCGGCAGCCGGGCGCTCCCGTGGAGGCCGGTTTCCCCGAGGCGATCGCCGGAAGGGTGGATGCGGCGGTGATTGAACAGGATCGCTACCGCCAATACCCCACGCGCGGATGGCGGCTGACTCTTGCCCGGTGGATCGCCAGCCGCGACAATCCGCTCACCGCCCGGGTGATGGTCAACCGCATCTGGCAGCATCATTTCGGAAGCGGCATCGTGGCGACGCCCAGCGATTTCGGCGCGAACGGCGAGCGGCCCACGCATCCCGAACTGCTCGACTGGCTGGCCCATCGGTTTATGGAAGAAGGCTGGAGCGTTAAGGCGATGCACCGCCTGATGCTCACCTCGGCCGCCTACCGGCAGGCGTCGGACAATCCGGCGATGAACAACAATGCCAAGGATCCCGACAATCGCTGGTGGTGGCGCTATCCCCGCCGCCGTCTGACGGCGGAAGAAATTCGCGACGGACTCCTGGTTCTCAGCGGCCGCCTGAACACGGAGCGCGGCGGCCCCAGCGTCTTTCCCTCGCTGCCTGAAGACCTCGCCGACTTCGCCCGCTATGGCCGGGGCGGCGGCTTGATGTGGGAACCCAACGAGAAGGACGAAGATGCCCGCCGGCGTTCGGTTTACACTTTCCAGCGGCGCTCGATGCCGTTGCCGATGATGGCGGCGTTCGACGCGCCGGTGTTCAGCGAATCGTGCGAACGGCGGAGCGCGACCACCACGCCGTTGCAGGCTCTTTCGATGATGAACGGCAACCTGATTCAGGAGGAAGCAGGATCGTTGGCAAAGGCAATCTCCATGGAAACCGGCGACCGCCGCTCGCAGCTTCGTTCCGCGTTCCGGCGCGTGTTGCAGCGCGAGCCCAACGGCGAAGAAATCCGCCGTTTCGCCGAATTCCCGGGTCCGCTCGAGGCAGTGTGCCGCGTGTTGCTGAACTCGAACGAGTTCCTGTACGTCGACTGAACGAGGATACGTCCTCAGACCTGCAGCCGGCGGACGCCGACCCGAAACAGCTCTCTCGTTTCGCCCTCACGAGCCAGTTGGTAGGATCCCTGCCCCCAGAGCCCATCAAAGACCTGGCGCAGGCTCGGTTCGAGCTTCTGGAAGGTCTCGTGGGTATTCGGCGCCAACAGACGATCGTTCACCGACACCTCGAGATCGCCCCGGTCAAAGCGCAGGCGGCCGTCGAGCTCCGGCGCCTGCTCGAGGAGGGAGCACGCGCTGAGCGCGGCCTCGACTGCCTGTCGCAGCCGCTCCTCGACCGTCCCTTCGAGCACTGTCCGCCGGTTGTACAGCAGTCCCAACCGGCCCCGAGACTGGTCCAGGCCGAAGAAAGCCTCATTGGCGATCAGCATGATGCCCGGTCCCTGCGGCACTTGCTGATAGTCCGCGACGTCGATCAGCAGATGCCCGGCCACGGCGTCCTGCTGGATCCAGCGGTGGAACACCGGGATCGCACTGGCGAGGTCCTTCGGCGCTTCCGGCGCGAATACCTTTACCCTGAAATGCTGCACGCTCATCCTTTGGCCACCGCCGGCTGCGCTGCCATCCGCGCGCGACAACTGTGCGCGGCCTCGATGAACAGTTGCGTTTCCTCGATCAATTGCCGCGCTGATTCCTCATCGTGCGCCGCCCCGCGCCGTTCGTGCGCCTTGAAGTAATACTGGGCGAACTTGCCGCCGGCAAACGGGTCGAAGAACAGTTCCGTGTCGTGGAAATGGGTTCGGAAGCTGACCATCACTTGTTCCGGATCGTCCGAAGCGGTGGGGAACTTCTGGCGCACCAGCGCCAGCGCCGCCTGCCGCATCGATTCGTACGCGGTCGCTGACGCCTTGCCGATCTCGCCCGCCTCGAATTGAAGCTGCGCTTCAAAGGCCAGACGTTCGCACGCCGTAAGCTGGAAATCGATCGGCGAGACCACTTCGCCCGCGCACTCGCCAATGCCCAGGTCGCCGGTCGAGTACTCGCGCGCGTCGGCCCAGTCGGTATAGAGGTCCGGGGCCACGTCGTGCGCCCGAACCTCCGTCAGGTCTTCTAGCATCTTCTTGCACTCGGCTTTGCCGATGCGCCGTGTGTAGGCCTGAAACGTCTCGCCCTTCTGGCGTTCGGCCAGATAGCGGCCCGTCATCCGATCTACCACCTGCGGAATCCGCTTCGACGGCACCGCCCCGATGGCCAATCCGTACGAGCCGGCGTTCTCCGTCCACTGCCCGCCGACCAGGACCTGGAAGTGAGGAACCTGGTAGCCGGCCTTTGTCCGGCTGACCCCATAGAAGCCGAGATCGGCAACATGGTGCTGGCCGCACGAGTTAAAGCAGCCGCTGATCTTGATGTGGAGGCCCTGAATCGACTCGTCGAGGCCGGCTGCCTTCTCGGCCAGCCGCACCCGCAGCTCGCCCGCCAGGCCTCGCGACGAGGAGATGCCCAGCTTGCACGTGTCGGTTCCCGGGCAAGCGGCGACATCCACGATGGTGCCGGCGCCCGGCTCAGCCAGGCTCACGGCTTTCAGATCCTCATAGAGCGGGATCAGATCCTTCTCGCTCACCCAGCGCAGGACGATGTTCTGTTCCACCGTGGTCCGGAGGGTCTCGTTCGTGTACCGGCGGGCGGCGTCGGCCAGCGCCCTGAGTTGGTCGGAAGTGATATCGCCCAGCGGCAACCCGACCGTCACCGTGAAATAGCCAAGCTGCCGCTGCCGGTAGACGTTGGTCGCAAACCAGCGCTCGAACCCCTCCGGCTGGGTGCCGTTGATCTGCAGCAGCGAGGGCGGGTTCTTTGCCGTCTCCACGCGGGCGGGCACCTCGGGGAGAAAACTCGTCCAGCGCGGATCGGGCGCCAGCACTGCGCGCTCTTCCCGCACCAGCCGTTTGAACTCCTCCAGCCCGAGCTTGGTCACCAGGAACTTCAGCCGAGCGGTATTGCGGTTCTTCTTCTCTCCGAGGCGCGCGAACACCCGGGCGATCGACTGCGCCATCGGCAGCAGTTCTTCTTCCGGCACGAACTCTTCGAACAGCTTGGCCTGTTGCGGAACCGTCCCCAGTCCGCCGCCGACGTACATCTCGAAGCCGCGCTTCCCCTCGCGCTCGACCGCGATCACGCCGATATCGTGCATCCGCACCAGCGCGCAGGCTTCCGTGCGGCATCCGGAAAACGCGACCTTGAACTTGCGTCCGAAGTCCTGGCAATCGGGGTGGCCGAGCAGGAAATACGTCATCGCGTTGGCGTAGGGCGTGACGTCGAAGGTCTCCGTCCGGCAGACTCCGGCCAGCGGGCAGCCGGTAACGTTGCGGACGGTATTGCCGCAGGCTTCGCGCGTGGTGATTCCGGCAGCAGCCAGCCGCCTCATGATCGCCGGCGTGTCTTCGATATGGACAAAATGAAGCTGGAAGTCCTGCCGGGTGGTGACGTGCGCGATGGCGTCGGAATACTCCTCGGCGACCTCGGCGAGCGTCTCCAGTTGGGTCGCATTCAGGCCGCCGTACGGGATCTTGATGCGCTGCATGCCGGGAGCATCCCACAACGTCATGGGCCCCTTGGTTCCGGCGGACGGGTATTGCAGTTTCCGTCCGGTCAGGCCGTCGTGGCGTTGGCCGTTGTCGTAACGCTGTCCGTAGCAACCCCGTCGGAGGCGGGTCTCAGCGAAGACCTTGTCGTCGATCTTGCCCTGTTTCTTAAGGGCGATTTCGTTCTCGAAGCGATCGATTTCCTCGGCCAGAGGCGTCGCGATCTGACCCGCAAGCTGGCTCTTCCACAAAGGGTTACTGGCCTTCATAGGGATACACCCCAAAGTATATCGGGTTTAGGACTTTCGAGCAACCTGGACCTCCGATGCCTAAAATACAAGTCATATAGTTTCCCAGGAGACAAAAACACTAATATACTAGGCAATGTGCTTAGACCTGATCTCCATCGGTAGCCAGATCGCCGAGCACCGTCGAACGCTCAAACTCACCCAAACCGAACTATCGCGAAAAGCAGGGGTCAGCCGCGCCACCATTGACGCACTCGAAAACGGACGCACCGGCGAACTGGGCTTCTCCAAAGTTACCAAACTGCTTGCCGCGCTTGGGCTGGAACTCAAACTCCAGAGGGCGAGCTCGCAGCGTCCCACGCTCGACGAACTGATCGAGGAAGATCGCGATGATCAAAGTCTGGACCGACGCCGCTGAGGCGGGGTGGCTTGACCGTCACGGCGAGCGTGGAAGCACGTTCGCCTATCTGCCGGGTGCGCCTGCCCCCCGCGCCGCATCCGTCACGATGCCGGTGCGACTTGCCTCCTGGAGTATGTCCTTCGGGTTGCCGCCAATCTTCGAGATGAACCTTCCCGAAGGTTTCCTGCGCGAGCGTCTCCGCCTGGCCTTTGCCAAGGCCACCGGCGCCTTTGACGAATTGGATCTTCTGTCCATCGTCGGCCGCTCCCAGATCGGCCGCATCCGAATCACCGGCGACAAGGAGCAACTGCACGAGGAGGTGCCGTTTCAGTCGGTGGATGAGATTCTCGAGCGCAGGCGCGACGGCGGCCTCTTTCGCAACCTGCTGGAGAAGTTTGCCTCGTTTTCCGGCATCAGCGGGGTGCAGCCCAAGATCTTGGTGCGCGACGAAGGCGCCTTCGCTGAAACGCAGCATGCAGGCCTGCGGTTCTCGCAGAGCCACAACGGCGCAACCCATATCGTCAAGCTGTGGGAGCCGAACGAATACCCGCAGTTGGCAGCCAACGAGTACTTCTGCCTCGCGGCCGCGCGCAAGTGCGGACTCGACGTGCCCCCCTGCCGCCTCGCCGAAGACGGCATGGCGCTCGTGATTAACCGTTTCGATCTTCGCCTTGACGGGACCTATCGGGGATTCGAGGATTTCTGCGCACTCAACGCCCGCGGGACCGGCGAGAAATATCGAGGC
This sequence comes from uncultured Solibacteraceae bacterium, assembly GCA_964529305.1. Taxonomy (GTDB): domain Bacteria; phylum Acidobacteriota; class Terriglobia; order Bryobacterales; family Bryobacteraceae; genus CAZGUX01. The sequence goes on along the minus strand of CAZGUX010000218.1, from coordinate 15,900 downwards.
AGCTACGAGACCTCGGTGATGAAGCGATTTGCCCAGTTCGCCAACTCCACGCACGTCAGCCACGATCTGGAAAGGCTGTTTACCTTGATTGCGCTCAACTGCGCGTTGCGCAACGGCGACGCGCATTTGAAGAATTTTGGGATCGTCTATGACGATGTCGAGGGCGAAGCGCGGCTCGCGCAGGTTTACGATCTCGTCACCACGTCCGTATACCTTGCCAAAGACAGCCTGGCCCTGACCCTCAATGGCTCAACCGGATGGCCGGCTGCAAAGGAACTCCGTAAGCTCGGTGAAACCAGGGGCGGCGGTACGCCCGCGAAAATCCGGCAGATCCTGGAGCGCATCGCAGAAGCGGTTCAGGACACCTCCAAGCAAGTGCGCTCCTATGCCGGGGAGCACCCGGAATTCGCCGAGGTTGGACAGCGGATGCTGCGGGAATGGGAGGCCGGCCTCACCACCTCGTTGCGAGGCTAGAACTGTTCGATTCCGAGCAGAAGCCGGATCGCGCGGCCGTCCACCCGGGCGGTTGGAGCGGCGGGTCCGCTCGTCCACCATCAGGCCCGAGCCGTAGACGCCGGCCGTGGAGAGACAAATCACGCTTCCGGCGAGAGGCCGGCATTCAGCGCTTGGGCTCCTCTTCGACCTTGGTGATCTTCGGTGATTCATCCTTGCGCACGGTGATGGACCCTCGGGTAGTGGAGATCAGGATCGATGGGCCCGCTCCCACCTTTCCGGTGAGGGACGAGATGCGGCCGGTGGTCTCCGTCTTGAGGGGTTCGCCGAAGGCGTTCTGGACATCGCCGCGTTCGGTTTTGGCGTTCAACTCGAAACGGGAAGCCGCCGGCAGATCAAGCTGGATTTCAGCGGAGCGGGCGCGGACTTCCATCCTGGCCAGCGGCAAGGTCTTCGGCGTGAGGCTGATCTCCCCACGTTCGAGGGTCAGATCGAGAGCCTCCTTGAATCCACGCAGCTTGATGTCCTTGGTCTTACAGTTCAGTTTGATCGGCCCGACGAGGTCATCCCCCTCCAGATCCCCGAGATCCATCCGAATGCTGCCGGGTACGCCCTCCACGCTCATCTCGGTATTGCGGGACTCGAAGCGAAGCCTTTTGGCCAGGCTGGCGAATCGCAAGTCGCCGCTGTAGGAGCCCTTCACGGTGGACTGACCTCGAATGTTCGACAACTCCAGATCGGAGCCGCGGCCGGAGACGAGCACGTCGCCGTTCACGTCGGCGATGCGGACGACGTCGCTGCGGCCGGTTTCGACCTTGACGCCTCCGCCGATGCGGTTGATGCGGACGCCGGCGTTTTCACTGTTGATCTGGACGCCCCCACGGATATCGCTGACGTCGAAGTCTCCGAAGCGGCCTTTGCCTTCGATCGATGCGCCCCGGGGGACGGTGATTTCGAGTTCGGCGTTCAGGCTGCGGCTGTCGGAGGCCTTCTCCTGATTGGTTCGGATGACCAGGCGATTGCCCTCGAGGCTCATCTCCATCGGAGTCTGTTCATTGGCACGATCGGCGTCCTGTTTGTCGAAGGCGCGAATCGTCTTGCGTCCGTTGACGATCACTTCGTTGTCATCCGAACCGAAGAACTTGGCGTTACCGCGGGGCAAGTCGATAAACACCCGCACGTCCGCCGGTACCGCCTTCCGGACGCTCACAGGATAGTCGAAAGCCTCGCCCATGACGTCCTTGCCGAGCATGCGGATGCGAGGCAGGTGCTGGCGCGCGGTGTAAGTGGCGCTGCCGAGGACGCAGATGAGGACGATGAGAGCGATCTCGCCGCCGGAGAGGCCGCGCGCCGGGATCGGCCCGCCCCGCGCCGCAATGAAGAGGATCTCCCCAAGCCTGAGGACACCCCAGGCGATCAGCAGGAAGGGCCAGTAGAGCACCAACTGGGTCCATAGGCGAAAGTCCGGGACCACATTGTTGAGAAGGAACACAATGCCGATCAGGATGAGGATCAGCGGGCCAACCATCGAACGGCGGTTCATTGCACGCCTCCAGGAACGGACGGAGCCTGGGGCTCCTGCGGCTTGGGATGGGACTGCGTCGGACTGACGTGGACGCGCGGGTAGCCCTGATAGGGAGGCGGCGGGGGCGGCGAGGGCTTCGGTCCCCGGAGCAAGGCCAACAGGCCGCCGGCGATCAGAATGACCGGCCAGGTCCGTACCACGGTGAACGCGGTGAAGTGATCGAGCGCGAATAGCGTTCCCACGACGATCAACATGATGGGTCCGCGGATGGCTTGGGCCAGACTATTGTTCATTGCGGACCTCCGGGTTCACGTTCAACGTTGCAGGGGGAACGTCCTTCGGATCGTTCTCGGCCCGAATCCGGGAGTACAGCATGCCGACACCGGTCGCAATCAGGAGTACCGGCCAAAACCGGACCATCTGCCGCATCTCCAGAATGTCCAGCGTGTCGAGCAGAAAGAGGATGCCGAGAAAGATCAAGGCGAGCGCGGCAGAGTACGACTGCCTGGATTGAGTGTCGACCAGGCTCGAGAACTCGTCCACGGTTTCGCCGCGCATGCGGCGGATCGCGGTATGCCGGGCTTCAAACGCCATATAGAAAACGAACGCCGCGCTGAGCATCGCAAACACGGGTTCGAGTACGCCGACGTGGCCGTTGGAGCTGATGCTGATGAGCAGGCCGAACACGACCGCGTGGATCAGGCCTTTCGCGTACTGGCCGTTGTAGATGGCCCCCACGCCCGGAATCAGGCCGAGAAAAAAGGCCAGGCCGGGGTTGGCGGATCCCTGGACCGGGATTTCGGGCGGAGGTTCCGCGCTCCGCAGGGTCACCGGGACGTGCTCCACGCAGTAAATGATTCCGCTCGCGTACCGAACGGTCTCCGCGGTCAGTCCTTTCCCGCACACCCGGCAGTAGCCGGCGACGGGCTGGTCGGAAGCTGGTTCGGTTGGCATACCGTTGATCATCCTCTCTACGTTGGTTACAACGCTATTTAGGAGCGGTTTGTTCCGCCGGCCTGGGGGCTTCCCCGGATGCCGGGAGGCGCCTTTGCTCCAAGGGCCGGCGCGCGGCCGCGTTGCGCTCTTCCTCTTCCTGCTGCTCGGTCCAGTCGTGCAAACGGGATTGCACTTCGTAGACGAACTTCAGACTCTCATAGAACTTTACACTGCGGGACCAGAAGCGATAGGCCGTGTTATCGATGTTGGCCCAGACACGCATCGGCTCGAGGTCTCCGGACTGGAGCTGCCGGATCGGCACCCCGGCGCAGCGGGCCATCATCGAGAACGAAATCACCGTGAGAGCCATGCCCATCACCAGACGGGGCTGCAGGACGGGAGCGAACAAGCGGGACAGCCAGCTCCGCGCGCGGGAACCCATCGGGCCGTGCTTGCCGGACAGGGTATCGTTGAGGATGCGCGCGGCCAGGGCCGGGGGTGGTTCGATGTCTTCCACCCGCTCGAGGAAGGCGAGGGCGCTCTGGGCGTCGCGGAGGGCTTCCTGGCAGGTTGGACAAGAGTGCAGGTGCGAGTCGACTCTGGCGCGTTCGCCGGGCGTCAGTGTGCCATCGAGGTAGTCGCACAGCAGTTGATCGACGTGGGTGCACTTCATACGGCGACCCCCTGCTTCCTCAAAAGACGGCCGAGTTCGGTGCGGCCCCGGTTAATGCGCGATTTGACGGTGCCCTCGGGAACCTGTAGGACGAGGGCAATTTCCCGGTATTCGAGTTCCTGGAGGTCGCGCAGGATGACGGCCTCCCGGAGTTCGGGAGAAAGGCGGGCCAAGCCGCCCTGCAACACTTCGCTGGCCTCGCGGCCGGCGACCATCCGCTCGGGGCGGGAGGCCATCGAGTGACTCTCCTCGAGGGAAGGCAGTTGGTCTTCGAGTGAATCCGTCGCCCGGTCCTGTTTGGTGCGGCGGTAATGATCGATCAGGAGATTACGTGTCAGGCGCGACAGCCACGTGGCAAACGCGCCCTCCGATGGACGGTAACTTCCCAAGGTCCGGAACACCCGCAGGAACACATCCTGGGTCAGGTCCTGCGCCTCGGAATCCTTCCCGGTAAACCGGTAACAGTGTCCGTAGACGCGCCTGGTGTGGTTCCGAACCAAGGCTTCCCAAGCGGCGTCGTCGCCGCTCAGGCATTGGTCGACAAGACTTGCGTCGGGATCCAAGCGATTCTCTGCGGCTTTCTCTCCGGCCTCACGATCCAGCGCCGGCCGCGGCCACCAGGGCTGCGGAAAAGTCGCGACGATCGAATGTGCCGTTGCCATGATGACTGCCCAGCTCGTTTGATGCTTCTTAGCAGGTCCACGCCCGGTCGGCGGGCCTTGTTTTGTTTCCTGGATGTATGAACGAGCCCGCCCGCCAAGAAGTTCAATCCTTGCCGTGAGGGAACCATCGAAAGGCCAGTCACGGGTATTGTACGCTGGAATGCGGGCCCGCGCACGCCAAAAGGCCACGAACACTCTTGATGACAAAAGGCCAGTCAACTTCCGGCAAACGCGCTCTGTGGATGGCGTTGGCCGCCGCCGCCGTCCTGGCGGTGGCGGGATTTTGGGTCTATCGCGCCACCAAGGAAGGCTTTACGTGGCAGCGGTTTGTGGGGCACTTTGCGGCACTGGACCTGCGCTGGCTGGGCGCCTCGGCCCTGTCCGCGCTTGCTACATATGTCGGAAGAGCGCTTCGATGGGCGGTCCTGATTCAGCCGCTCCGGCCACGGCCTAGCTACCGCAATCTGCTGTCGGCCACGATCATCGGCTTTACGGCGCTGGTGCTGTTTGGCCGGCCGGGGGAGTTTGTTCGTCCGTATCTGATTGCCACTAAAGAAAAACTGTCGGTCACGTCGCAGTTGGCGGCGTGGATGGTGGAGCGCATTTACGACTTGCTGGCCGCGTTGCTGATTTTCGGGTTTGCCTTAAGCCAAGTCCATCACTCGACCGCTCAGGTGGGTTCGGGGCTCACGTGGGTATTCCAGGTGGGCGGGTCGCTCGCGGCGGTGTTGTCCGTGATCTGTTTGGGCGCCCTGGTGACGCTTCGGACTCTCGGGGACAGGATCCGCTCGCAGTTGCTGGAGGCCTTGAGTTTCCTGGAGCAGCATCACCTGGAAAAAGTGGAAAGGGGAATCGGCGCCTTTCTGGAAGGGACGGCCTCGACTCGCAGCCTGACGGCAGTTTTCGTGGTGATTGCGTACACGGCGGTGGAATGGCTGCTGATCGCGTTCTGTTTCTACGCGGCATTGCGCGCGTTTCCCGGACTTCGGCCCTTCGGCTGGCTGGATGTAGCAATTTTGATGGGGTTTGTCGCCTTTGGGTCGCTGGTTCAACTGCCGGGGGTGGGTGGGGGGACCCAAGCGGTCCTGCTGTTGACCTTACACGAACTGTTCGGCGTGCCGAACGAGGCGGCGTTGAGTGTTGCCATCGTTGTATGGGCCATGACATTCTTGGTGGTGGTCCCGATTGGGGTTCCGCTGGCGGTGTACGAAGGCATCACCTGGGGAAAACTTCGGTCGATCGGCCGGGATGCCAGCCCATGAAGTGTCCGTTCTGTGGTCACATCGAGGACCGGGTCATCGACTCCCGCGAAAGCAAGGAGGGCGATGCGATCCGTCGCCGCAGGCAATGTCTTAAATGTGAAAAACGGTTCACCTCTTACGAGCGCATCGACGAAGTTCCGTACATGGTGGTGAAGAAGGACGGACGCCGGGAGAAGTTCGACCGCCAAAAGGTGATCTCCGGGCTGCTGAAGGCCTGCGAAAAACGTCCCGTAAGCATGTCGAAGCTCTCCGAACTCGTGGACCGGGTCGAGGCCATGGTGACAGATTCGGCGGACCGGGAAATTTCAACTACAGCTATCGGAGAATACCTGATGGAGGAGTTGAAGGCGGCCGACAAGATCTCGTATGTCCGGTTTGCTTCGGTCTATCGGGACTTCCAGGATGAAGCCGATTTCTTTGAAGAACTGAAAACGCTGATGCGTCACAAAGGGACGTAGAGAGCCCGGGTGAATGTCCGAAAGGCAATGAAGAAAATCACCCGACCTGCCGATTAGAGGTCGTTGAGTGAGCGGTGCCAGGACCAGTCGCCACCGGCGGGTGGTTCTCATTTGATGAAACCATTTGCGACTTGGCGCATCTTGCATTTTAGGCTTAACTTTGTCGTGGATAACTGTTACACTCAGTTGAATCCAGAAGCCATCAACGGGTCCAGAGGCCAGTTGTGTCCAAACGGCATAAACCATGAGCCTTTCCTCTTAGCAACCCGAACGGGCTCTAGTTCTTCCAGCACTGTAACTTTCGCTGAGCAAAGTACGCTCATTACAGAGAAGGAGAGGTGAATCTCGACCGTGGATCACTTTGACGACCAGTATCTTCCCGAAACTGTGGAGCCGATTGGGCTTGCGTTCGAGGAAGAGAAGTTTTTCGATCCCGAAGCGGCTGCCGAGGGTGACTTCCTGCACCCCAATCAGGCCGTTGAGGAGTCGATCTATACCGACGATCCGGTTCGCGTCTACTTGCGGGAGATGGGCGCGGTTCCGCTATTGACCCGGGAAGGCGAAGTTGACCTGGCGCGGCGCATGGAACGCGGAAAGCTGCGCATGTTGAAGGCAATCAGCCGGTCCGCTTTGGTGCAATTGGCGGTTTTGGAGATCGCCGACCAGATCAAGCGGGGCGCGGAAGAGCTGGAAAATGTGGTCGACCTCGGCGATGTCGAGGAGGGGACCACCGCCGATACCAAACGCCGGGCGGAAATCCGGCAACTGTTTGTGGATATTGTCGCTTTCCATAAGAAGCAGGTCCAGCTTACGGAAAAGCTTGAAGGAACGCCTCTTTCGAGCAAGAAGCCGCGGAAGCGCCTGGCCGCCAAGGAAGCCAGGGCAAAGGTGGAGACGTCCCAGGCCATTCGCAAGGCGCCTTTCATCTTTTCCAAATGGCGTCAGTTCGTCAAGGAGATCGAGCGGGCAGTCGAGGAAATTACCCATCTCGAGCGGGAGCTAAAGAAACTCGAGGACCGCAGCGGACAGACCGCTCAGGCCCGGGTTCGTGAATTGAAGCGCGAAATCCGGAGGCGCGAGCAGACCGCGGGAGCCTCGTTGTCGGAGTTGCGCCACAGCCTGACCGTGATCCGTCACGGCGAGCAGGAAGCGGAGAGGGCCAAGAAGGACTTGGTGGAGGCCAACCTCCGCCTTGTGGTTTCGGTCGCCAAGAAATACGTCAACCGCGGACTGCACCTCCTCGACCTGATCCAGGAGGGAAACATCGGTTTGATGCGCGCGGCCGATAAGTTCGAATACCGCCGAGGTTATAAGTTCTCAACCTACGCGACCTGGTGGATCCGGCAGGCAATCACGAGGGCGATCGCCGACCAGTCCCGAACAATCCGTATCCCGGTGCACATGAACGAGTCGATGAACAAGTTCCTTCGCGCCTCTCGCGAGTTGGAGAAGGAACTTGGCCGGACTCCGACCAATGACGAAATCAGCCGTAGAATGGACATCCCGGTCGAGAAGGTCCAGAAGCTGAAGACGATCTCGCGCGATCCGGTTTCGCTGGAGACTCCGGTGGGCCGGGATGGCGAATCCGCCTTGGGTGACCTTATCGAGGACCGCTGGGTGGGCTCTCCGGTGGATGCCGTCATCGATTCTAATGTAAGAGACGAAACCGCGGGTATTCTGAAGACACTTTCACCGAAAGAGGAAAAGGTCATTCGGATGCGGTTTGGAATTGGCTGTGAACGGGAGCACACCCTGGAGGAGATTGGTCAGGAGTTCGATGTAACTCGTGAGCGAATCCGCCAGATTGAGGCCAAAGCTCTCCGCCAGTTGCGAGCCCCGGAACGGGCTCGTCGGCTTCGCGCCCTGCTGGCCGCACGTTAACAAAACATAAGAAACGTAGATTCAGTACAGCCGCTCACCTTCGGTGAGCGGCTTTTTTGTTGCCAATTAGTGCTCCGAAGTTTCCCTGATTAAAAATCCTACTTAAAGGGCGTGATCTTGACGAGTTGCGGCCGGTCTCCATTGAGCTGGCCGCAGGCTGCATAGATATCCTGGCCGCGAGGCTTGCGAACAAAACACGGCAGCGACCTGCGAACGATGGCCTGAAACGACTGTACTCTCTCCGTAGCCGGAGGTTCGAACGAGATGCCAGGGCCGGGGTTGAGCGGGATCAGATTCACTTTGCAGTTGAGATTGGCCAGCAGGCGAACCACCCTCCGGGCGTCCGCATCGGAATCATTGAACCGCCCCAACAGGACATACTCGAAGGTCAGCTTCTCCCACGGCCGTAGTGGATAGCTCCGGCAGCACTCGATCAGGTCGTTCAGCGGGTACTTTCGCGAGATCGGCATCACCTCGCGCCGCTGCTCCGCGGTCGAAGCGTTGAGCGACACCGCTAGTTTCGGCCGAACGTCCGCCTCTCCGAGTTCGTGTATTTTGGGGATGATGCCCGAGGTGGACAGCGTGATCCGCCGGGGCGAGATTCCCACGCCGTCGAGGAGGATTCGCGTCGCCTTGAGGACGTTGGGGAGGTTAAGGAGGGGTTCTCCCTGCCCCATCATGACGATGTTGAGGCGCGAGCGTTCCTCTTCGAGCAAGCGGTTTTGCCCAATCAGAAACAAGACCTGCCCCACGATCTCGCCGGCCGTGAGGTTGCGTTCCAGGCCCATCAACGCGGTGAGACAGAATTTGCAGTCAACCGGGCAGCCGACCTGGGTCGACAGGCAGATGGTATCGCGTCCCTCTTCGGGCATCAGGACGGCTTCGACGGTCCGGGAATCCTGGAGGCGGAGGAGATAGCGGCGGGTGCCATCCGCCGAATCGTATCGGCGCTCGCAGTCGGGCAAGCCGGTTCGAGTCTGCTGTTCCAGACGCTGCCGGAGGGCGCGGGGCAGGGACGAAACCTCGTCCAGGCGCGTCACCCTTTGCTGATGGAGCGCCTGAAACACTTGCCGGGCCCGGTAGGCGGGCTCCTCCGGACCCAGAAGGCTCTGAAGGTCGCCAACTTCCATGTCCAGCAGCGCGGGGAGCATCGTCTTACTTCACGCCTTCGCTGTAAGCACCTTCCACCTACCGCCGGCGGATTTGCTCGGGCAGGACTGCGTATCCCGAGGGCGGCGGGAAATGGATCAGGAGCAACTCGAGCCTGCGCCGGATCGACCGGCTCGGCATCTGCCGCGGACCTGGCTCCACGTCGATGTCGCAGCAGATGCCGTGAAGGTAGAGGGTCAGGGTGTCCTCAAACGCCTGCCGGACGTAGTCCTGAAACGTTTTGGACTCCTTGGCGACGACCGATGGACGCCGCAGGAGCGCCTGCTTCAATTGCCACGATTTGTCGTCGACCTCGCCGTGGACATCGGCGCGGAGCTCTTCGCGGATGTGTTCGGTGAACTCCTTCAGGGGCTCGCCCCCGGCCGAAGCGGCCAACGTGGCCAGGGCGTTATAGAACGAGTAGTGATAATCGGCCAGGTCTTCGTCCTTTATGGCGAAGGCCAGGGTGACGCTCCGCTCGGTCGCGATCCGGGTAAACGGAATCTGACGCGCGTTAGGCGGCTTCTCGAAATCGGCATAGTCGCCGCCGCGGCCATTCGCCTTCTCCAGGTACGGCGCCAGCAGGATCTCCACCTTGGGGATCGCCGCGGCCAGCGCGGGCGGAAGCGCGGCCAGGGGTTCCTCCACGTACTGCTTGACATCGTCGGCTCCCAAAGGCGTCAACGAGAAGTAGGAAAAGTTCGGGGTGAGCGGAATCATCTCGGAACGAACTTTTGACGCGAGTTCGTCCACACGGATCCGCGAGCGTTCTGCTGCGGCGGGCATTTCTTAGGCGACCAGTTGATTGTAACAGATCGGGCGCGGAGGTCTAGTCCTGGGCCGTCGACTCCAGGAAGGCCCGCAGGCGGTGACTCCGGCTGGGGTGCCGCAGCTTGCGCAGCGCCTTGGCTTCGATCTGGCGAATGCGTTCGCGGGTGACGGCGAAGTTCTGGCCGACTTCTTCAAGGGTATGCTCGCTGCCGTCTTCCAGGCCGAACCGCATCTTGATGATCTTCTCCTCGCGCGGGGTCAGCGTCTTGAGCACCTGTGCGGTCTGCTCGCGGAGATTCAGATTGATCACCGCCTCCGATGGCGACACCACGCCCCGATCGACCAGAAAGTCGCCGAGGTGGGATTCCTCCTCCTCGCCCACCGGGGTCTCCAGGGAGATCGGCTCCTGGGCGATGCGCATGACCTTCCGCACCTTGTTGATGGGAAGTTCCATCCGCCGCGCCAGTTCTTCGTTGGTCGGTTCCCGCCCCAATTCCTGCACCAGTTGGCGGGAAGTGCGGATGAGCTTGTTGATCGTCTCGATCATGTGCACCGGAATGCGAATGGTCCGGGCCTGGTCGGCAATGGCGCGGGTGATCGCCTGGCGCACCCACCACGTGGCATAGGTCGAAAACTTGTACCCGCGCCGGTATTCGAACTTGTCGACCGCCTTCATCAGGCCGATGTTGCCTTCCTGAATCAGGTCCAGAAACTGCAGCCCGCGGTTGGTATAGCGCTTGGCGATGGAGACCACCAGACGCAGGTTGGCTTCGATCAACTCGTTCTTGGCCGCTTCCGCTTCGCACTCGCCACGATTGATGATTTGCAGGGTCCGCCGGAGATCGAGGGCGCGCGAACCGAAGTGTTCTTCCAGTTGCTGGATGCGCTGGCTGTTCGACTTCTGCTCCTTGCGCAGTTCCTTGGCAACGTCCGCCTTGTCGCCGAGCGGCCCTTCGAGTTCGCGTTGGGTTCGGGCGATGTCGCGCTCGATCGGCCGAAGGTCATCCACGGCCTGCCGCACGCCTTCGGTAAATTGCCGCGTCGCCAGCGTGCTGAACCGGATGCTGCGAACCAGCCGTGAAATCCGCACCAGCGCGCGTGCCATTTCCCAGCGCGCCTTGCGGGTCTGCTTGGGCTTGGTGCGTGGCATGTTCTGCAGCCGCTGGCGGAGTTGCGCCGCCTTGCGGTGCAGCTTGCCAAGGTCGTCGACCACGGCCAGAACCTGCTGCCGCCTCTCCTCCACGGCTTCATCGGTCACGGTCGGCTCGGTGAAATGAATCAAATCCCGGATCGCGGCGGGATTTCCGCGGAACTCCTCGCCCAGCGAGAGAATCTTCTGAATCACCATCGGCGAGCGGGAGAGCGCTTTCAGCACCATGCCTTGCCCACGCTCGATGCGGCGCGCGATTTCGACCTCGCCTTCGCGCGTGAGGAGCGCCACTGACCCCATCTCGCGCAGGTACATGCGCACGGGGTCATTGGTCTTTTCCCCGACTCCGGGCACCAGTTCCAGATCGAACGGCTGATCGCCCTCTTCGAGTTCCTTCTTGAAGTCGGGCTCTTCGAGCAGTTCGATGGCGGCCGGATCGAAACCATCCAGGATCTCGTCCAAGTCTCCGTTGGTCGAAATCTCTGAAGGCAGATCTTCACTCATTTCGTCGTAGAGAGCGAACCGCTTCTCCTTGCCGACTTCCATGAGGTCTTTCTCCTGATCCTTCCTCTTCCCGGTCTCACACCCCTGCGAAGCCGAGTGCCCAAAATCTTCTGCTAATTGTACAATGCCCCTTCAGCGGCCTTGCAACCGGTCTAACTGTTGGGTCAGTTCCATGGCTTCGGCCATTTGGCCATTCTGCGACGTTTCCTTGATTTGCTTGCGCAGTTCGGCCACACGATCCAGCCGCTCCTGGCGCTCGAGGGCGACCAGACATTCCATCGCCTGCTCGAACGAAACCTCGACTTCCTCCCGTAACAAAATGCGGTCGAGTTTCGATTGATCGGCCTCCTCCAGCCGGGCCCGCAATTCCGCATATCCAAAGTCGGCGCCGGCGTCATCCAGGGCCAGGATCTGCTCGAAGATCTTCCACGTCGCAAAGCGCCGGAGGGTCGCAATCCGCCGTAACCTGGGCGCCAGTTGTTTGCGGGCATCAGCATCCCGGACTAGGATCGGCAGCAACGTGTTTTCAATATAGTGGGGAGCGTCGATTTCCGTCTTGACGGCGGCCGGCTTCCTGCCGGCCGCCGCCTTGCGAAAACTCTCCAGCACCATTCCCTGGCGAACCCCGAGATAGCTGGCGACCTCGTTGGCGATCGCCGCCCGCTTCAGATCGTCCGGTACGCGAGAGATGGCCGGCAGCAGGAACTGGAATGCCCGGGCCGCACCGTCCGGGTTGCGGACGTCGAACCGCTCCCGCGCCCGGTCTCCCAACCACAGGAAGTAATCCCGCGCTCCGTTCAGTAACGCAACATAGGCATCCGCGCCCCGCTGCTTGCAGTACTCATCCGGATCCAGGTCGCCGTCAAGCTGAAGAATGCGCGTTTCCATGCTTTCCTCGAGCAGGATTTGAATGGATCGCTCGGCCGCGTTGGAGCCCGCCGTGTCCGGATCGAAGTTGACGACAACGCGTTCGGAGTGCCGCTTCATCGCCTGGACCTGCTGTGCCGTCAGCGCCGTGCCGCAACTGGCCACCACCTCGTGCACGCCCGCGCCCCACACGCCAATCACGTCCATGTACCCCTCCACCAATACGGCGCGATTGTTCTTGCGGATCGCTTCCTTGGCGCGGTTTAGGTTAAACAGCACGGAACTCTTCCTATAGATCGGCGTTTCGGGCGAATTCAAGTACTTCGGTTCGTCCTGAGCCGACAGAGCCCGGCCGCCGAACCCAATGACTTTGGCCGATTCGTTGTGGATCGGGAACATCAGCCGGTTCCGGAAGCGGTCAAAAAACCCGCTACCGTCCTGCCGTTCCATCACCAGGCCGGACAACGACAACTGCTCCCGGGGGAAACCCTCCTTTTCGAGAACCCTGGTGAGTGCCTGCCCTCCCCGCTCGGAGTAGCCGAGGTCGAACTGCTCGATCTGGCCGGCGGTGAGACCCCGTCGCTCGAGATAAGCCCGCGCCTCCGAGCCAGCGTTCGAACGCAGGGATTGCCGGAACACCTCCACGGCGATCTCGTGCATCCGGTAAACCGCGGCGCGGGCTCTGGTTTCCTCATCGGCGAATTCGCTGCGTTTCGGAAGGGGGATGCCATGCTGTTCGGCCAGCTTTTTGAGCGCCTCCGGGAAGCTCAAGTTCTCGATCTTCATCACGAACTTGAACACATCTCCGCCTTCGCCGCAGCCGAAGCACTTGTAGAACTGGTGGTCGGCGTGAACCCGGAACGACGGTGTCTTCTCGGTGTGGAACGGGCACAGGCCGGTGTGGCTCGGGGTATTGCCGACCCTCTTCAGGCGCACGTATTCGCCGATGACCCGAACGATATCGACCGAGGTTTTGACGTGGGCCGCGAAGTCCATGACACCCGTTCTTATTGTCGCGCCGGCGCGTTCACATCGCGATGCATCGCCAGCAGGGTCCCGGCAAGTTTCCGGACCCGCTCCGGTTCCTTCGACGCCAGATCGTGGCGTTCCGTAGCGTCGGCGCGGAGATGATACAACTCGAACGTCTTCCGGTCCGCGTGGGCCAGCAGTTTCCAGTCTCCGTCGCGAATCGCGATCTTCGGAGCCCCCATCGCCCTGTTGTATTCCCAATAGATGGGACGTTCGCGTTTGACGGGAGCGCCGTCGAGCGCGGCCAGCATCGACACGCCGTCGATCGCCCGGTCGCGCGGCGGCGCGACTCCCGCCGCGGCGCACAGGGTCGGCAACAGATCGGTGTTGCAGACCGGCTCGTCACACAACTGACGCGGAGTGGCCCGGCCGGGCCAGCGTAGAATCCCGGGCACCCGGATCCCTCCCTCGTACAAGTGAAGCTTCATGCCGCGGAACGGGCCCGGAGTTCCGTGCGAGCGCCATGCGGCCGGATACCGGTTGAGCATTTCGGGTCCGTTGTCACTGGTGAAGACGACGAGCGTGTTCTCCCTTAAGTTGCGGCGGTCGAGCGCGTCGAGCAGCCGGCCGGCCGCCTGATCCATGTTCGTGACATTGGCGTGGTGAAGCGCCTGGCCGCGCAGTTTCGCCGACGGGTACAAATCCACCAGATTCGCCGGCGAATCGATCGGCTCGTGCGGCTCGTGAAAACAGACGTGCGCAAAGAACGGCCTTCCTCCCGCCTGGCGGTCGATCCAGGAGATCGCTTCGTCCACGATCAGGTCGCACGAGAAGCCTTCCAATTCACCGGCCGGTTTACCGTTGCGGACAAAGTTGTGCGGGTTGCGGTGGCTGGGAGCGGCGTTGTTCTGCGTGGAGAACCAGTGATCGAAACCGTGATCGCCCGGTTGCGGCTGTTCCGGCGAGTTGAACTTCCCGTTGCAATGCCACTTGCCGGCGTGGCAGGTCGCGTAGCCGGCCTGCCGCAGGAGGGCGGCGACGGTCACTTCTCCACGGCCCATGTGCATGGGGGAGCCCTCGGGAATCCAGTCGGTAATCCCCAGCCGATACGGGGTGCGTCCGGTCAGCAGCCCGGCTCGCGACGGCGAGCAGACCGGCGCCGAAGCGTAGAAACTGGTGAATTGGACGCCCTCGGCCGCCAGGCGGTCGAGGTTCGGCGTTCGGATGGTGCGATTCCCAAAGCAGCCTAGGTCGCCGAAACCGAGGTCATCGCACAGCAGCACCACGATGTTCGGCTTGGCCGTTTCCGCCCGGGCGAGCGCGGCGCCGGCGAGGAAGGATCTCCGGGTGAGCGGGGTGGGCATCGGCTGGTCCTCTCATAGTAGCCCGGTGCGAGAATAAGAGCTTATGGCCTTGCTCGAAAACCGGCTTGCCCTCGTGATGGGCATTGCCAATAAGTGGAGTCTCGCGTATGCGATTGCCCAGGCGTTCAGCCGCGAAGGAGCGCGGCTGATCCTCACGTACCTGGGGGAACATCAGAAGGAGGCGCTGGAATCGCTGTCGTCGGGCCTGACCGTCGAGAAGATGCTTCCCTGCGATGTCACCAGGGAAGAGGACCTGGAGAGCCTCACGCGGGAATTGGGAGCGCTCGGCAAGCCTCTCGACACGGTCATCCACAGCCTGGCGTTCGCGAATCGCGAAGACCTGACAGGGGAGTTCGTCAACACCAGCCGGGCGGGATTCCTGCTGGCGCAGGAGGTGAGCGCCTATTCGCTGGTGGCGGTGGGCCGGGCCACGGCTCCCCTGATGACGCAGGGGGGGGCGATCACCACGCTCACGTACCTGGGCGCGGTCCGCGTGGTGCCGCATTACAACGTGATGGGAGTGGCCAAGGCGTCGCTCGAGGCGTCCGTCCGGTATCTGGCCAACGACCTCGGGGCGCGGGGGATCCGGGTGAATGCGATCTCGGCCGGCCCCGTGAAAACGGCGTCGGCACGGGCGATCAAGGACTTTTCCGGGGTCCTGGATACGGTGGCGAAACGGGCCCCGCTTCGCCGGATCACCGAACCGGCCGAAGTCGCCGATGCGGCCGTGTTCCTGTCAAGTCCGTTGGGACGAGGCGTGACGGGGAACGTACTCTATGTGGATTCCGGAATCCACATCATGGGAATGTAGAATCGCCGCTGACGCCCGCCTAAAGGATCGCGCGCAAGGCCTCGAATTCTTCCTTGAAGTTCTCCACAAGACCCTCGGCGGCGGCGTGGACTCCATGACGGTCTTCCTCGGGCGGGCGGGCCGGTGTCGAGATGTCCGAGGCGGCAGGAATATCCAGGGTATACCCGCGGCGCGTGACAAAATGGTCGGCCGCCTCCAGGATATGGGCCAGATGCAGATCTCCGGAGGAGGCGGCATCCGGGGAGTGGTGGTAGTAGACGGCTTCGCGGATAGGAATGGGGAGGTTCCACTTCTCCAGCACCTGAGCGGAGAGATCGGCGTGGCTCACCCCCATCGACTCTTGCTCCAGATCCCGGGTGGGGCAGCCTCGCCGCCTGGCCATCTCCGCCAGTTCCTCGTACTCGGCGGGGACCGCCACGGCCATCAATAACTTTCCGATGTCATGCAACAGGCCACCCGCGAAGG
>CAZGUX010000217.1:0-5931 GCA_964529305.1 uncultured Solibacteraceae bacterium | reverse complement strand
CAGAGCGATGGCGGTGAGGACGAGCTTGCCGCGGTCGGCGAGGCGGAGTTTGAGGCGCGGGGCGGCCTCACTGGCGGGTTGCGACGGCAACACGGCTAACAGCGGCTGTTCGGGCTGTTCGGGAATATCGATCAGCGGTTCCTGCTGCATCCGGGAGTAGAGGCGCAATCGCAGGCGGGGGCGTTACCGAGACATTTCGATTCATTTCTGTTTTGGGTGATTTTCTTACACGGTCTAAAGCCGTGGGCTCGACGCTCGCGGGCCGTAATTCTGCCCAGGCACGCCAGTTTGTATCTTTGACCGGGGCGTGACGTTGTCCCTCCCACTCGCGGCCACTACACTGGGGAGTCGATGGCCGCGCGCTGGATTGAAGACGACGACTACCCGCACGTTCGACGCGAACGAACGCCTCCCCCCAATCCCCATCTGCCCTACCTGTTCGGACTCGCCGCCGCGGCCCTCGCCCTCGCGTGGATGGCCCTGACCGTCACCTACAACTACCGCGGCGAATGGTCCGCTCTCTTCTATACCGGGTCTTCCGTCCGCATTCCCGCCGCGATCGACTTCGAGCGGACGTATCAGGTCCCACGGTCGCCCGGGTTCGACGGCCAGTTCTATCATTTCCTCGCCCACGACCCGTGGATCACCCGAGGCTTCGATGGGTACATCGACAATCCGAGGCTGCGCTGGCGGCGGATCCTGCTGCCGGCGATGGCGTGGATGTTCGCCGCGGGAAGCGATGAAGGGATCGACGCCGGATTCGTTGCCACGATCCTGCTGTTTGTGGCTCTGGGCACGATGTGGATGGCCCGCCACGCCGGCGCGGCGGGTCTCTCTCCCGCGTGGGGCCTTCTCTTTCTGGCCGTTCCGGCGACCCTCGTCTCTCTCGATCGCATGACGGTGGATGTGGCGCTCTGCGCGTTGTGCGCGGCGTTCGCCGTCTATGCCACGCCGCGGCCGGACTGGCGTATGCTCGGGCCGGTGTTGGCCACCGCTCCCCTGGCGCGAGAAACGGGACTATGCCTGCCGGTCGCGTACGGCATCTACGCCCTGCGCCGGAAGCGATGGAAAGATGCCGGAATTGCCGCGTTGACCGCGGCGCCGGCGGGCCTCTGGACGTTGTACGTCCACGCGCAGACGGCGCCCGACCTGACGAAGTGGACCGGGTTCCCGCTGGCCGGATTGATCGCCAGGACGGCCCATCCATTCCCGTATGCGACCCCGACCGCCTGGCTGAAGCAAGCCGCACTGCTCGACTTCATCGCCATTCTCGGAATGTGGCTAGCTCTGGCTTTGGCTGTTCAGGCCCTTCTGCTGCGACGATCGGGCCCCGTCGAGTTGGCCTGCGGCCTGTTCGCGGCGGCGGCCATCGCTCTCTCCAAACCCGATATCTGGACGGAGGCCTACGCCTTCGCACGCACCCAATCGCCCTTGCTGCTGTGTCTGGTACTGGCGGGATGGCCGTCGCAGTTCTGGTCGAGTGGGATCCCGCTGGCGCTGTCGATTCCTCGGGTGGTGTTTCAACTCGGGCCGCAGTTTTTTGGGATCCTCCACGCGTGGCTAGGCAAGCGTTCGTGATCTTGCGCGAAAGAGGCGCACTCAAGCGTGCCGTGCGTCGGCAGACACGAGTGTCTCAGGACTAACGTCCCTTTGGTCGCAGTAGGGATGCGAGTCGCCACGCACCCCCCGCACAGACCCGTGCTGGCGCTCCTAACTCACGGTTCCTATCCCGGATGCTTGGCGGCAAACCGCTCAGTCCGCCAGGGGTGTAGGATTTCGACTGGTGGGAGTAGCACCCCGAGTCGCTCCAGAAACCGGTTCCAAGTCCAACGACTCCGCTGACTCCGCCGCCGAAGCTGGCACAGCCACAAGCGCAGCGCGTCGTTCCCGCCAGTTCCCGCGTCAGGGCCCGGTCTGGCGCCGCTGCCGCCAATACCGGATCTTCCGGCGCGCAGCGTAGCGGATTACGTCCAGAGGAGTCGCGCGGACGACCCATGACCTGCGAGCGACAAAAATGGTGTCAGCCCTTTTTGTGCCGCCCTTTCACCCCTTCTCTGGATGTCGCATTTTCCCGTGCGGACGCAGTATGGGATCGGACCCCTACGTCCAACGGAACATGGATTCCATCACGAGGAACGATATTCGTCGATTGATCAACGGGGAGCAAGAGCCCTGCGTTTCCATCTACCTCCCAACTCACCGCGCCGGTGTGGACACACTTCAGGACCCGATTCGGCTCAAGAACCTGCTCCGTGAGACGGAACAGCAGCTAAAGGAACGTGGCAGCCAACCGTCCGCAATCGGCGACCTGCTGCAACCGCTGCAACAACTCGTGGACCAACGGGAGTTCTGGCAGCACCAAGCCGACGGCCTGGCTCTGTTCAGCTCCCGGGGATTCTTCCGCCGCTATCGGGTTCCCTTCACCGTTCCGGAACTGACCGTTGCCGCGGATCGCTTTCATCTCAAGCCACTGCTTCCGGCAATGGAGGCGAGCAAGCGCTTCTACATCCTCGCCCTCAGCCAGAACAAAGCGCGGGTGCACAAGGCGAGCCGCCAAGGCATGGTCGAGCTGGAAATTCCGGATATGCCGGAAAGTCCGGCCAGTTCACTTAGAACGAGCGGAACGGAACGGCAGCTACAAAGCCATACCGCCGGCCACCGGTCAAACACCCGGCGCTTCGCGATCTTTCACGGACAAGGCGCCGTCGAAGAGGATCGAAAGCAGTTCCTTCTTTCGTACTTCCGCGGTGTCGACGAGGCGCTGCGAAGAGAATCGGGTGACGAACGCATTCCGATCGTACTGGCGGCCGTCGACTACTTGTGTCCGATCTACCGGCAGGCCAGTTCGAATCCCAGTCTATTGTCCGAGGAGATTCACGGGAACCCGGCCGGCTTGTCGACAGGGGAGCTGCATCGTGTGGCTTGGAACCTGGCTTCGTCCCATTTCCGGGAGGACCGGCTCAAGGCGGTGGATGAATATCACCAGTTGTGGCACACGCAGCGAACATCCAAAGATCTGCCGGCGATCGTGACGGCCGCCCGGCAAGGAAGAGTCAAGATCCTGTTCGTCGCTGTCGGAATCCAGGAGTGGGGACACATCGACCTCTCGAGCGCCGAGGTTGTACAGGCTGGCGACCGTACGCCGCGGGACCAGGACCTGCTGAACGTGGCTGCGGTGGAAACCTTTGCCGGAGGAGGAATTGTGTACGCACTTCCTTCGGACGAGGTGCCCGGACGGGGGCCGATCGCTGCCGTGTTCCGTTACTAAACCAAAGGGGGAGAGTGGAGATGAAGCCGATTTGGGATTTCGTGGTGCTGCACTGGGCCGAACTGGTCGTGCCGTTTGCCGTGTTCGCCATGGTGATGGTTGCCGGCTGGTTCGCGCGACGCATTTTGTTCCGGGTTTTGGGCGGTTGGGCGTCCCGGAGCAAGGGGCGAATTGACGACCTGGCGATCGAGGCATTGCGCGGACCGTTCATGTTGTGGGTGATCATCCTTGGCCTACACCTGGCGGTTCAGTCGTCAGAATTGCCGGGGCGCGCGACCGCGCTGATCGCCAAAGCCCTGCTGATTCTCTGGATTGTCTCGCTGACGGTGGCAGGAGCAAAACTGGCCGGTTCGCTGGTGAAGGTCTACGGGAGCGGAGTCGCATCCGCCCTGCCGGTGACCACTCTCACGCAGAGTATGGCGAGCTTTGCGGTAGCAACGGCCGGAATCCTGATCCTGCTGGATACTCTCAATATCTCGGTGACGCCGATCCTCACCGCATTGGGCGTCGGCGGTATCGCAGTCGCGCTGGCTCTTCAGGACACGTTGTCGAATCTGTTCGCCGGGTTTTACGTCAGCATTGCCGGTCAGGTGCGGGTGGGTGACTACGTCAAACTCGATTCCGGCGAAGAAGGTTATGTCACCGACATCAGTTGGCGAAGCACGACGCTGCGCGCGCTACCGAACAACCTGATCGTCGTTCCGAATGCCAAGCTCGCGCAAGCGATCGTCACGAACTATCATCTGCCGGAAAAGAGAATGTCCTTGTTGCTGCCCGTGAGCGTGAGTTACGAATGCGATCCGGAAGCAGTAGAGCAGGTTTTACTCCAGGAGGCTTTCGCGGGTGCGAAAGAGATCAAAGGTCTACTGGCGGAACCGGCTCCTTTTGTCCGCTTTATCCCAGGCTTCGGAAACTCCTCTCTGGACTTTACGCTGATCTGTCAAGTGGCCGAGTTCGTCGATCAATACGCCGTCCAACACGAAATGCGAAAGCGGATCTTCAAACGATTCCGGCACGAAGGGATTGAGATCCCGTTTCCGATTCGGACGCTGTACATCAAAGACGCATCCAACGGCGGGAGGTCCAACGTACCGCACGACCGAGCGCTGACGCAGTGAGATTTGCGAAAAGCGACACGAGGAAACCCGGAGGCGCGCGGAAGGCGGTAACAGGCACCGCCGATCGATTCCATCGCCGGTGGATTCCAGCCTGGGGGCGATGCGGGTAAAAACAAGTTTCGGCCGGTGGCATCGGTACCAAACCGTGCTGCTACGACGGGAGTTCGCGGTCCGTTTGTGGCGCAGATGCTGGAAGGACGACGTCTCCGGGCGAGCGGCTCAACTTTCGTACTATTTTCTGCTGTCGCTGTTTCCGCTGCTGATCTGCCTCTCCGCGATCCTCGGTTACTTCTTCGCGGCCGAAACCCGGCTGGAGGATCGCCTGTTCCAGTATCTGGGGTCGATCATGCCGAGTTCGGCCTTTCGTGTTGTGCGGGAAAACGCCGACGAACTGCTGAGGACGAGGGGCGGCGGGACACTGTCATTCGGCCTGCTGATGGCACTATGGGTGGCGTCATCGGGAATGGAGGCGATCATCGAGGGGTTGAACGCCGCGTTTCAAGTGAAAGAGGCGCGGCCGTGGTGGCGACGCCGGCTCGTGGCGTTGGCTCTGACGGTGATGGTTGATGTTCTGGTGGGGGGCGCACTGGCCCTGGCGCTTGCCGGAAGCGCGGGAAGCCGTCTTCTGACCGAGATCATCGGATTCGGCCGGGTTTGGATTCCGCTCTGGCATGCCACCGAGTTCGCCGGAAGCATGCTGTTGCCGCTGGTGGCGATCGCGCTGATCTATTCGATCGGTCCGAATCTGAAGACGAGACGGGAGTCTCAAGTCCTGCTGCCAGGGGCCGCGATCGCCCTGTTCTGCTGGGTCGTCGCTTCGGCGGGGCTGCAACTGTATCTCGACCACTTCAGTTCGTTTGGCCGGACCTACGGGTCCCTGGGAGCCGTCATCGCGCTGCTGCTGTGGCTCTACGTGTCAGGAATGGCGCTCCTATTGGGCGCTGAAGTCAACTCAGGCATCGAGGTGGGCCTGAACGAAGCACCGAAGAGATGAAAGCTCTGACTCACCTTGCCTGCCGCGAAAAAAGGTTCCAACAGTCCCCACAAACAGAAGAAGATGCAGGTAGTGTCGGCAACCAGGTAGACTCCGTCGCCGCCGCTCCCCGCCGGCGGGGGCGCCAACCCGGCGGCCAAATCGGCCACCGCACTCAACAGGTGCCAGTACCAACGGGCCGCACGAAAGACAGCCAGAATTAGTAGCGCGACGCTTGCGGCCAACAAGTAGGAATTGAGAAGCCACTCCGAAGACATATCCCGACCTTCTAAAGCTGCGTTTCGCGGATCGCACGGGCCGTTTGCTCGGGACGAGCAGTGTTGATGCGCATGCCGGAGCCGATCTCGAAACCGGCAATTTGGGTCAAGCGGGGCACAATCTGGACGTGCCACAGAAAGTACTCTTCGTCTTCACCGTCGACGGGCGCGGAATGAATCACATAGTTGTAGTCCGGGTCATCCAGGAGGCGGTCGAGCCGGGCGAGCGATTCCCGGAGGACGGACGCGAGGTCACGGACTTCCTGGTTGCTCGCCTGGCCAAACGAGGGCTGG
>CAZGUX010000216.1:0-10239 GCA_964529305.1 uncultured Solibacteraceae bacterium | reverse complement strand
CCAAAAGTCCAAGTCGCTGGCCGGCTGCGTTAAGTAGAATTACACGTCTAAATATCCCCGGGCGCGGAGTGGCTGTCAGCCTTTCCGCGCGACGCTCGCCTCACGTCCCCGCCCCGGTTGTTATACTGACGGTCTCGTGTTTCATCAGTTCGAACAAACCATCCAAAAAGCGTTTCAGTCCCACTTGAGCATCCGCTACGGCATCGATGCGCCGGTGCAGATCGAGCAGCCCAAGCAATCCGATTTCGGAGAACTTGCCCTGCCCGTGGCCTTTCAACTCGCCAAACAGCTCAAGCAGGCCCCAAAGAAGATCGCGGCCGAACTCGCCGGCGAGATCGGCCCGATTGACGGCGTGAAGGCTTTGGAGGTGGCCGGGAACGGCTACATCAACGTCCGTCTCGACCGGCTGAAGTATGCCCAGACGCTGCTGGGCGGCATCGGCGAAGCGGAATCCGGGCGCGGCGAGAAGATCATCGTCGAGCACACCAACATCAATCCGAACAAAGCCGCGCACATCGGTCATCTGCGCAACACGACCCTGGGCGACACCTTCGTGCGCATGCTGCGCGCCCGGGGGTACACGGTGGAGGTGCAGAACTACATCGACAATACCGGCGTCCAGGTGGCCGACGTCGTCGCGGGCTTCCACTTCCTCGAGAAGAAGACCGTCTCCGAGGTCGCGGCGCTGGCGGTTCAGCCCCGTTTCGATTACCTCTGTTGGGACCTCTATGCCCGCACGTCGCAGCACTTCAAGTCCCACCCCGAAACGGTCCGCTGGCGGCCTGAAACGCTTCACGCCATCGAAGCGAATGAAGGCGACCTTGCGGCCCTCGGACACATCGTGGCCGACGCTATCGTCGAACGCCACCTCGACACCATGCTGCGCCTGGGCGTCGAGTACGACGTGCTGCCGCGCGAAAGCGAGATCCTGCACCTGAAGTTCTGGGCCTCCGCCTTTGAACTCCTGAAACAGCGGCAGGCGATTCACCTCGAAAGCGAGGGCAAAAACGCCGGTTGTTGGGTGATGCGGGCCGAGGCTTTCTCTGAAGCTTCGGAAGATGACAAGGTGATCGTGCGCTCCAACGGAACCGTCACCTACGTCGGCAAGGACATCGCCTATCAGCTCTGGAAATTCGGCCTGCTGGGCAAAGACTTCTACTATCGTCCGCTCCGTATATACAAGAGCGGTCATCCCCTGTGGGTGACCTCGGACGAGCCCCAGCCAACCGCCTCGCCCGGGTTCGGTAAGGGCAGCCGCGTCTACAACGTGATCGACGTCCGGCAGTCGTATTTGCAGGATGTGGTGGTGGCCGGCCTTCGCGCCCTCGGATATCACGAACAGGCCGAACGGTCAGTCCACTTCTCGTACGAGATGGTCGCACTGTCGCCGCGGTGCTGCGCCGACCTCGGCATCGAACTCTCGGAGGAAGATCGAAAGCGTCCCTACATCGAGGTCTCGGGCCGCAAGGGACTGGGTGTGAAGGCAGACGACCTGATCGACAAGCTGATTGCGGTGGCCAGCGGTGAGGTCGACTCCCGTCATGCCGATCGTCCGGAAGAAGAGCGCCGTCGCGTGGCCGCTCAGATCGCCATCGGGGCCCTTCGCTATTTCCTTTTGAAATTCACCCGCAACACGGTGATCGCGTTCGACTTCCAGGAGGCGCTCAGCTTCGAAGGCGAAACCGGACCCTACGTCCAGTACGCCGCCGTCCGCGCCCGCAACATCCTGCGCAAACTGGAAGAGCGCGGGGAGTCTGTCCCCGATTTTGCCGCCGCTCTGGATGCCGCCACTCTCGGCCGTCACGCCGAGTCGGAGGATTTCTGGCAGATCCTGCTTGCGGCCTCCAAGGCCGACACGGCGGTGGAGCGCGCCGTGGCCAGCGGCGAACCCGCTCACATCGCCAAGTACGCCTTCCAATTGGCTCAGACCTTTAACAACTTCTATCACCAGTACCACATCCTCAACGAGGAAGATCGCGGCAAGCGGACCTTCTTGTTGTGGATGGCGGATTTCTTCCGCTCCCAGCTCGAACGGACACTCGGCATTCTCGGTATCGAGGTGCCGGAATATATGTAGAGGGTACGATGGAGATGATGGGCTTCGCGTTGTGGCTGGACGGCGATCTCGCGTGGGCTCAGGGAACCAGCGAGTATCGCGCCTTGGGCACCGCCGTCGTCGCGGCCACCGACCTGTTTCACAACCGGGACTTCCGTTCCCGCCGGCGTTTGCCCCGTCTTCCCGTGTCCACCTATCAGGGGATGTTTGCCTCGGTCGGCGACCTGAACGTGCAACTGAAGCGTCGCCGCAAGCGAAACCAATCGTGAGAAGCCACGTTCCGGCGCAAAAAAACTGGATTCGGACGGGAGACCGCTCGCGCTCGTGGCCCGGAAGAACAACCCGCGCGTGAACCTGCGGGTGGCGGTTCAGCGGCAAGCGTGAGGCAACCGCAGCATCGCCTGGATCGCGACACGCAGGGCCCCATACAACCCGCGGGCTGATCTGCGGCCGCAGCCAGCAAACTCATCCCAGGCAGTGTCCCGCGGTCGACAAAGTCCTTACGCCAGGATCTCCGCGATCCGCTGGCCGTAGTCGATCTCGATCCGCTTGTGGCCCGGCACCGAAAGTCTGCGCGGGTCGAGGCCGAGTTGATGCAGGACTGTCGCGTGCAGGTCGGTGACATAGTGCCGGTTTTCCACCGAGTGGAAACCCAATTCGTCGGTGGCGCCGTGGACCACACCGCCCTTGATGCCGCCCCCCGCCATCCAGCAACTGAAGGCCGTCGGATGGTGGTCGCGCCCTTCCGTCTTGCCTTCTACTCCGGGAGTGCGTCCGAATTCGGTGCCCCACACCACCAGGGTTTCGTCCAACAGACCTCGCTGCTTCAGATCCTTCAGCAAACCGCCGATCGGCTTATCGACCTCGGAGCACGTGCGGCCATGCAGCAACTTCAGGTCGAAGTGAGCGTCCCAGCCGAGCGTGTCGGTCGAATAGCCGTGGATCGCTTCCACGAAGCGCACACCGCGCTCTACCAGGCGGCGGGCCGTCAGACAGACCTCTCCGAACGGACGCGTCACTTTGTGGTCGAGTCCATACAGCCGCTTGGTATCGGAACTTTCTTCGGAAAACTTGAACAGATCCGGAACGGACGTCTGCATGCGATACGCCAGCTCGTACGACTTGATCCGGGCCAGCAGGGCCGGATCCTCGGGGTACTGCACGGCCTCGAGTTGATTGAACCGCCGCAGCAGGCGGAACTCGGCTTCCTGCTCTTCTTTGTACACGCCGTCCACGGGGAAAGCGAAAGGCAGCGGGTTCGCCGGGTCCACGTCGATGACGATTCCGTTGTGCTGGGGGCCCAGATAGTCGCCGGAGTAGCCCGCGGGCCCGCCGTCGTGCGGCAGGATCCTCCCGCCCAGCACCACGAACTGCGGCAGGTTGTCGTTCAGCGACCCGAGGCCATAGTGAATCCAGGAGCCGATGGAGGGGAAATAGCCCTCGAAGATGTGCCTGCCGGTGTGAAATTGCGTTTGCGCCGCGTGGTTGTTGTCCGTCGTCCACATGGAGCGGATGACCGCGATGTCGTCGATCGAGTCGCCGACGTTCGGCCACCAGTCCGAAACCTCGATTCCGCTCTGGCCTCGTTTGCGAAAGTCCACCTGCAAGGGCAGGATCCTGGTGAGGAGGCGGCGCTCCTTGCCGGTAAACAGGACGGTATTCTTCTTGTATTTCGAATCGAGGACGTGGGCGTAAGGCGTCTCGGCGATGGTCTTTCCAGCGTACTTGTTGAGAACCGGCTTGGGATCGAACGTCTCCAGGTGGCTGGCGCCGCCCTGCATGAACAACCAGATGACGCTCTTCGCTTTCGGCGCGAAGTGAGGCTTTCCGTCGGGCGGAGCCCAGGCTTCGCCGGAGTTGGGATTCGCGAAGCCGTCGCGCTGGAGCATCGCCCCCAGGGCCATGCCTGTCACGCCCATGCCCAGGTCGGATAGAAAGCTTCTGCGGTGCACGCGGCCACACCCGGAGATCGGCAACCGCCCTGGCCCTTCGTTCAACGCTCGTCCTCCCGCCGCCGGCGGAACTTCATCAACCAGACGGCAATGCTCGCTATCATACCTCAGCGAATCGTCACGAATTCATTGCGATTGATCAGCACGTGCACCAGGCTCTCGCGGGCCCGCAGGGACGGATCCGTGGCGGCCGGCACCTCGCTGGGCTGGCCGGACTTGAACCGGGTGAGCCTGGTCGAATCCTTCAGGAGCGCGGCCTGTTGCTCCAGGAACTTCAGGCTTTCCGCCGCTTCCTCCGCGGAAGGCGCCCTGGCCAGCACCTGTTCGAAGGCGGTGGCCACAAAGTCACGCGGGTTGTCGCCCACCTTGCCGGAAATTCTGCGTGCTAACAGACGCGACTGCGTGAAACTCATCTCGCTGTTCGACAAGGCCAGCGCCTGCTGCGGCACAATGCTTTCAAAGCGCCGATAGCAGCCGGCCGGATCGGCCTGGTCAAACACCTTCAGAAGCTGCATGTTCTCATTCGGCGTGTGCGTGAAGTAAAGGCTCCGGCGCCGCGATGTCTGCCCGGCGTAGTGATCCAGCTCGGGACCGCCCAGAGCCCGATCCAACTCACCGGCCGCGGCCAGCAGGCTGTCGCGGACCGTTTCCGCCTCCATGCGGCGCGGATTCATACGCCACAAATAGCGATTCGCGGAGTCCGCCGAGAGGTTGGGATGGTTCACGCGGTTGGCCGAAGATTGCATCCGGTAGGCGCTGCTCGTCACCATCAGGCGATGGATGTGCTTCATGCTCCATCCGCTCTCCATGAACTCCACGGCAAGCCAGTCGAGAAGTTCCGGATGCGAAGGCGGTTTGGCCCGGACGCCGAAATCGTCCACCGAAGCCACCAGCGGCTCGCCAAAGTGACGCATCCAGATGTGGTTGATGGCGACGCGCGCCGTGAGCGGATTCTCGTTCCGGGTCATCCAGCGCGCCAGGGCGGTACGCCGGCCCGAACTGGTTTTCGGATACAGCTTGCCGATGGGAGTGTAATCGTCTTTCGCCTTACGCAGCGCCTCCTGTGCGGCCGATACCTGGCTGGTAGCAAGCTTGACCCTCTTTTCGCGGACCTGCACCGCTTCGTGCCGATTCGCGGCCGGAGTTCGAAAGGCATCCGCGAGTTGTTGCTGGGCATCCAGCAGGTTCATTTCGGCCTTGGCCAACTCGGCGGGACGCTCGGCCTCTTTCGCCGCTTTGGCAAGCTCTTCCGCCTTGGGGTCGGGCGGATTCGCGAACTTCGCCTGGTCCGCCGCGATGCGGGCTTCGAGCGCCGGCACGTTGGCCTTCCTCCAGGCCAAACGTTTCCCGGCAAGCGCGACCGCTTCCCGCGCTCGCAGCAACGCCAACTGAGGTTCCGCCGGCGGCAAACGGTCGATCCACCGGGCGACCCGCTCGATGTCTTCCTTGGGCAGAGGCGGCGCTTCGCCGGGCATGCGCGGCTCAACCTCCCCGCGTAACCTCCGCACCAGCGGGCTTTGGGCGCTCTTGCCCGGAATCACCGCGGGGCCGTCCTTCGCGCCTCCCTCGAGAAGCAACTCCACGCTCAGCGCACGGAATTCACTGCGCGGAAAGTAGTCCCCATGGCAGGCGATGCAGTGCTTGTCGAAAATCGGCTTGAGTTCTTTCGTAAAACTCTCGCGCGCGGCGTTCAGGGCCTCGTTCTGCTGTTGCGGCGAGGCGGCACGCTGCTCGGCGGCGGCCAGGGTCCGCCGGGCTTCGGCCAGATCGGTCTCGGCTTTTTGGATGTCCTGTCTTGCTCGATCGAGCAAGTCCTGCCGGACAAACGGCTGGATGGACGGATAGTAGCCGGCCACCGGCAACTTCACCGGCTGGATGGTGTCCCCGAGTTTCCCCAGAATCTCCGGAACCCCGGGCGACAACGGATTCTTATCCGGATTCTTCTCGTCTCCCCCGACGAAGCGATACGTCTCGGCGTAGATCGCCGGGCCGCTTCCGTCAATGCCGCGAGGCTCCGAATCGAACACTCGCGGCATGCCGTCCCTATACGTATCGGGCTGCCCGGGCAGCGGATCCGTCCGCACATCGTGGGGTTCGAAGAACGCCCGGAAGCGATAGTATTCTTCCTGGGCTAGTGGGTCGAACTTGTGGTCGTGACAGCGGGCGCATTTCAGCGTGGTGGCCAGGAACCCCGAAGTAATGCCCTCTACTGTTTCCTTGAGCCAGGCGTTCCGATTCGGACGAAACCAGTTGCGGGCGAGATATCCGGTGGCGCGCACCGTTTTGGAATCGGCGGGCGCGACCTCATCGCCGGCGAGCATTTCGAGGATCATGCGGTCGTAGCCTTTGTCCTCGTTGAGCGACTCGACGATCCAATCCCGCCAGTGCCACTTGTGCCGTTGACTGCTCTGCAGGAGGCCGTAGCTGCGCAACCCGTACCAGTCGCTGTAACGCCACACATCCATCCAATGCCGGCCCCATCGCTCGCCGTAGGCCGGCCGGGACAACAAGTCGTCCACGACCTTTTCATAGGCGTTGGCGGAGGTGTCCTTCAAAAACGCCGCGATCTGCTCCGGAGCCGGCGGAAGACCGGTCAGATCGAGATAAACGCGCCGCAGCAGCGTGGTCTTGTCGGCTTCCGGCATGGGCTCGAGGTTCCGCTTCTGGTGCTCGGCCGCGACGAAGCGATCGATCGCGCCGCGGGCCCAGGCTCCCTGCTTCACCGCGGGCAAGGCCGGCCGTCGAGGAGGCTGGTACGCCCAATGGCCGCTTCCGTGCAGAAAAGCCTTCTGCTCGCCCGCCGCCCGCGGTTGCAGGTCCCGGGCATACGGGGCTTTGGCGTCCACCCACGCGGCGATGCCGGCGATCGTCGCATCAGAGAGCCTTTGGCCCTGGTAGGGCATGCCAGGCTCGTGCTGGTGCCGGATCTTCTTCATCAGCAAACTGGCCGCCGCGTTTCCAGGCACGACCACGTCTTTGTGCCCGTCGCTGCCGCGCAACAGTTTCTCTCGAGTCGACAGGTCCAGGCCTGCCTGCTTGAACTTGCCGCCGTGGCAGTTCAAACACTGCGTCTCGAGCACCGGACGCACTTTCTCAAACAAAGCGTCACCCGGGCCCGCGGGAGCGGCAGAGGCGTCATCCGGTGCGCCGAGGTCGATCCAGAGCGCGATCAGGGCAGCCGTCTCATCGGGAAGTTTCGCGGCCCGCGGCGGCATATGCGGCTGCTCGCGATGCGCGATCAGCTTATACAGCAGGCTGTCCTTGGAATTCCCGGGAACCACCGCGGGACCGCGCCCTCCGCCCTGCAACAGTCCCTCGCGTGTCGAGACATCCAACCCGCCCTGCCTGGCGGCGTCTTTATGACAGGCCTCGCAATGCCGTTGCAGCACGGGCCGGACATGCTCGGCGTACACCTTGCGTCCCGCCTGTTCGGCCGACAGGGTCGTGGCGGATTGTGCCCTGCCGTGCTGCGCGCAAAGGCCCGCCAGCGCAAGCGCGATAACGATACCGGGAAAACACCGCGGATGTCCCGTAGTTCCCATGGCGATCAAACGTCAATCGAGCCGGCTGGCTCGGCGTACATTCGTCGGGGAGATTGTTTTGGAAGCCGCGGATCGCGCCGGCGCGCCCCGCTCTTCGGCCGAGATCGCCAGCACCTTGGTTCGCGTCCGCAGAAATAGGGTGCCGCCTGCGATGGCCGGTGTTCCGATGATGCTGTCGCCCATGTCGTTCCTGGCGAGCACTTCGTATTCGCGATCGTTCTTCAGAACCACGACGACGCCGTTTTCCGCGGCGATGTAGATCTTGCCGTCGCCCGAGACGGGGGAGGCGTAATAATTGCTGGCGTTCCCAATCCGCTGCGGAGAGCGCATCGGCAGGCCCGTCTTCGTGTCGAACACGGTGCTGATGCCTCCCGCTTTGACCAGGAACATACGGCCGTCGAAGATATAGGGCGAAACGATGTGGTCGGTGTGTTTGGTTGGGTGCTTCCACAGCACGTGCGAACGGGTCACGTCCCCTTCCCCGCCCCCGCGCACCGCCAGAATGTACTCATCGGCGGCCTTCTCGCCCATCGCCGTGTAGTCGGCCCCCGCGAAATTGTCCGGCTGCAGAAAGGCAATGTCCAGTTCTCGGCCTTCCAGCACACCATCTTTGTTCAAGTCGCCGCGGTCGAATGTCCGCTGGTAAAAGACTTCGGGAACCGGCGTGTCCCCAACGAACGCCTGGATTTCCGTCTTCGTGAGTTTGCCGTCCCGGTTTCCGGTCTTCGCCTGGTCTACGGAAGCCAGCCACTGGTTGGCGATCCCGCCGCTCTGCAGCGAGATGTAGATCACCCCGCCGGCGCAGACGGGCGTCGTCTTGATGTTGCGCAGCAGGGTCTTGGCGTACCAGCGCCGCCGGCCCGAGGCGGGATCGTAGCCGACGAGCATGCCGGTGCCCGCCAGGATAATCTCGTCGCGCCCTCCGGCGGAGCAGACGATGGGGTGCGAGTAGTTCACCGCCATGTCCAGCCGGTCGTCCTTCCAGCGCACCTTCCCGGTGGACCGGTCGAACGCGTACATCGCGGGGAACAGGTCGTCGTCCTGTGCGAAGAGCACAGTATCCCGGTACAGCACCGGCGACATGCCGGGGCCCCACTTGAAGACGAAGAACGGGGTGGGAAGCTTCTGATGCCAGACATCGCGGCCGGATCGCGCATCGAGCGCCCGCAGGCCGAGGGTGCTGAAGTAGAAATAGACGCGCTCGGCATCGGCGGCGGGCGTGGTGCTGGCGTGGCTGTTGGGAGGCGCGATTTCCGCCAGGCGTCCGGTCGGCCAGTCGCGCTGCCACAGCTTCTTGCCGGTGGCCGCATCGAACGCGAAGAGGCTCACCGTTTCGCCGCCGGTCATTCCACTCACGAAGACGCGCCCCGCCGCGACCGCGGCCCCGCCCGCGCCGTCCCCGACCGTCGCCGACCAGCGAACGTTCTGCGTGGCCGAAAAGGTCACGGGAAGGGGCTTGGACGACTCTGAAATCCCGCTGGAATTCGGCCCACGGAACTGCGGCCAGTCTTCGGCCCCCAGGCTCGCCGGCCAGGTGAGAAACAGAATGAGCGCGGCGGCCAGTCTACCCTGGCAGCCGAAGATCGTGCAGCGGGAAACCCATCTGGACATTGTTCGCATCTTCAGAAAAGGGCCGGGGGCCCTCAGTAAGCTGGTACTTCCGTTTCAAACCGGCCGGCCTCCAGTATATCCCTCCAGGACCGGGTTGCTCATTTTAGTCCGAGTGATTCCCGAGCGATCACGTGGGGGTTGCTGTGCGTCCGTGCCGTGACTTCTATCCGTGCCCCGACCGTCAGGGAGGGGTCGCTGTCCCCAATTTCCGCACACGTTCTCAGCAAGGGCGGTGAGCCGTCCCCACGCACCGCCAAAAGCCCCGGCCTCACGACGGGCTGGGACACTGGATGGTATAAGGGACACGAAGGCTTCTGCCCGAATCGGAGGAGGCGAAGTTGCGCAAGCGAGGCGCCCTGTGGGTCGTGATGGCCGCCCTGGCTCTCCAACCGGCGGCCGAAGGGGATCTGGATCCCAACCTCAAGCGCCTGATCCAGATCCAGCGCCAGGCCGCGGCCCATCTGCAGCGCCAGTCCAACTATGCGTGCCTCGAAAGCGTGCAGCGCATCCGCCGAAAACGGGAGGGAGCCAGGCCCGAGTTTGCCGATGCCGTTCACATGGAGGTCGCGCACATCGGTGGCCGCGAACTCTATTCCTGGCCGGGCGCCGAGAAGTTTGAAAACAAGGACATGGTCGACATCGTGGCCGGCGGCCTGATGGAGACCGGCAGCTTCACCAGCATCGCCCGCAACCTGTTTGTCAACAAGGTCGCCGGCACGCGTTATCGGGGCCGCGAAGAGGTGGCGGGCGTCCCGGCCCATCGCTACGATTTCTGGATGTCGGCGACCGGAAGCGGCTTTGAAGTAGGCACGCGCTTGGGCTCGAGCCTGGTCGCCTGCGTGGGGTCATTCTGGGCGGACGCGGAATCGTTGGAACTGCTGCGTCTCGAAGTCCGCGGCGAGGACCTTCCCGCCACGCTGGGCCTGGCTGCGGTGGTGACCATCATCGACTATGGCCGGGTTCGATTCGACGGCGAAGACTTGCTGCTACCTCAGCAGGCCACCACGGCTTTGCGGCACCTGGATGGGGCGCTCAGCGAGAACGCCGCCGAGTACACCCATTGCCGCCGCTTCGGCGG
>CAZGUX010000215.1:0-20634 GCA_964529305.1 uncultured Solibacteraceae bacterium | reverse complement strand
GCGCGCCGTTCAAGGCCATCACCGACGAGAGCAAACGCCTGGAGCAGAATCCGAAGGTCCTGGCGGCCAGTGTCCCGGGCGGTTACCAGTGGGCCGACATTCCCGCAATGGGGCCGGCCGTCGTCGTGGTCACGGACAACGACCTCGAACTGGCAAAGCGGGAAGCGCAGCGGCTTTCCGACATGCTGTGGGCGACCCGCGATCAGTTGAAGCTGAATCTTCCCGATCCCGAGGCGGCGGTTCGGATGGCGATGCGAAGCGACCGGTTCCCCGTGGTCCTGATGGACACGGGCGACAACATCGGCGGAGGTTCCGCCGGCGACAGCACCTTTGTCCTTTCCGAACTGATCAGGCAGAAAGCCGAAGGTTGGGAAGTGATCATCGCCGACGCCGAAGCGGCCGATGCGGCCTTTCGCGTGGGAGTCGGCGCGCGCTTCGATCACCTGGTCGGCGGACGGACCGATACCCTGCACGGCAAACCGGTGCGCGTCACCGGCAGAGTCAAGTCACTACACGATGGCCGTTTTGTCGAACCGGAAGTGCGTCACGGGGGCATCAAATACTGGGACATGGGTCCCGCCGCCGTGGTGGAAGTGGAGGGATCGACGCCCGACCTGCCCAATGTCCTGTTGCTGACCCGAAAGCGGGTGATTCCCTTCAGCCTGCATCAACTGATCAGTTGCGGCATCTACCCGCAGCGGCTCAAAATTCTGGTGGCGAAAGGAACGATCGCGCCGAGGGCCGCGTATGAGCCGGTCGCGGCGCGCTTGATTGACGTCGACAGCGGCGGCGCCAGCGCCGTCAACCCGGCGCGATTCACCTACAAGCACGTGCGCCCGGGGTTGTTCGGAATGGGAAGGTAAGCGCTACGATCGCTCGATCACCGACCGCAGTTCCTGGCCGGGAGTGAAGCGAGCGACCCGGCGCGCCGGAATCTCCATCGTGCCTCCGCGATGAGGATTGCGGATCCGCTTCGCCTTTCGCTCCGAAAGGGAAAACGTTCCAAATCCCTGAAGCGCGACGCGGCCGTCGGCGCTCAATCCCTGATGGATCGCGTGGACAAACGCGTCAATCGCCCGGGTTGCCTCGGCCTTGGTAAGGCGGGCCTCCTCGGCAATCGTCTCTACCAGGTCACGCTTGTTCATGCGGTTCCTCCGATGGACCCGCCCGCGAGGGGCAGGCCGTATCAGGGGACATTATCCCAACCGCTGTTCGCTGTCAATGGGTTTCTGCCGGGCTGGACTCTGAGAGGGAGGGGCGGGCGGCTGCAAGATTCCCCGTACCGCGGGCGCCGCCCCGCGGTACGGGATCGCCGGCGTGTGAGGCTAGAACAGATACTTCAAGGCGAATTGCAGACTACGCATGTCCGTCCGGGTCGAGGTGATCCGGCCGAACGAGGCGCTCGTCAGGATGGAGTCGGGGAAGCCCCAGTTCGGATGGTTCCCGAAGTTGAACGCTTCGAACCGGAACTGCAGACTGTGCGATTCCCACAACCGGATGTTCTTGACCGTCGAGAAGTCCCAGTTGACGATGCCGGCGCTGACGCCGGTCGACCGGCCGACATTGCCGAAGGTACCAATCGGGGCGAGCGCGAATTGGCTCGTATCGAACCATCGCTGCGGATCCGCCTGTCCACTCGGCAGTTTCGCATTGACGCCGGTTGACGAGGGCCGGTCGTCGTCGCGGCCCGTGTTTGCGATGTCACGGCCCGCGCGGAAGGTAAACGGGCTGCCGGCTTGCAGCGTCAGGATCGAACTTACCTGCCAGCCGCCCAGGATCGCGTCGCTAATGCCGCCCCCGTTCAGGAAGGGACGGCCCTTTCCGAACGGCAGTTCCCACACTGCCGAACCCACGACCCGGTGCGGTGTGTGGAAGGTCGACAAGCCGCGCTCGCAGGCGCGGCACGCGTCGTTCTGCGGAAATGTTCCGTCGTTTGAGTTGGTCCGCGTTCCGCTCAGCATATCGATCGCCCGGGACCAGGTGTAGCTGGCCAGGTAGGTCAGACCGCTCGAGAACCGGCGCTGGAACTTGAATGACAAAGCATTGTAGTTGGCGTTCCCGTCGCTCGATGCGAAATGAGTTGCGCCCAACTCGGGGAACGGCCGCCGCGACTGGACCGAACCGGCGCCGAGTGGCGCGGGCACGGCTTTGTTCCGGAACACCAGAAATTCCAGTTTCCGGCTGACCGATCCAAGGTAACCGATCTCGACCAGCGTATTGGCGTTCAATTCCCGCTGGATGTTGAGCATGTATTCCATCACGTACGGGGTTCGCCGGCGGTATTCGCTCGAGAAGACCGTCGGCGTTGCGATCGACACGGTGCTGCCGAGGACGGCCACCGGACGGTCGAACGTCAGATTCGGAATGTCCGGATTCGCGATCTCCTGGCGGCGCCCGGCGATGTTCCGGCTGATGTCGAATCGGGCGTTGCCGATGTCTTGGGCGTAGAAGATGCCCGCCCCGGTGCGCACCGTCCACTTCGACGTAGGAGTCCAAGCGATGCCGAGGCGGGGCGCGAAATCGTTATTATCCCGCCGGATCAGATAGGGTCCCAGGCGGCCGTCGCGCGCCACCTGGATCGACGGATCGAAACGGATCAGCGAGTTCTGATAGAAGTCGCCGCTGCCCGCCCGGATGACCGTCGGACGTCTGGCTGGATCTGTGAT
Organism: uncultured Solibacteraceae bacterium; assembly: GCA_964529305.1. Taxonomy (GTDB): domain Bacteria; phylum Acidobacteriota; class Terriglobia; order Bryobacterales; family Bryobacteraceae; genus CAZGUX01. Next base: position 17,968 of record CAZGUX010000215.1, on the reverse strand, counting down.
GCCCGATTGCCCCAAAGCCCAGTCGGGGACCGACAGGTTCATCATGGTTCCGGTGCGGTCGTACCATGGCGGAGTGTTTTCATATCGCAAACCCAGCGACAAGGTCAGATTCGGCCGTATTTTCCAGGTGTCGTCAAAGAAGAAATACATGCTGGTGGCGCGATACTGGGCGTTCGCCGGAACCAGCGCGGCCTGGAATTGGCGGGTATAGCCGAGCAGGTAATCGCCTATCCCGACCCCGGTTCCCGCCGGAGAGGCGGGGTTGACGGTGGCCAGCGGGTCGAAGTTGAAATTGCCATTCAGGAATTGATTGCCGATCTGGTTGAAGCGGTCGCGGCGGATCTCCGCGCCGAAGCGGAAGGTGTGCGTCCCCTTCGTCCACGACACCGTATCCACCCACTGGAACTGGTGGTTGAAGTTGGTGAACACGCCCGGCTGGCCGCCGAAGCCCGAGTAGCCCGCGATGGCGACCCCCATCGGGCCCCACGCGGAAGCGTCCGGCGAAGGGAGACCCTGGATCTTGTATTCGCCCACGACGTCGCGAATAAAGGCCAACTCCGGGCCGATCGTGTTGAAGAACTTGTTGTACCCGAACCGGAAATCATTGACCAGGGTTGGCGTGAGCACTCGCGTGTTCGAGATCATCGCCTGATGGACGCGATTGAACACCGTGGTCCCGTTGAACTTGATGTTGGGCGTGATCTGGTTGTCCTCGCTCCGGGCGTAACGCCCGAACCAGTTCGAGTTCGAACTCTCCACGAAATCGATGCGCTGCAGGAACTGGTCCCGATCGGTCGGCCGGTTCTGCGCGATCAGCAGATTGTTGGCCTGAGCGGTCGTGTTGATGTTGGCCTCGGGAATGAACTCGTAAAATTGCTTCGACAGAGGGTGGATGCGGTTAGCCGGAATGATGTTGCCGGCGAATGGCTGGGCCACCAGCGTGTTGCCTTCGCGAACTCGCGTTAACGGATCGTAGACCCGCTGCGGAAGGCTCGACAGATCTCCGCCCCGCAGGTTGGTCGTCGGTGTATTGAAGACCGACTGCAACTGGCGCCGCTCGCGAAACCCTTCGAAGTTCGACATGAAGAACAGCCGGTTACGCCCGTTGAACAGCTTCGGAATCAGAATTGGCCCGCCGAGCGTGAAGCCATACTGATTCCAGCGGAATGGCACCTTGGGCGGCCGCGCCGCTGTAAACGCATAGGGCTTGGCGTCCAGGCTGCTGTTGCGCAGGAACTCGAACACGGCGCCGTGGAACTGATTGCCGCCGCCCTTCGTCGACACGTTGACTTGTCCCACGTTCCGGCCGAACTCCGCCGGGTAAACGCCCGTCTGCACCTTGAATTCCTGCAAGGCGTCGATGGACGGCAGCACCACGTACGTGTTGAAGTTCACGTCCGTGTTCTCCATGCCGTCGAGCGTGAACCGGTTGAACGACGTACGCTGTCCGCCGATCGAAATCACCTGCCCCGCCCGCTGCCCGCCCTGGCGTCCGTTGGCATCGCCGGTCACGGCGAAACCCAGGTTCATGTTCGGCGCCAGCGCCACCAACTGCAGAAAATTGCGGCCGTTCAGCGGCAGTTCGACGATACGCTTGTTCTCCACCACCGTGCCGACCGTCGCGTTCTCCGTCGCCAACAGGGGCGAGCCGCCGGTGACTTCAATCACTTCGGTCACCTGGCCGAGTTGCAGGGTGATGTCGATACGGGCTGACTGCTGGACTTCCAGCGTCACCTCGTTGTGCGACACCGACCGAAACCCCTCGCGGGTTACTTTGATGTCATAGACGCCCGGCAGTAGAGACGGGAACACGTAGACCCCGGACTCGTTGCTCGTCGTGGTGCGACTGGCATTCGTCGCTTTATTGGTTACGGTGGCCGTCGCGCCCGGGATCAAAGCCCCGCTCGAATCGGTTACCAGCCCCGTGATCTCTCCGAAAGTTTGCGCACCCACCGGCATCAGGGCCGCAAGGAACACTCCCAGCACTAGCATCAGCAAACGCATCGTGGACTCCTCCTGAAACAGCTTACACTCCGTGTAATTCTATATAATCTGTCGACAAAAAACAAGATGCAACTTGGTGAATTCTCAAGGCCATTGAAGCAGGGTGGAGTCCACTCCAGCGTGCCAGAACGCGCAAAAGAATGCCCCGTTCGACCGCCGCAAGACGAGGAGCCCTGGTCATAGCGTTTTAGCCGCGGCCCCGCGCGGCCCGCCGTGTTCCACAATATGGGAGGAGGTGCGCCTCATGAATCCAGCCGGGGTCGTTGCGCTCGCTCTTACCGCCAGCGCGATCATCGCCGAGCCTTCGCGGGATGTCTCCTACCTGGTGCCTCCCGACGTGTTCCCCCTGTTTGACAAGGGATACCTTGCCGAGATCGTGAAGTCCGAGGAGATTCTCGTCTACGGGCGCGATGGGGCGCGCCTCTTCGCAAAGACGTTTCAACCTCCGTTCGGGTTCGCGGGAATCCGCAGTTTTGCGGTCGACACCGACGGCCTGTTCGCGGTTTCGCTGACGTACCGGGACGCCCAGCGAACGCTACGCGGCGCGATCTACTTCCTGGACTCTTCCGGCAAGGAAGTTCGGCGGGTGTTGACCGGAGCGTATCTTCCGGAGCACCTCACGTTCAGCGCCGGCCACAACCTGTGGGCGCTGGGGGTGGAGCGAACTCCGGACGAACGGGACGCAAGCGACTACTATCTTCTGCGAAGGTACACTCGCGAGGGACAGGAAACCGGAAGATTCCTGCCCCGAGGCCTGTTTCCCGGATGGCGCCATCCCGGCCAGTCGTACAACCGCCGTCACCTGATGCCGGCAGGCGACCGGCTTGGGGCGTTGTACCCGGCGAGCGACTCCGGCTATGCGTGGATCGAGGTGGACCTGCAGGGCAACCTGATCGGCCGGTGGGATCTCGGGCGGAGGCACGGTGTCGCCTTCACGACGGCCGGCGGGCTGTACACGATCGATCGCGGGGGCGGATCCGGTACGAGCCTGTTGCTGAAGTTCGACCGCGAAAGCTCCTCGTGGAAGCCCGACCGGCAACTTCTGGAGAAGAACGACCGCCGCTACGGGCCGCTCGGGTACGTGATGGGCGGCGACGGCAATTCCGTCGTCGTTGCCGTCTATCCCGGCAAACGGCTGCTGTGGTTCGATGTCGAGCCGTGACGCGGCGAAAGCACCGCGCCGGCAGCCGGCAGGTCCCGAGGTCCGAACGTCGCGAGGTTGTTGGCCAGCCGCCTTTCGGGAGGAGTCGAGGGTGTCCGCAACCCCACGGCTGACGCCGTGGGCTCAGCGCAGCGGGCGGCGCAGTTCGGCCAACGCTCGCTCGGCTGTGTCGAAGAACTCTTTCCGCTGGTTCTCGCTCGCAAAGACCAGCTTTTTCGCGCGATACCGCCCGACCTCCTCGGCCCAGGCGTCGGCGATCACACGCCGTGCTGCCAGGTCGACGCTTGGCTCGCCCACGTACAGCGGATTGGTGTGTGCCTGCAAGTCGGGTTCGGGTTCTTCCTTGCGGGCCCGAACGCGCGCCGCGTACCAGGCGCGTTCGTTCGCCCGCACTGGCGCCTGCAGCGTGAGCCGCGACTTCCCCGCCCCTTCTCCTCGCGCCACCAACTGGCCGTTCCTCACAATCTCGAGCGTTTCGAGAGGACGCCAGAACGAGGCTTCGGCTTCAATCTGATTGCCGGACCGCCGGATCTCGATCAGCGGTCCGTTGGTGACGATCAGATTGCCCTGGCGAACGCCTTCCGCCCATCCCGGCCATGGATCGCCTCGATGAGCCGCTTTGACCACCGCGCGTTCGGGTCCGAGCAAGGGAATCCACCGCGGATACGGCTTCATCCGCGGCAGGTTGGCCGGGAAATCGCTTCCGGCCAATCCGTAGACGCGGAAGCCAGCGTTCAACAACTCGTACCACGGCTCGACCGTGAGCACGCCGAACTGGAACAACTCGACGAACTGCAACTTGCCGAGTGCCAGATCCATATAGAGCGTCGAGTTGCGGGGGCGCTCGCGGAAGTGGGCGTACCCGGTTAGCGCGCTAGCCTTACGCGCAACGTCGAACAGCAGTCCGTGGAACGGATAGTCCTCGGGCGAGTTGGCCAGGTCACCCCCCGTGCTCATGGGGCGAACCGTCTGATCGCCGCCCAGGAACAGAATGTGGCCATACGACTGGTTTCGCGTCTCCTGCCCTGGGCGGATCGCGTAACCAGGGCGCCGGGCCTCGCCGGCGCGGCCAAAGGCGTACTGCACTCCCGCATCGGACTGGCGTTGGAGCTGCAGGAAGTTCCCCACGTTCAGATCTTCCGCTTCCAGCCAGCGGAGGAACACCGGATCCTCGCGCTTCGTGCGGGTGATGTGGATGTGGTCGTCGGCGGAGATCCACTCCTCGGGCCGCGCTCCGTCCCAGGGTTTCAGCGCCAATTCGACGCGGCGCGTCTGATTGGCCTGGACTTCAAATTCCACCGAGGCCGGCGTGTAGAAAAGCCCGCGATAGGCTTCCATCCGGTACTTGCCAGGGGGCAGATGGAAGACCGACTGCCCCTTCAGCAGCAGGTAATGTGATTCGTCGTTTGCCGTGACTTCGAGCACGTCGGGATCGGGAGTTTCCAGCCACAGCCGGTCGCGGTAGAACAGATCGCTCTTCACCGGCATCGTCGCCTGCACCGGCTGCAGCCGGAACGGATGGCCGCCCTTCAGCAAATAGATGCGCGCCGGCAGGCGGCCCGTGGTGGAGACTTCGATTCGCGCGGAGAACTGGGGCGCTTCCTGCCAGGCGGAAGCCAGGAGAAACGCGAACAGGAGGGTGGCAAGGAGACGCGACGCCATCAGCGGATTATAATCCGCGGTGGGGAACTAAAGTTCCCCTGCACGCTGGAAGCGTGCGCCACCAGTCTAATGTCCAAACTCCAGTGCGGATTATTGGTCCGCGGCAACCGCGACCGCGCAAAGCAGGTGCGTCGGCCGACAAACAACGTCGGCCGGAGCCATTACTGGATCAAAAAACGTACTTCAGCGCGAACTGGATGTCGCGATTCGGAATCTGCAGCGCCGTACTGGTCACCCGGCCGAAAACGGCGGTCGCCACCGTGCGGTTCGGCGTGTCGAAGTGGGGCCGGTTGAACGCATTGAACATCTCGAACCGGAATTCCAGGTGCTGCGTCTCCCTCGTCTTGAACCGCCGCGCGATCCCCAGATCCCAATTGTGCACTCCAGGGCCGAGTTCGGTCATGCGCCCGACATTGCCGTAGTATTGGCACGAAGCGGTGTTCGCGATGCACTTCGCGTCCGTGGCCCGGTCCGGAACGCCGAAGGCCGCCGGGCTCACCCACAGGAACGGATCGGGCTCGAATCCCGAAGGCCGGCTGGGGCCAACCCGATTGGGCCGGATGTTCGATCCGAACGTGCCCAGGTTGGCGGGATCGCCGGCGATATTGGGCGTCCAGCCGAGGCCCGTTTGAATCGTGGTCGTGCCCGACAACTGCCAGTTCCGCAGCAGTTCGCCGAGAACCCGGGAGCCGCCCGCCGTGGTTCCGCGGAACGGCTCGTAGAGATAGGTCAGCGACAGCCGGTGCGGGATATCGAAGCTCGAACGGCCTTTCTCCGCCTTCCGGTTCAGCGGATCCTGCGTCCACCGCGCTGTGTTGAGCGGGGTCGACGTGCCGATAAAGTTGTCGTCGATGGTCTTGGAGAACGTGTACGCCGCAAGCAGCGTCAGCCCGGTGTTCAGCCGCCGTTCGAAGCGCGTCTGGAGCCCGTGGTAGGTGGCGTTGGAATCGCTCGAGAAGAAGCGGATGGCGCCCGTCGACGGAATGGGCCGGCGCCGCTGGAAATCGCCCGGACCCGGCGTCGGCATGTTGATCGTCACCGTCTGGTCCAGGCGCGTGCTCTTCGAGCCGACGTACCCCACCTCGAACACACTGCTGCGCCACAACTCCTGCTGGATGGTGAACGTCCACGATTGCACGTAGCCGGGGCGGAAATCGTCCGAGATCGCGAGCAGCGCCGGAAACGGAGGCGCCGTGCCCGACCCCGGGAACCCGTTGGACAGCGTCAGCCTCGCGCCGGTGGCGATATTGAAGTTCTCCGTCAAACTCGCCGGCGGGTTGTTGCCGAGCACCGTGTACAACTGCAGCGCCTGCGCGTTGTAGTAAATGCCGTAACCTCCCCGGACCACCGTTTGCTTCCCGTTGATCTTGAACGGCGAGTACGCAAACCCGAAGCGCGGAGCAAGGTTGTTGCGATCGGACTTGTACATTCCCTGCGTGACCCCAAACTGCGGAACGAGTTGGTTCGTGTTGAAGTCGAACGTGCGCAGGTTGCCGTGCCTGTCGTCGGGCACGCCGATGATCTCGTATCGCAACCCTAGGTTGAGCGTGAGTTTGGACGTGACGCGCCAGTCGTCCTGCACGTAGTACCCCTGACGGACCTGGCGAATCGCGTTGAAGATGCCGGGGCCCACGGCGCGGCTCGTATCCGAAGGCCGGCCCAGGATGAAATCCGCCGTGGCGTTCCCGCTCAGCACCCCCGTGAAGTTGAACCCTCCGCGGTTTCCCTGCTGGAAGAAACGGTTCATGCGCGACTTGCGGATGTCCAGGCCGGCCTTCAGCGTGTGCCGGCTCAGCGTCCGGGTAACGTTCTCGGCGATCGTGTAGGTCCAGTCCATCTGCGTCAGCGGGACCAGAAAGTGCTCCGCAATGCCGAGAACGCCGGGGATGCCGACGGACGGTACGCCTTTCAGACGAGAGTCTTCGGCCACGCCGGAAATCCCCAGATCGCGCTGCGGGCTGAAGCTCGACCGGTCCGGCCCGAAGAATTCGTCGTTGGCGCGGTTATAGCCCAGCCGCAGTTCGCTCAACGTGCTCGACCCGAACAGGTGCGAATGAGCAAGGATCGCGTTCTGGTCGCGGATGTCCTGCACGATGGAGAAATTCGGATTCAACTGAACTTCCGGTACGTGCTGGTCGCCGATTCCGTACCGGAAGTACACCCGGTCTTTCTCGGAGAAGTTGTGATCCACCCGCAGGAACCCCTGCTCCTGGTTCGCGCTGGAGATGGTGGCGCCAATGAAATTGACGGCGCCGGCGGCGTTGGGCAGGGGCATGAACTGCAGGATCTTCTGCGCTTCGGTCGACTGCCGATTCTGCGGAATGACATTGTTCGGAAACGTCGCGCCGCTGTTGTCGGGATCCCGCAGCGCCGCGCGTCCGGAGAAGTCGCCGCGGCGTTCGGCTTCGGTCAGCACCACGCTGCTTCCCACGATGGCCTTCCGCCGGCGGAATCCTTCATACGACGCGAAGAAGAAGGTCTTGTCTTTCTTGATCGGCCCTCCCACGGTCACCCCGAATTGGTTCTGCTTGAAGGGCGGCCGCTTTTGGCCCGGCGCCGCGAAGAAATCCCGCGCGTCCAGCTTGTCGTTCCGCAGGAACTCGAACGCCGTCCCGTGCAGCGAATTGGTTCCCGGCTTCAGCACCAGATTCACCTGCGCCCCGGAGAGGAATCCGAACTCGGCCGAATAGTTCCCCGTCTGCACGCGGAACTCCTGGATCGCATCGATCGACGGCCGGAAGTTCGACTGGTTCAGCAGCGCGCTATTGATGCTCAGTCCATCCATCGTGACGTCCGTGTTGAACTGCCGCTGGCCGTTTGCCGAAATCTGGAATGGGTTGCTGAAATTCACCGTGTCGTTGGAATGGCGCTGGCCGGGAGTCACTCCCGGCACCAGCCACGCCAGTTGCGCGTAGTTGCGCCCGTTCAACGGCAGGTCGACGATCTTGCGCTGGTCGACGACACTGCCCAGCGTGGCGCTGGCCGCGTCCAGGGCCGCTACTTCTCCAGTCACCTCCACGCGTTCCACGACGTCGCCAACCGCCAGCGAGAAGTCGAGCGTGAGCTTCTGGTTCACCTGCAGCGTGACACTCTGCCGGACTTGCGTCTTGAATCCGGACTTCGTCGCCGTAATCCTGTACTGGCCAGGTTCCAGGCCCGGCATGGAGTAGTACCCCAACTCGTTCGAGCTTACGGAGCGGGTCTGATTGGTCGCGATGTGCGTCGCCGAGATCTCGACGCCCGGAACGGCGGCCGACGAGGCGTCGGTGGTCACGCCGAGGATGGTGGTGCTCGTGGTCTGCCCGAAGGCGGCCTGCGCCGCCAGCAGAGAGGCGCACAGGAAGATGGATTTGTGAATTCGGTGCTTCAGGATCATGGGTTTCCCTCTAACTTGGCAGCAATCTATCAAAGGCAGGGGGATCGCGTCAATGACTCGACACGGCCGTCGCCACCGCGGGGTGTTTGCGGAACGCCTCCATCAACCACACCACCACGAAGTTGATGGCCAGGGCAATGATGCCCGGATGGGTGTTGCCCGGCGCTTCTACGATCTTCGCCACCATCACGACGATCACGAGGAAGCCTACGACGATGCCGGTGATGACGCTTCGCGATTGGACCGAGGGCCGGTAGAACGCGGCCAGAACCCCCGGAAGCATCTGGCCGGTCACGCCGTAGGCAATCAGAATGATGTAGACCATCATTCCCGGCCGCATCAGGGCAATGGCGTAAGCAATCCCGATCACCACCAGCACCAGCCACTGGATCCGCGTTTTGAGTCCGTGCTCGGACCAGCGGAACCGTGGCTGCAACAGGTCGTTGCCGATGGTCGCCGCCGCGGCCAAGGAACACGCGGCGCCGGTCACCATGCTCGCTGAAAGCGCTCCCGCGCAGAACAGGCCGATCAGCCACATCGGCGCAATCTTCTTCAGCATCTCCACCATCACGGTGTCCGGCCGGATATTGTGCAGCACCAGGATCCCGGCAAACCCGACCATGGTGAACGACAGCGTGATGATGTTGTACAGCGGAATCAGCACCGCCTGCCGCCGGATGATGCGCGGGCTCTGCGCGCTGTAGAAGTTCGAAAACATGTGCGGCCACATGTAGAACGCCAGCACCCCGTTCAGCAGCGAACTCGCCGTCCAGGCGTAGGTGGCGAAGCCCTTGGGTCCGGGCAGCGTCAGGTGCGCCGGAGACTTCGCGGCGATCTCCGCGAACATGGCCGGCAGGCCGCCGTAGAACTCGCCCACCACCCGCACCACGATGTAGATGCCGACGAACGCCATGAAGCAGCCCTTCAACACGGCAACCCATCCGATCGCGCGCAATCCTCCCGTCGCGACATAGATGGCGACGGTGCCGAACGCCAGCAGCGACCCCAGCCAGAATGGAATATGACCTTCGGTGGTCACCTCGAACACGTAACCGCCGCCCATCATCTGGATCGAAATGTAAGCGACCAGGGCGATCACGCCCATCACCGCCACCAGGCCGCGCAGCAACTCCGACTGATACCGGTCCCCCAGAAACTGGGCCTGGGTCATGTAGCCGCGAGCGTGCCCCGCCTCCCAGATCTTCGGGCCCAGCCAGAACCCGGTGAGGCCGATAAACACGCCAACGTTCGCGATGATGGTGACCCCGTGCTCGTACGCCCACCCGGGTTGGCCCAGGAACGCGACCGAGCTATAGATCTCTCCGATGCTCGTGAAGAACACCAGCAAAAAACCCAGCCCGCGCCCGCCCACCACATGATCGGCAACGGTATGGACCCCCTTGGCGGCGCGGAGTCCAACAATCAGGTTGAGAACCAGAAAGCCGATGACGAAGACCGGAACGATCGACCAATGATTCAGCATGCCTCTATCCGAGCTTCCAGTAGGCGAAGGCCAGCAGCGCGAACACCATCAGGTTCAGCGCCAGCATCCAGAAGATGAAGAAGGGCAGACCCAGCACCATCGGCTCGATGCGGTTGGGAATGATCAACAGCGGCCATTGCGAGCCGGCAATCAGGAGCGCGCCCGCCAGAAACAGGGCGACTTCCCAAAATCGGCGGTGCGGGTCATTCGGTTCGCGCGGAGGTTCCATGGGGAATCAGGCATCCTACCACGGACGCACTCGTCTTTTTGAGCCCGGCGATTACTCGAACGCCAACCGCTCCTGCGCCGGCGGCTCCGGTCCCTTCTCCACGAACTCCTTCCGCTGGTTGCGCAGCATCGCGGCGGCGAGTTGCCACGTCGGCCCCGGCGTGTCCCTCCACGGCGCGGGCGCCGTCAGCAGGCAGTAGCTGCGCGTGTCCGGATCGAAATGAAAGAACCCGGCCTGCCTCCGCAGCAACTCGCGCCACTCCTCCGCCGTCGCCTTTCCCGCCTCGATCAGCCCGCAATCGACGGGCACTTCCCGCACGTCCAGCATCCCCCCGGGGGTAACGAAATAGAACTCGTTCGAATACCGCATCCCGATCCGCCGCTTGAGCGGATGTTTCAGCTCGCCCAGGAAATCCGCCCGCGAGGTCTTCACCTCGTAGCACACGCGCTTCATGCCCAGGTGAGGATACGAGTTCAGCGCGAATGCGTCCAGCCTCTGCAGCGACTGCCCGCGCCGGCCCGTCCCCACCCGCAACTCGCGCAGGAAAATCCACTCAGCCGTGTTGGCGTGGAGAGCCCGTTCGATCACGTCGAGAAGCTGCCCGGCCCGCAACGGCTCGACGCCGGGATCCGGCTGCGGGAACTCGGCGCGCGCGGAAGCCGCCATGGTCGGGATTATGCCACACAACCACGCCTGCTATTCTTGGGGCATGCCAGCCGTCGCATTGACCATCGCCGGTTCGGACCCCAGCGGCGGAGCCGGAATCCAAGCCGACCTCAAAACCTTTCATCAATTCGGTGTCTATGGCGAAGCGGTCGTCACTCTGTTGACCGTGCAGAACACTCGCCGTGTCGATCTGGTCGAATGCGTGAAGCCGGAACTGGTTCTCTCGCAGCTTCGCGCGGTGTTGGACGACATCCCACCCGCGGCGGCCAAGACCGGCGCGCTGGGCAATCGCGGCATCGTGGAAGCCATCGCCGCCGAGGCTGTCCGCTTCCGCTTCGCCCTCGTGGTCGACCCGGTCATGATCAGCAAAAGCGGCGCGCCCCTCATCTCCGAGGACGCCCGCGTGGCCCTGGTCGAGCACCTGCTTCCGAAGGCGACGCTCATCACGCCCAACCTTCACGAAGCCGAAGCCATCACCCACATGAAGATCCGGACCCTCTCCGCCATGCGCCAGGCGGCGGAGCGCATCGTGGGCATGGGCGCGCAGGCGGCGTTGTTGAAGGGCGGCCATCTGCCCAACGGCGAGGCCACGGACGTCCTCTATTGTGGCGGCGACTGGTTCGAGTTCCCCTCTCCCCGCATCGATACGGTGCACACGCACGGCACGGGCTGCACCTACTCCGCCGCCATCACGGCCGAGTTGGCGAAAGGCATCCCGCTTGCCAGTGCCGTGGCCCGCGCCAAGACGTATATCTGGGAGGCCATCCGGTCCAACCCGGGGTTGGGCGCCGGCGCCGGTCCGGTGAACCACTTCGCCCGCACCGATCACGCCGTGGCCGCTTACTGATTCATCCGATAATGAATTGATGGCACATACGATTACGCTGATCCCGGGCGATGGGATCGGGCCTGAGGTGGCTTCGGCGACCGTGAGGGCGATCGAGGCAACCGGCGTTCAGGTCGACTGGGAGGTGCAGGAAGCGGGAGCGGCGGCCCTGGCCGAGCACGGCACCGTCCTGCCGCATGCGGTCGTTGATTCCCTGAATCGCACCAAGGTTGGGCTCAAAGGTCCCACCACCACTCCCGTGGGCACCGGCCACGCGAGCGTCAACGTGGCGCTGCGAAAACGTCTGGATTTGTACGTCAATTTCCGTCCCGTGCGTCGTCTGCCCGGCATGTTCACCCGCTATCCGGAGGTGACGCTCGACATGGTGATTTTCCGCGAGAACACGGAAGATCTCTACTCCGGCCTCGAGCACGAAGTGGTGCCCGGCGTGGTGGAGAGCCTGAAGGTGATCACCCGGACGGCGTCGTCGCGGATCGCGCAGGCGACGTTTGAATACGCCCGCAAGGAAGGCCGCAAAAAGGTGACGGCGGTGCACAAGGCCAACATCATGAAGATGAGCGACGGCCTGTTTCTCCGCTGCTGCCGCGAGGTGGCCGAGAAGTTTCCGGACGTGATCTACCAGGAAATGATCGTGGACAACGCCTGCATGCAGTTGGTGATGCGGCCTGAGTCGTTCGATTTGATGGTGCTGCCCAATCTCTACGGTGACATCGTGTCCGACCTCACCGCCGGTCTGGTCGGAGGTCTGGGAATCGTCCCTGGCGCGAACCTGGGCAAGGAGCACGCGGTGTTCGAAGCGGTGCACGGAACCGCTCCGGACATTGTGGGGAAGGGCCTGGCGAATCCGACCGCGTTGCTGCAATCGGCGGTGTTGATGTTGGCGCACATTGGCGAGCGCGACGCCTCGGTGCGGTTGCAGAAAGCGATCGAGCAGGTGTATGGAGAAGGCAAGCACCTGACGTCGGATGTCGGAGGCCGCGCCTCGACCTCCGAATTCACCGACGCCGTGATCGCCCGGCTGTAGCCGGCCCGAGCACGACCAACGCGGCCAGGCGGCTCATCGCAACCCAAGCTCCGCCGCCCAGGAGACCGTCCGCGACCCGTTGCGGGGTGTGCTCGTCGTCACCTGGGGACGTCCGGCTTCTGCGACCCGGTGGGCGCCGCCCGGCTCCAGGTTCCACATCGGGATGTTGATCTCATCGCCCACGTAGATCGCCGGGCACGGGATCCCGTCGCCCAGGCGCAGCCCCAGGCCGAGCCACTTCGAGAGCAGCGACTCTTCACCCCGGAGGAAGACGACATCGGCGTTGCATTCGCGAAGCATCCGGGCCAGGGTCGATCGTCCGCTTCCCGTAGACACGTGGACCACGGGCGTCACGGGCGCGGTGCGGCACAAATCCAGGATCTTCTGTGTCGCCGCACTCGGGTGCAGGGCCACGTTAGGGTCGAGCGCCCACACCACCGAACCGTCGTGAATTTCCGGCAGCGCGTGGATGACGTGGAGTTCGGCGTTCAATTTGTTCGCGTACTCCATGGCAAACGCCAGATGCCCTGTTTGGTGCGAGTGGAAGTCCAGCCAGCAGGCCACGTTCTTCATCGGATGCGTCAGCTTGGCCTGCTGGGTGTGCCGCGCGATGGTCCACACGGGAATCCCGCATTCCTCGATCAGGCGCCCGCGGAGCGAGCGGTCGCCGATCCGCGGCAGACCGATCGGATCCGACGCCGGCGCGACGATCAGGTTCACCGGCCACACTTCCAGGTGCCGCTGCACGGCCTGCAACATCGGGCCGGGAACCGCGCATCGGTTGCAGGCGGCGTAGCGGTCCGCCTCGGGGAAGAAACTCCGTATCTGCGCTTCCGCCTCGGTTCGGCCGCGCTTACCCGGATGGTACACGTGCATGATCGTCAGCCGTACCTTCAGAGCATCGGCCATTTGAGCGATCGCGGGAATGCTGCGGTAGCAGTACTCGGAGAAATTCGTCAAGAACAGGATGTCGAGAGGATGAGGCGTTGACATGGTATTTCGCTCCTGATTAGTAGGCAAACCCTTCCACGGGATGGACGTCGTTGGGTAACTTCTCCTCGCCCAGGTTCTGGCGTAAATTCACTTCGATCGTGCGCGTCAAGGTACTCATCGGCGTGTCGTGCACCGTGTTTTCGAAGGGATTCTCGATTTCCCGTCCGATCGTATCCAGCGAGACGAAGATGAAGCTGATCAGCGTCGACGCCAGGGGCGTGAGCATCTCCAGTCCTTCCACCAGGCCGAACGGCAGCAGCATGCAGTAAAGGCCGACCAGAACGCGAGGAAAATACTCGTATTGCCGGGGCAGCGGCGTATTCTTGATGCGCTCGCAGGCGCCCTGGACATTGCACAGATCCGTTAGAGACCGGTCGATGGCTGTGAAGCGATACGCGTCCAGGCGTCCCGCGTCGAACATCTTTCGCAGGATCCGGCCCATCAGCAGCAGCATTCCGGCGGGAACGTTGCGCTGTGCCCGCAGGTAACCTACGATCTCGGCGGGCAGCGACCGGTCCATCTCCGGGAACGGGTTCTGGCGCCGCAGGTGGCAGCGAAGCGCGTGGACATAGGCGATCTGGAGTTCGACCAGCGTCCGGCGCGAAGCCGGATCGAGTGGTCGCTCGTGTACGTCGTCATCCACCAGCGTCAGAACCTGCCTCGCGAACGTTCGGGCCGTATTCACCAACGAACCCCACAAGCATCTCGCTTCCCACCAGCGGTCGTACGCCGAATTGTTCCGAAACGCCAGAAAAACGCTCAACGCCCCCCCGATCATCGACAGGGGCAGCGTGGGCAGCGCTAGCCACGTCAGGCCGGTCTTGGTATAAAGATACGCGACGGTGATGTCGAAAACCAGCAGCAGGCCCAGCCGCTTCGAAACGTGCGGCCACAACCTGCGCAGCGGAAGATGGTTGCGAACAATCATGACGCTATCGTGAGGATACGGCCGATTGCCCGTAAGTTCTAGATATCAGATGATTATCTTGATGTACCCCCGACGGGCGGCTTCTGCCCGCGGGCTGGCCAAACGGATAGCCAAAAGATAGGTAACGCGTCTCGGCCGCGACCGTCCGTATAAGGAAAGAAATTGCAGGAGCCGCCGGCCTCGCGGCGGAATCCACACGACATGATTGCGCAATACCTCGAAAGTCTGGGAGTGTCGCGCCGGACCAGCCGCGTCCAGGTGATGATGCTGTCCGCAGCCCTGCTGGCAGGGGTGATGGCGCTCGAGTGGGTGCACGACCTCGAGTATTCCCTGGGAATTTTGTACGTTCTTCCGGTCGTGATCGGGGCTACCATTCTGAACTGGTGGCAAACGCTCCTGTTCGCCCTGGGATGCGCCTTCGCCCGCAGCCTGTTTACCCAAGGACTGCATCCCATCGAGTTTTGGCTGCGGTTCGCGATGGCGCTGCTCGCCTACGGGGGCGTCGGGGCGTTGGTCAGCGAGATGAATCGGAACCGTCGCACCATTCTGGCGGCTTTCGCGCGCCTGAAGATGGAAGAAGAACTGCGCCGGCGGGCGGAGGACCAGCTTCGCACGCTGGTGGATCTGAGTCCCGCCGCGATCATGACCCTGAACCAAAAGGCGGAGATCCGCGCGGCCAACCGTGCGGCGCATGAAATGCTCGGCTTCAAGGAAGCCGGATCACTCCTCGGCGTGAACATCGGCGAGTACGTCCCGGTCTTCGCGGGTGCTCTTCGGGTCAGTTCGGGAGGCAGTCCGATGCGCGTGTCGTCCACCAGTTGGGCCAAGCGCGCCAACGGCAGCCACTTTCCCGTCACGGTTTGGTTCTCGACCTATCAGGAAGAAGGCCAGCACTGGCTTGCCGGCATTCTCGTTGACACTTCCGAAGAGGTCCGCGAACGGGAGCACGAGAATTTCCGCCACCTGGCCGATGCCAATCGCCTCCTTGCCGGCGCCGTGGCGCACGAGATCCGCAATCTCTGCTCGGCCGTCCGGGTCGTCACGTCCAATCTCCGAAGACATCCGCAAATGGCCTCCGACGCCGACTTCGGCGCCCTGAATACCCTGGTCGAGAGCCTGACCAGGATCGCCGCCTTTGAGCTGAATCACCGCAATGGTCAGATCGCCACCCGTGTCGACGTGACGGCTCTTCTCGAGGAACTCCGTGTCGTCATCGAGCAGGACTGGACCGAGATCGGTGGCGAGATACACTGGGAGACAGACGGCGTTCTTCCTTACGTCCACGCGGACCAGCATGCGGTGCTGCAAGT
The DNA here is from genome assembly GCA_964529305.1 of uncultured Solibacteraceae bacterium. Classification (GTDB taxonomy): domain Bacteria; phylum Acidobacteriota; class Terriglobia; order Bryobacterales; family Bryobacteraceae; genus CAZGUX01. Next base: position 2,284 of record CAZGUX010000215.1, on the reverse strand, counting down.
GTTTCTGAACCTCTCTCAAAACTCGCTCCGTGCCGTCCAGCGCGAAGGTGAACCGTGTCTCAGCATTCGCGCGACCGCCGCGGACGGGAAAGCCACGATCACCTTCGAAGACTCCGGTCCGGGCATCCACGACTCTTCGAAGCTGTTCAATCCCTTCCGGGAAAACTCCGATGGATCGGGGTTGGGCTTGTACGTTTCGCGCACCATGCTGCGCGGCTTCGGCGGCGACCTGCTGCACGTGGCGACCCCGGCGGGTTGCCGCTTCGACATCGTGCTTGCGACGTATCAGGTCAACGGGGACTGACGCGTGACGGGCCGGATTCGCATCTTCGTCGTCGACGATCATGCCCTGTTCCGCGAAGGGCTGCTCCGCCTTCTCGACTCCGATGAAACCCTCCTCGTGGTTGGCAGCGCGCAATCGGCGGAGGAGGGCCTGGAGCAGTTGCGGCAGATTGCGGCCGATGTCTTGATCCTGGATTATGACTTGGGGAACGAAACCGCGCTGCAAGTCGTGCGCGGCCTGCGCGAGCGCGGCTTCCAGGGCCGCAGCCTCGTGGTCACGGCCGGCCTGCCCGATCGGGATGCGCTCGAGCTGATCCGTCTGGGTGTATCCGGAATCTTCCACAAGAAGCACTCGCCCGAGGACCTGCACCGCAGCATCCGCGAGGTGGCGGCAGGCCGGATCCTGATCGATCAGAGCTACCTCCAGAGCCTGATCGAGTCGGTGGCCGTTCCCCGCGAATCGCCCGCGCCCCTGACGGATCGCGACCGTACCGTGCTGCGTCTTCTCCTGGAAGGGCAATCGAACAAGGAGATCGCTTCCAATCTCACTCTCTCGGAAAGCGCGGTGAAAGCGGCGCTTCAGCAGCTCTTCGCCAAGACCGGTGTCCGCACGCGGAGCCAGCTCGTGCGATTCGCGCTCGAAAAGCTCCGGGACGAGATCTGACCAGTGTTGTCCGCGCACCTGGCGTCCGTGCAACAAGAGGCGGCGACTCACTGCGGCGCGAACCAGTAGGAATGTCGTGGTTTCCTTGTGCTGATTCCCGCGGCAGGTGGGCCCATTCAGTAGAATTGGGAATTCGCCGCAATGACCACCATTCTTGTCGCTTGCCCCGAAATGGAGCCCTATCTGCGGCCGGCTCTGTTGCCTTTGGCCTCGGTCGAGGCTCGATTCTGCAGTCCCCAGGAACTGGAACGCCAACTGACTTCAGATGTCGAGGTACTCGTTGGCGAGACCCTGCCTGCCCCCGGACCGAACGTGGCGGGACTCCGATGGGTCCATCTTCTGTCGGCCGGCTACGACCGTTTGCTCGGCCGTGCTCTGCCGGTGGAGAATCTGCGGGTGTCCAACTCCTCGGGAGGCTTCACGGCCGGGATCGCGGAATTCGTTGTCATGCGGTTGCTGATGCACGCCAAGAGAGCCGAGGCGATTGCCGAGGCCCAACGGCAGCGAGTCTGGGCCCGCGAATCCGTGGAAGGCCGGACACTGAAGGGCAAGTACCTGGTGATTCTGGGAGGAGGATCCCTCGGGCGCGAGGTGGGCCGCCTTTGCCAGGCGTTCGGCATGAGGGTGATCATCGCCGGCCGCGCCGAGCGCGGCCAGTTCCCGGCCCTGGTCGCCGATGCCGACTACGTCGTCGTCTCAGCATCGTTGAACGCCGGCTCGCGGGGGATGGTGGATGGCGGCCTCCTGGCGGCGATGAAGAAGAAACCTTATCTCGTCAATATCGGCCGAGGCGCACTGATCGATACGCCCGCATTGGTCGAAGCGCTGCGGGAAGGAAGGCTGTCGGGGGCGGCGCTGGATGTCTTCGAGCAGGAACCCCTGCCGCCGGACTCGCCGTTGTGGACGCTCGAAGGCCTCAGCATTTCGCCTCACACTTCGGGCGTGTATGAAGAGGTCTGGCCGGAACTAACCGAGGTCTTTGTGCGCAATCTCGCGTGCTTCCTCGGAGGCAAACCGCTGCCAAACCTCATCTCGCTCAACGACCGGGGCAGCGCGCCGGGGTGATAGAATGCAGGGCTCGACGCTCGCGATGAAACAATTGGCGACGCTTTTCCTTTTTGCGGCCGCGGCCCTGCCCGCCGCGCAACGCTACGGCTACCCCATCATCTACGAGGGAAACCTGGGGACGTCCACAACGCGTTTCTGTATTTTCTCTGAGAAGTCACCTCGACTGCTAGTTCGCCCGGCCCTTGCCCGCAAGCGCCCGACGAGGGAACCGACTTGCGTCACGCCGCCCGCCGCTTCTCCTCATCCTCCCGCGCGATCCGCTCCGCCACT
>CAZGUX010000214.1:0-11534 GCA_964529305.1 uncultured Solibacteraceae bacterium | reverse complement strand
GGTTTTGCCCGTCTGCAGGGAGTTCAAGTCTATGTCTTCGGAGCCGGCGAACACAGAGGAGCAAAGAGCATTCGGTATTGGAACGGCCTCCGGCAGTTTTGGGAGGAGTTTGTTCGGCGCTCGGGAGGAAGCGTGAAGCTGTTTTCGACGACCCGAGACGTGGAGAGTTTGAGGCTGGTGACCGTCCCATGAACAGCGAAGTGCGGTCTAATGGAGTGGTCGGTAAGCGGCTCCTGGACGTGCGGGAGACCGCGGAGTACCTCAGTCTTCAAGTGGACACAATCTACAAGAAGGCCAGGCTTCGCGAGCTCCCGAGCGTCAAGGTTGGTCGAGCGTTGCGGTTCGATGTAGTGGCGTTAGATCGCTATGTCAAGCAGCACACAATCGAAACCCTTGAATGAAAGGAGACGCTTAGAAATGTCGATTCACAAAGCTGGCGACGGTCTCTGGATCGTTCGCTGGCGCGAAGGAGGGCGGAATCGAAATGTCCGGGTACACGGTGCCCACGAACTGGCAAAGAAAGTCGAACGAAAGAAGATGTCAGCTCGGGACGAGAACCGTCACCTGGATGTCAAACACGAGGTCAACTTCCGAATGTCCCACCTGATTGACCGATACCGCGACCAGTATGCGAGCAGGAAGAAGTCTTACAGCCGTGAGAAGAGTGTACTCGAAGGGGTCCGAGCCGAACTCGGCCATCTCTTTGTGCGCGAAGTGGACGGTGTAGCTGTTCAGGGGTGGTACCGAGGACTGGCGGCAAAAGGACTCTCGGCGGGCACGGCTGTTCGGCACTTCAACGTCATGCACCACATGATGAAGAAGGCGAGCACCATCTGGTCGAAGGAAACTGGTCTCGACCGGAATCCGGCTGATCAGGTAGAGGTCTACCGGCCAGACGATCAGCGGGAGCGGTATCTGTCGGTCGAAGAACTGAGGGCTCTCAAGTCTGCCCTTGACCAGAAGTTGTATCGTCTGGGGACGAGGGACTTCAACCAGACGTTTTGCCGGCTGCGAATGATCGTGTTGATCGCGCTAACCACCGGCATGCGGATGGCGGAGGTCTTCGGGTTGACCTGGGATGATCTCCACTACAGCGAAGGGCTCATTGCTGTTCGCTCCAAGCTGAAAGGCGGGAGGATTCGGTATGTCCCGATGACTCCCGAGTTGGCGGTCGAGCTTCAACGGTACCCCGCAGGTAGAGGAGTCAACCAGCTCTTCCCACCGAAGCGGAGTGCCAAGGGGGAGCGCCAGCGTGTGGAGAGGAGTTTCGAGACGGTTCTCGGGATTGCAGGCATTGAGAACTGCCGCTTTCACGATCTCCGTCATACCTTCGCGTCGTGGTACATGATGAACGGCGGGGACCTTTATGAGCTGGCCAAGATCCTCGGGCACTCGAACATTCGGATGACCGAACGATACGCCAAGCTTGGGAAGAACCACATCGCCAAGACCGGTGATACGGCTCGGGCGATGTGGGGTTTGATGCAGGTGGCCGGGAAGCGGGAAAGTGGTGAATGTTCCCGTATTGTTCCCACGGTTTGAAACTGATGATTTTGGCTGCCGCTAAGTGCTTTAGAATGTGGTGGCCAGGGACGGAATCGAACCGCCGACGCCAGCCTTTTCAGGGCTGCGCTCTACCGACTGAGCTACCTGGCCGCTAAGTCGTAGTGTAACAGACGACCTCGGCACCCGGCAAACTCCGGAGCCCTGGGTTCTTCCGCTGCTCGCGCCTTCGGCGATGAATTTTACCCTGGGCCGCAACAAGAGGGAAAGGAAAGTGTTCCCAGTTCGAAGTGCCAGGATCGCCGGGACTTTGTCCTTTTGTGAAGACATAAAGGAGTAACCCGATGCTGACTCAATCCCTCGTTCGCTGGAGCGGCCTCCCCACCGCTGCCCTCTGCTTCGCCACACTCACCTTGGCCGGAGAGTTTTGGAATGACAAGCAACCCTCCGACTGGTCTCAAAAGGAAGTGGAACGACTGATGAGCAAGTCCCCCTGGGCGAAGCAGACCGCCGCCAGCATGGACGTCTCCCGCATGCGAGGAATGGGCGGACCCGGCGGCGGCATGGGTGGTCCGCGGGGCGGGGGAATGCCTGGTGGCGGGGGAGGTCCGGGCGGCGGCTTGGGAAGCTCCGGTCCCGGTGGCGGCGACCCCGGCGGAGGCGAGCAAGGTATCGGCGGACCCGGCATGGCCCGCCCGGGTCTCGAAGGCGGCGAGGGCATGCCCGAAATCAAAGCCCTGGTGAGATGGGCCAGCGCTCAACCCCTCCGTGAATCGACCAAGGACGCCAACCTCGCCGAAGCCGATCGCCACTACATCATCAGCGTGAGTGGGCTTCCTTTTCGGGGTCGCGAAGGCCGCCGTGGACCCGACCCCGAGCGCCGCAAGCAGATGGAAGCCCGGATGCTCGAGTCAACCTCAATCCTCCGCAAAGGGAAAGACCCAATCCATCCCGTCAGGATGATCAACGACGAAACGACGGGCGCTATCTATTTCCTCTTTCGCCGCGAACCCGAGACCATCCAGGCCGCCGACAAGGAAGTGACCTTTGTCACCCAGATGGGACCGATGGAGCTTCGGGTAAAGTTCACCCTCAAAGACATGACCTATCGGGGTCAACTCGCGATGTAGGTGGGGAACTTACGCCTGGTTTCCGCTCGCCGCCAGGCCTGCCATGCAGCGTACCGAAACCGCCATCGTGGCCAGGGAACGGCGTTGGAGAGATTCACCCGGAACCACGTGGTCGATGAACACGAAGAGCGCCTTTGCGAGCACGAAACCGCACATGGCCACGCGGTACTCCAGCGGACGCGTCGCCCGCGAGGGGTTCGCCAGCGTCTTGGTCAGTTCAAAGTCCTCCTGCAGGTTCTGGAACGCCGGCCGGATCGCCAGGGTAGTCCCTAACTCCAAAGCCTGCAGCACCTCAGGGTACGACAACCGGATGAGTTCCGCCACCCGCGTGGCGTCTCGCACAGTGGCCTCCTGATTCACGATCAGGGAATGCGTGGTTCGCAGCCAGAACAGGAATACGGGCGGACAGAGCAGCAGAACGATCAGCGGCCCTGCAAGTTCGATCACAGTCACTTTTCTCCGATCCTTCTGTTCCTACTGTGACTGGTTTTCCATGATTACTCAATGGACAACTCGTACCATTTGGTTCGGTACCCTCGGATGAGGAATTTGGCGTAAGTCCCCTGGTGGAAAGATCTTAGTTCCTCTGCTGGGAACCTGATATTTACCCGTTTCGCATCCGCTCCGCCCATCGAACGTAGCGAAGCAGATCGCCGCGCCGCTGCCACACAAACCGCCAAAACTGGCGAAAAGTGATGTCGCCGGCATGGAGACCCCAATACGTCTCTATCCTCCAACGAAGGTACGGACTCATCCAGGGACGCAGCCGGTAGCCGCTCGTCACGCGCCAAAGGAGGTCCAGCATCAGTCGGCCCGAGGCTGCGCGACCCCTTCAGGCGTGGCGTAGTAGCCGGAACGCGTCCGCACGTTCGGCGCTCCCGGTCCCTTCGCCACCACGCGAATCTGCCGGTACGAGCCGTCCAGCGCCTGGTTGGTTGGCGTATAAGCGAGCACGTATTGATTGCGAATGTCCCGCGCCACGCGATCCGCAATCTGCTCCACCATCTCGACGTCCTCGGGAAAGAAGGCCAGTCCGCCGGTCGACTGTGCCAAGGCTTCCAGCGATCGTTTGGCCCTCTTGGCGGCGCGCTTCTCTTCCTCCGATAGCAACCCCATCGGATAGATCAGCACCTCGCCGCGCTGCGCCGCCCTCATGCAGTGCTCGAGCGTAATCGTGGAGTGGTTATCCTCGCCGTCGGTAATCAGGAAGACGACCTTCTTCTGCATCTTCGCATGGCGCGCCATATAGTCGAGGGAGGCCGCCAGCGCATCCCGCATCGCTGTTCCGCCCTTGGAATCGATGCGGGTCAGCTTCTTTTCGAGAAGTTTCAGGTCGCTCGTGAAGCCCTGTTCCAGCGTCGATTCATCGTTGAAGTTCACGATGAAGACTTCGTCGTTGCGTTGGGATGTGCGAACCAGGCGCAATGCCGCCGCTTCCACGCGGGCGCGTTTACTGCGCATGCTGCCGCTGTTATCCACGACCAATCCCAGCGAAATCGGCACGTCCTCCCGCCGGAACAGCTTCACCGGTTGCTCCACTCCGTTCTCGTAGACGCGAAAAGCCGACTGGTCCAGCGTGTTGAGAAAGTTGCCTTTCCGGTCGACGACGGAGGCGTACAGCACGACCAGACGCGTATCGCTCCGGAACAGAGGCGTCTCACCCTGCTCCTGGGAACCGTTCTGCGCGATCAGGCCAATCGTCGCGACAAGTCCGATCATCAAGGGGGTGCCGAGCTTCATAGGGGTCTCGCCGTTAGGATTTTCGGGCTTGGGTCGGGGCGCGGCTGGCCTCCGGCGTGGCGTAGTAGCCGGAGCGGGTTCGCACGGTCGGCGCCCCCGGTCCTTTCACCGTCACCTTGATCTGGCGGTAACTGCCGTCAAGGGCCTGTTCGGTCGGCGAGTACGCCAGCACATACTGGTTGCGGATGTCGCGCGCCACCTGCTCGGCAAGCTGGTCGACGTCGGCCAGTTCCTTCGGATAGTAGGTCTGCCCGCCGGTGGCCGTGGAAATGGCGTCCAGCCCCCGTTTGGCCCTCCGCGCGTCGCGCTTCTCCTCTTCGGAAAGCAAGCCGATCGCGTACACCAGCACCTCGCTCTGCTGCGCGGCTCTCACCAGGTTTTCGAGCGTCGTCGTCGAGGTGTTGTCTTCGCCGTCGGTGATGACCAGCAAGACTTTCTTTTCCCGCTTCGCACCCTGCTTGATGTGGTCAATCGACATACGCAAGGCGTCCCGCATCGCGGTTCCCCCGCGGGAATCGATCCGCGCGAGCCCCTGCTGCAACAGGTCGATCTTGCCGGTGAAGTCCTGATCCAGAAATGCCTCGTCGTTGAAGTTGACGATAAACACCTCGTCGTTGCGCGTCGACCCTTTCACCAGCTTGATGGCGGCCGCTTCCACTTTCGCCCGCTTGTTGCGCATGCTGCCGCTGTTGTCGACAATCAGGCCGAGCGAGATCGGAATGTCTTCGCGCCGGAAGATCTTCAACGGCTGCTCCACGCCGTTCTCGAAAATCTTGAAGGCGTTTCGCTGCAGTTGCGTGAGATGAGATCCCTTGCGGTCCACCACGGTCGCATGCAACACCACCAGGCGCGTATCGCTCCGAAAGATCGGGGTCTCGCCTTCCTGTGCCCACACGGAGCCGCAACCCGCGAAGGCCATCAGCAATGCCAGAGGAACGCCGCTATTGAGACGGAGCATAGTAGCCGAGCCTCCAGAACGCCCGCAACGGCGGAAGCCCGCGAGGTTGAACCAGTTTAACCTGTACCCTGCGGTATTTGCCATCACGCTCCTGGTTTGTCGGCGAGTAGCCCAGGATGTACTGGTTCCTCAACTCCACACCGATCTTCGCGGCCACATCCGGCAGCTCGTTCAGATTCTCGATAGCGAAATGACGCCCGCCCGTCTGTTCGGTGATTTCGCTTAGCAGACCCGGACCGCCCAGTTCCTCCGCTGTTCGTCCCCGCGCGGCGACCGGCTCGAAAATTCCGATCGCATAAATTTGGACGTCCGCTTCGCGGACAAGTTTCTTGATTTCGCTCTCCGTATACCGGCTGGAGTTGTCTCCACCGTCGGACACGATGATCAGCGCCTTGCGTGTGTTGCTGGCCTTCTTCATGGTGTGCAGGGCCAGATACACGCCATCCAGCAGCGCGGTCCGCCCCTTGGCCTGGGTGAACGTCAGCTTGTTCTGGATCTCCTCCACGCTGTGGGTGAAGTTATAGGTCACCTCCGGCCGGTCGTTGAACTGCACCAAGAAGAACTCGTCTTCCGGATTGGCCGTTTTGAAGAACTGGGCCACCGCCTGTCTCGACTTGCCCAGTTTGCTCGACATGCTGCCGCTGGTATCGAACACCAGGCCCACCGACAACGGAGCGTCTTCGCTGGCGAAATGGCTCACCGCCTGTTCGGATTTATCCTCGAACAGGCGGAAGTTCTCTTTCTCCAACCCGGTGACAAAGCGGTTCAGCGGATCCGTCACCGTGACATTGATCAGGACAAGGTTTGCGTCGACGCGGATGTTGCTGCGAGGCCCGGCGTCGGCCGCGCCCGCTCCCGGCGTTCGCTGCCTTGGCTCGATCAGCACCTTCTTCTGATCTTCCGCCCAGGCAACCGCCAGCCAGGACACCGCCAGGACAGCCAGCACCAGGGTTGCTCGCCGCCCGCCCGAATCAGAACCGAATACTCGCCTCCGGCTGGTCATGACAGGGCCTTCCCGTTACTCGGTTTTGAGTATAGCATGGCCGCTTTTTCCCTCACTTTGTCCCAACCGTTAAATGCTCGATCGTGTGTTATGATTGCGTGTGCCTCGCAAGATTCTGGGCGTGATTCCTGCCCGTTTTGCCTCCTCACGGTACCCCGGAAAAGCACTCGCCCCCCTCGCCGGAAAACCCATGCTCCAGCATGTCTACGAGCGAGTGGTCCGCGCCCGGTATTTGACGGATGTCGTGATCGCTACCGACGACGACCGGATCTTTCAGGCCGCCCGGTCCTTCGGCGCGCCGGTCCGCATGACCCGCACCGATCACCTGTCGGGAACCGACCGCGTCGCCGAGGTTGCCAGCACGTTTTCCGCCGAACTGGTCGTCAACATCCAGGGTGATGAACCCCTCATCGATCCCGATGCGATCGATTCGGCGATCCTTCCCATGCTGGATGATACCGGGCTGCCCATGGGGACGCTCAAGAAACGCATCGAGGACCCGCGCGAAATCTCCGATCCCAATGTCGTCAAGGTCGTCACCAACCGGTCGGGCGATGCCCTCTATTTTTCGCGGTCGACCATCCCGCACCCCCGCCCGGACGCCGCCCGCGCCGAGTTCTTCAAACACATCGGACTCTATATCTACCGCCGCGAGTTTCTCTTGTCCTATTCCGACTTGCCGGTCGGGCCGCTCGAACAATCGGAACGCCTGGAGCAGCTCCGTGCCCTGGAAAACGGCTATGCCATTCGGGTTGTGGAGACAGAATACGAATCGGTCGGCGTCGACACACCCGAAGACCTGGAACGGGTGAGCGCCTGGTTCGAGATCGGAGTGAGACCGGGCGGACAGGGACAGACCCATGGCTAAATACATCTTCGTCACCGGCGGCGTCGTTTCCTCGCTCGGTAAGGGAATCGCCGCGGCATCCATTGGCTGTTTGCTCGAAAGCCGCGGCTTGAAGGTCACACTGCAGAAGTTTGATCCCTATCTGAATGTGGACCCCGGGACCATGAGCCCCTTCCAGCACGGCGAGGTCTTTGTCACCGACGACGGCGCCGAAACCGACCTCGACCTTGGCCACTACGAACGATTCACTCACGCCCGCCTGACTCGCGCCAACAACCTGACCTCGGGCCGCATCTATGAACAGATCCTGGCCCGCGAGCGCCGCGGCGACTACCTCGGCAAAACGGTGCAGGTGATTCCCCACGTCACCAACGAGATCAAACTGGCCGTGCGCAAGGTCTCCGACGGTGTCGATGTGGTGATCGTGGAGGTTGGCGGTACCGTAGGCGATATCGAGTCCCTGCCCTTTCTCGAGGCCATCCGCCAGATCCGTCACGAACGAGGGAAGGACGAGTGCATCTTCGTCCACGTCACCCTTGTTCCCTGGATCGCGGCCGCCCAGGAACTGAAGACCAAGCCGACCCAGCACAGCGTCAAGGAACTGCGGGCCATCGGCATCCAGCCCGACATCCTCCTGTGCCGCTCCGAGCGTCCTTTGCCCAAGGACATGAAGGAGAAGATCGCGTTGTTCTGCGACGTGGATGTAGACGCCGTAGTCGCCGCGACCGACGTGGGCTCCGTCTATGAGGTCCCGATCGTGTTCGCCGCGGAAGGCGTCGACGACATTATCATCAACCACCTTCGGATCGAGTGCGGCCCTCGCGACCTGGCCCTGTGGACAGACATGATCCGGCGCATGAACAACCCGGAGGAGGCCGTCAGCATCGGACTGGTCGGCAAATACGTCGAATACGAGGACTCCTATAAAAGCCTGAAGGAGGCGCTCACGCACGGCGGTCTCGCCCACGGCCTGCGGGTGGACATCGACTGGATCGAGGCCGAAGGGCTGGAAGAAGGCGACCCATTCGCGGTCCTCGAGCGCTACGACGGAATCCTGGTTCCCGGCGGCTTTGGCAAGCGCGGCATCGAGGGGATGATCAACGCCATCCGCTTCGCCCGCGAGCAGCGCGTGCCGTATTTCGGCATTTGCCTCGGCATGCAGACGATGGTCGTCGAGTACGCCCGCAATGTCTGCGGCCTCGAGCGCGCCAACTCGAGCGAGTTCGATATGGCCACGCCCCATCGCGTCATCTACAAGCTCCGGGAGTTGAAGGGCGTGGACGAGTTGGGCGGAACCATGCGGCTGGGCGCCTGGCCCTGCGTTCTCTCCGAAGGCAGCTTCGCCGAAAAGGCCTACGGCTCGCGCGAGATCAGCGAACGCCACCGCCATCGCTACGAGTTCAACCGCGAATATCAGGATGTCCTCACCGGCGCCGGCCTTCGCCTCACCGGCGAAACGCCCGACGGCACCTATGTGGAGATCTGCGAGTTGCGGGATCATCCGTGGTATCTGGGCTGCCAGTTTCATCCCGAGTTCAAGTCGAAGCCGCTCGAACCCCACCCTCTCTTCCGCGCCTTCATCGCAGCGGCTTGGGACTATCGCAGGAAACGGCTGGCCGGTCCGCTCCTGCGGAACGTCACCTACTCCAGTGCGAGTTGAGGTCCACTCGGATCGAGCCCCCCTGGCCTTCGGCGGTGGCGCGCCGCTGGTCCTGATTGCCGGTTGTTGCGTCATCGAGACCGCCGAGCACACCCAATGGCTGGCCCGCTCGATCGGGGAGGCGGTCGGGCCGTTTGTTTTCAAGGCGTCGTTCGACAAGGCCAACCGCACCTCGGTTTCTTCGTATCGCGGTCCGGGCATTGACGAGGGCCTTCGCATCCTTGGCTTGGTTCGCGCCGCGGGCTTCCCGGTCCTTACCGACATTCACGAACCTTGGCACGCCGATCGGGCCGCATCGATCTGCGACATCCTCCAGATCCCCGCCTTTCTGTGCCGCCAGACCGACCTGCTGATTGCGGCCGGACGGACGGGCCGCGCCGTGAACATAAAGAAGGGCCAGTTTGTTTCCCCCAACGACATCCTCCACGCGGCGGAAAAAGTCGCCTCGACCGGCAATACCCGGGTGTTGCTGACCGAGCGCGGTTCCTCCTTCGGCTACAACAACCTCGTGGTCGATATGCGCGGCATCAGCATTATGAAGAAGGAAGGCTGGCCGGTAGTCTTCGATGCCACCCACAGCGTTCAGCTACCTGGAGGGGGCGGCGCGGCCTCGGTTGGGCAACCCCAGTTCATCGAAACCCTGGCCCGTGCCGCGGTTGCCGCCGGGGCGGACGGCATCTTCGTTGAAGTTCACGAACAGCCTGAGCGCGCGCTCTCCGATGGACCCAACGCCCTGCGCCTCGACCGGTTGCCGTTGCTCTGGCGGCGTCTCGCCGCCCTGGCCAGTCTGGTCCGGGAAGATTTGTTCGTGCACGGCTAGCCGATTGCGCTCGTCTATTTGTAGAGGAAAGATTTTGCCTGGCGCGATCCAACGTGGGTGGCCGAAGAAGCGGACGCTCCCGCCGAAAGTGCGCTTCCGTTCCCCCGGCCGACGCGGCTTCACGCTGGTGGAACTCCTGATCGTCGCGATGATCGTGATGATGATCCTCGGCTGGGCGGCCCCCCGATACGCTCAGGCGCGCGTGGTCGCCAATGAAGCCGCCGCCCAGCGATCGATCCGGGCCATTCATCAGGCCCAGGCGCAATATTACTCGGAGTACGGCCGCCACGCCGCTTCTCTGGCGGAACTCGGCACCCCCAAAAGCACGCGCCGAGGTCCCGCCGGCGCCGACCTGATCACCGGCGATCTCGCTACCGGCGAGAAACACGGCTACCGCTTCGAGGTCCTGCCCACCAAGACGGGTTATCAGGTCCGCGGCCGCCCGATCCTCTTCGGCATCACCGGCAAGCGGACATTCCTATCCGACGAGACCTTCGGCTTGTTCCAGAGCGACACCCAGGGCCTTCCACGGCTGCCTGAGACGGAGGCCGGCAAGGACACTTCAAAATCCCGCGAAACTGCCCCTCGCCAGTAACCGTTCTGTGTACCCTCGTCTGCTAGGATGGTCAAGGATCGTTAGGTCCGATCCTTAACCACGGAGGAAATCATGCCGACACTCGAAGAGTACAAGTCCAAGTATCAGAGCGTCCTGGACCTGATCAAGAGCCAACGGGTGGTGCTGGAGCACCTCCACGTGGAAAATGGCAAACTGTTCATTGGCGGCAAGGCGCCGTCCCAGGCGATCAAGAATCAGGTTTGGGACCAGATCAAGACGGTCGACCCGCTCTTCGGCGATCTGACGTGTGACTTGGCCGTGGACGACAGCCTCCCGCAACCGCCACCCCCCGTCCGCATCTATGCGGTGGTCAAGGGCGATTCCCTGTGGAAGATCGCGAATCACTTCTATGGCAATGGGGCTCTCTATCCGAAGATCATTCAAGCCAACCCGGACAAGCTCAAAAATGAGCAGTCGGTCATCCACCCAGGCGACGAACTGGTCATCCCGGAATGAGTCCGGTGGGCGATTCTGTGCCTCCGGAGACGTTAAGTCTTCTCCACCGTTGAAGTTGCCAACAGTTGAGGCATATCCCCCAAGAAACACTGCCATTTAGCCCAATCGAGAACGTGATGCACGTTTCTGTGGAAATAATCTACACTTTGTTTTCAATCAGTTGACTCGCGCGTCTCGATTCGGCAAGAGTCTTGCTACCAGTATCGGCTCTAGGGGAAGCAAGACCATGGCACTTCGATCAACCAGCCTACGATTCGCGGCAGTCCTCATCTTATTAGTTGGAGCCTTCGTGCTTGCCAGCGCGCCCGGGCCTGTTTTCACCGCCCGGGACAAAGCTTTTTATGCTGACGAAAACCTGGTCAACTTTGTCCGGCCGGGTCTCAATATCACGATTGAAGCGGCGTCCATCGAAACCGATGGCACCATAAAGGTCAGGTACAAGCTCGCCGACCCGCGTGGGTTGGGTCTGGACCGTTTGGGTGTGACAACGCCCGGAACGATCACCACCAGCTTCATCGCGGCAACGATTCCGGCGGGACAGACCCAGTATGTGGCATATACCACTCGAACCCAGGGTCCGACGCCGGCTACCAGCCCTGTTGTCGGAGCGACCGCAATTCAAGCCTCCGGGCAAAACAACGGGACCTTCCGGGTGGTATCGGATGGAGTCTACGAGTACACCTTCAGTATCAAGGCCCCCTCAACCATCGACCGGAATGCAACTCACACCATCGGCATCTATGGTTCGCGCAACCTGTCGGAATTTGACTTGGGCACCAACTATGCCGACGCGACCTTCAA
>CAZGUX010000213.1:0-17417 GCA_964529305.1 uncultured Solibacteraceae bacterium | reverse complement strand
ATGAGAGGCAGCCAATGTGAGCGTTTCATTGAATCGTGTTATCCTCCTGAAGTTGCGTAACGCCGTTGTCGTCGACACGGGTCAACGTAGTAGCGTAAGCCATCGGGAAAACAGAAGTCAAGCGTTTTGTTTAATGTATATCTCGGGTTACTGACTCGCTGTGCTCTCGATTCACGGCTACATAGCCCCAATAGCCGACACATCGGTCACGGCTATGCTACCACACGATGGTGAATATTGTAAGTCCTCAGATTCGGGTCTCCCGATATTTCTCCGTCCGCGTTGCAATGCCAGCGCGCTCAAGAAAATGGCCGTTCCTTTACGGAACACGGACCGTCAAAAATAAGGGGACTCCCTGCCTGGCGGCGCCGTGGATGTTTGCTGGATCTCGGGCCATGCGGATAGTGAACCAAGCGAATGAGTTCTCGAAGCCTCGAGCATGGGGCGCGCGAGCGTCATAAGCGATGAGTTTCGCTTCGGCGTGATATGAAAATCACTCAAGACTGCGTGGTCTCAAGGGGAGGAAGGCGGGGTTTCCCTTACTCAGCAAAGCCACCATCCGGGCAGAGAGCGCAGCGTCTCCCGCTCGGATCGCCTGGCAGACTCCCTAATGTTGTGCAACCCTAGACCCACGGAACGTCATCGGCCGGTGAACTACCTCAATAGGCCCAAACCATCCTCGACGACACGGACTTTTTGTTCCATTGTTTGTGGCTTGTCGGTGCGGGATCCGACGCGAATGCTTGTGGATACGCGCTGCACACCCATTCTGTGCAGCTCTTCATGACACATTTTGACCGCGGCGAAGACGGTGTCCCATTCGCCCTCGATGTTCGTGCCGAATGCGTGTAGAGCGGTGTTGAGGCCCGAATCACGCAAGATTCGCTCACAAACGGTCACTTCGCGGGAAACGGAAACTCCGACCCCTAATGGAATGATGCAGATATCGGCGATGACTTTCAATTTACTCGTCTTCCTCCCCGGACGGGCGTTCCACTGGCGAGGTGGGTCCGCCACGGCCTTTTTGGACGTTCGCAGGCTGAGCGAAACGGCATGCGGCCAGGACCAGCCGAATCTCCTCATAAGAGACCGCCGGCAGCTCATCCTTGATCGGCTTTACCCATTGAAGCCCAACACGGGTAACGACTTCCTCGATTTGGGCCTGGTGACCGGCCCGAATCCAGCCGGGGCGTAGTTCCATTTCGCCCTTCTCAATCAGATCGGCGACCAGGCTGACGACGCTCTCCAGTCGGCGGCCTCGTAGTTGCGCGATCTCCTCGAGGGTCTTGCCTTCCTTCACCAGCCTCACCGTCTCCTGCGCCGCGGGCGAAATCGCGGCCGCGGAACCGGCCGCCCGCGCGCCCCGCTCGAACTGTTCGAGAGCATCGAAGATCTGCCGGCCCCATTGGGCCGCCTTGCGCTCGCCAAACCCGCTGACCTTCAGGAGCGCGGCCAGCGTCGAGGGGCGGCGGCGGCAGAGATCATCGAGCGACGCATCGGTCATTATGTTATAGGCGGGAATCTGAAGGGTCTTGGCCATGCGGCGGCGCCATTCCCGCAGGAACTCCCGGAGTTCCTGCAAGTGGGCTGGCAGCGCGGGCGGAGCGTTCGGTGCTGTCGCGGCAGCGGCCTTCCGCCGCAGTTCCTGCTCGGCTTCCCTACCCAGCTTCCCGAACCACTCCGGATCTCCGGTGCAGACGTCACAGGCGCCGCAGTGCTCCCACTTGGGCGTTTCGCCGAAATGGAGGCAGATCTGACGATGGCGGCACTGGCGGGTCTCGGCGAACCGGCGGATCACATGATAGCGGTCCCAACTACGGCTTTTCTCGGCCGGGTCCTGGATCTGGTTGATAAAATAGGCGAGCAAGCCAGCGTCCTTGTTCTGCCACAGCAGGAGGCAGTCCGCAGGCTGTCCGTCGCGGCCCGCGCGCCCAGCTTCCTGGTAGTACTGTTCGAGCGATTTGGGCAGGGCCAGGTGGATGACCGCCCGAACCGAGGGCTTGTTGATCCCGAGGCCAAATGCGATCGTGCCCACGAGCACGCGAACCTCGTCGGACATCCATCGTTCCTGATTCTGCTGCCGCAAGGCGGTGTCCATTTGCGCGTGGTAGGGTACCGCGGCGATGCCATGGTCGATCAGCCAATCCACCGTAGCCTCGACCTGCCGGACGGTCGGAGCGTACACGATGATGTTCTCGCCGGCATGCACCTGGAGAGCCCGCAGCAGCAGACGCGGCTGCTCGCGCTTCTCGCACAATTTCACAACGTAGTTGAGATTCGGACGGTTGAAACTGAGGATAAACTTGTCCGGATCGCGCAGACACAACTGCGACAGGATGTCGTGGCGGACGCGTTGTGTGGCGCTGGCGGTAAACGCGGCGATCGGAACATCGGGGAAATGCTGGCGGAGGGAGCTGAGCTGGCGGTATTCCGGACGGAACTCGTGGCCCCACTCCGAGATGCAGTGAGCCTCGTCAATCGCAAAGAACGCCAGCGGCACACCGCCCAGCCAGGCCACGGTATCGGAACGAGCCAGCCGCTCCGGCGACAGGTAGAGCAGGCGGTACGCGCCCTGCCTGGCCTCGCGCATGACGTTCCACTGGTCACGCGCATTTTGCGCGCTGTTGACAACGGCCGCGGGAATCCCCATCTGCGCCAGTTGATTGGCCTGATCCTGCATCAACGCGATCAGCGGCGAGATCACCACCGCGGTGCGTCCAAGCACCAACGCCGGCATCTGGTAGCACAGAGACTTGCCCCCGCCGGTGGGCATGATGGCGGCGACGTCGCGGCCGGCCAGCAGGCTGCGGACAATCAGTTCCTGCTTCGGGCGAAAGGAATCGTACCCCCAATACCGCCGAAGCAGACCGGTCAGGTCAACCGAGTCACTCAAACCACTAGTGTATCCGGCAGGAACGACCGGTGAATCTGCCACAATGAAAGAGGCCGGCCTGCCCGGCGACCCAGAGGTGATTCCTGAATCGTCCCACCGAAACGCCGGTCCCTGCCATTCCACGCCCTGTCGACCGAAAGGCCCTTGCCCTAATCTTCGCCACCGTGTTTCTGGATCTTCTGGGAGCCGGGATTCTTGTGCCCGTGATCCCATTCCTGGTGGCCCAGTTCCGCGCCGACGCGACCATGGTTGGGTTGGTCGCAATGGCCTTTTCGGGGGCGCAATTCGCGGCCAGCCCGGTGTTGGGCGCCCTTTCGGATCGCTACGGCAGGAGGCCGGTCCTGCTGCTCAGCTTGTTTGGCACCGCGGCCGGTTACTTCCTCTTCGGCTTCGCAAACGCTCTGTGGATGATTTTTGTGTCTCGGGTGCTGGATGGAGTGACCGGTGGGAACATCTCCACGGCACAGGCCTTCATCGCCGACGTGACCCCGCCCGAAGACCGGGCCAAAAACTTCGGTTTGATCGGGGCGGCGTTCGGGCTGGGGTTTATCATCGGGCCGGCCCTGGGCGGAGTGCTGAGTCATATCAGCCTCCAGGCGCCAGCGTTCGCCGCGGGCATTCTGTCGCTGATCACTTGCGCGGGCACATACTTCTTTCTTCCGGAATCGTTGCCGCCAGAGCGGCGGAGGACCCAGCCCGTGGGGTTGATCGAGATCAACCCGACCCGCCAACTCGGGCTGGCGTTGGAGCGGCCCGCCCTTCGCGGATTGCTGTGGTCGATGTTCGCGGTACAGTTCGCATTCGCCGAATTACAGACCAACTTTGCGGTTTTCACGGCTAAGCGATTCGGCCTGGGACCCGCCGAGAACGCATGGTTGTTTGCCTTTGTCGGACTTTCGGCGGCGTTGATGCAAGGGGTGGTGATCCGGAAGGCCGTGAAGTGGTACCCGGGAGAATCTCTCACCCGGTTCGGTTTGGCGGCGGCGGCGGCCGGCTTTGCCGGCATCGCACTGGTCCCGACGGCGGCCGCCCTGCTCGTACCCATCGCGCTCATCTCGTTCGGCAGCGGACTGGCGAATCCGTCCATGACCGGGATTCTCTCCGGGCGGGTAGGAGGCCATGAGCAAGGCTTTCTCCTGGGCGCCGCACAGTCGCTGCGCAGCCTCGCCATGATCCTCGGTCCCGCCTGGGCCGGAGCCGTATTCGATTGGATCGGCCCGGCTTCGACGTATTGGACAGCATCGGGGTGGGTGTTGCTGGCTCTGTTCCTCGCCGTCCGGGCACTCCGCCAGCCAAGCCCGGCACACGCCGCCAACGCGCCGGCAGCCTGATACACCCCGCGCAGAACGAACTCCTGCCGATAAGCGGAGTGATGGCTTCACTGACCACCCGGTCCTTCGATCGCGCTGTCGAGCCGAAAGGACAGGCGGGGACGCAGGATCGAGGCGCTGTCGAGCCGCCACGGAATGGTTCCAGACATTCGGATGATGGCATCCCTTTGATGGCCGAGTTCTGCCATCAGTTGCGCGTCCCGATCAACGGGCTGCTAGGGATGATGGACCTGATGTTGGAGATCGCGGACGGCGACTTGCGCGAGCATCTGCTGGCTACCCGATTGTGCACCCGGGAACTGGCGGAAAACGTGAATGCGGCGCTGGAGTTCTCGAGGCCACTCAGGCACCGGCCGTCGACCACGCCCTTCGACTTATGCGAAGCCATTGAAGCCGTAGTCGCCGGGCAGGCCGAAAGGGCGTCGGCCCGCCGGGCCGAACTCTACTGCCATTTCCCGGAGGTGCTGCCGCCAATTGTAGAAGGGCCCCTGGTCGAACTTCGGCGCGCGCTCTCGCTGCTGTTGGCCCTTCTCCTGACGATGAGCAGAGATGGCGAGGTTGGTGTTTCGGCTACTCATCTCCAAGGGCCGCGAGGCATCCTCCTGTCGGTGACGCTCAGGAGCACGACCGCCTGTCTTACGCCGGTACAGCTCGATCAGTTTCGTGTGCTGCTGAAGGGACGGGAGCGGACCCTGGCTCCCGGGTCGCTGGAACTCCTCATGTCCTCCCGCATCCTTCAAAACATCGGAGGAGAAGCGGAAGTGCACAAGGACGAGCGGAGCGGCCTTATTTTCGAGGTCACGGCGCCGTTGACCCTTCCGGGGCCGCCATTCGAGACCGGAGACCTGATGTGGGACGAGCGGCTCGCGGGCAGGAGTGCCGTTGTTGTGAGTTCCCATGCCGGGGTGTCGAACTCACTCCTCGGCCTGCTGCGTCAATTCGGTCTGCACGTGGATTCGGCCCCCTCTCTCGATGGGGGACCTCCGCCGTGGGCGGCATTGGTTGACGTGGATTCATCGGCCGACCTTCCCGCTGCCGCCCGCGCTGCCAGCCATCGGATTTCCTTCGGTCGCCGGCGCACCGATGGAACGTCCCAGCCCGACCTCGAAAAGCCCGTACGCCGTTACGTCCTGTACGATCGGTTGGTGTCCATGCTCATGCCCGACCGCGATCGGACGCCGCCGCCTGCCCTCCCGCCTGTCTGCGAGTTGATGTTGGGCTAGCCTCAACACTGTTCCCGTAACAGCCGCGGCTCGCCATTCTGTCCACCGATCCTACGGCCGCGGCGTATGATCTCTCCGAACCGCGGGCGTAAGTCAGCCCGCGGGTTGCGTGTGGGCCCTGAAGTCACCTCCGCGTCGACGGCACCCGCCGGTTACACCCGCGGTTCGGAGCTCTCGATCGAATTGGGGTAGGCTGCTCAAGGCGATGCTCATGCTGCGCTATGGTTGAAGCAGGATCGAACCATGGGTAAAGCGAAGCTTTTAGCTGCCTCCCTTCTCGGGTTGTTGCTGGCATGCGGCACGCACCGGCCCGGCGCTCCGGTAGCGGCCGAACCGTCGAAAGTCGACGAAGTCCTCTCTCCCCTGCGCCCACTCTCTCCCGATGGAGCTTTCTGGTCCGTGTGGGGCGACGGACAAGCCGAGTTGTCGGGCTATGATCTGGTGTTTCCCAAATACAAACAGCGGCGCAAAGGGGTCGCTGTCGCCATTTTCGTGACTGAGCCGTTCTCGAACAGTGCCCGGGTGAAAGCCGATCCTGGAAAGCATGCGCCACGGGACGAGTTTCCTGTTATGAAGCTCAATCTGGTGAAGGACTACCCGACCGGCATCTACGACTACAACGAAATGCTCAGCAGCTTTGTCGCTCTGGCTCCGGTCAACCAACGGGCGGCCGGCACGCTGACCAAGGTGTCGTTTTCCAGCCAGGAATGGTGCGGCCACGTGTACTCGCAGATGTTGTTCGACCCGCTGAAAGTGCGTCTGGCCGGCCACAGTTACTTCGACGGCGAGGCGGACCGGCAGGTGGATCTCGACTACCCGGCCGGCGGCATCGGAGAAGACGCGCTCTGGTTGTGGGCGCGCGGCATGGCGCAACCGGTTCTGACGCCCGGAGATTCGGCAACCGTGCCGATGCTGATGTCTCTGGCCGCCTCCCGCGACAAGCACCAGCCTGTATTCTGGAAGCCGGTCACCCTGAAACGCCTGCCCGGCTCACGGAAGATCGTCGTGGCCGGGGCAGGAATCGAAGTCGAAGAAGTGACGGCGGAATCGGCGTGGGGCAAGAACACGTTCCTGGTGGAGAAGGCGATGCCGCGGCGTGTGGTTCAGTACGAATCATCGGCGGGAGAAAAAGCCACTCTGCTGAAGACCGCCCGTCTGAAGTACTGGCAGATGAACCATCCCGCCGGGGAAGCCGCGCTGAAGCAGCTTGGCCTGGCCCCGCGACCGGCCCGCACGAACTGATTCAACCGGGCCGGACTAGCTTCTGGTTCCCACCAGGAACTTGCGGCCCGTGGGCTTGGGACTCCCACCAGCCGGTTCATCCGTGACGGCAAGCGCGCGAACCTGACGGATGGCCCCGCTATCGGTGAACTCGTGCACCACGCTGTCGCGCGCCTCAAAGACACCGCCACTGACGACGGCCGGCGCCTGATCGCGCATCAGCCACAACTGGTATACGCGGCCCGCGGGCAGCGCCGGCAGGTTTGACGCGTAGAACAGGACCTTCCGTCCTTCGGCAACAAACGCATGGCCGGCGGACCTGCCGCCGGACTGCGTGGAGCGGAGGCGCACGAACTCGATTGACGGCGAGCTGAAGAATTGCACCAACTGCAGGCTCTGCCGCGATCGCTGCCGTTCGCGCTGCAACGTTTCCTGGAATCCGGCATTGACCACTTCGAGTTGACGCATGCGGGACTGGACGGCAGCCAGTTGTTTCTCCAGGTCCTGCCGGATCGAGTCGCGCTCGCGAGCCGCCGCGGCGAACCGGTTTTCGGCGGCCTGCCTTTCGCTGCGCGCGGCCGCCAACTGGCCTTCCGTTTGCCGAACCTGCTCTTCCAACTGGCGCACGCGCGCCTCGGAGGCTTCGGCGAACCGGCGCGCGGTCTCGAGCGAGGAACGGGCCTCCGCCAACCGGGGATCGGGCTGGGGAACCGGGGTTGGCTGCGGCGTAACGGGCGCGGCGCCCTCCCTGCGCGTCAATTCGCCCCGCAATTGGGAGATCTGCTGCTCGAGGCTCGATCGCTCCGAATTCCAGCGCGCCTCGGCGGCGGGATCCTTGATCTGGACCATCCGCACAGTCGCGGGTTCCCGTCCCAGCCACCAGCCCAGGCCGATGGCGGCGGCAAGCCCCAGCGAACCGGCAAATGCGCCCTGCCAACGCCACCAGAAGCTACCCAGCGCGGATGACCGTGGAGCGATCGCCGCCAGGATCCGCGCACGCAAACGCCGGGGGGGATTCACCAACTGCGCCTGGCCGAGTACGAACACCATGGCCGCGTTGAACTGTGCGGCGCGCCGCACTCCGGCCGCGCAAACCGGACACGACTCGCCCAGGTGTCCCCGAATTTCGGCTGCGGCTTCATCATCCCTCACCCCGAGCGAGTACAGAACATACTCCTCGGCCACGAAGCCGTTGCACTCCATCGCCATCCGGCGAGTCCTTTCCAGAAGCCGACACGGCTCCCCTTCTCTTTATACTGATATGACACGAAATCGGATTTCCGTGCAGAGAAATCGACTGATGTAGAATTGGCTTGATGCGACGCACGGTTGTTCTAGGAATTCTGGCCACGGCCGCCCTTCTGACCATCGGGTGCGGCGGCGGCGAACCGAAAAAGGAGGCGGCTCCCGCCGAGCCCCCTCTCGGCAAGATTGACCGCAAGGATCCGGCGCTCGACGCCCTGATCGCGCCAGACGCCAAGATCGAAAAGCTGGCGTCCGGCTTCAAGTTCATCGAGGGCCCTGTCTGGATAGCGAAGGACGGCGGCTATCTTCTCTTTAGCGACATCCCGAACAACTCCATCATGAAGTGGACGCCGGACGGGAAGGTTGCCGAATACCTGAAGCCGAGCGGATACAACGGCAAGGAACCGCTCGAGGGCTACATCGGCTCGAACGGTCTGTTGCTCGATAAAGAGGGCCGGCTGATCATCTGCCAGCACGGTGACGGCAAAGTGGTCCGCCAGGAACCCGACGGCAAACTGACCGTGTTGGCCGAGAAGTATCAGGGTAAGCGGCTCAACAGCCCGAACGACGCGGTTTACAAGTCGAACGGAGACCTCTATTTCACCGATCCGCCCTACGGTTTCCCGAAGCAGGACGAGGATCCGAGAAAGCAATTGAAGTTCAACGGCATTTTCCGGTTGACGGCCAAGGGCAAACTGGACCTGCTGAACAAAGACCAGACCCGGCCCAATGGCATCGCGTTCTCGCCCGACGAGAAGACGCTGTACGTCGCCAATTCGGACCCGGCCAAGAAGAACTGGATGAAGTACGACGTCCAGGCCGACGGCACGATCAAGAACGGAACCGTCTTCTTCGACGCGACCGCGGAGGCGGCCGACGGGCTTCCGGACGGAATGAAGGTCGATGGCAAAGGCAACCTCTACTGCACCGGACCGGGCGGCGTGTGGATCTTCGCGCCCGACGGCAAGCACCTGGGAACCATCGCTCCGCCGGAGGTTCCGGCCAATGTAGGTTGGGGCGATGACGGCAAGACGCTCTACATGACGGCGCGCGAAGGTCTGTATCGAATCAAGACCCTCGCCGGAAAATAGCACCGAGCGTGGTGAGTGCCGGATACGCGAGGGAACTGGCGGCAGCCGTTCGAGCGGCCCGTGAAGCCGGCGAATGGTTGCTCCGCGAATTCCACGCCCCCGGCAGTATCGGCTCTTCCGATCCGGATTCCGCGGTGGAGGACCGCATTCGCGCGGTCCTGACCGCGGAGTGTCCGGAACACGACTACCGGGGCAGAATCCTTGGCCAGCGCGCGGGGCAGGCCGGCGCGTGCCGATGGGAGGTCGATCCTCACGACGGCTCGATTGCCGCTCGTTCCGGTTCGCGCGAGGCTTCGGTTGCGATCGGTCTTTCGGTGGAAGCCAGGCCCGTGCTGGGGGTCGTGTTCGCCTACGCAGCCCCCGACGATGAGGGCGACCTCTTCACTTGGGCGGAAGGGCTTCCCCTGCTCCGGAATGGCGCATCCCCGCCCGGGGGCATCGAAGGAACCGTCCTGCTGCCCGGCGAGGCCGGCGCCGCGAGCGAAGAATGGGCTCACGCGGTCAGTCCTCTGCGGTTCCGAACGGTGGCCTCCACGGCATACCGCCTGGCCCTGATGGCCGCGGGCGAGGCCGAAGCCGCTCTCTGCCCGAACACGGAACCCGGTGCACAGACGGCCGGCCGAGCTTTGGTAAAGGGCGCGGGCGTCGGGATCTTCCCTAGCCACGAGGGATTCTCCGCGGGCCGCCCGTTTAACTCTGTATCCTGGCCGTCGCTTCCCGGAGGTACGCGGCCGGCGGACAATGTCCTGTGCTGGCCCAAGCCGCGCGTCTCGATCCGGAACGCCGCGATGCTGCGCCGCGCCCAGGGCTGCTGGCTGGGCCAATTGGCTGGCGATTCGCTCGGTTCGCTGGTGGAGTTCGAGTCGCCTCAGTCCATCGCGCGGCAATACCCGGAGGGACTCCGGCGCCTCGCCGATGGCGGCACGTGGGGAACCATCGCCGGCCAGCCCACCGACGATTCTGAAATGGCCTTGTGCCTGGCCCACGCGCTGGTTTCGCGCGGCGAGTTCGACGAGGAGGCCATCGCGTCCGCGTATACCGAGTGGTACGATTCCGGCCCGTTTGACATCGGCGGAACGACGCGCGCGGCCCTCGGTCCGGCTTCCAGCGCGAAAGGAAGCGGCGCTTCCGCGGCGGCGGCGGCTCGTAGCGCTGCTCTCCCCGCAAGCCAGGCAAATGGCTCTCTGATGCGGTCCAGTGCACTCGGGGTTTTCGGCGCCAGTCATGATGCCGGAGACCTCACCTCGTGGGCGCGCACGGATGCCTCCCTCACGCACCCGCATCCCGTCTGCCGCGACGCCGCGGCGGTGTTTGTTCGAACGATTGCCTACGCCATCGCCGTCGGCGGCACTGCCCGGTCGATGTACCACTACGCTTGCGACCAGGCGGTCCTTATCGATGCGGCGGCGCCGGTCCGGCAAGCGCTTCAGAGCGCATTGCGTGAGCGGCCGGATTATCTGCATCAGTCCGGCTGGGTACTGGTGGCCCTGCAGAACGCCTTCTATCAACTGGTC
This sequence comes from uncultured Solibacteraceae bacterium, assembly GCA_964529305.1. Classification (GTDB taxonomy): domain Bacteria; phylum Acidobacteriota; class Terriglobia; order Bryobacterales; family Bryobacteraceae; genus CAZGUX01. The sequence goes on along the minus strand of CAZGUX010000213.1, from coordinate 6,899 downwards.
CACGCCGAGACGCTGGCGGACGGCATCTGCGACTCCGCCGCCCAGGGCGGCGATACCGACACCAATGCGGCCATCGCCGGCGCACTGTTGGGGGCCGTTTATGGCCGCGAGGCCGTTCCCCTCGACTGGCGGGATCGCATCCTCACCTGCCGGCCCATCGCCGGCCTTCCCGGGGTTCGGAATCCGCGGCCTCGCCGCTACTGGCCGGTGGATGCCCTTCGTCTGGCGGAGTGTCTTCTCTGTCCCCGATAGTTACTGGCCGCGCAGGTCGTAGCACAGCAGTCTCGGCGGGTCTTTCCTGATCGCGTCGCGGGAATGCTGGCTGATATACACCAGGCCGCGGCTCAGCACCGGCAGCGACCAGGTCTCCCGCGCCGCGAACAGCCAGGCCCGCGCCAGTTCCTTATGGCCCTGCGGCGTCAGGTCGAGCCAGAGCAGATGCCCGAGTTCCCCCAGGCACAGGAACCGGCCATCCACCGCCAACAACGTTCCGCGGTAGGTGCTCATCGGTTGCTTCTTCTCCACGCCGTCCACCGTGAACGTCTCTTCCCACTCCAGTTTGGTCCGCCACATGACCTTTCCGGTTTTCATTTCGACGCACACCAGCGAGGCATCGGGTTCGTTGCGGCCGTCGAACGCGTACAGGTACCCGTCCTTCTCGATCGCCGTGTTGAAGTGCGTCCCGATTTCGCTCGAGGTCCAGGCCGTCGTGAACTTCCCGTCGGGCAGCAGGTTCAGCAGCGCGCCTCCGGTGCGGTAACTCGCGGACACGAACGCCTGGTTGCGCGCGATCACGGGCGAGGCCGCGTTGACGGACTCATAACTGCGGCTGCGCCAGGGGAAGGTGAAGTCGACCGCGCCGTCGGCCGGATTGATGGACAACAAACCTCCCGTGGGCGGACGGCTTTCGCCTCCGGCCAGCACGAACAGGCGCCGCTTGCCGTGCACGGTGGCCGGCACCGGGGATGCGTAACTGGGGCCCCACTCGTTCCCCGCGCCCCACACCACTTTCCCCGTCGTTTTGTGGAAAGCCGCGACCGTGGGACCTCCCGGCGCGCCGACATTGAGGATCAGGAGGTCGCCCTCGATCAGCGGCGTCGCGGCGGTCCCAAAGAAATCCTGCGGCACTTTGAATTCCGCGTTCACGTCCCTTTTCCAGTACACCTGTCCGGTCTGTAGTTTCAGACAGTGCAGTTTGCCTTCGGCCCCATAGGTGTACACCCGATCGCCGTCGATCACCGGACTCGCTCGCGGGCCGTTGTTGTATCCGTAGCGGTCCTCGAACTGGGTTGGATAGTTGAAGTCCCAGTATTTGGCCCCGGTTTCCGGATGCAGGCATTCCACCGTTTCCTGATTGCCCGAACGATGGAAGTAGACCAGGTAGTTGCCCGAGATCGCGGGGGAACTGTAGCCAGTGCCCTTGTACATGGACCAGACCAGCGGGGGGCCGCCCTTCGGGAAGGTACGGGCGAGCTTGGTTTCCGTCGAAATTCCGTTGTGCGCCGGGCCGAGGAACGACTTCCAGTCGTGCGTCACGGCGCCAGCGGGAAGCGGCTTGGGCTTCGCAAACGAACGGACCGCCGGATGCGGTTTGGCCGCGGGTGGTTCCTTCGCGGGCAGGGCTTGCACCACGGGCGGGGCGGGGTCTCGAAACGGATTGGCCGCACCGGCCATCCACACGGTTGCCAGACACAACGGGATCAGGGCGCGCTTCATACGAACGTATGAGATTGTCTCACGGGCAGAGGTTCCGGAATTCGCTTTGGCGGTCCGGCCCGATACAATACGGGAGCGTACTCCGCGACAGGATGAGCACAATTCGGAAAGGACTCGCTTGGGCCGCCGCGTCCTTTGGCTTCGTCTATCTGTTCTTCATTGAGTATCTGCCGCCGTTCCGCCGGTACGGCATTCCTTCGGACCTGCCGGGATACCACTACCCGCTGTTCAGTTTTGTTCTTCAAACGTTGAAGGATGGGCGGTTTCCGTTGTGGGACCCGAGTATTTATTGCGGAATCAGCGTGGTGGGCAACCTGCAGGCCGCGCTCTTCTATCCCCTCAACTGGGGGTTCTACCTGCTTCATGCGGGAGCGAATGGAATCAGCTTTAAATCCCTCGAGTTCCTCACGATGCTGCACGCCGGCATCGCGTTCCTGCTGGCGTACGGCTGGCTGAAGGAACAGTGGGGCCATTGGCTGGCGGCCGCCCTCGGCGGGGCTGTCTTTGCCTTCGGTGGCTATTTTCTGTCCCAGATCGTGCACGTAGGAGTCGTGAACGGCTTCGCATGGTTCCCGCTGGGAATGTGGGGCATCGACCGCGCGCGGCAGTCCGGGCGATGGCAGTCTCTGTGGATGCTGGCCGCCGCCTCCGCCCTCGTGCTGTTGACCGGCTATCCGGCAACATGGCTTGCGTTCGCCGTGTGCACTCTGGCGCACGCCGCCGCGGGATCAAGGCCCCTGCGATGGTTCCCGCTCGCTCTTGCCGCCCTCGCGTTCTCCGCGATGCTCGCCGCGGTGCAACTGTTGCCCTCGCTCGAGGCCACCAGCATGGTCCCCGTTGCCCGCAACTACGGCGGATGGCTTCCGCGAGGCGCAGCGACGTACCTGGCGTTTCTGCTGCCCAACTATTTCGATGGCCAAGTCAGGCCCGATGGATCGATGCCGGCCGGCGTCGACTACTTCTATCTCGGCGTGCCGTTCTGGTTCGCGGCAGCATGGCTACTGGGCCGCTGGCGGTGCGGAGTCCTGTGGCCCGGATTCGCCGTGGCGGCGCCGCTTCTGTTTCTGATTGAGAACCCCCATGAGCTGGGTGGACGGTTCATCACGCTATGGCCGATGTTGGCGGGAGTCGCGCGCGAGTACAACCTGCTGGCAGGCTTTCCTGTCGCGGCCGCGATGATCACGGCGGCGGGCATCGCGGACTTTCTGCGCCGCGATCATCGCTCCCCGACCCCCGCAGGCCCGGGCGCCAGCGAGGGGGTTCCTATGCCGCCCGCCGATGAACCCGCAGCCCACAAGCAGTCTTTGAGCGGATCGGCCCCCCTCCGCCTTCTGCTGCTCGCCGCGATCGCCGCCTGGTGCGTGCGGCAGTGCATCACCTCGCTTCCGGGCGGCGCGGAATTCGCCTCAGGTGGGAGTTCCTTTGCCGAACTCGCCGTGACACTGGTCCTGTTTGCCGGTGTCCTCATCCTGATCCGCCGCAATCCAAGCCGGATTCTTGTCGCGGCGCTACTGGTGCTCGTTGCCGTCGACTACAAGGTCTACGGAACGGGCCGGGGATTCAATACCTCACCCGGCGATCAGGACCGGCATTTTCGCGACAGCCAGGACGTACGCGCCGGAGGACACGACTTTGCCGGCATGGACCCGGCGCTGTTCAAGCGGCTGAAGGCGGCCCCGGAGTTTCGCGTGGCCGTCTCCGATGCTCTGCATCCCACGGAGATGCGCATCTACGGTCTGGCGACGCCCCAGGGCTTCGACCCGATGCTGCCGAGCCAATATCACGACGAGGTGACGGCGTTCGTCCCGTTCGACACGGACCGCCTTTTTCAAATCGATCCAACCAACCAGGCGATGCTAAAGCAGTTTGGCGTGCGGTTCATCATTACGCGGCAAGGCTGGCCCGTCGACAAGCAGGTATCGGCGTTGCCGCACTGGCGCCTCGTGAAGCCGGATGAATCGCACTTCCGCGTCTACGAGTACGCGTTTGCGGAACCCGCCTACCGCTGGACGGGGGCCGCTCGGGTCGAACAGTGGAAGCCGGAACGCCGCATCCTCTCGGTGGATTCTCCCTCCGGCGGAACGTTTGTGCTGAAGGAACAGAACTTCCCAGGCTGGAGGGCCCGCATCGATGGACAACCGGCGCCCGTCGCTCGCTGGTCAAAGGCGTTTCAAGCGGTCACGGTACCTCCGGGCCGGCACGAGGTCGGGTTCACATTCTTGCCGAGGTCTGTGTGGGCGGGTGCGCTGACAAGCGCCGCCGCGTGGCTACTGTTGCTTCTGATCGCCCGCAAGGAGAGGTGAGAGCATCACTGCTTCCCGGCATCGCGCTGGCTGCCGCCTTGCTGTTCCAACGCCTCGACGTCCGCGAAGTCCTTCGTTCTTCCGGACGCGCGCTTGTTCCTGATCAGAGCGCTGCGCCCGACGTAGTTGACCGGACAGGCGCCATACAGTCCGGCCACGCGGGAGTTCCAGGCATCCTGCCAGTCGAGGCCGCTTACCTGAAACATGACATGAATTTGAACAGGAGGCACTCCCAACTGGAGGATTTTGCGGTTGCCGACCAGGTAATCCGGATCAAGGTCACTCGCGGGAAACCCGAACGCCGCTATCGTCGTGATCAGTTTCCTGACATTCTCCAAGACCGGATTGATCAGGAGATCCAGATCACCTGTGAATCTTGGAGCGCCATGGAACGCAACCGCATGAGCTCCGACAATCACATACTCAACGCGATTCGCGTTCAATAATTCGCAGAGTTCGAGAAAGTCGGGGCAAACCTCGTTCACAGGGAAGTCCCAGAATACCGAAAATATACTCCCGGCGAAGGCGCTCTACTTCGCGGATTCGCTCTTCCGGCGACCTGCCGAGCCAGTACCGCAACTGCGGATTCTCCCGGGCCTCTTCTTCAAAGCTGCTCACGGAGAGCACGCGCTCCATGTTTTGAATCTATCACGGAGTGTGCGGCTTTCCACCCTCCTGTTCGAATCGCCTTTCAATCCACTCTTTCGTGAATCTCCCCAGGCCCACAGACGCACGCAACCGCTCCAGGTCCGCCGGCTCGTCTACATCCCAACAACACATCCCCAGGCAGGTGCGCAGGCCACAACGGTCCGCGGCCTCGACCGTCTGGCGGCAGGCGTCCGCGGACGACCACTCGACGCCGCGAAACATCCCCGGGTCTACCCGGCGCGCCGCGATTCCCCAGTAGCCCCCGTCTTCGGTGGGCCCCAAGGCCACATCTTCCGTCCGTCCGAGCAGGTCCGCCACGTGACCGGCAGTCAACGCAGGGACGTCCGCGCCCACGATGCAGGCCAGCGGATGCCCGGCTCTCAAGGCTCCCGCCAGCGCAGCCAGCATGCGCGATCCCAAATCGCCAGAAACCTGTATCCTGGTTGAAACTCCGGCGTTCTCCCACGCATCCCAGGGAACGTCGGTGTGGAGTTCGATCTCCGCCGGCAAGGAGCGCAGGAGTTCGAATGCGTCCTGAACAAATGCCTCGTGCAGCAAGGCTGCCCGCTCCCTCCCGAGGAGCGGAATGAGGCGCGTTTTCACCCGGCCAGGAATCGGGGCCTTGGCAAACAGGATGACACAAGGCGGCATCAGAACACGGTACACTGATTCAGTATGCGAAAGTCGAATCTATTGATTTTGGGGCTGAGCGCGGCCCTGGTGGCGGCCCCGCTGGCGCGGGCGGCCGGCGATGCGGCGAAGGGCAAAGAAGTCTTCGAACAGTGTGGCGTTTGCCACGCGGCCGATTCCGACGAAAAGAAGATGGGCCCCGGATTGAAAGGTCTCTTCAAGAAGGAGAAGATGGCCAACGGCAAGAAGCCGACCGAGGAGAATGTCCGGGCCAAAATCGATGAGGGCGGCAACGGCATGCCTTCTTACAAGGAAATGCTGGAAACCGACGAGAAGACCAACCTGATCGCCTACCTGAAGACCCTCTAAAAAAGACTTGAACCGGGGGCGACCCTCACGCTCGCCCCTCGCGTTCCGTTATTTCCAATCGCTGATGATGGACTCGAGGTAGGAAGCCATGTTCTTGCCCAGGGTCTCGGTCTTCTCCGGACTCGTTCCTTCGCCAATGGGATTGCCGTTTTCGTCGTAGTCCACTTGCTGCTGGGGTTCCGGTTTGTTGATGGTAGGCGTCACGCCCGTTTCCGGAATCGACTTCCCTGAAGGCGAATAGAACTTCGCCACCGACAGGATCACGGCGCCTCCGTCGTCAATCGGAATGGTGCGCAGGATCGAACCTACCTGCTGAGTCCGCTCTCCCACGATTTCCGCCCGCTTGGTCTCCAGCAGGGCCGCCGCCGCGATCTCGCTGGCGCCCGCGGTCCCGCGGTTCACCACGACCCGCAGAGGCAGCCGGCTGACGGTCTTGGCCGGATCCGCATCGTAGTTCTTGCGCGGGACGCGTTGGCCCTGGGTGTACCCAAGCGCACCTTTTTCTACGAACAGATTGGCCAGCGCCCACCCATCCTCCGGCGATCCAACCGCGCAGTTCCGTAAATCGAGGAGAAGTCTCTGGGCTCCGCTGGTCTGCAACTGCTTCACCGCCGAAGAGATCTGATTGATCTTTCCGTTCTCGAGTGACTCTACCCGCAGGTAGCCGGTGTGGTTGGCCAGCACTTCGGTCTTCACCTCGGGATACTTGATCTCCGCCCGCGTCAAGGTCATCTTCTGCGGATCCGGCCGTCTCGAGCGGAACACCGAAATGTCGATCGTCGAGCCTGGGTCGCCCTTCAAGAGAATCTCGGCGTACGCCAGCGGCATGTCCCGCGTGGAGATGCCTCGAATCGATTCCAGCCAGTCGCCCACCGCGATCGAAGCCTGCGCCGCGGGCGATCCGGGAACGGTCCCGACGACCGCCAGCAACCCCGACCGCTTCGACAGCAGCAACCCGACGTCGCCTCGCGAACCGTCCTTTTTCTTCAGGTAGTCTTTGAACTGGTCGGCGTTCAAGTAGCTGGCGAACGGGTCGAGCGACTCCAACAGGCCGGTAACGGCTCCCACCGTCACCATCTTCATGTTGGGTTCTTCGACATATTCGCTCTTGATGCGGCTCAAGACGTCGGTGAACACCGAAAGGTGCCGGTAGGGCCCCTCCGGCGGGGCGCTCTTGCCCATGACGGCGCCGATCAGTAGCAGCACGACGAGCGACATCGAGGCGAAGACAAC
>CAZGUX010000212.1:0-93710 GCA_964529305.1 uncultured Solibacteraceae bacterium | reverse complement strand
GGCCGCATCCTCGCCGCCGATGTGACCGCCGTGCTCGATCGTGAACCGACGGAGACGATTCTTCCGGGCCGTTTGGACCGCCGGACGCTGCGCAAGAAACTTCTCCTGGCCGGGCAGCGGACCTTCGAGCCTTCCACGGTGAGGTGGTGTCTCGAAGAGACCAGCCTTCTCGAGTTCCTGAGGCCCGATGCGGATGCATCCCTGGCGGCGCGCCTGAAATGCCACGGACCGGAACGCGAAGCCGCCGGGTTGCGAGAGTTGTTTTCAGCGAGCCGGGCCCTGGTGGAGGAAGAACCGCCACAGCCAACGCGACCAGTCCGCCCGCGGGAGGCTATTCTTCCGCAGTTTGGGGTAGACCTCGACGAAGTGACCCACCCGTTGCTGATCCGGCTCTGCGGAGCGTTCCTCGACCAGGGAATGGCGTATTGGCCGATGCCGAACCGCCAGCACGGTTTTCTCCACTGCGTGCGGGTCTTGCTCTCACAGCGATGGGCATTCTTCCCCGAGTATCTGGCGGGGTTGAGTGAGGAGTTCCGCGCTCAGGAGGGGCTCGACGCCCTCCAGGTGGCCGTCCGGATCCTCGATCGGTTAGGGGTTGCTGAAGACGACTGGGACCTGGCGATTCAGGCCGAACTGCTGGCTCTGCCGGGATGGGCAGGTATCATGCACCGGCTCGAGCAAGAGCCGGAATTGGCGCCGTACGACCGTGTCTCCTGCTCGCTGGCCGACTATCTCGCGGTTCGCCTGACGATGCAGGCGGTCGCTGCCGCCGGTGTCGTGAAGGCAAGTCCAATGACCGCGACGGAAACTGTGAGCGGAGAGTCTTCCTCCAGGGCGCTGGCCCGGGCGGCCCGCCTGTTTGACGCTTTCCAGATCCTGGGTCTCGCCGCCGCCGACATCGCGTCCTGCGGCGCCATCCTTCGGCAGCGCCTGGTTGACGAGATTCAGTCTTTCGACGAATGGGAGCGGAGGAGGATCTTGCATCTCGCCTTCGAGTTGCGTCATGAACTCGAGGTGCTTGGGCCGCTCGCCACGCACCGCGCGATGAATCCGCCCGCCGTCCGGACGTCGTCGCCCTCTGCCCAGGTCTTCTTCTGCATCGACGAACGAGAAGAGTCGACGCGGCGGCACCTGGAAGAGATCGCTCCCGACATCGAGACGTTTGGCGCCGCCGGCTTCTTCGGTGTGGCCATGGAGTATACCGGCATCGACGACGCCCATGGCGTCCCGCTGTGTCCGGTCGTCGTCAAACCCCAGCACGCGGTGCGGGAGCAGCCCATCCAGGAACATACCTCGCTGCACAAGGTACGGCGCCGCCGGCGGGCGTCGCTGGCCCGTGCGATTCACGCGATGTACGTCTCGTCGCGCACCCTCGTTCGCGGTTGGACGGCGACGGCCGGGCTGGGTCTCACGTCGTTTGTTCCTTTGGCGATTCGAGTTCTGGCGCCCCGGTCCTACGGCCGGCTGCGCGCGGCGTTTCATGGATGGCTCCTGCCGCGGCCGGTCACCGAACTCGACTTTGTTCGGTCCGAAGAGCAGAATGAACGGCCGATCGAAAAGTTGCTGCTGGGTTTCTCCACCTCGGAAAAAGTCGATCGCGTTGCCGGTATGCTCGGCCCCGCGGGCCTCCGTGAAGGTTTCTCGCGTCTCGTGGTCGTCCTCGGCCACGGTTCCACCAGCCTGAACAATCCGCATGAGTCGGCGCACGACTGCGGCGCCTGCGGAGGACGGCGCGGCGGCCCCAACGGCCGCCTGTTTGCCGCCATGGCGAATCGTCCCGAAGTTCGTGCGGGCCTGCTCGAGCGGGGGATTCGCATTCCCGAAGATACGTGGTTCGTCGGCGGATATCACGATACCTGTAACGACAACGTGGATTTATACGACCTCCAGTTCGTGCCCGCCGGCCTCGAAGCTGACCTCGAGCGGGTCCGCGCCGCGCTCAATCGCGCGCGGCGGCTCGACGCCTTGGAGAGATCCCGGCGTTTTGAGTCCGCGCGCACCGCTCGCGGCCCCGAGGATGCCATTCGCCACGTTCAAGCCCGCGCGGAGCAACTCGCTGAACCGAGACCCGAGTATGGGCATGCGACCAACGCCGTTTGTCTCGTCGGACGGCGTGAAGTGACGCGCGGCCTCTTCCTTGACCGGCGTGCGTTTCTCGTCTCCTACGATGCCTCTCTCGATCCCGCCGACAAAGGCTTGGCCCAGTTGCTGGGCGCCGTCATCCCGGTGTGCGGGGGGATCAGCCTTGAATACTACTTCTCCTGCGTGGATAACGAGGGGTACGGGTGCGGCACAAAGTTGCCGCATAACATCACCGGCCTCATCGGCGTGATGAATGGTCACGCGAGCGATCTCCGGACGGGACTGCCCTTACAGATGGTGGAGGTGCATGAGCCCGTCCGGATTCTTTTTGTGGTCGAAACCACGCCTGACCGTTTGATGAAGGTTGTGTCCGCCCACCCCGGAGTTTTGGAATTCGTGGAGAACCGCTGGGTCCGCCTGGCGACGCTCGATCCCGGCTCGGGAGAAGTCCATGTGCTTCGCGGCCGCGGCTTCGAGAGGCTCGACCAGGAAATCGGCGCCCTCCCCTCGGCCGATTCTTCGGTCGAGTGGTTTCGAGGAAAGCTTCAACATCTTCCCATTGCCCGCATCGCGGGCGGCGCGAGGAGCTAAGGGTTTTGCCGTTAGCTGAGTTTCTCACTCCTCGAGTGCTGCTGGCGTGGACAGTCCTGGCTCCGGGGCTTCTGCTCGCCGCTCTCGCCTTCGGCTGGCTGTTGGGCTGGACACCCCGCGAATCGGCCATCGCCCGATCGGCGAAGATCACTTACGGATCCTCCGCCCTGGCGGTTCTGGGCATGGCCGCCTCCATGTGGACCTCCGGGCTTGATTCTCTCAGCGCCGGGCGGGGAGACTGGTATGCGGTCAATCAGTTTCAAATCCCGCTCGTTCTCTTCGTCGATCGGTTATCGCTCCCGTTAGTCGCTTTAACGGTCCTCCTGGTGGGTCTCGTGGCGGTCTTCTCCGAGACTTATCTCCACCGCGATCCGGGGTTTCATCGTTTCTTTGTCCTGCTCCACCTGTTCGCGTTCGGATCGCTGCTGGTGTTCACCGCGGGCTCCTACGACCTGTTGATCGGCGGGTGGGAACTGATTTGCGTCTCCTCGGCGCTCCTGGTGGCGTTCTTCCAGAGGCGCTCCGAGCCCGCCCGCAGCGCGATTCGCGTATTCCTGACCTATCGGCTCTGCGACGCCGGCCTGATGATCGGCGCGTTCGTCCTGCATCACCTGGCGGGCTCGACCTTGTACACGGCGGTATTCGGCAATTCATGGCCCACCCAAACCTCCGTCATGGCGGGCGGCGACGCCACGCTCATCGCCCTTCTGTTCCTTCTCGCGGCGATGGGTAAGTCGGCCCAGGTTCCGTTTTCCGGATGGATGCCTCGAGCCATGGAAGGACCCACGCCGTCGAGCGCCATCTTCTACGGCGCGATCTCGGTACATGTCGGGGCGTACCTGTTGTTGCGCTCGCAGCCGTTGTTGGCCGCCTCTCCGATCGCCGCCGGCGCGGTGGTTGCCGTGGGTGCGATGAGCGCGATCCATGGAACCATCGTGGCCCGCGCCTGTACCGACGCCAAGACGTCTCTTGCGTATTCGTCCATCTCGCAGTTGGGTTTGATCTTTGTCGAGATCGGCCTCGGGCTTTCGTGGCTGGCCGTGCTGCACATCGCCGGACACGCCATGGTCCGGACTCTGCAATTCCTGAAAGCGCCCTCCGCGTTGCACGAATACCACGAGTTGCACGCGGCTGCCGGCGGTCACCTTGCCAGGACGGGGGCCCACTTCGAGGCCCTTTTGCCCGCCCGGATGCAGCTTTGGCTGTATCGCTTTGCGCTCGACCGGGGACACCATGACGCCGTGCTCGATCTGTTTGCATCTCGCGTGATCAAACGTATTGCCAGGAAGATGTCCTCCCTCGAAGAGCGGTTGATCGGGCCGCCGGCCCCACCCCGGGAACGAGGTTGGAATGGCTGAGTCGATCCCGCTGATTCTCGCGATTTCGATCGCGCTCCCGCTGGCGGCGGCGCTCGCTGTCGCGCGGAGCGGATCCTCGGCACGAGGCCTTGCCGCTGGTGCGTTGGGCGTCACCCTGGCTTTGTTGTTGGGTGTCGTGCGCACCGTAGTGGCGTCCGGCGCCGGTGTGGATACCGGGCGCTGGAAGCCCTTGCCGTCGGCATCGCTCGAGTCCTGGTTCGCGGCCGATGGGCTGAATGCGGTACCGATGGCGTTGTACGTCGCGTTGGCGCTGGTGACGGTGGTCGCCGCGCCGCGCCGTGACGTCGATGGCGTTTTTCTGGGAAGCCTGCTGGTGCTGACTTCCTCGACCTTGGCCGTGTACGCCGCGGCCAATCCGCTGGTCTTCCTCACCGGGTGGAGTGCGCCGGTCCTGCTCTTTGTCTCTCGAACGGGGCGCCGCGCTCCCGTCTACGTGATCGCCGCCAGTGCCCTGTTGCTGGCGGTCGCCTGGATCCCCATGATGGCTGCCGGTCCCGATTCGGTCGCCGCTCCGCCGAATGCCGGCTGGATCTTCGCTTTGGTGGTACTGGCTGCCCTCCTGCGGGAGGGCATCTTTCCTTTCCACTGGTCCTCCATTTCTCTTTTCGACGACCGGCCGGTTCTGCTCGCCGCCCTTGTGGTGAATTCGCACCTGGGTAGTTTCCTGGTTGCCCGCGTGGCCATGTTCTCCGATCCCGGCATCGCCCCATCCCTGCTGCCGTGGGTGGGTGGACTGGCGCTGTTCACGTCCCTCTACGCGGCACTCGCGGGAATCGTCCAACGCGAACCGCGCCGGATTCTGGCGACGCTGTTGGTCAGTCAGTCTTCGGCAATTCTGGCCGGGCTGGCCACGGCCAGTCACGAAGGAGTCGCCGGGGCGCTGCTGCAGTGGATCGTTCTCGGCGTCGCCTCCACCGTTCTGATGGTCGTCTATCGAGGTCTCGAAGTCCGAATCGGCCAGCCCTTCCGTACGGTGGGCTTCATGGGATTAGCCTCGAGCGCCCCCCGATTGGCCGTGTTTTTCGTCACCGCCGGTCTGGCCATCGTGGGTCTGCCGGGCACGCTCGGATTTGCCGGCGAAGACTTGCTCCTGCACGGAGTGCTGGCGCGATTCTCCTGGTGGGGCGCCGCTCTGCCCCTCGCGATTGCGATCAATGCCTACAGTGTGTTCCGGCTGTTCGCCCAGTTGTTTCTCGGCAAGGACGAAATCACCAAAGGCACCGCGGCCGACGCCCTCCCGCGTGAGCGATGGGCGCTGTCGGCCTGCCTCGTGTTCCTGGTCTGGGGCGGATTGGTTCCGAGGCACGTGGTCTCCTGGCAGGCTGCGGCCACCGGTTCTCTTGCGAGCATCGTTGGGTCGGGCCCTGACCGCCATCGCTGAGCCGGACATCCATGGCACCATAAAGCCATGGAGAATGGAAACCAGCACGGGGCGTCTCTTCTTCCCGTACTGACGGCGGGCTTCTCCCTGCTCGTGCTGATGCTGGCCGCCTCCGTGTACTTTGAGATCGAGGCCATTCGATCGACCGAATCCAGTGCGGAAAATCTGGTGGAAGAACAACGCTCCACGCTCCTGCTGATCGACGCGATCCAACGGGAAGAGGACAGCTTGAGCGCCGTATTCTATGAACTGGCCTCCAGCACCGATCGCGGCGACCGCGCGGATCTGCTCACTCGCCTCGAGACGCTCGAGCAGGCGACGCGCCGCACGATTGAATCAGGACTTCAGTCGGGCGATCCGAAGTTGTGGACAGCCGTCCAGACGAGCGCGGAGCGCTTCATCACGGAAGGACGGGCGGTCATTCAATCGCACAAACCTCCTCCGGTCACCTTCTTTCGCAGCCACGAGGCGCTGATCGGCTCATTGGGCGACCTGGCGGCCCGCACGTTCGACGCGGCCGCGCGCGCGCAGGCCGAGCAGCGCGAGAGCGCGCGCGAGAGGGTCCGGTACTCGCTGGTCGTTCTCGGGTTGGCTCTGGGCACGGCCCTTGGAGGCGCCTTCTTGACCGTTCGCACCGTCAGCCAGATGTTCCGCCGGCAGCAGTGGCAGACCCTCGAACTGTCGCGCCTGTCGTCTCGCGCCATGGCGGATCAGGAGGAAACGGCCCGCCGGTTTTCCCGTGAGTTGCACGACGAGTTTGGACAGACCCTGAGCGCCATCGAGGCCAACCTCGTCACGATGCACAATACGCAGCAATATCATCCCGTTCGCATGGAGGATTGCCTGGCGCTCGTCAAAAACGCCATCGAGAATACCCGCGATCTGTCTCAGTTGTTGCGGCCGAGCATTCTCGACGATTTCGGACTCCATGCCGGCCTCCGCTGGCTGGCCGATGTCTTTTCCCAGCGGACCGGAGTTCAGGTCGAGTATTCTTCCGCAAGCGAAGACCGTCTGGACGGCGAAACGGAGACTCAGTTGTTCCGCATCGCCCAGGAGGCCCTCACCAATGTCGGACGTCATGCCAACGCGACCGCTGTCCGCATGCAGTTGACCTTCGACACAGCCCAGGTGAGTTTGACGGTATCGGACAATGGCCAGGGAATCACGGGGACCGGTCAGCGACAGGGGCTTGGCTTGGTCGGGATGCGCGCCCGGGCGCGCGCCGCCGGGGGAACGTTGTCGATGAATTCGGTTCCTGGCAAGGGCGTTACCATCAAGGTGAGGCTGCCGCTGAAGCCGAAATCGGATGCCGCGTAAACTTCGAATCGTACTGGCTGACGACCACGCCGTGGTTCGCAAGGGATTCCGTCTCATCCTGAGTCAGGTTCCCGACTTGGAGGTGATTGCCGAAGCAGGCAACGGCCCTGAGGCTGTGCGCCTGGCCCTCGAACTCCGCCCGGATGTTTTGATCATGGACATCGCGATGCCCGAGATGAACGGCGTGGAGGCCACGCGCCGGATTCGCGAGAACTGCCCAGAGTGTCAGATCCTGATTCTGAGCATGCATAAAGACTCGGTCTATGTGCGCGAGTCGTTGCGTGCCGGCGCCCGCGGCTATCTGCTGAAGGAGTCCATTGACGAGGATCTGCTCCGCGCCGTCCGCGCGGTCGCCGATGGCGATGGCTTTCTGAGTCCCGAAGTCTCTCGCACGGTGCTCGACGATTACCAGCAGACGGCCGATCCCTTCGATCTGCTGACCGCGCGCGAACGGGAAGTTCTCCAACTGCTCGCCGATGGCAAGGTGGCGAAAGAGGTGGCGACGGCTCTGGACGTCAGTGTCTTCACGGTGGATGCTCACCGCGGACGCATCATGAAGAAGCTGGGTCTGCGCAGTTCCACCGAACTGGTGAAGTTCGCGATGCGAAAGGGACTGATCCGCTGACTCGCTCAGTAGGGCGGACTTTCAGTCCGCGGCGCGCTTTAGCGCGCCCAGGGTCGCATCCATGGGGCCTAAGCGGGCGCGAAGCACGTTGTTATCCTGGGCGATAGTCGCTGCAATCTTTTTCACTCTATCCTGAAGGTGGAAAGCGTCAGCTCGCCGGAATCCGGTCGCCCTTGGTCGGCAAGTCTGGTAGCCTAGCTTCTTACCCATGAATCGCCGAGTGTTTCTCGCCTCCGCGGCGGCCGCCGCGGCCGCACCTGCGGGTCCGCCCAAGAAGATCGCCGCGATCATCACCGAATACTGGCGCGGGTCGCACGCCGACGTCGTCATCGGCAAATACCTGGAAGGCTACAACCAGGACGACCGGCCGCCCTACCCGCGATCGAAGATCGTTTCGATGTTCACCGAACATGTCCCCAAAACCGACATGAGCCGCGAACGCGCCAGGAAATACAAAGTCCCCATCTATCGCACCGTACAGGAGGCCTTGTGCCTGGGCGGGGAGCACCTCGCCGTGGATGGAGTGCTCCTGATCGGCGAGCACGGCGAATATCCCATGAACGATAAGGAACAGACGCTGTATCCCCGCTTTGAAATGTTCCTCAAGATCACCGATGTGTTTCGGCAAAGCGGCCGGAGTGTTCCCATCTTCAACGACAAGCACCTCTCCTGGAGTTGGCGTCAGGGCAAACGGATGGTCGAAATCTCGCGCGAGCTCAAGTTTCCCATGCTCGCCGGCTCTTCGGCTCCCGTTGCCCATCGGATCCCCTCCGTCGATGCGCCGTTCGGCGTCCGGCAGAATCACGCGGTCGCCATCTCTTATAGCGGTCTCGACATCTACGGGTTTCACGTCCTCGAAGCTCTGCAATGCATGACCGAGCGCCGCAAAGGCGGTGAGACCGGTGTCAAGTCGGTCCAGTGCCTGGAACACCAGGCGTGCTGGAATTTCATCGACCAAAACCCCTTGGTCAAGCGCTTGTACGAGCAGGCGCTCTCGCACAGCGCGACCCGGAAGAGCGGCGATCCCCGCCAACTGGTCAAGCACCCGGCCGTGTTTGTCGTCGACTACAACGACGGCCTGAAAGGCGCGGCGTTCCTGTTGACGGGCCTGGTCGAGGACTTCACCGTTGCGGTGGATGTCGATGGGCAGTCGAAACCGGTATCGACCCTGATGAAATTACAAGAGGGCCGGCCGCATCACCACTTCGGCTGTCTGGTGAAGAATATCGAAACGATGTTCGAAACGGGAAAGCCGCCCTACCCCGTCGAACGCACCATGCTGACCAGTGGCATTCTCGACTTCGCCCTCGAATCGCGCATCCAGGGTTACAAGAAGCTCGATACGCCGCAAATGGCACAAGTCCGTTACCAGACGCCGAATGCCTCGCACTTCTGCACGAAGGGCTGGGGACGGGACGGCAGACGATTGGACATGTAACGCATCATGACGACCAGAAGACAATTCCTCGCGACGGCGACGCTTCCGTTCGCCGCCTCCGCCCAATCGGGCCCGCCCAAACGAATCGCCGCCGTCGTCACCGAATACCGGCACAACTCCCACGCCGACGTGATCGTCGGCAAGTACCTGGAAGGCTTTCGCCAGAATAATCAGCCGCCGGGACCCCGCTCGAAGGTCGTGTCGATGTACACGGCCCAAATCCCGAAGAACGACATGAGCCGGGACATGGCGAAGAAGCATAATGTCCCCATTTATCCGACCATCTGGGAAACCCTGACCCTGGGCGGTGGCAAGTTGGCCGTGGATGGAGTGCTCCTGATTGGCGAGCACGGCCAATACCCCTGGAACGAGAAGGGCCAACACCTCTACCCGCGCTACGAGCTTTTCCTCGAAATTGCCGACGTCTTCCGGGGCACCGGCAAGAGCGTGCCTGTCTTCAACGACAAACACCTTTCTTACAGTTGGCACAAGGCCAGGCGAATGGTGGACCTATCCCGCGAGTTGAAGTTCCCCATGATGGCTGGTTCCTCGATTCCGGTGAGCTACCGGCCCACAGGCGTCGATCTGGAATTCGGAGCCAAGGCGAAGCACGCCGTCTCCATTTTTTACGGGGACCCCGATGCCTACGGGTTTCATCTGCTCGAAGGCTTGCAGTGTATGGTCGAACGCCGCCACGGCGGAGAAACCGGGGTCAAGGCGGTGCAGTATTACGAAAAGCAGGCGATGTGGGATTGGGTTTCGCAAACCCCGTGGGCCGAGAAACTGCTCAACGCCGCGCTCGCCGTCGGCGTCACACGAAAACCCGGGGACATCCGGCAGCTTGGCAAGGACGCCTATGCCTATCGGGTCGAGTATCGCGACGGCCTGGAAGCGGCCGCCTTCATGACCAACGGCATCGCGCAGGATGCGGCCACCGCTGTGGAAGTGGAGGGCCGCGCCGATCCGGTGGTGACCTTGATGTGGCTGCAGGAAGGCCGGCCGTTCCAGCATTTCGCCTGTCTGGTGCGGGGCATCGAGAAGATGTTCGAGTCCGGCAAGCCCACCTACCCCGTCGAACGGACCCTGTTGACCAGCGGCATTCTGGAATCGATTCTGGACTCGAAGTTCCAGGGCCACAAGCGAATCGAGACGCCGCACCTTGCGGTACGCTATACCGCCCAGCGCCAGGGGTTCTTCTGTACGGCCAAACTGTAGGCGGACGAGCGTTTGTCAAGGAGAGACCGCTCACTGAGTCTGAGATTGAAAGAAGCGACCGCTCCCTGACGGTCGCGGCACGGATCATTCGGCATGGATCGTGCGACACGGATCGTCCGGCTTAGACGGCGGGGCACGGTCGTTGCGGCTGACCCGGTATACTGATCTCTTCCAAGGAGGCGCCGTGCGACTCGCGGTATTGTGTTTCTTCGCCACAGCAGCGTTGGCCGCTGATCTTACGCCCGATTCCAAGCTCCGGCTGAACCGGGATACCTACCATCCCGTGGTCGATTTGCTCAAGTCCAGGCGGGGCCAGGTGTCCGATGCCGAACTCGAACAGTTGCGCAAGCTCCCGCTCGAAGCCATCTGGGGAGCCGTGCAGCGCGCCGGCTACACGAATTGCCACATCAGCGGCCTGAAGAGCACCAGGCCGGATGAACGCCTGGTGGGCCGCGCCCTAACCATCCGCTACCTGCCGCAGCGTCCCGACCTGACCGAGGCCATGAATCAACTGGCCAGGGAAGGCGATTGGCCGCGAGGCTATCACGTGCGAGCCGCCGAAGAGGCCAAGCCCGGCGACGTCGTGGTCGTCGATTTGGGAGGCGGAATCCCCGATGGGGTCTTCTTTGGCGACATCTCGGCGCTCGGCATCAAGATGCGCGGCGCGAGCGGAGTCGTTCTGTGGGGATCCAGCCGCGACTACTCCGAGCTGAAGGAGATGGCCGGCTTCCCGGTGCTGGCCGTCGGGTACGATCCGAGAGGCGCGACGCAGGTGGGCGTCGATTGGAACGTTCCGGTCCGCGTCGGTCCGGCCACCGTCCTTCCCGGCGACGTGGTGGTGGCCGACGACGAAGCGGTTGTCTTCTTCCCGGCCAGCCTCGCCGCCACCGTCATCCAACAGGCTTCGACCCTGGCCGAACAGGAAGAGTTCGAGCGCAGGATGGCCCGCGAGAAGAAGCATCGCTTCCGCGACGTATATCCGTTGAATCCCGAATTGCGCAAGCGGTTCGAGGAAGAACGTAACAAGAAGTAGCTGCCGATGACCGAGGAAAGCAGAGAGCGAGTCCGGTACTACGTGTTCGCGGCCTTCGTCGGGGCGCTGCTGCTCCTGAACGTGACCGGCGTCTGGAAAACCGTCTTCGGCCTCGACACCGCGGCGATCATCACGCTGCTGGCGGGCTACAAGACGTTCCACAACTCGATTTCGTCGCTGCTGGAGCGGCGCATCTCGGCTGACCTCGCCTTGTGTGTCGCCGTAGTCGCCGCACTGTCGGTGGGCGAGTACCTGGCCGCGGCCGAAGCGATGTTTATCGTGCTGGTGGGCGAAGGGCTGGAGTCCTACGCCGCCGGCCGCACAGAAGCGGCCATCCGGAAGTTCATCGAGCAGTTGCCGCGCCGCGCCCGGGTGTTGCGCAACGGTGAAGAAATCGAAGTCGACGCGGAGACCCTGGCGCCCGGCGACCTGGTGCTGGTGCGTCCCGGCGAGCGCATCACCGCCGATGGTGCGATCGCCGACGGCGTCTCGACCGTGAACGAAAGCTCCATCACCGGCGAGCCTCTACCCGCGGAAAAGAAACCCGGCGACGCCGTCTATTCGGGAACGCTGAACGGCAACGGCTTGCTGACGATCCGTGTCGAGCACGCCGGGGACGATACCACTCTGGCCCGCGTCGCGCGGCTGGTGGAGGAGGCCAAGGAGCGCCAGGCTCCCGTGGAGCGCCGGGCCGATCGCTACGCAAAGTACTTCCTGCCGGCGTTGCTTCTATCGGGCGCGCTGACGTTTTACTTCACACGGGACTGGCTCAGAACCGTGGCCGTCCTGATCGTCGCCTGCCCGTGCGCGCTGATCCTGGCGACGCCGACCGCCATGGTCGCCGCCATCGGCGGCCTGGCGCGGCGCGGCATTCTCGTCCGCGGGGCGAACGTGCTGGAGCTCTCGGCCAGCGTGGACACTGTCGTCTTTGACAAGACGGGGACGATTACCGAGGGCCGCTTCGAGATCCTGAAGGTGCTGCCGGCGGAGCGGAGCGAAGAGCGGGTGCTCGAGCTTGCGGCCGCCGCCGAGCAGGGGTCCGAGCATCCCCTGGCGCGTGTGATCGTCGACGGGACGAGGGCGCGAGGCTTGACGATTCCCTCGGCTTCGAACCTCAGGGTGCTGCCGGGACGGGGGGCCGAAGCCCTGGTGGGCCTGAGCATGGTCCGGGTCGGCAGCGCGGCGTATCTGGCCTCTCATGAAGTCGGGGACACGGCCGCCTACGTCGAAGAGGCGGACCGTCACGGCGCCACCGCCGTCCTGGTGGCGGAAGGCAGCCGCCTGGCCGGCGCCATCCTGCTGCGCGATCGCTTGCGCGATGGCCTGGCTCCCGCGCTCGCGCAGTTGGAGCAACTGGAGATCTCCCGCCGGATCCTGCTGACCGGCGATCGCCGCGCTGCCGCCTTGGCGATGGCGAAGGAAAGCGGTATCGGCGAGGTCGACGCCGAACTGCTTCCGGAGCAGAAACTGGAACGGATCCACCAACTCACGCGGGAAGGACGCCACGTGGCCATGGTCGGCGACGGCATCAACGACGCGCCCTCGCTGGCGGCGGCCCATGTCGGCATCGCCGTCTCCGGCGCCAGCGACCTCGCGGCCGAGGCGGCCGACGTCGTCTACCTACCGCACTCGCTCGACAAGTTGCCGAGGCTGTTCGAGGTCAGCCGGCGGGCGGTCCAGACCGCGTGGCAGAACATCGTCCTGTTTGCCGGCGTGGTGAACGCCGTCGCGGTCATCGCCTGCGCCACCGGCTACGTCGGCCCGATTGGGGCTGCGTTCACGCACCAGATCAGCTCGTTCCTGGTGATGATGAACTCGCTGCGGCTGCTGCGGGTGGAGCGATCGGAAGACACGTTCTGGAAGCGCTGGCTGCGCCGCACGCCCTTCCCTGCCTGGCTTTCCGCCGTGCGCGCGATCGAATGGCGCGCTCAGGTCTCGGCCGGATGGGAGTGGCTGCGCCGGTATCCGCAGGAAGCGGGCATCGCCATCGCCGCCCTGTTTCTGCTGAACGGGGTGTACCTGGTGCCGCCCGACCAGGTGGTCCTCATCGAGCGATTTGGCCGCAAGGTCATGCCGCCTAGCGGGCCGGGTTTGCACTACAAGCTGCCGTGGCCCGTCGAGAAAATGACGCGCATCGAATCCAAACGGATCCGCACGGTCGAAATCGGGTACCGCTCAGCGGCCACCCGTCCGGATCTGGAGCCCGCCGCCTACGAATGGAATGTCCAGCATCGCGCGGGGCGCTTCCAGCGGCGGCCGGATGAGTCGCTGATGCTGACCGGCGACCAGAACCTGGTTGAGGTTACCGCTACCGTTCACTATGACCTCGACAAGCCGGATGATTTCCTGTTCGTGCAGTACGACGCCGAAGCGACGGTGCGGACGGCCGCCGAGTCGGTCATCCAGATGTGGACCACGTCCGCGGCACTGGACGAAATCCTCACCACTGGACGCCGGGCGTTTGAGGATCGGGCGGTGCGTGAACTGCAGGAGCGGATGAACCGCTATCGGGCCGGCATCCGGATTCGCGGAGTGCGTCTTCAGGATGTCCATCCTTCCATCGAAGTGGTGGATGCGTTTCGCGACGTGGCTGGAGCGTGGGAGGAACGGGCGCGCAAGATCAACGAGGCGGACGGCTACCGTAACGAGCAGTTGGCCCTGGCGCGGGGCAACGGCAAGGCCAACCTGGCCCGTTCCGAAGGCTACAAGCAGTCGCGCGTGGAGCGGGCGCGCGGGGATGGGGAGCGATTCGTAGCCGCCGAGGCTGCTCACCGGGGCGCCCCCGGGCCGACTGAAACGCGCCTCTACCTGGAGACCATCGAACAGGTGCTGCCGGGCAAGCGCAAGCTCATCGTGGACGCCAGCCGGGGCCGGCGCCACTTGTTGATGCTGGACGACGGCGTGGAACTCGGACCCTCGCTCGCGCCCTTGATCCCGAGGCCCGCCCCTGGACGGGAGGAACAGTGATATTGGATCGGTATCCCAAACAGGTTCGCGCCGCTTTGGCGGTGTCTGCGTTGTGGCTGGTGTGGGCGGCTTTGTTCACGGTTCGCGAGACAGAGTTTGCCTTCATCACACAGTTCGGCCGGCCGGTCGGTTCCGTCGGTGAGGCCGGTCTGCACGTCAAATGGCCTTTTCAGAACGTCACGTACTTCGACCGGCGCCTCCGGATCTACAACCCGCGGCCTTCGGAGTTTCTCACGCGCGACAAGAAGAACGTCGTTATCGAGAATTACGTGGCTTGGCGGATTGAAGAACCGCAGAAGTTTGTGGAGGCGGTCGGAGACGTCGGCGCGGCGGAAATGCGGTTGCACGATATTATCTGGTCGGGTCTGTCGGCCACCCTGGGCAACCACGACCTGGACGCGCTGGTGGGCGCCACCGCGGAAAAGCTACAGGCTCGCCAGGTACTCGACCGCTTGAGCGAAGACAGCGACCGGGCGGCCCTGCGGCAGTACGGCATCCGGGTGATCGACGTCCGCATCAAGCGCCTGAACTTCCCCGAGCAGAACAAGCAAAGCGTGTACGCCCGGATGCGGGCGGAGCGGGAACGCATCGCCCGGCAGTATCGTGCCGAAGGTGAAGAGCAGGCGCTAGGCATTCGCGCCGATGCGGACCGGCAGCGGGACGAGATCTTGTCGCTGGCCTATCGCCAGGCCGAGAAGACGCGCGGCGAAGGCGACGCCGAGTCTACCCGGATCTACGGCGTGGCGTACTCGCGCAATCCGCGCTTGTACAAGTTCCTCCGTACTCTCGAGTCGTATAAGAAGGTGCTCGACGACAAGACGACGGCCATTCTGAGTTCCGACTCGGAATTGCTCAAGGTGCTGATGAGGGGCCAGAGCGGAGCGCAATGAGCACCCTGGACCTGCGCCCGCCCATGACCGAGACCTCGCTGCCGCCCGCGCCCGCGCCGTGGTGGGAGGATCGCCGGCGCCGTTACGCCGCGCTCGGACTTGGGCTGTGGCTGCTGACCGGCTTCTACTTGGTATCGACCGATCAGCAGGCGGTGGTGACGCGATTCGGCGCCGTCGTGGAACCGCGGGTGCTGCCCGGCCTTCACCTCTCCCTGCCCTGGCCGATCGATCGCGTGGAGCGCCTGAAGGTGCAGCAGTTGCAGCGGCTGGTGGCCGGCGGCGATGCCGCCGATGCCGTGGTGGGGCGCACGGACCCTTCCCGTGCGCAGTTCCTGACGGGCGACCAGAACCTGATTCACTTGCGCGCGGTCGTGCAATATTACGTCGCAGTCCCGGCCGATTACCTGTACCAGACCCTGGACGTGACCGCGGTGATTCGCGGCGCGGTAGAGACCGAGTTGTCCCGGAAAATCTCCAGCCGCGGAGTCGACGCGGTGCTGACCACCGAGAAGGCAGCCATCCAGGAGGACGTGCGCGGCGAAGCGCAGAAACGCCTGAACGGCTACAGGGCCGGCGTGGCGTTGGCCAGCGTGAACATTGAATCCGTGCTGCCGCCCGCCGAAACGGCGGAAGCCTTTCGCGATGTCGCCAGCGCCCGTGCCGACGCTGTGCGCATTGTCAATGAAGCGCAGGGATACGCCAACGATATTCTCCCAAAGGCACGCGGCGAAGCCCGGCAGTTGCTTGAATCCGCGGAGGCCTACAAGCAGCGCAAGATTAACGAAGCCGCCGGCGATGCGGAGCGCTTCACACAAATCGCCGGAGAATACGCCAAGGCGGCCGAAGTGACCGGCGACCGGCTGTATCAGGAAGCGATGGTGGAGATTCTGCCGCGAATTCGCAAGCTGATTGTCGATAAGAATGGCAATGTGGATCTGACCATCATCCGAAAGTCGGACCCGGCCGCCAAACCGCAATGAGGAGCGACAAGACAGCCAAGCTGCTGACTCTCGTCCTGATGCTGCTCGGCCTGACCCTGATTCTCATTCGCCAGAAGAATGTGGTCGCGCCTCAGGTTGCCCGTCAACCGCGGACGCCGCAGGACGTGGTCTACGCGATGCTGGATGCGGCCCGGGCGGGAGATGTCCGTTCGTATCGGGAGTCGTTTTCCGGGTCTCAGGCGCAGGCGGTCTCGCAGGCCCTGGGAGAGAGCACGGAAGAGCAATTTGCCGCCTACCTGAAGCGTTCCCACGCGGACATCAAAGGCATCGCCATGATGGAACCGCGAACGGTGAGCGACCAGGAGGTAAAGTTGCGGGTGGAGTATGTCTTCGCGGACCGGAACGAGGCCCAGGAAATGGTGCTCGTCAAGGCCGGCGGACGCTGGAAAATCGTTTCAATGGCCGGCGCGGAGCGCGTTCCAACAACGGTTCCCTACGGGACGCCCGTCCGGTGATCCCGTTGATTGTTTGGCTCTTAGTAACAAAATCCCTGGCCGTGTACGGTAGAATGGGATCTCGGATGCCCGTTCCCGAGTCATCGGATGGATCGTTTTGTCGGATTGCCGGAACTGCCGCAGTTTTCCCTGACGAGTGTCCTCGATATTCTCGTCGTGGCGGTGCTGGTGTATCAGCTCATCATGATCGTGCGCGGAACCCGCGCGGCGCACATCCTCTCGGGTATCCTCACCGTCGTCGTCATCTATAACCTGGCCGTCTGGCTGAGGCTCAATCTGCTGCACTCGATCCTCGCGCAAGCCATGCCGTACATGGCGATTGCCGTGATTGTGCTGTTCCAGTCGGAGATCCGCCGCACGCTGGCCCGCATCGGCCGGAAACGATTTGGGACGAGCGCGTTCCGGCGGAGGGAATCCACCGAGGATATCGTGCTGGCCGTGTCGCGCCTGGCTTCGCAGAAGACCGGCGCGTTGATCGTGCTCGAGCGCGACATCGGCCTCAGGACGTTCATCGAGAGCGGAGTCCGGCTGGAAGCTCACATCTCCCGCGACCTTTTGCTGTCGATCTTCAACAAGGAAAGCGCGCTCCACGATGGCGCCGTCATCGTGCAGAAGGATCGCATCAGCGCCGCCGCCTGTTTTCTCCCGCTCAGCATGAATCCGGCGATCTCGACCAAGTACGGAACGCGCCATCGCGCCGCCATCGGCGTGACCGAGGAAACCGACTGCCTGGCGGTCATCGTTTCGGAAGAAACCGGCCGCATCTCCATCGCGGCCTTCGGTGAGATTGAATCCGACCTGCCGCCGGAGGGACTCGGCGCGCGCATGGTGCGGCACTTTGGGATGGAGCGCCGTTCGTGGGAAACCGGCCGCCGCGAAGCGGAGGAGCGCATCCCCAATGAGACCCAGCAGATCCAAAAAGTGAGCCGGCCGTGACCGAGCTTCTCACGCGCAACCTGGGGTGGAAGCTCTTCGCCCTCGCGATCTCGCTTCTGCTGTGGATCACGTTCGCGGGCAGTCCCGAAATGGGGGCGTTCATCAACGTCCCGCTGGAGTTCAAGGGGATGCCCGACCACCTGGAAATCGCTTCCGAGGCGGTCGATCTGGTCGCTCTCGATGTCCGGGGTACCGCCGACCGCCTGCGCGACTTCTCCAAGAACCCTTCTGGAATCCTGCTGGATTTCTCGGGCATCGAGAAGCCCGGAGAGCACACGTTCCAGATCGGGCCTACCAATGTCAGTCTCCCGCAAGGTCTGCGGCTGGTGCGGGCCATTCCGGCACAAGTCCGGTTTCAGTTTGAAGAGCGAACCATGCGCTACGTGCCCGTGCAGGTCCGTTTCAGCATGCCGGTTCCCCAGGGGTATGTCCTGCGGCGGCACACCGTTGACCCAGCCACGATTCTGATCGTTGGCCCGGCCAGCCGGGTGCAACGGGTGGAGAACGCCGCCACCGATTCCATCGATTTGAGCGCGGTGGTCGGCGACACCCTATTCCGCGTCAACACTTTTGCCGATGATAATCAGGTGAGAACCGTCGGGGAAGGCAAAGTCTCGGTAAAAGTCTTCGTGGAGAAGGAATAATTGGCAAAACGGCTGTTTGGCACGGATGGCATTCGGGGCGTTGCCGGCTCGGCGCCGCTCGATGATCCGACTGTGTTTAGTCTGGGAGTGGCGTTAGGCAAGGTCGCCCGGGAATTGTCGTCCTCCCCTGAAGTCATCATCGGGATGGACACGCGCGAGTCCGGTCCCCGCATCGCCGCGCAAGTGGCCGGCGGCCTGCATCACGCGGGAGTCGCTGCCCAGATGGCGGGGCTGATCACCACCCCGGGAGTCGCCTACCTGACGAACAAACTGCCGGTCGTCGCCGGAGTCATGATCTCGGCCTCCCACAATCCCTATCAGGACAACGGGATCAAAGTCTTCGGCCACTCCGGGTTCAAGTTGCCGGACGATGAAGAGAGCGCGATCGAGGACGAAATCTTCCGCCAACTGGCGTCTGGCGTTTCTCCTGCACTCCATGAGACGGCCGTCAATCCCGGCCTGGATGCGCAATACCTGGACCATCTGCTGAGAGTGGTGGGCGGCGATTCGCCGTTCACTGGGAGCAGGATCGTGCTCGACTGCGGAAACGGGGCAGCTTCCTTCCTGGCCCCGGAATTGTTTCGCCGCGCCGGCGCCCAGGTGTTTGTTCTGAATGCCGAGCCGAATGGGCGCAACATCAATCTCGGGTGCGGAGCCCTCCACCCGGAAGGCCTACAAAGCGCGGTCGTCGCGCACGGCGCCGGCATGGGCGTCGCCTTTGACGGCGATGCGGATCGGGCGATCTTTGTCGCCGGTTCCGGAAAGGTCGTGGATGGCGATGCCGTTCTTCTGATCGCGGGCCGCCACATGAAAGCGCAAGCCCGGCTGCCGGGCGATGTGGTGGTTGCCACCGTGATGTCGAACCTCGGGCTGGAGAAAGCGCTGGAGCGGCTGAACATCCGGTTGACCCGAACGGCGGTGGGGGACAAGTACGTGCTGGAAGAGATGATTCGCTCCAGCGCGGCGCTGGGCGGCGAGCAGTCGGGGCACGTGATCTTCCGCGAGTTCGCCACGACCGGGGACGGAATGCTGACGGCGCTGAGGATCCTCGAAATCGTCTGCCGGACCGGAGTCAGCCTCGACGATCTGGCGTCAGGACTGAAGGTCTATCCGCAGCAACTGGTGAACGTGCGGGTACGCGAGAGAAAAGCCCTGCACGAGATTCCACGCGTGGCGGCGGAGATCGCGGCGTGTGAGGAAGCGATGGGCGGTTCCGGGCGAGTGCTGGTCCGTTTCTCGGGGACCGAAGCGCTGGCCCGCGTGATGGTGGAGGCCGAGAACCCCGATCACGTCGAGCGCTACACCCGGAGCATCGCGGCAGCTATTGAGCGGGAGATCGGGCTGAACGGCGGCGCCGCGATATCCTGATCGCCGTTCGGCCCCACTTGCGGCGTGCTGAGCATCGAATAAGCTGGGCGAATGCCCACGTGGTACAGTGTGGCCAGCAGGAAAGGCTAATGAATCGCCGCCCATCCAAACGAATAACGCTCGCTCTTCCATCGGAATGCCTCGATCGAGCGGAACGCATCGCGCGGCAACGGCGTTTGAGCCTGAGCACCGTCATCGGCGAGGCGCTTCAGAGAGGCCTTCGAGAGGAGAAGCAGATCCATCGAATCGGAGCGATCCAGCGGTTCTACAGCGAAGCGTTCGCTGGCTTCTCACCTGACGAATTGCAGTTGCTGGACGGCATCGTCCGCGGACAGACGCTGGAAACCCCCTCCTTCGGTAAGAAAGACATCCGCTAAAACCACAACTCGGCCAGATCGTCTACGCCAGTCGACGCCACCGAAGCCGGAACGTGGCACTCTGGGAACATGGCTGCAAGAACCGGTCGCTTTGTTCGTGTTCTGAGTACGCTTGCCACAATCCTGTGTGCCACTGCACTGGGCGTCGCCGCGACGGCGGCGCCCTCGCGGATCGTCTACGGCTCCTACCTTCCGGCCAGCGGAGGCCGCGCGCTGCCGATCACCGTGGACGGGGATGGCAACACCTGGTTCGCCGCGACCCAGTTCGGCCTTGTGACCACCACTTCGCCCTCCGGCGCGCTCGTGCCGGTGGGCTCGCTACAGCGAGTCGCGGCCGCCGGTGGAACGGCTGTTCTGGTAGCCTCAATCCCCTCCGCCAGTCCCTCGGCGATCGCTGTGGACTCCCGCGGTTCGGCCTACGTTGCCGGATCCATTGACGGGGACTTGTTTCAGGTTTCGCCCGCTGCCTTTCAGAAGGACAAGGGCGCGGGATTCGTCGCCAAGGTGTCGCTCTCGGGCGCGGTGCTGTGGAGTTCCTACATTGCCGCGGTCCCGTCCGGCATCGCGTTCGACGCCGAGGGCTCGGTGTTCGTCACGGGTGAGGCCGGGCCGGACTTCCGCGCGACGCCGGGAGTCTTGAAACCGTCCATCGGGGCTCCGGCTTGCGCGGAGCGTTTAGGAGGGGAGCCCATCCCCTGCAGCGATGCCTTTGTCGCCAAGATCAGTGCGGATGGATCGAGGCTGATCTACGCGACCTTTGTCGGCGGGCTCCAGCCCGACCGTGCAACCGGAATCGCCGTGGCCCGGGATGGCTCGGTCTTCCTCGCGGGCGAAACGCTCTCGGGTGACTTTCCCACCACGGCGGGCGCGTTCCAGCCGAGGTACAGCGGATCGGTGGCCTCGGGCGGCGACGCGTTTGCCCTGCGACTCGACCCGACGGGAGGGCGGCTGCTCTATTCGACTTTCCTCGGAGGCAGCAATTCGGACCAGGCGGCGGGCTTGGTTCTCGACGCAAATCTGAACGCGTACATCGCCGGTAGCACGCGATCGCGTAACTTCCCGGTGAGCGCCAGTGCCTGGCAGAGCGCCTACGGTGGCACGGCTCCGGCGGCCTCCGCGACCGCCGATGCGTTTTACGTCAAACTGGACGCTCTCGGCAATGCCGTCTTTTCGAGCTACCTGGGCGGGCCTGAGGAGGAGGGAGCGAGCGCGCTGGCGCTCGGCCCCGGAGGCCGCCTGGTGTTTCTCACCTCGGGCGGCGCCGCCGCTGTGGTGGAACGGCGCACACCTGGCCCCTGCGAGCCCGCCTCCACATTGATTCTCGTCGACCCCCAGACCGGGCGCGTCGTGGAGTCCTACGGTTTGTCGCGGGTCGCCGGGTCCACCCTGGCCGTTGATTCCGGCGGCCGGATCCACGCCGCAGGGCTGACTCGCGAGTCGTCGGACTCGTTTGCTCTATCGCTGGAGCCGCCCGGCCGGGCGCAGGACGCTTACCTGGTCAGGGTCGACCTGTTGCGAAGTGAAGAATTGGCGCCGGCGTGCCTGCTGAATACGGCCAGCCTGGCGCGCTCCGGAAACATGACGCCCCCTCTCGCCAGCTTGACTGTCTCGCCCGGTGAGATGATCTCCATCTTCGGCACACGGCTGGGAGGAAGGGACGGCGTGAATGCGAATGGGGTGGGCGCCCTGCCTATCGAACTAGGAGGAGTCCGGGTGACGATCGGAGGACGGGCAGTACCTCTACTGGCGGTTTCCACTCGGGAGATCCGGGCGAGCGTGCCTTATTCGGCTGTTCCCGGGCGGAGCGAGATCACCATCGAGCGCGACGATCTCACGACCGTGACTTACCCGCTGGAGATTGCGCCGGCCGCATCCGGGATCTTCACTGCCGATGGTTCGGGCCTCGGGCTGGCGGCCGTCGTGAACGACAACGGGACGCTGAACGGCCCGAACAATCCCGCTCGGAGAGGATCGGTGGTCAGCCTCTTTGCCACCGGATTGGGAGCGGTCTCGCCGCCGCCGGCCGACGGGGCGCTGAACCCGATCAGCCCGCCGTGGCCCATTCCCACAGAACGGTTCGAACTCTACTTCGCGCCGGACCGAACGATGGAGATTCTGTTCGCCGGTCCCGCGCCGGGCCAGGCGCCAGGCGTCTTTCAGGTGAATGCGCGGATTCCCGCGGTTGCTCCGGCGGGCAGGGTGCCGATCAAGCTGGCTTTCGACCCGCCGGGGTGGAACCGGTCGCAGGATGGCGTCTACCTCGTAGTCGAATAACCGCTCAAGTGCCGCCGGGCGACAAACAACGTCGCCCGGCGCCACCCTCAGTCGAGATCGATATCGCGCGTAGGCGGGCCTGTGTCGGGGCTCTCCTTCGCCTGCTTGAACAACTCGTCGAACTTCTTCTCCAGCACCTTGTTGTGCACCTTGTGCTGTTCGAAGCTCTTCTGAAACAGCTCTTCGCGCCTGCCGGCCGCGCCCTTGAGCTTTTCCACCTCGGCGGCCAGGTCTTCGATCATCTTCGGCTTTTCCGGTTCCTTGTGTGAGATAACCGCTTGTGTCTCCGAATCGACCTTCAACTTCGAGTGGCAACAGGGACACTCGACTTCGAACAAGCCTTTGCGCATATCGGTTATGCTAACAGCACTGGAGGCTGGCATGAAGCGAAGAGTGTTTGTGGGCGGCGCGGTGGCGGCGACGGGTGTCCACGCGGCCGGGCGTACGGGTGTGAAGACGGGAGACATCCCGAAGCGCGTGTTTGGCAAGACCGGCGTCTCGCTGACGGTGATCGGCCAGGCGGGCGGGCGATTCCCGTTGATCAACAGGGACGAAGCCCGCGCGGTGGTACGGCGCGCGTATGATCTGGGCATTAACTACTTCGACAATGCGCACGCCTACTGGAATGGCCAGTCCGAGGAGGTGTATGGCGAAGTGCTGCCGCCGTTCCGGAAAGACGTGTTCATCACGACGAAGTCGGCGGGGCGGACCCGCAAGGAGGCTGAGGATCAACTTCACCTGTCGCTGAAGCGGCTGAAAACCGATTACGTCGACCTGTGGCAGATCCATGCGGTCAGCGAGATGTCGGAGGTGAACACGATCTTCGGGCCGGGTGGCGCGATCGAGGCGTTCGAGGCCGCCAAGAAGGCCGGCAAGTGCCGCTTCTTCGGCTTCACCGGACACCGCGATCCGTACGTGCACCTGGAGATGCTGAAGCGCTATCAGGGCTACGACACGATCCTGATGCCGCTCCATGCGGCCGACCCGAGCTATCTGAGCTTTGAGCGCCTGGCACTGCCGGTGGCGGTGGAGCGGAAGATGGGCATCCAGGGCATGAAGAACTTCGGCAACGCGAAACTGCTGAGCGTGCTGAGCGCCAAAGAATGCCTGAGCTATGTGCTGAGCCTGCCCGTGCACTGCACGGCGATCGGTTCGACGACCATCGGCCAACTGGAAGACGACGTGCGGATCGCACAGAACTTCAAGCCGTATACGGCCGAGGAGATGGACGAACTTCGCAAGCGGGCATCGTCGATGAAGGGCCCGATCACAGAGGACTGGAAGCGCAACATCGAGGTGCGCGCCGACCTCGACACGCGGCCCCGGCACGTTGAGGCGTAGTCGTTTCTCGACTTAGGAAAAATGGTACCGCACGGATGGAAGGACGAACTGTCTTTCCATCCTGAACAGCTTCACTCACCTCGGCAGTCCCGCTGTCTGTTTAGACCGCCCGCCCCCCTGTGCGTCGACCCGCGCGATCTGAACGCCCGCTGCGTACCGCATTGAACCTGCTTGCACGTCGATCGATTGCCATCGGTCGAGTGCCTCGAGGACGAACCCTGTCACGCTTGAACGCGCCTACGCTGGATCCCCTACAGAAACGGATTTCTCAAGAGGTGCGCAACTTCCGCCGTTTGGCCCATGATTAATCCATGAAACGGTGCTTTGTTACAAATGTTAACGGGACAATTCGCCAGCGGGATTCAAAAGTGGTGACAAAGCCTGAATTTCTGTTGATCTTGAAGCCGACTTAAGGTTATCATGCCCCGAGCCTCGAAAAAGTCTCTGTCGCGCGGCGGCATCGCCCTGTGGCAGCGCGACTGCATCTCAATCGGAGCAATCGGAGGGTTCGTCAACAGAATGTGCACTATCGTTCCAGGTGTATCAAGAGTAGGTTTGCTCGCGCTGATCACTTGCGTGGGGCCGGTCTTCGCCCAGACGACGGAGCTGGCCAATTGGCCGTCCCCGTTGTATTGGGTACCGGACGCTCAAAGTAGCAAGGACGGAAGGGCGGCCGCGATCACCGGACAGATTCCGCTGGTGGCCGTGACTCCCTGCCGCCTGGTGGACACACGTCCGGAGTACGCCGGAGGGATATTCAACGGTCCGTTCGGACAGCCGGGGCTCGGCAATCCGAATCCGGCCACCCGCGACATTCCGATACCGCTCGGGCAGTGCGGGATTCCCGCGAGCGCGAAGGCATATTCACTGAACATCACGGTGGTTCCAGGCGGTCCGCTGCAATACCTGACCGCCTATCCGACGGGTTCGCCTCGGCCGAACGTGTCGACGTTGAACGCGTTCCAGGGGCAGATCATCGCCAACGCGGCCGTGGTACCGGCGGGAACAAACGGCTCGATCTCCATCTTCGTATCGGACCCGACGCACGTCATTGTCGACATCAACGGGTATTACAGTGACCTTGCCGGTGGAGGGGCCTCAGGACCTCCCGGAGCGACAGGGCCGACAGGACCGACTGGGCCAACCGGAACACCGAGCAACGTGCCGGGACCCGCTGGCGCCACAGGCGCCACTGGTTCCACCGGAAGTACGGGCCCGACGGGCGCCACCGGTGTAAGTGGGGCGACCGGGCCAACAGGATCGACGGGCCCTGCAGGGCCCACAGGTCCGAGCGGCGCTGCGTCGACAGTAGCAGGGCCAACTGGGCCTCTCGGGCCCACGGGCCCGGCAGGACCCACAGGCACGACCGGCGTGGCGGGCCCGACAGGTCCGGCGGGCGCCACGGGAGCCGTAGGTGGAACAGGTCCGGCGGGCGCCACGGGAGCGGTAGGCTCAACAGGCCCGGCCGGCCCCACCGGAGCGGTAGGTTCAACAGGTCCGGCTGGCCCCACCGGAGCGGTAGGTTCAACAGGGCCCACTGGCGCTACCGGCGTAGCCGGCGCTACAGGTCCCACGGGCGCAGCGTCGACAGTACCTGGCCCGACCGGTCCGGCGGGTTCGACCGGCCCAGCAGGTGCTACAGGTCCCACAGGCGCAGCGTCGACAGTACCTGGCCCAACCGGTCCGACAGGTCCGGCTGGCCCCGCTGGATCCGGCGGGGCGGTACTCCGCGATGGCAACGGCAATGCTCTCGGAAACATCATCGGCACTGCAAGCAATCGCTATTTCATCGTCCAGAAGGGAATTTACATCTTCGCCGTGAATGGCGCTGGATTCTTCCAGACCGCCCCCGCCTCCACGCAGATCTACTGGACTGGCGCAAGTTGCACCGGCACGCCTTACCTCAATTCGGGTAGTTCGACGGCGGGTCCGCGGTGGTCCGGAAACGTCGCCTATTCGTCGAGTGCCAATCAGCTTTACACGCTGGCATCCCCGGACGGCAACGGGGAATCAACACCCGCCGTAGGGCCCTCGACCACATCCAATGACATTGGTGGATCCTGCAGTGCGGGTGGTCATTCCACCCAACTTTTGTTCACGCTTGCTCCGGTCACCCCCGCAACAATTGGCATTACGGCGACCGGCAATCCGCTGAAGGTGGCGACTCCTCTTCAGTTGCCATAGAGGGCCCACGCGGAGGACAGCTCGAGGCATTGGTCGCGGGCTGTCCTCTACCCACCTGGCTCTTGGCTCTCGCGCAGGTCCGGCTATCGGTTTTGGCTTAGTGTCAAAGGATCGATACCAGGGATCCGTCCCTCTATATCACTGACGACGCTCTGCCCGTAGAAACCAATCGGATCACTCCATCAGGTATCGCGAACAAGCTGACTACTTTCCGGCACAAAAATACCGGGATTCGAACGGGGGACCGCTCGCTTAGACTTAGAGGTTGTGAAAAAAAGAGGACGGCCACCCCGTTTCCCGATCAACGACTTGTGGAAAATCAACGAGTTGTGGCCGTGAAACGGGGTGACCGCCCCCAATTTTTCACAACCTCTCACGCTCGCGGCACGGTTGCCGTTGTTGAGACAGGAGGAAACTTCATACCGTGACGCGACGGTTAACAGAGCGGTTCGCGGCCTGAAACCTGAAAGTAACTAATTTAGAAGGAATTCTTCCAACCCGCCTTCAGGACCGGCAGGCCGCGCGGCTCCTTCAGGACGACTTCGATCCGCGCGGACGGACCGGAAGTCTGAAAGCGCAGCCAATACGTGTTGCGTAGCTCGACCACTGCCTTGTTCAAAAGGACGGGATCGGCCCTCAGGACCTGAATGCCGGGTGGGACGGCCGTCACGTCCGCGCCACTCGGGAGCACCAGCGCTTTGCGGAAGTGCTTGGAGGCGGCCAGTTGACGGAACGCCTCCGGTAATGAGGACGCCTGGATCAGTTCGTCAGCGGCGTCCATGAGTTGGGTGACTGGTGGCGCGGTTGGATCGCTCAAGGTTGCGATCGCGATTGGGTCATCCGGGTTGGCGAAGCGGCCAAGCGCTCGCGCCGTGCCGTTCTCCAGCAGTTCGAAGTGTTCCTGAGCGAGGCCGGTGACGAAGCGATGAAGGCCGTCGGTAACGGTCACGGGAACAATCCGGGACGAGTCGGACGAGGCTGGCTGTGCCGGAAGGAGCGACGCTCCGCCAGCCAGCACAACCGCCAGTATGCCTCCGAAGATACACTCGGGTCTTGGGAAAGCAGAACCACAAGCAAAGGGTCCGATGCGGTGGTTGCGATGCATAGTGGTTACGAGTCTACAACGGAATCGGCCGGACCGGTTCGAACCGAGGGATCTCCGGAATCGTGATTACCGCCGGCGAACGTCGACAAAAAAGGCACCGCGCGAAACGCCGGTTGACTCTCTCAGCCATGTCTGCAGTTGGGTCTGGCCTCTCGGCAGCGCCATGGAGAGGACCACTTCGCCGGCGCCGGAGGGAACCGGCGCGCTGGCCCTGCTCTCCCCCGCGCGAACTTCGGCCGTCACCGCCCGCAGTGGAATTCGGTCCGGCTGATGGCGCAGCGTGAACTCGTACTGCCCTTCGCGTTCCACGTCAATCGCCCAGAAGCCGTTGGCTTCCGGCAGTTGCTTCACTAGGGGCTGGTCCCAGGGAACCACCTCGCCGTGCCAGTCCATGCAGTTCAGACGGGATGGGTTCTCATGCGGCGACCCGACCGTGATCGGGTTGTATTCGCCGAAGCGCGACGAGACGCTTTGCCACCATTCTTCGTAGGCCGCCCGCAGCCGCGAGACCTCCCGCGGATTCGCCTGCGCCACATCGCGGGTTTGGCCGGGATCGTCGAGCACGTCGTAGAGTTGATCGCGGTTCACCAGCCTCCAACGCCCGGTCAGAACCGCCGACTGCAGCCACGGTTTGGGTTGGTCCATCTGCCAGCGGTTGTTCTCGCGGCGCTGCTGCACCTGGACGACCAGGGTTCGATCGCGCGGGGCGCTCCCGCGCAGGAAGGGAGCGAGGCTCATCCCGTCGAACGGCAGGCGCGGCGCCTCCCGCAGTCCGCAAAGATCGGCCAGGGTTGGGAGCAGGTCGAAGTGGGTCGCGAGTTGAGCGACGTCCCGCCCTCCTCCGATCCCCCCTGCCGGCCAGCGGACAAAGCAGGGGACGCGATGCCCGCCATCATACGGCGATCCTTTTTGCGCCCGCATCCCCGCGCCGAATCCCGCAAAGCCACCGGACGCGGGAGCAACCCCGGCCGCCGTTCCGTTGTCGGTGAGGAATACGAAGATCGTGTTCTCCGCGAGGCCCAGTTGCTCCAGGCGCTCGGTCAGGCGGCCGACATTCTCGTCGATATTGGAGATCATGCCGTAGAACGACGCCATCTGGGCAGGAACCCCGCTCGCGAGGTACGGCTTGCGATACTCGCTGGCGACGCGGTAAGGCGCGTGCGGCGCGTTGGGTGCCAGGTAGAGAAAGAACGGCTGCTTCCGCTGACGCTCGACGAATCGGATGGCCTCTCGAAAGAAGACATCGGTGCAATACCCGCGAAACGATTCCGGGCGGCCGTTACGGAAGTACGTGTCGTCGAAATAGTCGTTGCCCCAAAAATCCGGTGTCTGGCCGACGCCTCCGCCGCCGAGTACCAGCGATTCGTGAAAGCCGCGATCGAAAGGCCGGTACGGATAGTTGTCGCCCAGGTGCCATTTGCCGAAGATCCCGGTTCGATAGCCGCCGGCCGCGAATCGATCGGCCACGGTGGTTTCGTCGCGCCGCAGCAGCGAACGCCCCATGATCGTCGCCCAGACTCCGGTGCGGGCCGAGTAGCGGCCGCTCATCAGGGCCGAGCGGGTGGGCGAGCACAACGGGTCGACGTGGAAGTGGGTGAGCCGGACGCTTTCGGAGTGAAGGCGATCGAGGTGCGGGGTTCGGATGACGGGGTTCCCGTGGCAGGCCAGATCGCCGTAGCCCTGGTCGTCGGTCATCACCAGAACGACGTTGGGCGGACGCTTCGCTTTGCCGAACACCGGGCGGAGGGCCGCGCCGGCGCCGAGCGTCGAGAACAGACGGCGCGAAAGCACGCCCTATTTTTGCATGACCCAGTCGAAAGAGATGCGGGCGAACGTGATCTTCTCGTAGGCGGAGGACTCGCCCCGCTCGTAGAGCACGCCGAGGGATCCATCCTTCAGCACGATCACCGTCGAGTAGGCGGCAGGCCCGGCGTGAAGCGTGCGGGAGACAGGCCACGTGCGGCCCTCGTCGTAGCTGAGCTTCACGGTGAGGTTCTCGCGCTTCCGGCTTTGTGCGTTGGTGAAGATCATCACGTCGCGGCCTTTCCACTTGCCGCGCGTGATGCCGGCGTTGCAGCCCGGGTCCTCGAGCGCCTCATCGTGCGTGAGAGGTGCGAATGACACGCCACCGTCGTTCGATCGGGCGATCGCGCGGCGCGGTCCGTTCCGCATGTTCTGCAGGATCGTGCCGTCCTTCAATTCCACAACATGACTTTCGTCCGTGTCAGGCCCCACGGCCTGGCCTGACTTCCAGGTCCGGCCGCCGTCGTCGCTATAGGCGTTGCGCGAGGCCGCCGCGCGATTGCCGTCGCGAACGACAAGGGGGACCAGATACCGCCCTTTGCTGGTGTGGAGGTGAGTGCCGGACGTCGCGAACATCGCGTGCCAGGAGGGATCCTTGATCTGCGGGCTCAAGTCGACTGGATCGGACCAGGACGCACCGTCGTTATCGGAGAACATGGCGTGAACCTGGAGCGTCTCCGGACCCGTGACCGCGCCAGGCTTGGCCGTATTCCAGCCGATGCCGGGCGGACCGTAGGCAAAGAAGCACCAGACCCGGCCCGTCTTGCGGTCGAGGAGCAGCGACGGGTCGCCCACGCCGCCCTTATCGACTTTGCGAATCGTCTCGGCGGGCGTCCAGGTTTTCCCGCGATCGAAGCTCCGCCGCATCACGAG
Source organism: uncultured Solibacteraceae bacterium (assembly GCA_964529305.1). Taxonomy (GTDB): domain Bacteria; phylum Acidobacteriota; class Terriglobia; order Bryobacterales; family Bryobacteraceae; genus CAZGUX01. Next base: position 64,431 of record CAZGUX010000212.1, on the reverse strand, counting down.
AGAGATCTTCGCGGGCAGGTCCTGGCTGCCTTCGTGCCGTGCGTCCACGATAGCGATCAAGGTTCCCCGCCGGGTCTCCACCAGGGAGGGAATGCGATAGGTGTGGACTCCCTTCTCGCCTTTGTGGAACAGATCCACCTGCTCGAACGGCGCCGCCGCGCACGCGGCGCACGACCACGCCAGGAATCCCGCAATTCGATAGACCCACATGCAGATCCGAGCCTATCAAACGGTGTACAATCCGGCATTAGGTTTCAGCATGCGATACGTTATCTGGATGCTCCCGATCTCCCTGATAGCCCTCCCGGCTTCCGCGCAGGACAAGCCGAAACAGGTCCTGGAGCGCGCACTTACCTTCCACGCCGGCTTCGACGCCGGAACGGACGCCGCCTTCGCGCTGGGCGACAAGCGCCTGTACACGGCCAGTGACTACAAGGTGCAGGATCAGGCCACGCCGGGACTCGGCAATCCCGACGTCGTGTTGGCTGCCAAAGAAGGCCGATTCGGCGATGCGCTCGACTTCCGCAAGAAAAATGCCAAGGCCATTTTCTATCGTGCGGCCTCCAACGTTGCCTTCGATCCGAAGAACTGGACCGGCGCCGCCTCGTTCTGGCTCAAGCTGGACCCCGACCAGGACCTGGAGCCGGGCTACTGCGATCCGATCCAGTTGACCGACAAAGCCTACAACGATTCGGCCATCTGGGTGGACTTCACCAAGGATGACAAGCCGCGCCACTTTCGTCTGGGTGTGTTTGGGGAGTTGAAGGCGTGGAACCCCCGCGACGTGCCTCCGGACAAGAACCCCGATTTCACTCGCCGTCTGGTGATTGTGAAGAAGACGCCGTTCTCGCGAGAAAAGTGGACGCACGTGGTGGTGACCCACGCCGGCCTGGGCTCCGGGAACGGCTCAGCCAAGCTCTATTTGAACGGGCAGTTGCAGGGTTCGGCCACCGGGATCAAGGAGCCGTTCGCCTGGGACATGAACAAAGGCGCGATCCGGCTGGGATTGAGTTATGTCGGGCGGTTCGACGATCTGGCGCTCTTCAATCGCGAGTTGACGGAGGCGGAAGTGACGGCGCTCTATCGGCTGAAGAAAGGCGTCGCCGAGCTTCACAAGGGCCGCTGACGAGTGTTGGAGGTCAGCCCGCGAAACCCGCTCCACCTGATGCCGATCTCCGGCCAGTCTCCGGCCGGCCCACCGGGCGAAGCTCAAGATATCTATATGGATACCTGAGGCTGCTACATGGGAACCCGTTGATTCTGAAGGGCTGGACTACTTCCGTTGGCCTTCTGGGCTTTTGGCCGCCAGGGGAAGGCCGCCACTCAGCGGTAGGCTTCACTCCGGTTGCGGACGCCGGTAATCTCGATGGTGGATTCGTTCTTGGGATCGAAGAACACTCGGTAATCGCCGCAGCGGAGCCGGAAACCGGTCAGCGGTGGCTTGAGTTTTTTCACGTCGCCGTTGCGGTTGGTCAGATAGCGGTCTACGCAGTGGAGAATCTGCAGGGCGGTTTCGCGGTCGACGGCCCGCAGATCGGCGCGGGCTTCCGGCGACCAGATGACCGCGATCCGCTCCGGGGCGGTGTCCTCACTCACGGGTTCAGCCCAAACTCGCGCATGATCTCTTCGTGCGGGATGCCTTCCCCGCGGTCGAGTGAAGCACGGGCGCGGTCCAGCGCCGCGGCGGTCTCGGGTGTGATCTCTTCGTCTTCCACCGGCGCCAGGGCCAGCGAGCGCGCCAACGGTTCCACCATCACTTCAAGCAGACTCCGCACGGCGTTCAATTTCGCGGCCGGCAGCATATCCAGCAACGCGTGAGCCTGTTGCCGTTCTTGATTGAGATTCGGTTCCATGTCTTCCTTTCAGCCGCTTAGGAAAGCCGCACTCAGCGGCGCGCTGCCCGGAAAGTGGCACTCTCCAAAAACGTGTCGAGTGTCTTTAGCAGTATCGTCTGCTGAGGAGACGGTAACGTCTCGATCAGCGCGAGACGGCATTGCAGCGACAGTGTAGCGAGGCGCTTTCGGTTTCATGGATGAAAGGGCACTAAACCGTATTTTACTGTCTTGTTCGCCTGGAGTGGCACATTGCAGCGTCTTTGCGCAGAGAGAACATTCAGTCTGGCCCAGAATGCCGGCGCATAGGAGCCACGCAAGGCAGGCCGGACTAAGCCCGTCTTGACCTAAGGGTAAATCCCGTAATCGATCAGCAACTCGACCTCTTCGACGGTGACGCCGCCTTGAAGCCGCGCCGGCCGCTTGTCGAGCGACACCTCCACCGTGTTCTCGCCCTTCCGCGGCAACACCTGGCGCAGGCGATAGTGCAGCCACTGGCCCGAATAAGGGCTGATGTGATTGCCGAAGTCCCGAAGGCGGGCTTCGCCATCGAGCGAACGCCCGTTGAGCTTCACGGTGAACGTGTCCGCCGTCACCAGATTGGTCACCAGGAGGCGAAGGGTGATCTCCCGGGGCCGAGTCTTCTCCACGTCGTCGGCCACAAAGAACCGGATCGGGTATCCACGCCCTGGGCTGGCGGCCTTGATCTCCACGGGCAGCGCCGCCGGGTACCCCGACTCGCCCGACTGCTTGGAACGGCGTCGCAGGGCGTACCGTTTGGTCGCTCCGGCGACCAGTTCCGGGTCGCCGAGTTCGGTGAGCATCCGGCGTTCCGTGTCGCCGAGAGGCCACTTCATGAACCACGTGTAGAGCCCGTCCGCCCCCTTGGCCCAGAAATTCGCCGCGGCCGCGTGCATCATTTCCGGCGTGTAGTACAACCGTTCCGGCGAACCCGTATTCTCGTCCTGAGCGTACGGCTGCAGCATCGGGTAGATGGCGACATTCGCGGCCTGGGCGTCGCGAACCAGCCAGTCGAACGGCATGTCGGGGTCGAGGATGAAGTCCAGGTAGTACATCGGAGTGACCGAATCGACCAGACCCTTTGCCATCCAGGCGCGGACATCGAGCCCTTGCTCGAGGTTCATGGCTTCAGTCGGATAGATGCGTGTCGCGACAAAACAGCGCTTACCGCTCCGGGCGCGCGCCATTCGAGCGATCCGGCCGACATAATCGGTGAAGACCGGCGTGAACTCGTTCGCGTCCTCCTTGCGCAGGATCGGCGGCATGCCGCCCGGGGCAGCCGCGAAGTCCAACTCGATCCCGTCGACGTTGTACCGCGTGACCAGTTCCTCGAGCACGGCGAACTGGTGGTCGCGCACCTCCTGATGGGCGAGGCCCCGGCCGCCCTCGGGCACTTTGAACTTGGGGTTGATGCCGCCGTAGCTCGACATGCGGAGGCTCGAGAAAAACTCCATGCCCTTGGCCCGCGCCCGGTCGCGAAGAACCTCCAGGGGGTCGAGCCCGCGGTCGATCAGGCTCTGCATGTTCTCCCACACGCGCCAGTACGCGGACATGGTGAAGGGCTGGATGTCGGCGCCGAAGCGGAGCCCGACCTTCGAGGGATAGAACAGCCCGTCTCCCCGTTCCACGCCGTAGACGAACGTGTCGACCGCCGTGCCGGCCACCTCGTCCACCGGACGCCAGGCGTCCTCCAGGCGCATGGGCGGTTCGAAGACGAACAGGTAGTAATGCCGCGCGTCGTTGAAGTACAACGTGCGCCGCTTTGGAGGCTTTTTCGGGGATTGCCCGCGCGCGGTAGCCGCCGCCGTGAGTTGGAGCAACTGCCGCCGGCTGGGCGTCATCATCGCTCTCCCGCCGCCTCGGCTGCTGTCTGGGGCCTTCCAGCGGCGTCGCCGCCCACCCAACGGTATGGGGAAGGGAACAGCGCCAGGGTCCGGTCCTTCAACGGGAGTTTGACCGGCTGATTCCCCAGTTGCGCCGAATGCTTGCTGGCGATGGCCACCTCCAGCGCCTGCCGCAGGTCGTGGCCGGACACGAACAGCGTGTTGCCGCTGCCATGCGCCGCATCCACAAACGATCGGATGGAGGCCACCAAGTAGTCGTCCGTGTCGCGCAGTGGCAGCTTGTCGAGGATGTGCTTCCAGGGGAACGGCGGATAGTTCGCGTCGATTTCCTTGCGGCCGCCCGCGCCCGCCTGAGCGATTCGCGGCGAATCCCAGTTCCAGCGCACGATGTGGCTATCGGACCAGATCTGCACGCCATCGCTCGTCTTATCCCGCTCGGGAAAGACCGTGCACTCGAGGCCGTTGGTCATGCGAAACCGCCCGTTGATCATCAGGCCGGTGTCGTCTTTCCCTGCGAGGGCTTCGGGCGGGTAGGCCCACGCCATCACTTCTGCCACTTCCGCGCCAGTGAACAGCCGCAGGACGGACACGTGCTGGCAACCGCCGCCGGAGATCTCGCCGCCATACCCGAGGATCGCCGCGCCCGTGACCTTGCCGTACTGGCCGGAACGCAGACGCTGCGCGGCTTGCTGAATTTGCCAACGCGCGCGCTGCAGGTTGCCGCCGGCGAAGATGACGTTGCGCTTGCGGCAGGCCTCGACCATCGCGTCGGCATCGGTCAGGCTCGCCGCAATGGGCTTATCGGTAGAGACGCCCTTCACGCCCGCCTCCGCGCAGGCGATGACAGCCTCCTTCATGAATTTGGTGGGCGTGATGACGGCGGCGATGTCGGGCACCTGGGAGCGCAGCATCGCGTTCACGTCCTTGTACAGCGCCTTGACGCCGAAGCGCTCGCCCACCACCTTCCGCCGCTCGTCGTTGTATTCGGCGATGGCGGCCAGTTCGGTGTCGGGCAGACGCTGGTAGACTTCGGCGAAGTATTGACCCATGCGTCCACAGCCGATGATGCCGACGCGCAGTTTCTTGCGGCCGGCCACCTGTTCGGGCGTGGCCAGCATCGCGCCGCGTGTGGGCGCGGCGGCCAAACCGGCCGCCGCCGCGGTTCCCAGGAATTCTCTTCGTTGCATGATTGCTCCTCGTGATTAAGCGCCCTTCGGCGCTCCCCAGTGATTGCGGTACTTCCGCTTGAGCATCGCCGCCGCTTCGGGATCGCCGGGGATCGTCTCGTTTGCGGGATTGAAGGCCACATTGCGTCCGGTGCGGTGGACGATGTTGCCCAGGTGGCACAGGGCACTCGACAGATGGCCGATTTCAATGTCGCAGTTGGGCCGCTGGCGGGAAATCACGCACTCCACAAAGTTGCGCATGTGAAAGTCCGGCTCATCGTCGCGATAATCGGTAACCACTTTGCCCGCTTTATCGAAAATCCGGTAGCCCCACTTTCCTTCCCATCGGCCGATGTGCAGGAACCCCTCCGTTCCGTAGACGGCGACACCGTTGTCAATGGTCTCGAGAGGGTAGTCGTGCCAGATCCGCATCTCCCACAGAAGGCCTTTGTCGCCGTAGTCGAACTGGTTGTTCATCGTGTCCGGCGTCTGCTGGTCGTCCTTGAAGTAGTATTTGGCGCCGGAGCCGCTGACGCGCGTGGGCAGGTCCGCTTTCAGAGCCCAGCGTGCCTGGTCCAACTGGTGTGCTCCATCGTTGCCCATGTCGCCGGTGCCGAAGTTCCAGTGCCAATGCCATTTGTAGTGGAAGCGGTTTTCGTTGAAGGGGACCATCTCGGCGGGTCCCACCCAGGTGTCGTAGTTGACGCCGGGGGGAACGCGGCCGTCCTGCTGACGGCCGATGTCTTTGCGAAGCTGGGAATTCCAGCCTTTCGCCATCAGGACATTGCCGAGCTTGCCCGAGTGCGCGATCGCGACGGCTTTCATCGTACTCGGGCGGCTGCGCGACTGCATGCCGGCCTGCACCACTCGCTGGTACTTGCGCGCCGCCTCCACCATCAGCCGCCCTTCGCGTAGATTGTGCGAAACAGGCTTCTCGACGTAGACGTCCTTGCCCGCCGCGCAGGCCAGAATGGTCGCAGGCCCATGCCAGTGATCCGGCGTGGCGACGACGACGGCATCGACGCTTTTATCCTCCAACACACGCCGCATGTCGTCGGTGCCGCGAACCTTGCCGTAGCCGAGCCTCTCGGCCGAGGCTTGGGCCCTTTCCAACCTGGCCTGGTCGACGTCGCACAAATGCGTGACGCGGGCATTCGCGACAGGCTTGACCTGTTCCTGCATCAGGTAGTGGCCCCGTCCGCCGACGCCGATCATCCCGATGCGGATTTCGTTTGCGGAGAAAGCGGGACGCGCCGAAGACAGGGCAGTGGCCCCTGCCAGGCTGTAGAAGAAGTGGCGGCGATTGGGTTCACTCATGGATGTTCTCGATGGTCGTCAGAGTCTGCAGGTCGTGGTCTTCACAGCGTACTATGTCGCTCGAGAAACGGCGCGGTCATCGGAACCAGTCGTAGTTCAGCCCAAGCGAACGGTCGGACAGCGGCAGGTCAATCCTGACGCCGCCCTGTCTGGAGGATTGTTTCAACGCGATCTCGACTTCCAGGGCCATGGCCACCCGCCGGCCGGAGTTCTTAGGCTCATCCATGCGGCCTTCCAGGCAGGCAACGACATCATCGACGATGTACACCGCGTGGTACGGCCGGACAAACTGCGGGCTGGGCCAGGGCGACGCCACCACTTGCCTGCCCGCGGGCGTGCCGAGTTCCACCTGCAACTGCCAGCCCCGGCTATAGTCGAAGGAGATTTCGCCCTTCGTGCCGCTCAGCCGCACGCCCGGGGCGCCCTTGCGAAAGTGCACCGCCAGGCCGCTACGCGTCACTGCCATGCCTTGACCGGTGAACTCGTCGCTGCCACTTTCCCTCCGGGCGCTGTCGCCGGTTCCCACCACCCAGGCAGGCTCGCTGTCCAGGAAGTAGGCCCAATTCTGATGTTGGGCAATCGGGCTGGGCGCTTCGATCGACACCAGGTCGCCGATCACGCCGCCGCGCACCAACTCCTTCGCCTTTCCGAACGAGGGGTGTGTGGTCGTGATGGCGCCGCAACTCAACGGGATCTTGCGATCGGCGCAAGCCTTCACCATTTTGTCGGCCTCTGCCAGGGTGTGGCACATCGGCTTCTCGGTCGCGATGCCCTTGGCGCCCATTTCCGCGGCCTTCACCGTGAGGAACGAACGACCTTTGGTGTTCGTGCATACGGCCACGATGTCCAGACGTTCCTTCTTCATCATCTCGATCGCATCGGTGTAGACGGCTTTGATGCCATACCGCTCGGTAAACGGGACCAGGCGTTTGGTGTCGCGGTCAGCACCCGCCACCAGTTCCACCTCGGGCCGGCTCCACAGCGCCTCCGCGTAGGACTGGGGCAAGCCTTCCTCACCCGGATGATCGTGGTGATAGTACTTGCGATGAATGTCGAGCGGCGGCGTGGGCCGATTCACGTCTTCGACGTTGAAGCGATCTTCGGTTCGCTTTGCCAGGTCGTAGAGCAGACCCGTCCAGCCCAGTCCGATCACGCCCGCGCGGTACTTCCTCGCCGGTGCGGACGTTTGAGCCGAAATCGCCATCCCTGTCGCGCCGGCGGTTCCCAAGAAAACTCTTCGTTGCATGGTGTCCTTAACGCCGCCGGCTTTCTAGCCCGGCGACCCTCCCCTTGCCGGTCCCAGGTCCCGATCCTGACCTCGATGAAAATTTTTGCCCATCAGATACTTGATCTCCATCTCGACGTCGCGCAGTACGATCGCCGGCGTCAGGTCCGGATCGCGGCGGGTCAGCGTGACCTCAATGCGATTCTTCCCCTGCATCGGCCAGTGCTCGCGCGGCAATCGCCACACGAACCAATAGCCGAATACCCGATACCGGGGCGCCTGCATTTTGTACATCTCGTTGATCTTCCGCAGGGTCTCGGGCGGCAGCGGACGCCCATTGAACCGGAAAGTCAACTGGTCGAGCTCGCTGGTGTTGGTGATCCGGGCCCGCAACAGGACTTCGTGCACTCGGCCCGCCTTCGCCCACCTGGGCAGATCGTCGGTGACCGGCCACTCCACGGCCGCCGGCGCGTTGACCTTCAGTTCGGCCGGCAACTGCATCGTGAGCCCCGGCTCCAGGTCGTCCATCTGCGCGTACCGGCCCGTCGTTGTCGGGACAAAGTAAAACTTGTCCTTCGGCGCCATCACATCGGGATGCGGTAGTTCCCGCAGCGTCTCGTAGAACGAAGCCTCGTAGGGCCAGTGGTTGAACCAATGAGCGAGGTAGAGCCCGTCGACGCCTTGCGCGTAGTAATTGCAGGCCGTGGCCCGTGCCATCTCAATGGGCGCCTCGCTGATCCGGTCAGAATCCACATGGCTCTGAATCGCAGCGTAGACCTTCGTTCGCGATCCTTTTGCGGCCTGCACCAGCGGCCGGAAATCAATGGTCATGTCGACAAGCTCGGGGCCGGAAAAGCCCTGCCCGACGATGGAATCGACAATGCCCCGGCGAACCCACTCGCGCACATCCAGGCCGACCGAGTAGCAGCCTTCCAGGCTCGCCGGAATCCGAACCACGAGTTCGCGCGACGAACCGCTGGCCTTCACTGCGCGATAGACGTCGCCAATCCACGAAGTCATGATCTTGCGGCCCTCGTCGATTTCGTCCGGCCGGAAGTAGTACGGGGAGTAGTTGAGCTGCAGTTCGAAGCCGTCCACCGGATAGCGGGTGAGCGTCTCCTGGATCAACGCGAATCGTTCGCGCCGCGCCTCGGCGTGCTTGAAGTCGAGATTGCGGAGCGCCGCCTTGGGGAACTTTGGATCAATCCCGCCTTTGGCGCCGATCTCCCACTCCGGATGGTTGAAACGGAAGTTGGAGCCGCGCACGTCGGTAGCGCGCTCGCCCGTTCCCTGCTGAACCAGCAGCGTTGGATACAACAGCAGGCCCTTCTGGTGCGCCCGATCGCAGACGGTCCGCAGAGGGTCGTGGCCTGAATCGATCAACACCCGCGCGTTCTGATGCGCCCTGCGAAAGATTGGGTGAGGCCATTTGCTGACGTTGTGGCCCCACAGTTCGCCGACCTTCGTGTCGTGCAGCACGGTCCGGCCATCGCCCATGCAGAACATGATGGTGTCGATCGGGGTTCCAGCCAACTCATCCACCGCCGCCTCGAACTCTTCTTTCTGCATGGGCGGCTCGTACATGTAGATGAGAGGGTGCCGGCCGTCGTGATAGAACATCATCCGGGGCCTCGAGGGCGATCGTCCCGGAAGGGGAGGCGACGGCTGTGCGGCCAATGAGCCCATCGAAGCGGCTCCGGTGGCGGTCCGTTGGAGAAACGTTCTTCGTCTCACGCGCGAAAGCTTCCTTTCGTCCCTGCCCCGGCGGGCGTTCGGCGCGCTTCGATGCGCCGGCGATCCGCCGGTTTACTCCGCTTCGTCCGGAGGCCTCCCACAGCCTGGCTTGTGGTCATGTATATTTTATTGGCTGGCCTTTCGTCAAGGTGTGTCCGCCGGTCGAGTGCGGACATGAAATCCTTTTGGGCTCGCAAGGTACGCTTCCAGGGGGGGCGCGAAGCTGATTTCTACCAGACGATCCTTGTTCCGCTCGAGTGCGGCCGCGGCTTTGCTGAACTCGCACTCTCGCTCGCAAACCGCTCCGGGCGCGGGCGCCCGGCCGCCAGCCTATCGCATCATCTACAACTGGGACGGAGCGCCGCACGGCTACTCGGAGTACCCGCAGACCCTCGAACAGTTTCTCGACAAGACCTACGCTCCGATGAAGAATACCCAAGTGGATGCCCACTTCTGGTGTATCGGCGAGCACGAGGCCAAGTGGCGTCCGACGCGAATGGAGTTCGCCGGCGACACGGAGAACCGCGTCTACGATTCGGTCAATTCCATGCGCCATAACGAGAGTGTGCGCGCCATGATCGATCGCGGCGAGAATCCCTATGCCGCCATGGTCAAGCGCGGACGGGAACTCAAGATGGCGGTGTGGGCTTCCGTGCGGATGAACGATAACCACTTCAATGGCCTTCAACTCGAAGAGATGCCCAAGGCCGTGATGCCGGGACTCACGCGCATGCGCAAGGAGCATCCGGAGTGGTGCCTGGGGCCTAAGAACGCGCCAAAGTGGTTCGCGGCCAGTTGGAACATGGCTATTCCGGAAGTACGGCAGCACCGCTTCGAGCACATCGCCGAGGTGGCCCGGTTAGCCGACTGGGACGGCATCGAGCTCGATTGGCAGCGGCACGCCTACCACCTGCCGCTGAACGATGCCTACCGGCTGCGGTATGTCCTGACCGACCTCCAGCGGGCGGTTCGCCGCATGACCGATCAGATCGGGCGGGAGCGCGGGCGGCCGTTCTATCTGGCCGTTCGCGTGGCGACCACGCTCGAGTCCAGCCGCCGGATCGGCTACGACCTTCCCGTTTGGGTCGACGAAAAACTGTGCGATCTGATGATCGCCGGAGGCGGCGCGGGCACCGATCCGGGCGTTGACGTGGAAGGGTTCCGGCGGTTGCTCGAAAAGTCGCCGATCCGCTTCTATCCGGGCTTTGACGGCGGTTTCTGGGGTGATCACAAGGGGTTGATGCCGGACGCCGAGTGGAACCGGGCCTGGGTGCGGGCCGCCGCTCAAGGCTATTGGGCGCGCGGGGCCGACGGCCTATATGTATTCAACTGGCACGGCAACGAGCGCACGCGGCGCGACCTTCTGACCTCCATCGGGTCTCGTGAGACCCTAAGTGGGACGGACAAAGTATACATGTCGCTCCATCGCCATATCGCACCGGACGGTGCCCAGTGGAGCGGCGCCGATCTCCATGACCGGATCTTCGGCGAGACGCCGGTGGAACTGTATCGCGGCGCTGGGGGCGAGGGACCGCGCTTTCACGTCTCCGTGCACGAATCGGCGGCGGCGGCGCGCGCGATCGAGTTACATATCGCGCTCGAGCACTACTCGCCGCGAGACAAGGTGAAGGTCATCCTCGACGGCAAGGAGTTGGGCCGGCCCTCGGTGCGCAGCGCCGCGATGGATCTCAATGACGACCCTTCCGACGTGGATGAAACGTCGTGGCTGGTCTGGCCGTTGCGTCAGGAGCAGGTGCGGGACGGCAGCCATGAGGTGCGGGTGGTTCTCCTCGAGCGCGACCCCCACGTCAAGCCGCCCGTGGTGGTTCAGTTTGTCGAACTTCATCTGCGATATTCGCGATAGAGAACCAGTTCTGTTCGCCCTGAAGAATCGGATCTCAGATGAGCATTGGAAGGAGAGGATTGCCGTGACCGCTTTCGGTCGATACTTGCTGGTTGCCAGCGTTCTCGGACTGGTTTCGTGCGGAGGGGGAGGCGAGGCGTGGAAGTCCGCCAATGACGAGTTGATCGCGAAGAACAGTTTGCCGGTGCGCCAAAGGGCCATGCCCGCCACGGATGTGCCGGTGAAACTGGATGCCGGCCAGGCCTACGACAGCGCGAGCCTGCCGGCGATTGCCATCGCGCCCGGCGTGTCGGCCACGCTGGCGTGGGGCAAGGGGGCGCTCCTCGAGCAGTTGACGATGCAGAAGGGGGCGGTCTATCCGGAACAGACCGTGACCAGTGAACTGATCACGCTGGTTCAGGAAGGCTCGGCGGAGTGCCTGCTCGACGGCCGAAAACTGGAGCTGACTAAGGACTCGCTGCTCTATTTGACCGAGGGTATGAAAAGGACGCTCACCGCCGGCCCGGCAGGCTTGAAGGCGGTCGAGGTCTACTCGCCCGTCTTCGCTGCTCACCTGACCCTGGCAGGAGTGAGCATGCCTGCCGGCGCGAATGTCCGGTTTCCCGACTACGGAGTGAAGCCGTCTCTCGAACCAGGCGTGGTCTCCAATCTGAACGAGGTACAACTGACCCCGTTGACGCCGCCCGGCGAAAATCAAACCTACCGGCGAAGCGGAGCCAACAGTCAGCTTGTCTGGGGCAGGAACGCGATGTTGAGCTTCATCCGCATGGATCCCCTTTCGTCGTTCCCGCTTCACGTGCATCCCGAGGAACAGCTCATGATTACGTTCCGCGGCCAGCTCGACCAGGGCGGAGTGAATCGCGTCGATCCCATGAGCGGCGAACGGCGGAGCGTGATCTACCTGCCCAGCAACATCGTGCATTCCGCCAAGCTGAGCGAATTCGGCGCGGACGTCCTGGACGTGTTCTGGCCGGTACGCCCGGACTACATCGAAAAACGGGATCAACAGCAAGCACTCTACGACCATGTGGTCACGCCTGGGACGAAGCCGGTCAAGCTCGCCGAGGGTTTCACGTTTTCCGAAGGACCGACCTGGCTCAAAGGCCGGTTGTTCTTCTCGGACATGTTCTTCAAGGACCACAAACACGGGGACTGGACGGGCAGTCCGGCGCAGAGCCGGACGCTCGTCATGGAGCCGGACGGAAAGTGGAAGGTGCTGGCTCAGGGCATGCAGACCAACGGCACCATCGCGTCGCGGAACGGAAACCTGCTGGTTTGCGACATGTTCGGTCACCGCGTGATCGAGGTGGACCGGTCGAGCGGGCGCGTTCTGCGCACCGTGCTCGACAAGGTCAACGGCAAACCGATCGATGGCCCGAACGATCTGGTGATGGACCTGAAGGGCGGGTTGTACGTGACCGATCCCCAGTTCACGCCGGAAAAGCAGAAGAGCCAACCTGGAACGCAGGTCTATTACGTGGCGCCCGACGGCACGGCCAAGGTGGTAATCGCGGCCGGCGAGTACGCCATGCCGAACGGGGTGGAGATTTCGCCCGACGGCAAGACGTTCTACGTGAACAACACCTGGAAGTCGCCCGGCGAGAACTTTGTCTGGGCGTATGATGTCCAACCGGATGGCTCCCTCGCCAACAAGCGCAAGTTCGCCATGTTGAACGTGACCCCGGAGGTTCTCAACGCCGCCGACCCCGTGCAGCGCGTGCAATCGATGGCCGATGGCATGACTGTCGACATGGAGGGCCGCCTCTATGTGGCCACCCAAACGGGGATTCAGATCTTCGAGAAGACCGGCGCCTATGTGGGGACGATCTGGTTTCCGCAATACCCCGTCAGCTGCACCTTCGGAGGCCCCAAGGGCGACGTGATGTACTCGGTCGGGGAAAGCTCGGCATGGTCCATCCAGACACGGGTCAAAGGCTTCCGCCATCCGCCCGGGATGGATTAGGGGACAATCGAGGAATCGTGATGACCGGGAGACGCAGCCTTCTGTCATCTCTGGCGGCCGCGGGCCTGGCGGCTCAGACCGCCGGGACGGCCGAGCCATCTGCCGGGCGGCGCAAGATCCGTGTGGGCGCGATGGGCGTCGGAGAGTACTCGTTCTGGGGAATCTGGGCGGACATCCTGTCGTCCAAAGGCAAGCTGGGCGGCGGAATGCTCAACATGGAGGTCACTCACTGTTGGGACGTGAATCCCAAGTTGTCCGCCGAGTTCGCCGCCAAGTGGAACTGCCAGGCCGTTTCGAAGTACGACGGCATGACCGGCAAGGTGGATGCCATTGCCTTCGGCGGAATCTACGAGGCGCCGTGGCAGCACCTGCTGGCCAGGCCGTACGTGGAAGCGCGCATTCCCACGTACTTGAGCCGCCCCTTCAGCTACCGGCTTCGCGACATCGATTTCACCTTGAACCTGGCGGCCAAGCACGGTACGCCCCTGATGGCCACCAGCGTTCAGGAGCACTACTACCAGGCCTCGTACTTGAAAGAACGGCTGCGGAACGTCGGAGTGATCAAGGCGGTTCACGGCGTCGGATGGAGCGACGAGTATCCCGGCCACTTCCACATCCAGTGGTTCATTCTGCGCGCGCTCGGCTACGACGTCGACAAGATCTCGCTCGTGACCGACGACGACCGTAAAGCGCGGTACCTGCAGGAGACGATGCTGTTCAGCGGGTGGGAAGGGCAACCGCCGTTTCTCGCCTCGCTGCACGGAGTGGTCGGGAACCACTACCTCTATCTCAACGTCATGGGTGATAAGGGAAGCGAGTCGATCGTGATGGACCGCAGTCCGGACCCGCGGGAGACGCTCTATTTCTACTTTGCCCCCCAGTTGTTCGACATGCAGCGGACGTTCGAAGGGCAAAGCTACCAGCCCCTGGATGTGATCCGTAAGAAGACCCAGACGTTTCTCGCCGGCTATTACTCTCACCAGGAGCGCGGCGGATCGCTGGTGCCGGTGAGCGGAGTCCCGGTGGACTGGCAGGCGAGGCCGCTGCGTCCCGATTGGATGGACGCGTCGATGTTCCGATAGGAAGGATCCGCCGGCCAGTCTTACGAAAAGAAACCCTCATGAAAATTGCAATCCTTCACGGCCCCCGCGACCTGCGCATCGAGGAACAAGCCCTCCCATCGAGCGAACTGGCGCCCAACGAGATCTTTGTCGAAACCCGGATCTCGGCCCTCAAGATTGGGACCGACCGCGGAAACTACGAGGGTGCCGAGCGCGTGCCCACCGCGCCCGATTACCCCCGATGGGTGGGCGACAGCAACCTCGGAATCGTCCGCCGGGTGGGAAGTGCCGTCACGCGCGTTCGCCCGGGCGACCGCATCGTCACCCGTCAACCGCATCAGTCCGAATACGTGACGGCCGAATCCGCCAGTCTGGTGAAGGTGCCCGACGGCGTCGATGATGAAGATGCCGTGTGGGCGCACCTGTACGGGTTGAGCGCGCACTGCTATCACAAAGGCCAGTTTCGTCCGGGCGAGAACGTCGCGGTGGTGGGCCTGGGCGTGCTCGGCCTGGGAGCGGTCGCCCTGGGCCCCCTGTTCGGTGGACGGGTCGCCGCGATCGGAAATAGCCCGATTCGGCTGGAAATGGCCAAAAGCATGGGCGCGGACGTCGCCTTTTCTTCGGACGATCCCGATCTCGGCTCGCGGTTGGAGGCGTTCACCGATGGCGCGGGCATCGACCTGGTGATCCTCACGGCCAACCCGTGGCCTGCCTACCGCACCGCGGTGGAGATCGTGCGGACCAACGGCCGCGTCGCGATCGTCAGCCTGCTCGGCCGCGGGGAAGCCCCTCTCGACTTCAACCCGCTGTCGATGCAGAATTTCTACATCAAAGGCATCTCGCTGATCGCGGTCTGCGGGCCCGCCGGGTACTTGTATCCAAATGGTGGTGAGACTTCCGGCGTCATTCAGAGCCGATATGCGCCCGACGTCAACGCGGCGCACGTGCTGTCGCTGATGGCCGCGGGCCGGCTGGAGCCGAAGCGATTGATCACCCATCGCTTTCCGTACACGGACATCGCCAAAGCCTACGAGATGGCGTACCACCGCGAGAAGTCCATGCTGGGCGTGATCTTCGACTGGCGAAGCGCGTGAACGTTGAAAGACGAACCATCCCGGCGCTAACCTGTGTCGATGCACGGCGCCGGCGGGGAAAGCCAGGACACCCAATCCGTCTCGGCCGAGAACGTGCGCCTGCAGTTGTCCCGCATTTTGTCGAGCGAGGTCTTTGTGCCCTCGCAGCGCCTATGCCGCTTCCTGCGCTTCGTCGTCGAGAGGACCCTGGACAATAACCTCGACGGATTGAAGGAGTTCGTCATCGCCCTGGAAGTCTTCGACCGGAGCGAGCAATACAATCCCAGTGTCGATTCCATTGTTCGCGTGGAAGCCCGCCGCCTCCGTACCAAGCTGAAAGCCTATTACGAAGGCCCGGGGAGCCGGGACCCGGTTCTGATCGGCCTTCGGCCCGGCAGCTACGTGCCCCTGTTCTGCGCGCACACTCCGGACAACAGGCCTTCCGTTCCCACGCCGCCCCCGGATGCGGCCGGCGACCCACCCGCCCGCGTCACGGTTGCCGTTCTGCCCTTCGTCAACATGAGCCCGGAGCCTGACCAGGACTACTTCTGCGACGGTATCACCGAGGAGATCATCAACGCGCTCGCGTCTGTAGACAGTCTGAGCGTGGTCGCTCGCACGTCGGCCTTCCAGTTCAAAGGCAAGGCGATGGACCTGCGGGAGGTGGGCAGGCTTCTCGGGGCGAATGTGGTTGTGGAGGGGAGCGTCCGGAAGTCGGGCAACCAACTCCGCATCACGGCGCAGGCCATCGACGCGGCCAGCGGAGTCCATCTCTGGTCTGAAACGTACCGTCGGGAGCTGAGTGACGTGTTCGCCATTCAGGAAGACCTCTCCAACGCCATCGCTCGCCAGCTCAGGGTCCGGCTTCCGTCCCGCGCCCATCGCGGCGGAGGAGGCCACCCTCCCAGCCTCGATGCCTACACGCGGTTTCTGAAGGCCATGTTCCTGTTGAACCAGCAGAACCTCGGTGGCCTCTACGTAGCGCTGGCCCAGTTCCGCGAACTCACGCAGGTGTATCCCGGCTACGCCGCGCCCTACGCCGGAATCGCCACGGCGAACGCCGCCTTGTCTTTGTTCGGGGTCGTGTCGGGCCAGGAGGTCCGGGAGGAGACCCGGCGGAACGCCGAACAGGCCGTTCGCCTGGACCCCGACTCCTCCGAAGGATGGGCCGTTCTCGGCGGAATCCACTCTCATTGGGACTACGACTGGGAGCGGGGGGAGCAGTGCTTCCTACGCGCGACGGCGCTGCAGCCGGCCAACTCGGTTCCGCGCTCCTGGCATGCCATGGTTCTGGCAATGCAGGGCCGCCTGGCCGATGCGGAGGCGGAATTGTCCAGAGCCATTACGTTGAACCCGCTGGCCGCGGCCGATCACGCGCGCATGGCCTACGTCCACTATCTGCAGGGGGACGACGCACGCGCGTCCGCCCAAATCGATTCCTGCTTCGCGACCGAACCCGACTACATCGACGGCCGCTTCGTGCTGGCCCTGATGCTGTTCCGGCGGGGAGATCATGCGCGTGCGGTCGAGGTCCTCTCCCGCAATCTGGACCGCATTCCGATCGCCCTCCACATCGGACTGCTGGCCGCCGCTCAGTTTCGTCTGGGGAACCAACTGGCGGGGCGGGAAGGTCTCCGCCGGCTCGAGGCAATGGCTGAAAAGGCCTACGTGACGCCCTTGGCAAACGCTTACGCGTACGTGGGTTCGGGCGATTTCCCCAGCGCCGTGGAGAGCCTCCGCCGGGCGATTGCCGACCGCGCCGTCTTCGCGTGCTTTCTGAAGGTTGATCCGTTCTACGAACCCCTCCGGACCCTGTCCGGCTATGCCGAGCTTCTGGGCCAGCTCAATCTGTCGAGCCCCCGAGCGGCGTCCGGCCGTTAGCTCACGGCGGCCTAACGTCCCCTCACTAGGGTTTGCCTCCCGTATGGCGCATTCTGATTCTGACAGGAGAGAATGTGCAAGCCCAAGAAAATGGCCATGATGGCAACCACCAGCCGCAACTCCCGGAGATCGCCGGCGGAGGTCCCCAATTTCCCAACCTCGCCCAGTCCGGGGCGGCGGTAAGGAATTCCCTACCCAGCGAGACCGGCGTCGTGATCGCCGGCGCCGGACCCACGGGTCTGTCTCTTGCCTGTGTGCTCGCGGCGGAGCGAGTCCCGTTCGTGCTCCTCGACCGGTTCGCCGAGGGCGCCAACACCTCGCGCGCCGCCGTGGTCCACGCCCGGACCCTCGAAGTGCTTGAAGAACTTGGGGTCACCGGCCGCTTACACGCCGAAGGCCACATCGTGCCCCGATTCACCGTCCGGGAACGCGACCGCGTGCTGGCCACCATGCCGTTCGACCGCCTGCCCACCCGGTATCCCTACACGCTGATGATTCCGCAAAACGTGACCGAAAGGATCCTGCTGGGCAGGCTTCGCGAACTGGGCGGCGATGTGCACCGTCCCTATGCCGTGACCGGCCTGCGGCAGGACGGGGACGGTGTTTCGGTCACGATTGCGGCCGAGGACGGGCAGTCCCACACGATCCGCGCCCGATACCTGGTGGGCGCGGACGGCATGCATAGCGCCGTGCGCGAGCGCGCCGGCATCCGGTTCGCTGGCGATGCCTACGAGCAGTCGTTCGTGCTGGCGGATGTCCGGATGAGCTGGACTTTGCCTTCCAATGAAGTGATGCTGTTCTTCTCGCCCGACGGACTGGTGGTGGTGGCGCCCCTGCCGGGCGGCCGGCACCGTGTGGTGGCCACCATGGATCACGCGCCGGAGCACCCCGGCATCCAAGACGTGCAGCGGTTGCTCGACACCCGCGGGCCCGCGGCCTCGCCGGCCCGGGTCGACGAGATCGTCTGGAGTTCCCGCTTCCGGGTGCACCACCGGTTGGCCGATCGCTATCGCTTGGGGCGGATCCTGCTGGCCGGCGACGCGGCGCACGTTCACAGCCCGGCCGGCGGCCAGGGAATGAACACCGGGATCCAGGACGCGGTCGCCCTCGGCCACCGTCTGGCGGCGGTCCTCACGGGGAGGGTTGAGGACAGCCACCTGGATCAGTACGAGCAGATTCGACGGCCGGTGGCGGAACGGGTGGTGGCGTTTACCGACCGGATGACGCGGATGGCGACGCTCGGCACTCCTCGCGGAAGGGCGATGCGCAATGCCGTCCTGCGGGTCCTGGGCCGGATTCCCGCGATCCCTCTCCGGCTCGCCACCGAGATCGCCGGGTTGCACAACCGCTGACAGACCGCGGGTGCGCCCTACCGCGAGTCCTCCGCCCTGGCAAGGTGCTCCCGCAGCAACGCATTCATTCGGTCCGCGCACTGAATCGGCGCCCCGTGGGAAGCATCGTCCAGTTCGACGAAGCGCGCCCCTGGGATTCCCTGGGCAAGAGATCGCCCCGACTCGGGCCGCGCAATGCGGTCATGATGGGCGCTGACCACCAGCGTCGGAATGCCCCCAAGTTCGGCAAGACGCGAAGTCAGGTCGCAGCCACGCATGGCGTTCATTTGGCGGAGGGTCACCGGAGGCTGGTCGGCCAGATCGTGCCCGAACAGATCCGCCAGGCCGCTCGCCAAGGCTGCTTTGTCGCCGTTCGCCGGTTCGTCCGGAGGCATCACCAACTGCAGGAAGGCGTTGCGGCGCTGTCCCCGGGTTCCGATTCTGGTTCGGAGGCCGACCCAGAGCATCCACGGCGACAGACGCGTCGCGTCGGCGCCGCGGGAGAATGTACAGAGCAGGGAAAGGCTGCGGACTCGTTCCGGGGCGTCGAGCGCGAGGCGAAGCGCGATCAATCCGCCGAGGGAATGCCCGACGACGTGGGCGGCCGGCCAGCCGAGCGATGTCATGAGCGCCGCGGTGTCTTCCGCCATCTGCTCCACCGTCAGCGACGCCGGCGCCGGTTGGCTCTGTCCGATCCCCCGGTTGTCGAAGCTCAGGCACTGGTATCCGGTGATGAGGTCCTGGACCTGGGGCCGCCATCCCGATCCGTGGACGCCGACGCCTTGAATCAGCACGACTGGCGGTCCACTGCCCTCCACTTCAAATGCGAGATCGCAACCGTTGTGATGAAGGTGTCGCGTCACGTCCTCGGGGATCCTTTCCGGTGCTCCCTTCTGAGAATATTCGATCGAATCGACCCCTAAGCACAAGTGGGGTCCACAGGCGCCATGACTTGGGCCACCGTGTCCATGTAGCGCAGTCTGATCCAGTGATGAAAGCCCCCAAGGGTCTCCCGTCCAATGCGGATCTGTACTCCTTCTGGTTCGAGCGTCAACGGCCATGGTAGGGACCGCGATCATTCCGCTCGCGGAGACAATCCTGTCTACATACTCATCCGACATCTTGACCCGATCCTTCGCCGCATGATATGACTTCTTGTACTGTTTCCTTAGGGATTCGTTACTCATCTGGAGGCGCCGTTTTGATGATGTTCCTGAGAGTTTTGCTGTGCCTGGTCTCCTCGCTTTCGTTGGGCGTCGGCATGGCGCAAAGCCAATTCGGATCCGTCACCGGAAGCGTGACCGATCCCGCTCTGGCAAAGGTAGCCGGAGCGACCGTTCGCGCGACAAACGAATCCACGAACCTCGGTTTCTCCACGGAGACACACGAATCCGGCGAGTACCTGATCGGCGGTCTGATCCCGGGTGTATACACGATCACCGCCGAGAGGACCGGATTCAAGGATTTCCGGCTTACAGGCATTGTGGTCTCCGCCGGCAAATCGTCGCGAGCGGATCTTCAATTGGCGCTGGGCGCCACCACGGAAAGCGTCACGGTTTCCGCGTCCGTCGTGCAGTTGAATACGGAATCGGGAACGGTCGCGCCGTCGGCGATTGCTCAGTACCTTTCGATGCCCGCTACCATCATGCCCTCGGGGCAGACGTTAGCAGACACGCTGGTGCCTTACCTGCCAGGACAAACTTACATTGGCGGGCGAGCCGTGACGGCCTATGGCTCGCAAACGTATGACCGGCGGGTGACTCTTGACGGAGCCGTCTTCGGAATCGCCAGCACCTCCGGCGTGCGCATGCCGAGGGGAACTGTAGAAGAATTGCAGTCGTCGACGCTGCTCGCCGACGCGCAACACCAGACCTCGAACACGACCGAGATGTTCACCGCGAAAGGCACCAACGAGTTTCACGGCGCCGTGTGGACCGAGATTCAGAACGCTGCCTTGAATGCCCTCAATTGGTACTCCACGTCGTCGCGGCCCCCGGGGCTTCCCACCATCGGATTGGGCTTCATCGTCGGAGGTCCGGCCTACATCCCCAAGGTCTACAACGGCAAGAACAAAACGTTTTTTCACATGACGTTTCAGCGGTATAACTTCAACTTGCCGGGACCGTCGTCAGCAACCCTGCCGACCGGGCAGATGCGGGCGGGAAACCTCTCTCAGATGAACACCCCGATCATCGATCCAATCACCAGGACGCCCTTCGCGAATGCAACCATCCCTGCCTCCCGGATTTCCCCAATCGCGCAGAAGGTGATGGACCAGTACATGCCACAGGTGCCCGCCGGCGTGGGTTTCGCGCAGTTCAACTACAACACCCTGGGCCTCTACAATCAGCCCTACCACGACCTCTTTCTGCGCGCGGATCAGCAAATCGGCTCGAAGGACAACGTCAGCTTCAGCTACGGCTACAACCACAGCATCATCAACCAGAACAACAGCCTGCTCGCCTTGGGAAGGAACTTCCTGCTCAGGCGGTTCAATTTCTTCAACGCCAGCGCAAACCATATCTTCAGCCCGAGCCTGCTGAACGAGGTGAACTTCGGCGCGCGGCTGGGCGTGTACAGCGAATCGTCCAATGAGCTGCTGGGGCAGGATGTGATGTCGTCCATCGGCTTGGCTCTCGCGCCCAACACTCCGCCGGGCATCACGGGCGGCCCCACCCTCAATATCACTGGCATGACGGGCCTTTCCATGTCCGCTGCCTCGCAGTCCGACGAGCGCGTTTACACGTTTCGAGACACGCTGAGCTGGACGCGAGGCCACGCGACGACCAAGACGGGGTTCGAACTGGTGCGCCGGAAAACCGCGACGACAAGCTACTCGAACCTGTTCGGTACATATAACTTTACCGGGCTTTTTGCCGGGACCGGATTTGGCGATTTCCTGCTGGGCCTGCCCTCGCAGACGTCCCGCAACCTGCCGCCCGGGCCGATCGGGCAGCAGCCGCGGCAGTTGGGGTTCTTCATCAGCGAGGATTACCGGGTCAAGAGAAACCTGACGCTCAATATCGGCTTTCGCGTCCAGTACAACTCTCCTCCGATCGAGCCTGACGGCAAATACTATAACTTCGACGTGCGAACCGGGAACCTGGTGGTTCCCGACGAAAGTTCGCTCGCGAAGCTGAATCCCGGCCTTGCGCCCAACTTGCGGGCGAGAATCGTGACTGCACAGACTGCCGGCGGCTTCCCTGATCGCCTGGTGAATGGACAACTGTATCTGACTCCGCGTTTCGGGTTTGCCTACCAATTGGGCAGCAACACCGTGGTGCGGGGCGGTTACGGCATGTATGGCACCTTGATTGCCAACGGAGGAGCCACCGGCGGGCCCTTCACGCCTGGGGTTCAAAACTTTAGCAACACCAATGTTTGCCCCGCCGATTCCGCCGTGTGCGCTCCTGCGTTCACCATGGCAAACCCGTTCCCCACAAACTCCGTGCTGGCCGTCTCCGGGCTGGGGGTCACCGGGGTGAATCCCTCGCTTCGAGCCCCGCAAATGCACCAATGGCATTTGACCGGCGAACGGAAGCTGCCCGGCGACATAGTATTCCGCGCCAGTTACGCGGGCAGCCGGACGACCAATCTCCCCTATCGCGCCAACATCGGTCTGCCCAGGGCGAGCACGACCCCATATTCCCAGAACCGGCTCGTCTACCCGCAATGGTTCAGCGTGGTGTACGCGGATTCGGGCGGCAACGCGGCCTACAACTCCCTCGATACCGAGTTCAAGAGGCAGTGGAGAAACGGTTTCACCCTGAACGGGGGGTATGCTTTGTCCAAGTGCCTGACGGACAACGACGAGGGCGGTCTCGAGCAGAACTATGGCTCCTTTGGCGCCCTGGGTGCGACGAGCGAAAACCCGTACGACCGCTCCAGGAACAAGGGGAACTGCGAGGCCATCCCACGGCACAGTTTCCGCACCATGTACGTGTACGATCTGCCGTTCGGCAAAGGCCGGCCGCTCCTGAGCAACACGCAAGGTCTGGGACGCAGCGTCCTGAACACGATCATTGGCGGCTGGTCGATTTCCGGCTTCTTCCTCGCGCGAACCGGCAACTACTTTACTCCTCTCTGGAGCGGCTTTGATGCAGCCAACACCGGCCAGACTTTGATCCGGACCGACCGGATCTGCAGCGGGAAACCGAGCCACCGAAGGTGGGACGCGGTTTTTGACACAAGCTGCTTCGTTCGACCGACATCAGGCCGCTACGGGAATGCCGGGATGGGCATCATCGAAGGGCTTGGCTACTGGAACTATGACGCCGGAGCCTACAAGTACATCCACTTCGGAAGCGATGAGAGGCTTCCGAGACTCCGCATCGGGATGACGAGCATGAACATCTTCAATCATCCGGCGAAGGGGAATTCGGGTACCGGAGGGTTCATCATCAACAGCTCGGCGACCGTGGCCCGGGCGAACGATACGGTGTACAACTCGGGCGTCACGGCCAACCTCGGCCAGTGGCGGCAGATTTACTTCGAAGCGCGCGTGGAGTGGTAGCAGCCGCGAACTCCGGTCCATGACACGGCAGGCCGGGTCTGCAAGGCCTGCCAGGAGCATTCCGGAATCACTTCGTCCTACAACCTGGGAATAACTCGTGACGATCAATGACATTGTCGCTATCGATGTGCATGGCCACTACGGCGTGTACTACCGCAAGGAATTGACTTTGCACAACCGTTTCATGACGGCGACCGCCAGCCAGGTGGAGGACCGGGCGAGGCGGTCGGGGATTGGAACCACCGTAGTGTCTCCTTTGCTCGGGTTGGTTCCCCGCTTCGAAGCCGACGCGGTGAAAGGGAACGAAGAAGCGGCGAGGGTCGTCGAGGAGACGCCCGGTCTGTTGCAATGGGTGATTCTCAATCCCAACCAGCCCGAGACGTTCATTCAGGCCGCCGAGCGCCTCAAACATCCCAAGTGTGTCGGGATCAAGATCCATCCGGAAGAGCACGGGTATCCCATCAAACGGGAAGGCGGCCGGATCTTCGAGTTCGCCGCTCGCCATGCGGCGGTGGTGCTGACCCACAGCGGCGAACAGAACAGCCTGCCGGAGGATTGCGTTCCTTTTGCCAACGACTTCCCGGAGCTGAACTTGATCCTGGCCCACCTTGGTTGTGGCTGGGACAATGACCTGGGTCACCAGGTGCGAGCCATTCAGGCCTCGCGCAACGGGAATCTCCATGTGGATACATCGAGCGCCAACAGCATCATTCCCGGGCTGATCGAATGGGCGGTCGAGGAGATCGGCTGCCGCCGTATCCTCTTCGGCACCGACACGCCGCTCTATTCGGCGGCGATGCAGAGACGGCGCATCGAAACGGCGGAAATCAGCGAAGAGGACAAGCGGGCGATTCTTCGGGACAACGCGCTGGCGCTCCTGAAGCTGCCCGCTGCTTAGGTTGGTTGGGGGACACGATGACGAGATTGACAGCGCAGAGCCTGAAGGGGATCTGGGCCGCCATCACCATGGCCTGGGACGAGGATTTCGCCTTCGACGAGATATCGTACGTCGAAAACACCCGCCGGTTGATTCGTTCGCGGGTCGACGGGATCTTTACCACAGGAAGCACCGGCGAGTTCTACGCGCTGGAATATGACGAGTTCCGGCGGATGGTGGATCTGCAGGCGGCCCTCTGTGGCGAGGCCGGTATGCCCTTGCAGATCGGCTGCTGCGCCGACGCCACGGCGAAAACGCTGCGCCTGTTCGAGTACGCCTGCCGGCATCCTCAGGTCGGCGCGGTGCAGGTGACCGTTCCGTATTGGATGGAAATGACCGACCGGGAGGTGCTGCGGTTTTTCAAGGATGTTCACACGGCATGCCCACAGATGCCGCTGGTGCACTACAACATCCCGCGCGCCAAGCGGTTTCTGCACGCGGCCGACTACCGGCGCATCCTGGACGTGGCCCCCAGTCTCATCGGCGTAAAGTATACGTTCGCAGGCAGCCATTTCGGCAACCTGCAGGCTGACCTCGCGCAGACTCCGGAGCTCTCGTTTTTCGTCGGGGAAGATCTGCTGGTATCCGGCATGTTGCTGGGCGTCCGGGGATCGTACAGCTCGCTGGTCAGCACCCGCCCGGCCTTCATGCTGGAGATGTTCGAGAAAGCCGGGAACGGCCGGTGGGAGGAGGCCATCGTGATGCAGAAACGCGCCAGCGCGTTCTTCCGGGAACTCGACGAATGGCTGGGCGAGCGCTGCGAAGGCGGCATCGATCCCGTCGCGGATAAAGGCCTCTCGGTCGCCGCGGGCTTTTTCACCGGCAGCCAGCGATGCCGGGCTCCCTACATAGGCTGGTCCGATGAAACCGTGTCCCTGTTGCGGGTCTGGCTGCGCGAGCGTTATCCGGAGTTCCTTTCCGATCCGCTTTGAAGCGGTCCGATTGGCGGCGGCCTCGCCGGCGTCGAGGCTGCTATTGCGCGGGGCCGCCAATCCCCCGCAGGAGTTCGAGTGCTTTGTTTCTCGCTTCCGGGTCGGACCCTCGCGACGCCATTCGCAGGTGCTCTGCCGCGCGGCCGGGTTCACGTTTTTGGATCATCAGCATACCCAGGCTCAAGTGTGCGCGCGGGGAGCCTGGTTGGAGCCGGAGTAACACAAGGAATTCCCGTATCGCCTCATCCAGTCGTCCCTGGCTGGCATGGACGGTTCCCAGCAACTCGCGGGCTCTTGCCAGATTGGGGTCCGTCTTGATGACGGTCTCGAGTTGGCGCTGCGCGCTTTCGAGGCGGTCCATCCGGCCCAGCACGACCGCGTAGTTGCAGCGCTCCTCGGTATTCCCGGGGGCGTATCGAAGTCCGGCTTCAAAGTGATCGGCGGCTTCCTCGAGGGCCCCCTTCGAGGCAAGCAGCATGGCGAGGTTGGTGTGCGCGTCCGGGAAGTCCGGCTTGGCGCGCAGAGCGGATCGAAAGGCATCCTCCGCGCGAGCGCCCTGTCCCCCCTCAATCAGGAGGACCCCCAGGCTGTTGTGCGCCTCGGGCAGGTCGGGATCGAGCGTGGCGGCCCGCTCGAGTGCGTTCGCCGCCTCGGTCTTGCGTCCCAGGTCGAGGAGCACGATTCCTTGTTCGTACCATCCCCTGGCATTGTCCGGAGCGGCTTCCACGGCGCGCTGGAGGACCTCCGCGGCGCGCGGCGTCTGGCCCGACTTCCATAGGGCGTCGCCGAGCCTTCGCAGGACGAACGCAGAACCGGCGTCACGCTGGGCGGCCTCCTGATAGGCCTCGGCCGCCTTCGCCGCCTTTCCGGCGTTTCTCCAGGCCTCCCCCAATTCAAAATAGAAGCCAGGCAGGCGTGGCTTTTGCCTCTCCAGCGCCGCCGTCAGGCGCGGCACGCCCTTCTCGAGGTTGCTCTTGTGCTGAACCTGGGCGATGGCAACGTACAAGTCGTTGTCCGTTTTGGGAGGTAGCTGCGCCGGGTAGTACGGGACAACCTCCCCATGGTACGCAGTTGCGTCGGTTTCGTGACGCTCCTCCTTCTCCGCCAGCGGATCGCGCGAGGGCTTCCTCCTCTGGATCAGATGGTCCGTCATCACCACATGCACGACGTCATCGGTTCTGCGCTTCGGCATGTGGCACGCCACGCAATCGGCCCCCGCCGGATGCCTGCCCGGCCCAACCAGCCCTTGCAGTGCCGTGGCATGACACTTCCGGCAGGTGTTTGCGTAGTGATTCGTGGCGGAGGGCCCGCTCGGCGCGCTATGCGGATTGTGGCAAGTGGTGCAGGTGAGCGAGCCTTTGCTCCGGGTGAAACACTTCGATTGGCGCAGCCGGTACGCCGAGCTGGCGATTTCAAACCGGTCTTCGCGTTTGCTGTCCGCCGGCCGGTCGAAAACGATCATGAAATCTCCGAGCGGTTCCCCGGGCCGGTAGGAGAACGGCCCGCGGTCGAATCGCCGGATGGCCCCCGGCAGCCGGAAACTGGTGGTCTGGAGATGACACTGCATGCATACTTCCATCTGCAGTTCCGCGTTCAACCGGGATGGATTGACGATGGTTTCGCGCGCGCGCTGACGGGAGACGCTCGCCGCCTTCACATGATCGGCGCCAGGCCCGTGGCATCGCTGGCAATCGATTCCCTCCGGCAGCGGGTCCCGGTAGACAGGCTCGCTGCCCCATCGGTCGTTGCCGGCCGGGATCTCCGGATAGCCATTGTGGCAGAACATGCACTCATAAACGATTCTTCGCGGCATGATCACGCGGTCCGTATCGTAGCCGGGGTTCATCCCCCAGTACCCGCCCTTTTCCGAATACCAGGCCAGGGGAAGTTCGCTCAGCCGGCCGCCGGGGCCTTTCTCCAGGTAGCTCCGGCTGTGGTTGCCGGACCCCATGATGAAATCGATCTTCCACTCGCGGAGATTGAGTTCGTTCCCGGCCCTTCCCACCTGCCAACGGCGCTGGAAATAGTCCCCGCCCCGCTGGACCACCTCATACCGGGTGTTCGTGGCGCGGTGATCGAAGAGGCTGCTCTTCACCGAGTCTTCCGGCATGTTTCGCGGTGAGGGGCGGTAGAACGACCGGCCCATGCCGGTTTTCCGATAGGTCCGATCGATGTCCGCATGGCATGCGGCGCACTGGCGGGGGTCCGCGTTCTGGCGGTGAGTCCGCGCCTCTTCGCCAGGGGAGGCAGCCGGGAAGAGACCCGCGGTGCGGTAGACTCCGACCGCGAGCGTCAATCCTACTGCCGCGAGACAGAGCAGCCACCAAGATCTCCGCTGACTCCGCATCTTGCCCATCGGGGAAAACAGTCCGGCTCGGTTAGGAGTATAGCGATTGGCCCAAGCCGAATGGCCAGGCGATTCTCCAGGATCGTTGATCAGAACCGGAAAGCATAGAGGCTCGCGTTCCGCAAAGCAAACCGCAGCCTCACCGTCCGCCCCTTCAATGCGGAGATCCTGGCCGCGCGCCAGCGCAGTTCCGCATCCACGTGATCTCCGCGCGCGGCGACGCTTTCCTCGATCGTATAACCCGGAAGCGCTCGTTTGCCGGCCGCGTCCAGAATCTCGGCCCGCACGTCTCCCTTGGACGCTACCAGATTGACCCGCAAGTTGTCGCCATCGACGACCATCGGCTTGGTCAGAACGCTCCCGCCCGCGTCACCCGCATCGAGGGAAACGAACCCGTCCAGGCGTAGTTTGGCGAGGCAAATCCCCCCCGCGTCGGGCCGGCCGGAGGTGACGTACGCATAGTTCCTGATGCCGGTGTAATAGAACCAGATTTCGTCGCCCCGCACGACCGGGGCAGCGGGCATGATGGTCTGGAGATCATACGCGCCGCTTTTCGCCGGAGAAGCGTCGATGAACGGCTGGCGCCCTCCCACCCGCTGCCAATCCACCAGGTTCCGGCTCGAAATCAACTGCAGGTGGTGGAAGCCGGTCCAGTCCCCGTACAAACGCACGGCCTTGCGAATCTCCTCGGCCAGGTTGTACTTATCGAACCCCTCCCAGTCTTTCGAAACCCGGCCGGTCTGGTGGTACATCGCCGGCAGGCCAAAATACAGGTCGCCATGCCGGAACACCGCCATGTTGTACACCTGCACACCGTACTCGGAGGGAATATTGTATTCGGGGTGCTGCAGCGTGGTCTCGGAGAAACGCTGTTCGATCCACTTGCGCCCCAGATCCTGATCGCGCTTATCGGCATGGAAGATCAAACAGTCGCGAGGGTCTGTCCAGTGCTCGAAATCCCGGCTGAGCGTGAGATACACCGATCTCCCATACGGCCCCTGATGCTTGACCGTGAAGACAAACTGGTTGCGGTCGGCATCGTGATACAGGTTTGCCTCGTCCTGGCTGAGAATGAATGAGTCCTCCAGGATCTTCCAATTCAAACCGTCGGGAGAGACCGCGGGGGCGAAGCCGCCTCCGGCCGCGGCGACCTTCAGTTTGGGCGTCACACCCTTGTAACGCCGGCTCGGATCGGGATCTTTGGGATCGTACAAGGCGAACCAGACGATCTCGTTCACCAGGTTGTTCTCTTTCGAGCCCTTGTACTCGCGAAGACCCAGCACGGGTTTGTCCCAGTGAATCCCGTCTTTTGACGTGGCATAGCCGGTACCACCCGAGGCGAAATACCAGAGCATCCACAATTTCTTCTCCGGATTCCACGACGGACCGGTCCGGGTCTGGATCGTTCCCTCCCACGGCCGGTCCTCGCGGATCACGGCGCCGTACTTTTCCGGTTGGTGCAAGGTGCGCCGGACGTCCTGCAGACTGTCGATCACCGTGTCGTCGACAAACACGTTCCTCTTTGGCGTCCTCTGCTCCGTCCGCCGCACTCCGTTCAAAAATGCCCGTGCTTCGTTGCAGCAAACCACCGGATCACTTGCCGGCTCGACGCCGCTGAGTGGGAGAGCGGCCAGGCACACCACACCGATTGTCGCAATTCTCAAAGGGTCTCCAACGCTACCAGGGACCTCAAATCTCGGTCCCCGGCGGGAATCACAGTATACACCTGAGTATCCATTAGCGACAAATGCTTGACGGGCTTCTGGAAGAAGGGGAGAACCTCGAACTCCGAAAGCCCGGGACAACCGCTTCGCGCATTTCTTGACTGGATGCCTTTTCCCAGCCACGATCTCCGTGGATGCCACGCCGAAGCGGGTGTTTGATGAGCAATCACCTTCCTCGGGTCGCGGTGCCAGATCGCGAGGACTCGCTGGCGAGGACGATCAGGCGTCTCTAGAGGCGCCCAACCAGAAAGAATACAATTCGGCATTCCAGAGATGAAACGTCAGTCGCACCGTCTTGCCCAGCAGGTCTGCCAGATCGTTCTTGGCCTTCCACCGCACCACCTCATTGATGCGGTCGACCATGACGGGCTGACACTCCGCGCGCGTGAAGCCTGGAATCGGCCGGCGGGTGGCGGCGTCGGAAACCTCCACCAGAACCCGCCCGCGCCAGGAATCACAGTTCATGAGCAAGAGTTGGCCCGTCACCTTGATCGGTTTGGTCGAAACAGAACCCCACTCGAGGCCCCCTTTCAACGAGACAAAACCGTCCATGCGCAAACGCGCCACGCAAAGTGCGCTGCTGTCGAGGTACTTGCGCTGCAGCGTGTCCGCAAGAGTCATGGAGCGGTAGCGAAACGCGTTGTAGTAGAACCAAAGCTCGTCATTGCGGACTACTGGTTGGTTGGCGACAACGACTTGGCCCGTGTCGTAGGCGCTGCCATCCCCTACTGGTGACAATTCCAGGAACGGGGCTCGGTCGGCGACCCGATGCCAGTGGAGCAAATCACGGCTGGCGGTCAGTTCCACGGATTTTCGGCTGTCTACATTCTCATAGAGGGGCGAATGTTTGCCCGACCAGTGATGCATCACCGGCGTGGCCAGGTAGAGTCCTTCATAGGGAAAGACGGGGAAGTTGTAGACATCGGTGCGCCACTCCTCGGGGCGGTTGAAGATCGGCTTCAAATAGGCTGGGTCGTCGAAGAAACGCCGCAAGCGGGCATTGCCGTTCTCTTGATCCACCTGGTCCGCGTGGAACACAAGCCCATGCTCCTGCCAGTGCTCGAAATCCGGGCTTGTGATCAGATGCCATGACCGCCCATACGGTCCCTTTAGTTTGACCGTGGCAATAAACAGCCGCTCGGCGGCGTCATAGGTCAGATGCGACTCGTCCTTGCTAGGCAGCGAGGGGACAGCCAAGGCTTCCCAGCGCAGGAAGTCGGCGGAGGCCGCCGATTGGAGCTTGCCCCCGCTATAGCGCAGCCCTTTGAAGCGCCGCCGCGGGTCGGGATCATGAGGATCGTAGACCGGCCCCTGCAACAGGCCCGCCGCGCTCGGAACGATGTTGTTCTCCTTGCCGATAGGGGTGCCGCGCCAAGTAAGCGCCGGACAGTCATAAAGGCGCAGAAACGGTTTCTCCCAGTTGATCCCGTCGGCCGACGTCGCGTAGCAGGCATGGCTCTCCATTCCCTTGGGCGCGCCTGTCACATCCAACGTAACCACGGGGTCTGGTCCCTCGGCGCTCGTCAGATAGATCATCTTGAAGAGCTTCTCGTCGGGCAACCACACAGGCGTTGTGCGAACCTGGATCCCAGCGTTCTCCCAGCGGTGTTCGGCGCGAATCACCACGTTGTTGGCGAACTTTTGCGGCTGATGCAGCCGGCGCGCCAGGTTGTCGATCGCTTCGATGTCGTGGTCGTCCACGAAGAGGTATTTGTTGCTCCGTCCAGCAATCGGGCGCCGTCCCAACCGGGGAACCGGGGCGCCTTTAGGGGCCATTCCCTCCGACGCTGAAGTCTGAGCGTTCGAGTGCGATCTGCCGGTCACCAACCCGGCCGCCAAAGGACTGCTCTTGAGCAAACCACGCCTGCTGATCATTTGCGCGCCTCGGGCAGGTTCAGCCCTCCATCTACGATGGCGCGGAGGCGGTCATGCGCGACAGGATCTCCCGCCGGCCGGTCAACACGATTCTCAGACCCACAGGAGTGCCGTGGCCGGCCCTCGCCGGCGGATTCCGGCAGGTTGATCTTCGTGTTCATCAGATGATCGACATGAATGGGCGCCGCGCCGCCTGTTCCGAAACGCTGTGGAACCTGCTGCCCAAAGGCTCGTAATCCAAGAGATGTGAAGTTTTTGGTGAACATGCTGATTCCGGCACAGAACTCACCATTCCGGGGTCTTGATCAATCTTCAAGCCCGGGGCACGCCGGTCATCGTATTCTCTGGCAGGTGATCGTCCTCAGTCAAGACGTTTGGCGGGTACTGGAGTGATCTCGGTCGCTGCCGCTAATCTGAAAGGCAATGAACAGCCGGGTCGTCAACAAGCTCATTCGATCGGAAATCTGGCCGGTCCTTCGTGCTCAAGGATTTTCCAGGTTCGACAGCCGGAATGCCTGGCGCTACCGGGAACCGCTGGTCGATGTCGTCAATTTTCAGTCCTTCAATTCCTATCTCGCGGAGGGAATCGGGTGCACCACGTACTCGTTTGCCCTTCACCTCGGAGTCTACGTTCTTGGCAGCCTGGAAGACCCGTGGATCAAGAAGGACTCGTCCGGCCGTCCTTTGCCGCACGAGGCTCAATGTTCGTTTCGCGCACATATCGAGAAGCGATCGCCCATCGATGGATTCGCACGAGCAGACGTCTTCTACATCGATCGGGAAGGGCACTCAGCAGGTGCCGTATTCAAAGAGGTGCGAGACCAGCTGAAAGATCTGGCGCCAAGGTGGTTTGGCGCGCTCGCGAACCTCAATGCCGTGGTCGCCTGGATGTCGGGCGGCGACCCTCCGCCCGGTTTGCCCGAGCAACTGGGGCCAGGAGTCTATACAGGGCCCGGATCCCTGGTTTGGCACGACTTGTTTGCGGTGTTGCGGTTGTTGACGCATTCGGCAACACCAACCCGCGATTTCGCCCTCGATTCGATTCGCGACATCGACGCAGTCATTGGCTCGATCCAAGAGATTTTCAGCCCGATCCTGAGCACGCCGGCATCAATTGACTTCGAGACCAGACGATCCCGTGACCTGCTCTTGCGATTGGGAGAATGGAGGCCAAATGCCGACCTCAGTCCCTCGGTGTTGAGGGAACGCTCGCGGCTTTTCGCTTCAACGTGGTCTGCCGGCTCGCGGGCCAACACCGCTTCCCATCAACCGGCGGCGACCGTTACGCCCCGAAGCGGCCTGTGGCCGAGCCTTCGCAAGCTTGGCTTCTCGGAGTTCACCGATCGATTGGCCCATCGCCCAACCCGAGAGGGTGTTCACGTTGTCTCGTTTGCCCCGCCAGACCCTCGTCAGCGCAAGCAATACGGGTATTCCCGCGAATGTTTTCGGATTGGCGTGGGGGTATTCTGGCCCGACCTGTCAGATGGATCACCCGTCAGAACAAACCGGCGCGACGAGGCTCGTCCCAAGCTGGAGGAATGCCATCTACAGATGTGGCTGACGTCGGACAACCAGGCGTCGGTGTCAGGGCCAACCACCTTCATCACCGCGGCAGACGCTCTGACCGCCCTTGACACCGACGGGGCAGCTTGGTTTTCGCTGTGCGAGAACACAAGGGATCTGGCCCACCTTCTCGAGTTTCCAGACTGGAAGATTCTGGCAAACTATCCCACCATGCGAGGCTTCGGTTCAAAGAACTCGGTTCCGCGATTTCTTTTGAGATCCGTACTGGCTCACCGGCAGGGGAACGCCGGCGGAACCCAAGCCTTCCTGGAGGAGGCACGGAAGGCGGTCATGTCGGTGCCTGAATTCCGGCGGGACTACCTTCATCGTTGGGTCGATCAGGTGACTGCCAACCTCTACCCGACTTGACTCCTTCCTGTTCCCAGGGTCGGCGTGCCCTCGCGTTGAGCGTCTCCCCGTTACTCGCGGTCAGGGTGATATCCGCCTGATACTCCCCCGCCGTTTGTACCGTCACGTTGGTCGCGATCACCAACCGGTCGGCACGGCCGTCTTCGTCGTCATCGGGCGTTGTCTCCTGAAACGACACCAGGCTGGCCTTCGGCGTCTCCACCCGAAACGTCGTCACGGCCTTGCGCGAATACGCGCCCGACCCCGACGTCCCGCTGAACTTCACGACCGCGATGTAATCGCCGGCGCCGGACGGCGTGAACGTCCCCGTATACACGCCGTCTCCCGTGGCCGCGTCTTTCAAGCCCGAGTCCGCCAGCGTGACGTCCACCTGGGTCCCATGGGCCAGGACCTTCCACCGTCAGCGACACCGGCGCCGGTTGGCTTTGTCCGATCCCCGGTTGTCGAAGCTCAGGCACTGGTACCCGGTGACGAGATCCTGGACCTGGGGCCGCCTCCCGATCCGTGGACGCCGACGCCTTGAATCAGCACGACTGGCGGTCCACTGCCCTCCACTTCAAATGCGAGATCGCAACCGTTGTGATGAAGGTGTCGCGTCACGTCCTCGGGGGATCCTTTTCCGGTGCTCCCTTCTGAGAATATTCGATCGAATCGACCCCTTCGCACAAGTGGGGTCGAGTTTGGCCTTTTCCCGTGGCGCCGGTCTCCGACCGGCGCATGGCGCGGGCGTTAGCCCGCGGGTTACGCTCGTCTGGATCCAATCCTTGCGGCTTCGACTATCTCTGCCCAGCGCCCGCCAGCACCCGGGCCGTGTAGCCGAATGGCCCGTTCTGCGGTCCCGGAAACTCCAACGTCAGTGCCACCGACTGCCCCGCCGCCATCGTGCCCACTTCCCGGAACGCGCTCTCCGCCGGCAGCGCGCAATACGTGCTTCCACTGGGCTGGTACAACCCCGCGACGCCGGTCAAGCCGTCCAACACCAAGGCGACACCGGTCAGCGCGCCGCCGTAGTTGTGGAGCGTCACCGACTGCTGATACCGCTGAGTCCCCGGGTTGTATTCGAGCGTGCCGCCGGTTACCTGCACTTGGCTCACTGCCTTCGCCCCGTCCGGCGCGAACGCCACGGTCACTGTCTTTGGCTCCGTCATCGTCACCACCCCGCCCGGAGCGTTCGGGCTCCACGCCTGGAACACGTAACAATCGTTGGGCTCCGCTTCCAGGTTCACCACCGTCCCCGCGACGTAGGTGATTCCATCTCTGCCCGCGTTGCCGCTCTCCCTCGGATTGATATCCAGGGTCAACCGGTAGTTCGGATCGAAGTTCGCGGTCTACTTTGGCCGTGCTCGCGGGCGCCAATATGGACTATCAACAGGCCTGACGTGCGGGGCGTGCGGGCATATGTTCGTGAGTTTTCTCGCCCGACTTTCGCAGACCGTTTCTAAGGAAGCACTTCGGCTTCTTTCACTCCGCCCCGGGAGGAGGAACGTAGTCGACTTCCATCTTGATGTTCCGGGTCCGGTCATGGCTCCAGTTCTTGAACTTCCCATCGACGCGGAGATACTCCCCGCTATTGTACTGCTTCGGTTGTAACCAGCGCGCCCACTCAACATCAGCGCAAGGCGCGTTCTCATGCCAGGTTCCTCCTTTCGCACCGACTGAATAGAGTCGAATCTGCTTCACCTGGGATCCGAGCGGCATGTACGCCGCTAGAACCGTGATTTTGTTGCGCGCCCCCACAAACTCGGTGCAGCTCTCATCGTAGTCACCCTGTGGATCCCCGTGGCCCGCCGAAACCGGGCCAACGGTCACCGTCCGTATTTCCTCGTTCCTATCATCGACATGCTTTGCATGGTCGGCCATCGTTACCTAACCTCCGGTGGAAGCCAGTGTGGCTGGCTATTTAATCCGGGATTTCCGTTTTGAGCTTCCCGGACCCAAAGATTACACCAATTGCCTGACTCGGGTGGCCGAATGGATCAAAACGGCCCTTCCGAGCGCGGGCCGGTGCCTGCGGATGGCTTCGCCGGGCTTTTAGGCACGATTATGGCGCAGTGAACGCAGGCCGGCGGCAGCCATACCGAAGTCCAGATTCGCTGAATTTACTTTTTGGGCTTTTCTGTCACTTTGACGTTTACGGTAGCGCCGCCGTTCTCCGGTTTGACGCCCACCGAAATGCGGTCATTCACCTTCAATCTCCTGTCGTGGCTCGTGTCTCGCAGGGCCTCCGTGTCCTTTTCCTTGGTTAGCCGCCCATGAACCACGTCGGCGTTCTTCATATTTGTGTCCATGGTTCTCTGTGCATCGCTTGTTCGCGCAGAACCGTCTTGTTTTGTCTGGTTGCCCACATTGCCAGATGCGCGGTTGCCCCTGCTACTAGTTCGCCCGCCAGCGGACTTTCCACCACCGCTACCCGACACAACTGCGCCACCGGACGTTCCCCCTCCGTTGCCCCGCACGCTACCCCCGCCCCTATCTCCGCCCCCGTCGCCCCGGTCTGTTCCGCTGTCACCCCGCACGCTTCCCCCGCCGTCAACAGACAAGTCTTTGGCGATAGCGGCTGATGTCACGAATACCCCTAGTACGACTATCCAGGTAAAACCACCGAACACCGCGTTATGACGGTGACGGCGATTGGGAGACCACCTTAACATTGACGAACCTCCTGAATGATCTAACCGACCGCAAAGCCAGTATTGTTTGCTGCTCATTAGGACGTTGCAGGCGTTGAATGGTTTCGTGAAGTGCTCTTCAATACGCTGCCTGACATGACGACGGGCTTGCTGCTGCCTGGGCATAAGGGATCCTTTCACCCACCCGGCAGTCAGTCTGCGAGGCCTTTAGGGGGTCGGCCTTTAGGGGGTCAAAGACCACGGTTCCGGTTTCCGTCCTTGTGCTTGCTGCGGCCGCAAAGCCGCTAACCCGCCCGGCCCGGTCGGGGGCAACTTTGTCTGTCTGGCTGTACCGCCGCGTCTTGAAGCACATGGGTGCTTGATATCACGACCCCCAGAATTGAGCCAAACTTCTCGTTGTCAATCGACCACCGTGCAATCGCTAAACAGCTCGCATGTTCGCTCTTGACCAGCCCTGATTGGCGAACCGCCCATTTAATGTCGTTTATACTCGCCACTCCCGTCGTTACGCCGGAGGCATACTGTGCGGCCGTGTTGTAAAGATCGACGACGTCACCGGCGCCACAAGGAGGATTATGTGGCGCAGTGTGACCAACAGGAGGGATTGTGAAAGTTTCGCCGGGGGGGACTGAGCACCGAGCGAAAAAATCAATGAGAGAAGGCACAGAAGAAACGTGGCTGGCATAGTATGGCTGATCTTATCAGGCTTTCGAATACGTTAGAGGCGTGGTTGGCCAGTGCGTGTAGGGCAGGTGCAGTACGCTACAAGAAGACATAGGTGTTCAATGTCACGCGAATTCTGCGCGGGCCCCGACAATGCACTTGACGCTGCCCCAACACCCGAATCGGAGTGCCGCGAACTCACCGGCGGCCCGCCCAAGCGCATTACTTAGCGGGATGGATAGCTGCGAAGAGCTTCTGCCACACTTCCACGTAGGAATCAGCGCCCTTCAACGGGTCTTCCTTCGACCGGAGGACCGCCCCCTTCACCCGCTTGGCGACATCGACTTTCCAGCCTTCGAGGAGGTCAATCTTGTGGGCCCCCGCGTACGACTCAATCTGCGGAACGATTGGTTCTCCGGCCTTCAGTATGGTTGCGAAGTCCTCATCTAGATCAGCCGGCTTTACCAAGTATCGGTCGACGACCTTTGCGATCAAAGCGGGTGGAAACAAGTCTTCGATCTCGGCATTGGCGACCGACAAGAAGTCGCTGACGAGCAGGACGCGCGTTTGTTCAGCCTGGTAGAGGCTGCTCTTGAGGCCGTTGGCGAAACGAACGCCGGTGTCGTCGCCGTCCAATAGCGCGAAAGGCAATTCATCATCGCGGCCCATCACGAGGGCGCAGATCGCCTTGACTCCCTTCACGCCACCCCCCGGGAGGAAGAGAATCTCACGTGAAGGTGCCAAGTATCCTCTGCCGATCAAGTAGTTTTTTATCGCGGATAGGTAGTGCTGATCGGACGGGCCCTCGACGACGGCGGCTTGGCATCCGAGCAACATCGTCTCCGACACGGACATGCGTACAGCTGCGTACGCGGCGTAGACCGATCTCGAGCGGTCGGACTTATCAGCCGGCGCGCGGAGGTCCGGCGACACTTGCGTGACACCCTTCTCGTCCGAGAAGACGGCCCGCGCGCGGTCGAGGTTGTCGGCATCGACCATAAAGGGCGAGTGCGTCGTGAAGATCAACTGGTTCGTATCCGACAGGCCATCGAAGAACGCAGACAGGTCGCTCTGTGCGAGCGGGTGCAGTGACAGACCCGGCTCGTCGAGTAGTAGAATCGCGCCCTCGTGGGAGTCCTTGCTCTCGACAAGGAAGATCAGGTAGAAGCTAAAGAACCACTGAAGGCCAGTGCTCCGGGCTTCAAGTTCGATGTCCTCGGGCCGCTTGTCATCGGACACCCATATGCGAAAATGATTGCCGTCTGCTGCGAAGCGGAACCGATAGTTGCCCTGCTGCCACCACTCGCGAAACCGAACCGTCAACTGAGTGGACGCAGACTGCAGGAGAATGTCGCGTTCCTTCTTCCTTTCCGCGATTGCAGAAATCTGTTTCTCCTGCTCAGGTGTCAGCTTGCCGGCCGGGATGTTGACGTCTTGGCCCATTTCCTGAATCTCTTCGGGGCTAAGATTCACGAAGTCGAACAGAACCTTCAGCGTTCGAGCCTTGGCCTGCTCGCGTTGCCCGAGGTCCGTCCGCTTGAGGTTTTCAATAACGTGGGGGAGATAGATCTCGGAGTCGAGATTGCCGTAGTTCGAGTAGTACACGAATCTCGGCAACCGCTCGACTACGAGGTCGCATGCGGTCAACACGTTCGCGTTGGCTGCCGAGAAGCCCCTGACGACCTTCACGAGCTGCGCAAAGCGTGCCGAAACGACTGAATCCACCGGCGGCTCGTCTGGCACCGCCTTTTCCAATTCAACCACGATCGCTTCGATCGCCTTGGTTTCTATGATCTCTCCGGCGCTCTCTGCGATCGTCTTCGCCGCCGTAGCCGTGCCCACCATCGATTCCCGTAACTGTTCGTCATCATCCACGCCCGACGCCTTCATTTCGGTGAGTGCGGCGTCTATTGCGGCGAGCACTGCCTTCTTCTCGATCGCTGCGCCGGTCGACGCCTTGGGGAAGGTGGCGCTGTAATTCCCATCGAAATCGCGGCTCACGACCGCCTCGCGGGCGCGCTCGACCGGAACCTTCAGTAGTTCCGATACTTGCTCGGCATCGCTGTCAGCCAGTTCGAATTTCGCTTCGATGAAGACTGGCTTCTTCTCCATCGCGCGAAGCTCATGATACCGCTTACGGGGGTAGTCAGCGATCGGATCGATCGCGCCGTCCTTAGCCGGGTTGAGCTTCCAAAGCGGAATCAGGACGTTGGTTTTTCCCGACTCGTTGGTGCCGATCATGGCGGTCACCTGATCAGTTTCGATCCAACCGCTATCGTCGACCGACCGAAACTCACGAACGCGGAACGCGACAAGCCGCATGGGGGCCTCTGGTGTGCGATGGAGGTTCAAACTTACTCGAAGGCTACCGAATTAAACATGCTAGCACCGTCCAATGGCCTGGAGACTTGGCGCGTCCGCCAGGCATGACAGTGCCCACCCATTTGGGCAAACCGGTGCCATCGCGGACACGCTACCCGCTTGCCCTACCGTTGCTTGCGAGTGCCCGACGGGGAGCCGACTCGCGATCACGCCGTCCGGCCTCTCTCCTCATCCTCCCGCGCGGTCCGCTCCGCCACCTCCAGCAGCGCCTCCTCCGCCCCAGGGAACCGCCGAAGCACTTCCCGCAGCGTTCCATTCCCGACTGCTCGGGTTCTCCTCCCCGCCACCGCCCGCCGGCTTCCGGTATCCCGCCTCCAGCGACCACAACCGCCCCAGTTCCTTCATCGCCTCCAGCGCCACCCGGGAAAACTAGGGTCAGGTGGGTGCAGACGCGCTTTTTTTTGTGGCCGAGTCCGGCGGACTGGTCCCTTCGGCCTCGCCCTCCAGCATGTTACGTCTTCGTTCGCCGTAGACTCGCCCCCCTGGAGACCGGGAACTCCTCCTCGGCGTTTTTGGGGTCGTCCATCTTCCCGTCTCAATGGTTATTTTTTTATTCTTCTCTTGTTCTCAAGAACATGGAGAAATCGAAAATTTCCATTCTTCCATCGGCCGCTATCCTGACCACAGAGAGCTCATCGTGCACAGGACTTCCCGCCCCATCGACCCCCACTGCTTGCCCTCTCACGCCGTGCCAGCGTTTTCGATGAATGCGCAGTCCCGACGCAGTCCCACACCCTGGTCCCGTACTCTGCACTCAGGCCTCTCGTTTGTTTCGCTTGTTTCGTTACGTTTCGATTGGGGTCAAGCTACGATCTTGCAGAAAATCAATGAGTTACGCCCAATTTGGCCGTGTTTTGTTTCGATAAAAAAATTTCCGTCCATCGCCGGGCGCGGCCACGAGCGATGCACGCCGCGTAGCAAAGACCTCCCTCGTCCCTCAGGGCTTCTCGTGCAAGCGGGCGATTTCAGAGGCTTCCAGCGCCCGCCAGATGACTCGCGAATGCTTCGCCGCCTCCGGGTTGATTTCCAAATCGTCCCCCAGGTGGATTCCCGCCAGCGACGCGACGCCCCGTTCGCCGAAGTGGCGGATGAGCGTGCCGTCGTGGAACAGGTGCGCAGATCCCGGCCGGACCCAGTCTTCGCCAATCAGCAGGCCATCCAGATACAGCCGGACCCGGCCTCCTCGATACGTCGCCGCAAAATGGTGAGGACGTTTGTCGCGAAAGAAACGTGGCTTCGATTCGACGCTTTGCCCGCTTACGATCAACCGCACCACTCCACTGGCCGCATTCACATCGAAGAGCAGTTCTCCGGTCGCCGGTTCACCCGAGCCGCGATACCGGCCGAACAGCGTCATGCGCTGATTGCCCGGCCGCGCCCGCGCGGACAGCGTGAATTCGCGGCCGAGATGCCGGGTTCCTTCCGCGCCGCCGGCGACCTGCTTCGCTTTTTCCGGCGTGGCGAGTGCGAGGGGGCCTCCCGCTCGAAACGAGTAGAGCGATGCCGGTTCCAGAACAAAGCGGACGCGCGAGGCACGCACCGGCAACTGCGAACCGCGCTTCCAGCGAACGGCCAGATCCACGCCGTCGCCTTGAATCGGAACGCAGTCCTCCCGGCTGAACCCGGGCAACACCCCGCCGGCCTTGTCCAGGAGTTCCACCCGAAGCGTGCCGGCGGCGTTCACGCGCAGTGTGCCCGAAAGGCCGGTCAGCGGCTTGGTGGTCACCTCGCCCCGGCCGTCGAGCGACGCGAATCCGTCTTTTCGCAGTGTTGCCAGCCCGATCGCCCCGACGCCTTTTCCCGTGTGCTCGTCGGTGAACCCGCCGTAGTAAAGCTTCACTCGGTCTCCTTCGACCAGAGGATGGCTGGCAGGGAACACCATGCCCTGATCCCAGGTTCCCGGAGGTCCCAGCGGCAGAGCGGGCGGCCGCTCGCCTTCCTCCCGCTGCCAGGTGATGCCGTCGCGGCTGGTGACCAGCTCCAGAAAAATGGGTCCGTGATTCGACCCTTCGCTGATTCGAAACACCCACAGCAGTCCGAGGTACTGCGATTCGTACGCGAAGGCGCTCAGGCCATAGAAATCGGTGTGCTGTCCTTCGGACTTGATCCACCGGTCGTCGAAGCGGTCCGGCGTCAGGATCAATTCAGCCGGAGGCCAACGGGAGAAGTCCCGGGTGGCGGTGAAGCCGACAGAGCGGCGGCGATAGCCGCGCACCCACGAGAATGTTTTCGGATAGCCGGCAAAGCGGCGCTCGATCGGATCCCAGACAAAGCTTCCCACGTCGCCGGGATCCGGCAAGGCCGGCTCGCGGCCCAGCGCGCGCCAGCGCACGCCGTCCTTCGACCCGAAGGCGAGAAACCCGCTCACCAGGAACTCCGGCGGCGTGCGCCCGTAGTCGTAGAGCATCATCTTGTAAGGCTCGACGTCCCCGGGCGTGTGGATCACCTGGGGCATGTGGCCTCCGAAGGAGTCGGGGAACAGGAGGTTGTCCCCTTTGCCCAGGTCCGGCCGGTCCCACTGGAGCCCGTCCCGGCTGGTGGCATAGGCGGTTCGGTAACGGCTCTTGTCCGAGATGTGATACCACATCCGATACAAGCCGGCCTGCTTCAATACGGTGCCATAGAGGTAAACAACGTGGCCTTCCCACGGTTTTTCCGCGCGTACCACCGGGTTTGCGGCGTGTTTCTCGAAGGCGTGGTAGGTGCGCGCGACACCCTGTTTCTCGGCGATCAGGTGATCATCGACGAACAACTGCCAGGGTCCGGCGAGCAGGAGGGCGACAAGCATACGCCCTATTCTCTCGCCAGCGGCGGCCTGAGGGCCACCTGCTCACCGAAGGATCAGGCGAAAATCTTCTTCGCCACCACGCCGGCGACGTCGGTGAGGCGGAAATCGCGGCCGCTGTAGCGGTAGGTCAGCCTCTCGTGGTCAAACCCCATCAGGTGCAGAACCGTGGCGTGGAAGTCGTGAATGTGCATCCGGTCTTCCACCGCGTGATACCCGATTTCGTCGGTCGCCCCGTAGATGAACCCGGCCTTCAGGCCGCCGCCGGCCATCCAGATGGAGTACCCGTAGGGATTGTGGTCGCGCCCGTCGCCGCCTTGCGACACCGGAGTGCGGCCGAACTCGCCGGCCCAGATCACGAGCGTATCCTTCAACAGGCCGCGCGATTTGAGATCGCGGACCAGGCCGGCGATCGGTTTGTCCACCTCGGCCGCATTCTCCGTGTGCTTGACGAACAACTGGCCGTGCTGGTCCCACTTGTAGCTGTGGGTGCACTGGACGTAGCGGACCCCGCGCTCGGAGAGCCGCCGGGCCAACAGGCACTGCCAGCCGAAGTCCGCCGTCGTGGGATTGTCGAGGCCGTACAGTTTCCTGGTGGCTTCCGATTCCTTGTCCACTTCAAAGGCTTCAGGCGCCTTCGATTGCATGCGGAACGCGAGTTCGAAGGCCTGAATCCGGGCCTCCAACTGCGGATCGCTCTGCCGCATGGCCTGGTGCCGGCGGTTGATGTTCTGCAGCATGTCGAGTTCGAACCGCTGCTCGTCGGTCGTGAAGCCCTTGTTCAACAGATACTCGATGGGCTCGCCCTTGAACTCGTCGATTTTGAGGCCGGAATGCCCGATGGCGGTCCCCTGATAGGCGCCGGGCAGGAACGCCGACGACCAGTTCTTGGCGCCGCCGTGCGAGAGAGCGGGCTTGATGGTGATGAAACCCGGCAGGTTCTGGTTCTCGGTGCCGAGTCCGTAGACGACCCAGGAGCCCATGCTGGGCCGGACAAAGGTGCTGGATCCGGTGAAGGTTTGCAGCAGGGCAGCGCCGTGGTCGACACCCTCGCCCACCATCGAGCGAACCAGGCAGAGGTCGTCGACGACCTCGCGGACGTGCGGGAACAGGTCGCTGACGGGAATGCCGCTCTGCCCGCCGGGTTTGAATGGCCAGGGCGACTTCATCAACGGCCCGGCAGGCGCATCGGAGAAGGCGAGGGGCCGCTTGAACGGCAGGGGCTTGCCGTGGTCTTTCTCGAGCCGTTCCTTCGGATCGAACGTATCCACGGCCGACGGTCCGCCATGCATGAACAGGAAGATGACGCGCTTGGCCTTGGGCTCGAAGTGCGGGGCGCGGGCGGCGAGAGGGTTGTCGAGCCGCGCGGCCGCGGCTTCCTCCGCGAGCAACCCGGCCAGGCCCAGATAGCCGAATCCACAGCCGGCGGCACGCAACGCGGCGCGGCGGGTCATCGGCTTTTCGTTGCTCCGATAGAAATGCGAGAGATCCATAGGCGCCCTTCAGTCGACGTAGATGAACTCGTTCGAAGCGAGCAGAATGCGGCAGAAACTGCTCCAGGCTTTGGCGCGCGCGGACTCGCCGCCAAAGCGCCTTTCGAAGCTCGAGATGTAGCTGAGGCCGGCGTCGATCTCCTCCGCGGCCGGCTTGCGATTGACGGTGCGCAGATAGGCTCGCTCCAGACGCGCGCTGTCACTGGCCTGAGGGCCGGTCAACAACTGGGAGGCAAGCCGCTTCGACCGCTCGGCGACGAACTCGCTGTTCATGGCGAACAACGCCTGCGGCGCTACGTTGGTGACGACACGCTTGCCGTTGGTGGTGGTCGCGTCGCCGAAATCGAAGAGGTTGAGCAGCGACGGCAGGTTCGCTCGCCGCAGGGGCAGATAGACCATGCGGCGCTGGATCTTCTCGGGATTCAGGCTGAGCCGGTCGTTGGAGTTCTCCGAGTCCGTGCCGAAGCCCTTTTGCAGCGTGCCGCCCATGGTCAAGTCCAGCGTCCCGTCGATGGCGAGCAGGCCGTCGCGAAGTTCTTCGACCGACAGTCTTCTGCGAGGGTAGCGAGAGAAGAGACGATTCTCGGGATCGGCCTTCAGGGTGGCCTCGGACGCCGCGGTGCTCGATCGGTATGCGCCCGACAGCATGATGAGGCGGTGCATATTTTTGATCGACCAGCCGCCTTCGACAAATCGCGCGGCCAGGTAATCGAGCAGTTCGGGATGAGTGGGGCGCTCGCCCATCTTGCCGAAGTTGTCCGGGGTACGGACAATGCCCTCGCCAAAATGCCAGTGCCAGATGCGGTTGACCATCACCCGCGCGGTCAAGGGGTGATCCGCGCGAGTCAGCCAGCGGGCCAATTCCAGGCGTCCGCTGCCGCCGGTCACCTTGGGGTCGCCGGGGCGGGAGAGGATCTGAGGGAATGTTTTGGGGGCCGGTTCGCCGAGGCTCGAGTAGTCGCCTCGAATGAAGACCCGCTGCTCCACCGGTTCGCCTTCTTCCACCGAGCAGGCCATGTCGGGCTCTGGCGGGGCCCTCTTCTTCAGTTCTTCGATCTGGCGGTTGACGGCCTCGATTCGCTGCCGGGCCTCCGCGGAGAAGACGGCGTCGCGTTCTTTTTCCGGGACTGCGAACGGCCCTCTGCCGAAATACACAGCGTGGAAGAAGGGACCGTGCTCCGGCTCGAATCGCGGCTTGGGCGGAGGCGGCATGTTCATCTCTTTCAACATGCGCCGGGCGTTCTCGCGCCACTTGGCCAGCTTTTCGGTCCACTCTTTCAGATGCTTCTCGTAATCCGCCTGGTAGTCCCTGGCGATGGCGGGGAGTTGCTCGGGCTTCGCCGATATCCACTTTTCCAGGTGAGGCGGGACGTATTCCTGGCGTTTGAGCAGAGAGACCCATTTCTCGACCAACTCCGCCTTCAATCCGGTCGTCTGCGAGGTTCCGCCCTTCAAGACTTCCGCCGCGGCCAACATGTAGTCGGCCAGCCGAGGGGTGAGTTCGCGGTTGTACCGCGAAACCTCGTCTTCGGCGATGTCCTCGATCTCCATTTTCTTGGAGTTCAGTTGGTCCTGATGACGCTGGTAGGCCTCAAACCGTTCTTTGGAGACGAGCGGAGTGTAGAGGAGCTTGGAGACGTGGGCCTCCGAATCCTTGAAGTTGCGGGTGTTGGCGAAGATTGAGACCAGGGAATAGTAGTCGCGGGTGAGCAGCGGATCGAATTTGTGATCGTGGCACCGGGCGCAGGCGAGCGACAACGCCAGAAAGCTCTTGCTGACGACATCCACCTGCTCGTCGTAGATGTCGTAGAGCATCTTCTTCTTGTCCTGCTGGGCGAGAGCCTTCGCGCCCAGTGCCAGAAAGCCCGTGGCCACAATGCCGTTGCGGTTCAGAGCGCCGTGATCGGAGGCCGGCAGCAGATCGCCGGCGATTTGCTCGCGAACGAACTGGTCGTACGGCTTGTCCTCATTGAAGGAGGCGATGACGTAGTCGCGATAGCGCCAGGCGTACGGATAGCGATGATCCTCGTCGTTCCCGGTGGAGTCGGCGTAGCGGGCGACATCCAGCCAATGGCGGCCCCAGCGTTCGCCATAACGCGGCGAGCCGAGCAGGCGGTCGACGACCTTTTCAAATGCCTTCGGAGAGTCGTCCGCCAGGAAAGCCGCGATCTCTGCTTCGGTGGGCGGCAGGCCCGTCAGGTCGTAGGTCGCGCGGCGGAGGAGGGCCAGCTTTTCCGCGGGGGGAGCCGCTTCCACTTCCTTTTCTTCCACCTTGGAGAGGATGAACCGGTCGACGGGCGTGCGAACGAGCGATTCGCTTTTGACCGCGGGTTCC
This sequence comes from uncultured Solibacteraceae bacterium, assembly GCA_964529305.1. Classification (GTDB taxonomy): domain Bacteria; phylum Acidobacteriota; class Terriglobia; order Bryobacterales; family Bryobacteraceae; genus CAZGUX01. The sequence continues at coordinate 19,571 of CAZGUX010000212.1, read as the reverse complement.
GCCGGTTTCACGACGGGGCGGAATGCCCAGAAGTTCCGGTCGGCTTCGGTCAAGGTTCGTCCGGAAGCTTTGGGACGAGCCACTCCGGCCTGAGGGGCTCCGGGCCACGGCGCTCCCATGTCTGCCCAGGCGCGCAGCGCCGCCAGTTGCGGCGCGGGGAGTTTGCCGACGGGCGGCATCTTGAGTTTGTCGTCGTAGCCGACGACCTTGAGGAGGCGGCTGTCCCCGGGTTTGGCCTTGTCGACGAGAGGCCCGCTTTGGCCCCCCTGGAGAAACCCTTCCGCCGACGTCAGATCGAGGCCGGCGCTCTTCACTTTCGCGTTATGACAGGAGTGGCAACTGGCTGCAAAGACCGGACGTACGTTCTTCTCGAAGAACTCCACTTGCGCGAGCGTCTGGCCGAAGGCGGCCAGCGGCAGCGCCAGGAGGGCAAGACACACGGACTGGGAGACGGCCGGCGGCGGCATGTTCCCTCACGATATCATCAAACCGAAACCTTCTTCATGTGACAATAACCGACATGCGCAGCAGGAATCGGCACGTCCTGGCCACCTTTTTGGTGCTGGCCCTGTTCGGGGCCACCATCGGGATCCGTGCGGTCACCGAACCCAAGAACGACTTCCGTTTCTCGATTCTGGGCGATCGCACGGGAGGCGCCCAACCGGAGATCTACGGGCGCATCTGGCGCGAAGTGGACATGCTGCAGCCGGATTTCGTGATCAATGTGGGCGACACCATCCAGGGCAAGAACGAGGACCGCCTGGTGGCGGAGTGGACGGAGTTGAAGCCCCTATGGCAGCGATACGGACGTTACCCTCTCTACTTCACGCCGGGCAACCACGACATCTGGAACGACCTCTCCGAGCAGGTCTACCGCGAGCAGACGAAATATGCGCCCTATTATGGGTTTAACTATCAGGAGGCCCATTTCACGGTGCTCGACAACTCGCGGTCGACGGAACTGACGGAAGAGCAGCTGAAGTTCCTCGAGTCCGACCTGGAGGCGAACCGGGACCGGCGGCCGAAGTTCATCTTCTTCCACAAGCCGTACTGGATCGCCTTCCTGAAGGTGGGCAGCGGCGAGTTTCCTCTGCACCAGATCGCGCGGAAGCACGGCGTCAGCTATGTGATCAGCGGCCACGGCCATCAGTTTGTGCGGATGCAGCGGGAAGGAATTGTCTACATGGAGGTGGGCAGTTCCGGCGGCAAGATGGGCGGCCTGACCCGGGGAGAAGGATTCTCGCAAGGGTGGTTCTACCATCACGTGTCGGCGCGGGTCCGCGGTTCGAAGGTGGAGATGATGGTGAAGGAACTTGACGGCCCCGCGGGTCGCGGCCGGATGTTCAAGGCGGACGACTGGACGGACAAAGGTCCGAAGTTCGATCCCGAGGATCCGGCGCAATCGGAGAATCCGCCGACCTAGATTGTAGAGGACATGGCAGAAGAAGCACGAGGTAGCTTGAAGCCTGGCCTGAACGAGGAGTCGACCTGCAGGCCCAACCTTGCCAGATCGATACGGCGACGCATGGCTGCAACCGGGGGTGTCGAACTGATCATTCCCCCGCGCGAGCCTGTTCGCAAGGCTCCAGTCTACCGGTTCCGGCGGCGACGCTCTTCGTCTTCCCGTTCCTGACGCTGCCGTTCGAGCCTCCGCTCTTCCAGGCGACGCTCTTCGTCTCGGGTCTCCTGACGACGCCGCTCCAGACGGCGTTCCTCATCCCGGGTTTCCTGGCGTTGGCGTTCGAGACGGCGCTCCTCAGCCAGACGTTCCTGGCGCTTTCGCTCCTGGCGTTGCTCCTCGGCGAGCTTCTCCTGACGCCGGCGCTCCTTGCGAAGCTCCTCCTGCTTTTGGCGCAGCTCTTCGCGTTCCTGGTCCTGAACCGTTTGAGGAACCGCGAGCGCCGCCAGCGTCAGCAGGAGGACTAGGAAACAAAGCCATCGGCGGAAGGAGGTTGTCGTCTTCATCGTTTCACTCCGCCGCATCAGCGGCTGCGCTAGCCGGCCTTCGGCCGGGCGGGTCGCATGTATGCGACCCCTACGTTGACGTGGTCTGGCCAAGCGGGGTTTCCGCCGGAAAGCCAGCATCAAGCAAGTATGCCTTTGACGACCTCGCCTTCCACGTCCGTCAGGCGGAAGTCGCGTCCACTATAGCGATAGATCAGGCGCTTGTGGTCGAGGCCCATCAAATGGAGGACCGTCGCCTGAAGGTCGTGAATGTGGACCCGGTTGTCGACCGCCCGGAAGCCGAACTCGTCGGTCGCGCCGTAGGCAAACCCGCCCTTCACGCCTCCACCGGCCAGCACATAGCTGAAGCCGTGATTGTTGTGGTCCCGGCCGTTCTGCACCTTGATCAGTCCGCCGATTTCCACGGCCGGAGTACGGCCGAACTCCCCGCCGATCACGATGAGCGTTTCGTCGAACATGCCACGCTCTTTCAAGTCGTCCATGAGGGCAGCGATGGCGCTGTCGGCGAAGCGGGCCAGAGGGCGATGCAGTTCGATGTCGTCGTGGTTGTCCCAGGGCTGGAAGTTGCCGAAGTAAATCTGGACCATGCGGACACCGCGTTCGGCCAGACGCCGCGCCATCAGACACCCGCGGGCGAAGGCGCCTTCGCCGTACCGGGCCCGGACCTTCTCCGGCTCGCGGGTGATGTCGAACGCATCCGGCGCTTCGGTCTGCATGCGAAAGGCAATCTCCGAGCTCTGGATGGCGGCCTCGAGATCGGGGTCGGCCCCCGTTCGCTCCAGATGACGGCGGTTCAGCCGTGCGAGCAGATCGAGTTCCTCGCGCTGCTGTGATGGTTCGATCGAAGTGTTCCTGACATGGGCAATCAGCTTGGGGACTTCGGTTTCCCGCGTGTCGAGATACGTCCCCTGGTGGATCGCGGGGAGGAAAGTCGAACTCCAAAGCTGGGGCCCGACGACGGGCAGGCCGGGGCACAGCACTACGTACCCGGGCAGGTTCTGATTCTCGGATCCCAGTCCGTAGGTCAGCCACGAACCTAGGGATGGCCGGCCGGGCAGGTTGTGACCGCAGTTCCAGAGAAAGAGCGACGGCTCGTGATTCGGCCGGTCGGCATGCATGGAGCGGATCACGCACAGATTGTCGGCGTGCCTCGCCAGTTGCGGAAAGATCTCGCTGATTTCCAGGCCGCTCTGGCCGTGCTTGCGGAACTGAAAGGGCGAACGCATCAGATTGCCGGTTTTGCGCTCAGTCTTCAGGTTGCCTGACGGGACCGGTTTGCCGTGATACTTGTCCAGCATCGGCTTGGGATCGAACGTATCCACCTGAGACGGACCGCCGTTGAGGAACAGCCAGATGACTCGTTTGGCTGTTGCGGGGAAATGAGGCTGGCGCACGGCGAGCGGGTCCGCGGCCTGCAACACGCCGCGGAGCCCGGCGTAAGCGAAACCGGCGCCGATCGAGTGAAGCATGTCTCTACGCGTCCGCATGGTTCTAGTCCACAAACAGAAACTCGTTCGAGCTCATCAGTGCCCGGGCGTATTGTGGCCAGCCATTCCGGGCGAGAAACTCCAGGGCCAGCCGTGATTCCTCGGGTTCGGGGGCCCGGCCATACACGATGCGATATGCCTGCTCGATACGAGTTCGCGAGTCGCCGGTGAGGCGCGCGGCGAGCGCTTGGGCCTGGCTCTCCACGAAGGGACTATTCATGAAGAACAGGCGCTGCGGCGGAACGCTGGTCGGGATGCGCTTCTCGCTGGTCCCGTTGGGATTGGGGAAGTCGAACAGGGTCAGATACGGGTCCGTCTTGCGCCGGCTGATCTGGCCGTAGACCGTGCGGCGATGGTTGGAGTCGTCCAGTTTGGCGGTCTTTTCGGCAGGAGTCAGGTCGAGCGTTCCGGCCACAAACTGGAGAGTGTCGCGAATCGTCTCGGCGTCCATCCTGCGGCGATTGGCGCGCCAGAAAAGCTGGTTGTCGGCGTCGGCCGCCTCATTCGCAGGCAGGCGTGACGCGCTCACCTGATAGGTGGCCGAGAGCATGATCTCGCGATGCATGGCTTTGATAGACCAGCCGTTCCTGACGAAGCGGGAAGCGAGGTAGTCCAGCAACTCGGGGTGGGACGGCCGCTCGCCGAGTTGCCCGAAGTTGCCGGGCGTGTTCACGATGCCCCGGCCAAAGTGTTCGAGCCAGATGCGGTTCACCATCACGCGGGCGGTGAGCGGATTGTCCGGGCTCGCGATCGCGCCGGCTAACTCCAGGCGGCCGCTGCCGCTGCGAAACGGCTGCGGCTGGCCGTCCGCGGCAAGCACCGAAAGGAAGGCCCTGGGTGCGAGATCGCCCTTGTTCTTGCGATCGCCGCGAACCGCGATGTGGATGTCGTGGGGCTTCTCGGTTTCCTTCATGGTGTGGAGGAACGGATACTGGACGGGCAGTTCCTTCTTGAGGGCATCGAGGGCCGCTTTCCCGGCGGTCAGGTAGGCGTTGGTACGCGAGTCCAACAGAGCTTCGATCTTGCCTTTGCCGTAATAATAGATGCCATCCACCGAGGCGAAGAAGCCCGCGGAATCCTTCTCGCCCTTGGCGAACAGATCGCGCCAGAAGATGTACTTGTTCCGCTCCAGCGAGACCAGGCTGGCGTTGGCCAGGTCGTTTCGCGTGGGGTTCAAGCCAAGGCGGATTTCGTTTTCCTTCTCAATCCGCTGCCGCTCCTCGAACAATTCGTTGACAAACTCCCCGAGGCGCTCGGCCTCACGCTCGATTCCCGCGCGGTCGTCGTCCTCGAGTTGGTACCAGGGCTTCAAAAACGGATGCTCTTTGCGGGGTTCCTTTAGATAGGCGACCCAGCGGCTGAGTGATTCCTTTTCGAGGCCATCGGCGGGACCGAGTCCGCGGGCGGCGAGCAAGTAGCGTGCCGTTTGGGAGGCCAGCATCTCCGCCAATTGAAGAGTCTGTTTCTGGTAGAACTTCGTGATGCGCTCTTCCTGGTGGTCGATCTCCTTCTTCTTCGCGTTATAGCGCTCGACCTCGGCGGCGGGGGCGAGCGGGGTTTCGGCCGCCTGGCTGCTTTCGAAGATTCCTTGCAGCGCGTAGTAGTCGCGAGTGGGGATGGGATCGAACTTGTGGTTGTGGCACTGCGCACAGGCGACAGTCAATCCGAGGAAGCCGCGCGAAAGCGCGTCCACGCGCTCGTCCTGAAACTCGGGACTCAACGCGAAAAAGCCGGTGCCCGCCGCGTAACGCAGCGGGTCGTCCGACTTCATCAGGTCGCCGGCAATCTGCGCTTTCAGGAACCGGTCGTACGGCATGTCGCCGTTGAAGGAGCGAATCACCCAGTCGCGGTAGCGGAAGGCGTTGGCGTAGGGCTCATCCTGCGTGGAGTTGAGGCGGTCGTCGGCATAGCGCGCGACATCGAGCCAATGGCGGCCCCATCGTTCGCCGTAGCGCGGGGAGTTCAAGAGTCGATCGATCACCTTGGCGAAGGCATCCGGCGAGTTGTCCGCAAGAAACGCCGAGACTTCTTCCGGGGTCGGCGGCAGGCCCGTGAGATCGAGGGTGGCGCGCCGGAGCAAGGTGCGCTTGCCTGCGGCCGGCGCCGGCTGGAGTCCTTTCTCCTCGAGGCGGGCGAGGATGAACCGGTCGATCGGGCTCTTGATCCAACCGCCATTTCGCACTGTGGGAAGGGCTGGCTCGACCACCGGCCGGAACGACCAGAAATCACGCTGCTCGGGTGCGATCCGGTATGCGGCTGTCTTTTCCGGGACGGGCGTGCCGGCCGGGGGCCAGTAGGCTCCTGCCTTGATCCATTCCCGCAAGGCGGCGACTTCGGCCGGCTGCAATTTGCCCGAAGGGGGCATTTTCAGCCGCTCGTGACGTTGTTCGACAGCCTGAATCAGCAAGCTGGCGTCGGGATTCTGAGGAACGATAGCGGGACCCGAGGCGCCGCCTTTGACAATGGCGTCGCGCGAGTCCAGCCGAAGGCCGCCGAGCTTGGACTCGGTATGGCACGAGTAGCAGTTCTTCGCCAGCACGGGGCGGACGCGCAGTTCGAACTCCTCGCGCGCATCGCCGGCCCAGGCGATCGGAATGCATGAAAGCAAGAGAAATGCTGCCCTACGCGGCATCGGCCAGTCCCTACGAGCCAATGTATCAGACATCGAGTCGGCTACCGGGAGGGAACCGTGGCTAGTTCCTCAGCCGAGGGGGGAACCAAAGTTCCCTTGCACGCTGAAGCGTGCGCCCATTAGTCGGCCGGCGTGAGAGGGCCGGTGACAACCCAGGAGGGTTGGGATATAGTCGAATGCCGAACGATCACGGGGGCCGGTTTCACTCAAAACGGAAGGAGACAGGTATGAACTGGAAGCCTTATCTCGCCAGCGTCGTCACGGTGGGCATTGTGGCCAACCTGCTGGACTTTGTCGTACACGGGGCTCTTTTTTCCTCGATGTACTATTCGAAGTTGCCGCAACTGTTCCGCCAGGACATGAATCTGGGCGCGATTGTGTTCGGCGACTTTGTCGCGGCCGCGGTGCTGGTCTGGTTTTACCAGAGGGTCCTGGCGAGCTTCGGCACGGGCGCGATGAACGGGATGAAGTTCGGAATGTACGCCGGCATCTTCATGTCGTTCCCGGCGTTTATCTTCGTGCACCTGACGTTCGTCGGATACCCGTACTCTCTGTCGTGGGCGATGACCGTTTATGGCGTGGTGTGGTGCGCCGTGTCAGGGGCGATTGCAGGAATGATTTACGGGAAGTCGGCCTAAAAGGCCAGCCGACTCGAGGGCTGGGAATCAACGAACCCGGCCTGTTCCCAAATTCTCGTACCAGTTGATGTTGCCGGTTCCCGCGCCGATGCAGGCGATGTCCGGCCGCCCGTCCCGGTTGTAGTCGGCGATCTTGCAGTCGGCGGCCGCAATGCCGCTGTCGAGAAGGTCGCGCTTCCACCGGGCGCCACCGCGGCCGGCCGCGGTGTAGAGATAAAGGCCATGGCCTTTCCCTCGGAAGCCGGCGACGATCTCGTCCCGGCCGTCGCCGTTGAGATCTCCGACGGCCAACGCGTGACCGTTGACGAACGAGTCGTCTACGACCTGGCGCGTCCATTGGCCGCCTTCCAAACGATAAACGACGACCTGGTTTCCGTGCCATGGCTCGATGGCCACCAGGATGCGGCGCTTGCCGCTTCTGCCGGCGGCGATCTCGCTGGAGCCACAACGAGGACACGGCGACGGATCTCCTTTGGAGATCCCGGTCGGGATCCAAGCGCCCGCCTCGCCGGGCTTGAACACGTGGAGGCCGAGAAAGCTGGCCGTCAGGAACTCCTGGCCGGGACGGCCGTCCCAGTCGAACGGGTAAATGCTGTGAAGGATGCCGTGCAGGCTGCCGGAAACCAGTTCCCGTTTCCAAACGCCGGGCCGGTAGAGAAAGATGGGAACGGCATCCGCATACTCGGGCGGTTCGGAGCGGGCGCCGATCATCGGGGCAGCCAGGAGAACGCGCCGGCCGTCGCCCGCCGCGTCGATCCATCGCACGCGATGGGCCGTCGGAATCCGGTCGATCTCCCTGGCAAGCCAGGGTTCCCGAACATCCGGTCCATGGGTGAGGAGCAACAGCACCCCCAAGCTTTTGGACGGTTGCGTTCCGAAGCGATGGGCCAGCACGATTTCCGGGATCCCGTCTCCATCGAGGTCGTGGCCGTCAAGATTGATCATACGGGACACCTCGCGAGCCATCACGTGGGGCTGCCAGCCGGGGTTCTCATACCAGGTGAGTTCGGAGGCCTGCTCGTCGACGGCGAGCAGGTCGGTCCGGCCGTCGCGGTTCAGGTCGACCGCCGCCAACTGATAGCCGTATTTCAGGCCAGTGGCGACGACATGGGCCCGGAAGCGAGGGGGCGTCGCCGCAAACACCGACGAAGCGAGAACAATCGTGACGAGGATACAGGTACGCATGGGTTCAGTGGTTGAGCGATGGGGACGAGGGTTCTTAGTATAATTAGCAATTGACACAGGACGCGGGCAGAAACAAGGCCCGCCTCCGTGTTCGTTCTTTACAATGCGCGTCCAATACGGTATTCGGTCTGGAAGCTTTGTCCTCGGGGTGAACGGTTAGATGGCAACGATTCCCTGGGACCGGTGGAAACCCAAGCTGTTCCACTGCCTTCGCGGCTACAGCCGGTCTGACTTCCTTGCCGACCTGATCGCCGGACTGACCGTCGGGCTGGTCGCGCTTCCCTTGGCGATGGCTTTCGGCATCGCTTCCGGCGTCACTCCCCAGGCAGGCATTTACACAGCGATCGTGGGCGGCTTCCTGGTTTCGTTGCTGGGCGGCTCGAAAATTCAGATCGGCGGTCCGACGGGCGCGTTCGTCGTCATCGTCGCGGGAATCATCGCCACTCACGGGTTGTCGGGACTGCTGATGGTCACGATGATGGCGGGGGTGCTGCTGCTGTTGCTGGGAATCACCGGATTGGGGACGGCCGTGCGCTTCATCCCGCGGCCCATCGTGATCGGGTTCACCAACGGTATCGCGCTTCTGATTGCGTCCACCCAGATCAAAGATTTCCTGGGACTGCGGATGAAGGAGAATCCCAGCGAGTTCTTCGCCAGGCTCAAGGCGCTCGCGGCAAACATGGGAACGACCGACCTGACCGCGGTGGCCTTGGCTTTGGGTTCGCTGGCCGTCATCCTTACCCTTCCGAGGTGGCTTCCGCGGATTCCCGGTTCAATCGCCGCCCTGATTCTCGGGACCTTGGCCGTGGCGCTCTTCCAGTTACCGGTGGAGACGATCGGGTCGAAGTTCGGAGGCATCCCGCAAGGGCTGCCGGTCCTCGACATCCCGGAGTTTCGCGCGGACCTGATCCTGCCGCTTTTGCCGTCGGCGCTGACGGTGGCGATGCTGGCGGCGGTGGAAAGCCTGTTGTCGGCCGTGGTGGCGGACTCGATGAGCGGCGACCGCCACAATTCCAACGTGGAGCTGGTCGCTCAGGGACTGGCGAACGTCATCGTGCCCATGGTGGGAGGCATCCCGGTTACCGGAGCCATCGCCCGCACCGCCACCAACTTCCGTTCGGGCGCCCGAACGCCGATCTCCGGCATCATCCATACCATCACGCTTCTCGGTGTCGTGTTGGTTTTGGCTCCGCTGGCGAAGTTCATTCCGTTGGCGACCCTGGCCGCGGTCCTGTTCGTGGTGGCCTACAACATGGGCGAATGGCGCGAGATCGGCGGAATCCTGCGGCTGGATCTCGCGGAGAAATCGGTTTGGCTGATCACCTTCGTGCTGACCGTGGTCGCCGATCTCACCATCGCGGTGGAAGTCGGGATGGGGCTTGCCGCGCTGTTGTACATCTACCGGATTTCCCAAACGACCACGGTTTCCGCGGTGACGCCGCACTATATCGAAGAAGGCCGCGCGCACATCCTCCAGGACAAGCAGGTGCCGCCGTACGTCCGGATCCTGCGAATCCATGGCCCGTTCCTGTTCGGCACGACGGATCAACTCCACGACGAGACGGCGGACCTGTCCGGATATCCCCCCATCGTGATTCTTCGATTGCGGAACATGACGGCGATCGACGCGACCGGCCTGCACGCCCTGGAAGCCCTCTCCGACCGGCTGAAGAAATCAGGGAAAACGTTGTTGCTGTGCGGCGCCCGCCACCAACCGGCGAGTTTTCTGAAGCAGGGCGAATTCATCGATCACATCGGCAAGGAGAACATTCTTCCCCACGTGCAGGCGGCTCTGCAACGGGCAGTCGAAGTGTACGGGAGCTTCTCGGGAATCGGGGACGAGGCGGCGCGAGGGCTGTCGAAGGCGCGGATGTAGGCGACCGGGCTCAGCGGCTCGCGAGTTGGGTAGCCAGCCACGGGTGAAACAGACCGACCACCGAGGCCCGCATCAGGACCAGTTGGCTGATCGGTTGCCCGGGTTTCGAGGCGCCCATGGCCATCAGCAGACGGTCTCCGGGGAGGCGCCGCACGCGAATGCTGAACTGCGGTTTCCGGCCGTCCGGCCACTGGTGAACCGTCGTTTGAGCCGCCGGAAACAGCGCATCCACGTTCCGCGCTTCTTCAAAGTTCTGAGTGACGCTCACCAACTTCCGGTCTGCATCTCCGAAACAGAAGAGGTGGCTGAACTCATGATGGTCGCGCATATCGACCTGATACTGCCAGGTGACGAAATTGGGACCGAAAGCGGCGATCTGCACGGGTTTCCCCACCCGCGCGCGTACCTGGTCGAACGATTCTTCCAGAGTGAACTTCAACAGGAAGCCGGTCTGGCTTCGCGAATCGGAGGGTTCCTCCGGGCGTTCGCAAAAAAGGGGGGGCGCCGCAACGAGCAGCGCCCCTAGCAGGATTGAGATCGACTTCATCGGCGGCTACTTCGCGCCGACGGGACGCGGGTACTTGCTCACGAGAAGATCAATAAGCTTGTCGCCATCGGCAGTGTCGCCGGTGACGGAGGTCGCCATCTTGAAGAAGATGTCGGTTTGATCCATGTAGCCGGTGAACAGGAACGCTCCCGGGCCCTCCGCCGTAACCGGTACGCTGGAGCCGGTGTGATCACCGGTCCGAAAGCCGACTGCCAGCCGCCGGATCGTCGCAGCCTGGGGAGCCGTGTTGGAGGGGTAGCCCGTTTTTGCATCCCTTGGGTAGGCCGGATTACCAAAGTAGGTCGAGTAGGTACTGGAAGCCGGATCCGCGGCGACGGCGGTTGAAGCGAAGGAACCGGGCATTCCGCTGGCGCCCCGATTGTTTTCGGCGCCAACGCTTCCATTGATGAAGGGCAGACCGGCACGGGCGTTGGAATATGAGTCGCCGTACACAGTGAAGGCCTGCTCGCCCCGGGTGGAGCGAATGGTCAGTTCTTCCTTCTTCGTGCGGTTGTAGTACTCCGTGTCAGGTATGTTGCTGACGCCAATAATGTGCATGGACTGATCGTGATCGGCCGTGACAACGATCAGCGTATCCTTGGAGGTTCGCTTGGCTGCCCAGGAGCGTGCAACGCCAATGGCTTTGTCCATTTCAATGGTGTCCCAGATCGTGCCCGCGGAATGGTTGGGGTGCGATTGCTTGTCGATGGATGCCGCCTCCACCATCAATATGAAAGGCTGCTGGCCGGCGAAAAAGGGCGAGTTTGAAAGAACCTCGATCGCCTTCTCCGTCATTTGGTCGAGCATCGGCTGGTCGGGAAACGCACCCAGATTTGCGACGGGTTCGGACGCCGGCCGTGCCAGGCGAAGTTTGTCGTAAGCGACATCCATGTTCGCGTCGGTGGCGGCGCGAATTCCGTCGGCCGCCGCCAGGGGGTTTGCCGATGACTTGAACAGTCCGAGGGTCGGCTGGCCGTACCGGACACCCGCCAATTCCGTAGCGGTGGTGACATAACGATAGCCGCGGGCTTGAAATTCGGAGATCAGGTCGCGCCTGTCCGGACGCGCCCTTCCCATGAACTGATCCATACCGCCGCCGAAGATTACGTCGAAAGACGGGCTGTTGCCCAGCATCGGATTCTCGAAATATTGGCGAGCAATCTCGAAACGGGTCTGCCTGAAGGCCGAGTAGGCCCCCTGTACGGCCGGGGTGGCGTCCGTGATGTCCGCGGTGGACACGATTCCCGCGCGGTAACCGTACCGCCGTTTCAAAAACTGCCACAGGTTCTCGACGCGAGGATTATCCAACAGGGCGGGCAGATTCGCCGCGTTGGTCGCGCCGGTGAATCGCCAGCGGCAGTCTGTCCCATCCGTAAATGTGTTGACAGCGTTCAGGAAGCTTTTGTTGCCCGAAGCCCACGCAGTCCCCGTATTCGCTGAGTCGGGAACAATCGAGTCGGTGCCGTAGGTCATCGACATTCCGCTGACGGGCATCTTGTCCATTTCCAGAAGGTCGTCGAAGAACCCTTCGCGGAAAGAGCTTTTGCCGTTGTCGTCCAGGATGGCCCGCGACACCAGACGCGCGGCATCGCGGTAGGCCGTGCCCATCGCATCGCCGATGAACAGAATCACGTTGCGGCGCTGACCCGCGGCGGGAATGCTGAAGGCCCGGACATCAATGTCGCGGCTGTCGGTGACGCTCACTCCGCCAGCGGTGGCCGTCACCGTCAGCTTCACCGGGCCGGCGGTGTCAAACGACTGAAGGTTTGCGCGGATGACCCAATCCGACGAATTGTCGCAGTCGAGCTGCGCGGCGGCGGGCGCCGAGAACTGGGAGGTGATGTCGGCGCTGCCGGCGGTCACCCGCAGTCCCGAAACGGCCGCGGCGTTGCGGACTTCCAACACCACATCCACCAACTGACCCTGCAGCAAACGCGTCCGCTCGGGCAGCAGGATCCTCAGATTGGGCAGCGTACTCTGCGCCCAGGCGCCGGCCCCCAGACCGAGACCAACGACAATACCTAAAACCGTTCGAAGCACGATGATACTCTCCTTGACACGCATAAACACACCCGCATCCGTGTTGATGGAAGCCAACAGAAGCTAGGTGCGAATGTCATAGCTTATCTGGCGGATGTTGCGTCTGGATGAACATTGGACAAATTGACGGTTACGGTCGTTTCATGAGCGCATGGAGCTGGGACCTATACTGTTCACTTTGAAAACGGCGGCGGTGACGATGACTCCGAACCGCGGGTGTACACCCGCGGTTCGGAGAGATGCTGCGCCGCGACTGTAGGAGCCGGACAACCGGGGCAAACATGGCCTTGACTGCTAAGTGAACAGAAAGGGTGGATCGAAGGGGGCAAATTGGAAGGCCGGCGGGCAGTGAACTGGCAGGACTGTAGAATGAAATCCTGGACTCGTTAGAGTTGCGACGCGGGGCAGTGTGGCCCCGCGTCGCACTTTGCAATCAAAACTCGTAGCCGAGGTGAAGGCGGATCGTCCGTCCGCCGACGATCGGTCCCGGAAGACGAGACCCGGTGACCGTGTTGATGGAGAACGACGGGTTGTTGGGCGGATACCCGAAGATAATGTGGTTGAACGGGTTCGTGATGGTGGCCGTGAACAGGAAGTGATGGCTTTTCTCCGGCGAGGGGTAGAAGCTCTTGAACACTCCGAGGTCCATGTTGAACAGGCCAGGCCCGCGGATGATGTTCCGGCCTGCGTTGCCAACGCGGCCGATATTGCTATCCGGCACCTTGAAGGCCGCGCGGTTGAACCAGTTTTCTTCGTCTCTCTGGCCGGAAGGCAGACGCCAGTCAACGCCGGGAACCACGTCCGGCCGGCCGGAGGTGATGCCGAGGCCAAGCGGATCCGATCCGGTATAGAAAGGATCCACGCCGATGCCCTTTTGGATGCGGATATCGGTGGAGAGTTCCCACCCTCCCGCCAGCAGATTGGCCCAGCGATTGATGCTGGAGCCGTACTTCTTTCCGCGGCCGTAGGGCACTTCCCAATACAGGAAGCTGACCTGGCGAATCGGAGGAACCACGTTCGTTTCGGCGCGATCGCATGCGCGGCAGAACGGGTTCAGCGGAAGGGCGCCGCTGAGACCTTCGAAGCGGGCATTGGGGATGTCGGAGATCTGCTTGCTCCACGCCAGCCCGATCTCTCCGCTGAAGCCCCAGGCCTTTCGCAGATAGAGAACCGCTTCACCGGCATGGTAGGTGGACGAGCCGCCATTCTCCAGGATGAACAGGTTACCGAAATTCTGGAGCGGGCGGCGGCTGTCGCTGAAGCCGAGTCCGGGCACGGGCGGCGGCAGATTGATGTTCCTCCGGTAGCCGAGTTGTGTGTCCTTGGTCAGGATGTAGGACACGCGCACGCGTTGTCCCGCGACCGCTCGCTCCACCGTGAGATTTGCCTGCTGGGTATACGGGTAGCGGAAGCTCGGATCGGTGAAGGTGAACGACGGCAGTGGCGGCGCACCCGCCAGGCTTGCGTCGGGAATGCCGACCGGCCAGGAGAAGCGAGGTTGCGCGCCGCGGCTGGGATTGGAGTTATCCACGTTGTTATAGGTGGCGTCGAGGGCAAACGGTCCCAGCCACTGCAACTGGTTTGATCCGCCCGTATTGGTGCCCGTGGAAAACTCGGGGACAATGTAGATTCCGTACCCGCCGCGCACGACAAACTTGTCGGTGCCGCCGGGCCGCCAGGCGAATCCGATGCGGGGGAAGAAGTTGTTTCGGTCGGCCTTGACCAACCGCTCCGGCAGGCCCGCCTGCGATGCAGTGACGATCGGGTTGCGCTGCCGCGGCCAACTCGGGTCTACGAATTTGAGCGATTCCTCGTTGGGCACGACCAAATTCCCCGTGGCGCGGTCGAAGCCGAAGTACAGGTCTCGCTGATCGTAGAGCGGCGAGGAGTAGTCCCAGCGAATGCCATAGTTCAGCGTGAAACTGGTGGTGACGCGCCAGGTGTCCTGCACATACAGGCCCCACTCCGTGTTGCGCGACGTCCGCTGGGGCCGGACGTTGAGGCGGGAAACCGTCTCCGGAATGCCCAGCAGAAAGTCTCCGAAGGCGTTGCCGGTGAACCGGCCGGTCAGGTTCATGACGCCCCAGCCTTCCCTCGGCAGGTCGTTGTTGTCAAACGCCCGGTACTTGTACTCGATGCCGGTCTGGATGGTGTGGCGGCCCTTATGCATCGACAGATTGTCTGCGAAGTGCCAGTGATAGGCGTGATAGGGACTGCTGGACCAGCCGTCAAAGGGGAAGAAGCCCGACACGCGCACATTCGGTCCGGACGGCGGTGTCGACGAAGGGTAATCGGGGATTCCGGTCCAGCCGATCTCCTTGATCCTCTGAGAGGTGCTGGGGTTAGGCGTCGTCACATAGCCGCCGTTGTCGTTGTGCAAACCGAAGCGGGTTTCGTTCACCATGCTCGGGCTAAGGGTGGACGTGAGCCCGATGGTATAGACCGGCGATGTGGAGTTCAGTGCGAAGGCTCCCGGCCATCCGTACACGATGCGATCATGGAATCCCTGGCCGGTGAACGACTGGTTGAAAGTCGTGTAGGACAGGCTCAGTTGCATCTTGTCGTTGATCTTCTGGTCGCCGCGCCAATACAACTGGTCGCTCTTGCTGTTGTCCCAGCTCATGATGAGCGGAACCGACGTGCTGGTGTCATTGATCGGCGTGCCATAAAAGCTCATCAGCTTCACAGCCAACGGGTTGAATCGATTCGTGGGGATGATGTTGCCGGGGAAGGGAGCGTTGGTGACAGGATCGCGCAGGGCGCCGCTGAAGAGAGTCGGGTTGGAGAAATCCCCCCGGCGCCACACCAGCGGCGGTTGGGTCTGGGTCAGTGGAAAAGGCGCGTTCCCGTTCTTTTGACGGGTGAACCCGAAACTCCAGAACGTGCGGTTGCGGCCATCGTAGATCTTCGGAATGTAGACTGGTCCGTTCGCATTGAACCCCCCTTGCCACGTGGTCAGCCCCGGCGGCCGCGTATGTACGCGCGGGTCCGAGATGGCGTTGAGCGCTGGATTGGAAAAGGAGCCGTTGATCCGTCCGTGGACGGAGTTCGTGCCGCCCTTCGAAACCAGCATGACGCTCACCGGCGTCTGGTACGCGGCGGGAGCGACGGTGTGTTCCACTTTGACCTCCTGCACGGAGTAGGCGGTCACGTAGTTCCGAAAGAAGTCGAACTCGACCCCGTCATATGTGGTGGTTCCCTGCTGCTGCCTGGTTCCGTTATACCCGTTGTATCCGCCAGAGGAAGTCACGGTGTTGGTGGGGCCAAAGGACACGGTGTTTTGCGGGCCCTGCGGCGCTCTGGTGATCCAGGTGTAATCGCGGTCGGTGCTGATGTTCGACGCCTCGGTCTGAATCGCCGCGACCTCGCTCGCAACCCGCACCTCGGTCGCTACCTCTCCGAGTTGGAGCCTGACGTCGACACGCAGATCCTGGTTGGTGAGCAGCACGACGTCGGTGTTGACGAATTTCTTGAAGCCCGTCATTTCCGCGGTGATCGTGTAGGTGCCGGCGGGCAGCAGTTGGAACAGATACGTTCCATCGCTGGCGGAAACCACCGTCCGGACGGCTTTGGTCAGTTGGTTGGTCGCGCTCACGGTAGCGCCGCTAATCAGCGCCCCGGCGGGGTCCGTAATCGCTCCAATGACATTGCCGTTTTGTGTTTGGGCCCGGACGGGCGTGACGGCCGTCATCACGACGAGAACCAGGCCCGCGAAAGCTCTTGAAGTGAACCGATTTGACATACATACTCCCCTCTTTTGTGGTGTTGCGGCAATCCGCAAAGACCCGTTTGTCGTACGGGTAGGAGAGGTATACATGATTGACGACATCGATGTCAAGAAATTCTTGAATCCAGTCTGAAAAGGATGTTACGATTCGTCATGGTCAGCGCGAACGGCCGGAGCTTGTCTCCGCTCGTGACCCGGCGAATCGCCGCAATCTCTAGACTGGTGAGAGTCCATTCCTCATGACATTTGAGACTCGTTCAGACCGCCCGGCTGAATCCGGGCGGCGACGCGCTCACGCAATTGGAGTGAGTTGTATACTGCCGCTCAGGGCCGCTCTCGTTTTGTGCGCGGCCGGTGCGGGGTTGACTCACGTTGCGGGTGCAAATCCTCCGGCTGATTTCGTGCGAGATGTCAAACCGCTGTTCGAGGCAAAATGCGTATCCTGCCATTCTTCGAAGGTGGCAGCCGGAGGCCTTGTCGTTGAATCGCCAGAGACGCTTTTCAAAGGCGGAGCCAAACGGGGCCCCGCTGTGGTTCGCGGCAACAGCGCCGGCAGTCCATTGATCCGAATGCTGAAGGGCGAGATCGGCCCGCAAATGCCAGCCCAGGGCAAGCCCCTTCCGGCCGAACAGATCGCTCTGATCGCTCAGTGGATCGATGGCCTTGGAAAGCCCGCAGAGTCGGCAGCGGATGCAGCGTCCTCTTCCGCCGCACTGTTCGAGCGGGAGATTCGCCCGATTTTCGAGAAGAACTGCCTCTCGTGTCACAGCTTGGGCAACCATCAAAGCGGATTGGTCCTCGAGACACCGGACTCCGTGCTGCGGGGCGGCGCACTCCAGGGTCCCGCCGCAATTGCAGGGCACAGCGACCAGAGTCCTCTCATCCAGCGCTTGCGGGGCGCGAAGGCGCCGCGGATGCCGATGGACGGCAAACCGCTGTCCGAGGAGCAGATCGCGAAGATCGCCGGATGGATCGACCGGCTCAAGGCCCCGGCGGCAGCTCGTGTTCAGCAGGCTCAAGCCAAGCCGGGTTGGCCTTGGATCCCAGTAGCGGAACCAGCCATTCCGGAGGTCAAACGAAAAGAGTGGGTCAAGAATCCGATCGACGCCTTTGTGCTGGCCAAACTGGAGGAGAAAGGGTTGACGCCCGCTCCGCCCGCTTCGCCCCGCGCCCTGCTGAGGCGTCTGCATTTCGGGCTGACCGGCCTGCCGCCGACGCCGGAAGAGATGAAACGATTCCTGGCCGATCCTGCCGAGTCTGTATACAAGGCAGAGATCGACCGGCTCCTGGAAGACCCACAATACGGTGAAAAATGGGGGCGCCACTGGCTGGACCTGGTTCGATATTCGGACACTCGCGGGGGCGCCATCGATTACCCCCGGCCTCACATGTGGCGCTACCGCGACTATGTGATCCGGGCCTTTAACCAGGACCGTCCTTATGATCGCTTCATCAAAGAGCAGTTAGCGGGCGATACGTACCAGGCATATGGGGTTGAAGGCAAACTGGGTTTGGGATTTCTGGGACAGTGGGTCCAGGTCGAGCAAGTGGAAGCCGAGCAGATTCGCCGCGATTACCTCGTCGACGTGGTGGATACGACCGGCTCGGTGTTCCTGGGGATGACTTTGGGGTGCGCCCGTTGCCACAATCACAAATACGATCCCCTGCCGACGAAGGATTATTACCGGATCGAGGCTTTCTTTTCGCCGGCGGTCGCCGATGTCCAGGACCTGCCGTTCCACCAGTACGAGACACCGCTGCTCGAGCCCGACCGGTGGAAGAAGGCATCCGAGGATTGGACTCGCACGCTGACGGAACGCGACAAGTCGATTGCCCAGTTCCGCGAAGAACTTCAAAAGCGATTGGAGCCGTTCCGCATCCTCGACGCCGCGCAGGACCTGAAGGACTGGGCCGAACCGGGCCAGCGCAAATATTCGGTGCTGGCTGAGTCACTGCGCACGCAGAAAGAAAAGGACCGGCTGAAGCTGATTGGGCGGCAGACCGCAAGGTTTGCCAACCCGAATTCTCCTGATTACTATCTGCCAAAGGCCCAGCTCGTGACGGACAGCGAGCTGCACCGGAACATTGCCACTAAGGTGCTTCCGGGCGGCAACTTCAAGCTTGGCAAGGAAGAAGTCAGGCCGGGATTCCTCAGCGCCGTGACGGGAAACTCGGACCCGGTGGATTTGGACGGTCTTCCGTACAGCCGGCGACGGCTGCTGGCCGATTGGCTCGCCAGCAAAGACAATCCGTTGACGGCGCGTGTCATGGTCAACCGGATTTGGCAGTACCATTTTGGCAAGGGCCTGGTGGCCACGCCGAGCGATTTCGGCCGGAACGGTGCTGGGACGGTCCACCAGGAACTCCTTGACTGGCTGGCGTGGCGCTTCATGGAATCGGGCTGGAGCGTCAAGGAAATCCATCGGCTGATTCTGAATTCGAATACCTACCGTGAGAGCATGAAGCATCCGGATGCGAAGAAGGCCGAATCCGTCGATCCGGAGAACCGGTATTTGTGGATGCGGGACCCGATCCGGATCGACGTCGAGTCAATCAGGGACACCATGCTGGCCGTGAGCGGCCAGTTGAATCCGGCCATGGGCGGACCGCCGTTCTTCCCGGAGGCGGACGACGAGCAGATGGCGCGCGCTCCCACGTGGTGGGAACCTTCCGATCTCCGGGAGAGAAACCGGCGAACGGTCTATATGCTTCAGATCCGGTCCTTCCAGTTGCCCATGGTGAAGGTGTTCGACGGCGCGAACATGGATCAAAGTTGTGTCATACGCGGAGTATCGTCGGTGACGCCACAGGTGTTCGCTCTGTTTAACAGTAAGTTTTCGCATGACCAGAGCGCTGAAATGGCAAAAAGGATTCAGACGGAAGCCGGCGCGGATCCGGACAAGCAGATTGACCGGGCGTTCGAGTTGGCATTCCAGCGGGCACCCTCGGAATCCGATCGTGCGATGGCGTTGAAGTTCCTGCGCACGACCGGCTCGGAGGGGTCCACGAAGCTGGCCGAATTGTGTCTGGTGCTGCTGAACATGAACGAGTTCATTTTCCTTGACTAGGGCTGGGACAAGAAATATGGCAAAGGGCGAGTTCGACTTCTGTGGAAATGTGAGACCGCCGCAGACGGGCAATGGCGGATTTGCGAGACGCGACTTCCTTTACCGCTTCGGACAAGGGCTGGGCAGCATGGCCCTTTCCTCAGTGCTGGCGCGCGAGGGCTTGATGGGCGCGGTGAGCCCGGACAACCCGCTGGCGGCCAAGCCAGGACACTTCCCGGCCAAGGCCAAGTCCTGTATCTTTCTGTTCATGTCGGGCGCGCCCGGACAGATGGACACCTTCGACCCGAAGCCGAAGCTGATGGAACTTCACGGCAAGCCGATCACCCGGAAGTACGGCAGCCTGGAAAAGCGTATCTACGTCGGCAGCCCCTTCAAGTTCGCCCGGCACGGCAAGTGCGGCATGGAG
>CAZGUX010000211.1:0-6209 GCA_964529305.1 uncultured Solibacteraceae bacterium | reverse complement strand
GGAACGATCCAAGTCTCAAAAGGCGCCTGAGAAGCGAAGGGGTGAAAGACCAGGAAGCAGTTCGACTCCCGGACGATGCGCTCTCCACAACGGCTTTCGGCCTCTACGATGTCCTGATAGAGGCAGCGACCGGTGGCGTCGTAGTAACGAATGGCCTCCTCGCACTTCCTTCGCACGTAGGCGGGCACGACAGGCGTAGCAACGATCTGGGAGTGTGGGTGGAGCAGAGACGTTCCCGCGCCTTCACCGTGATTTTTGAAGATCAGAATCAGCTTGACCCGCGGGTCCTGCCGGAGAGCGAGGTATCGCTGTCGATAGGCATTGAGAACGGCTTCCATCTCGTTTTGGCTCATCGAAGCGATGAACCTGTCATGCAGCGGAGTTTCGACGACCACTTCGTGATGCCCAAGACCATCCATCTGACGGAAAAATCCGCCCAGTACCTGCCGTTCGCTAGTGCCCTCGGGCACCAGAGCGGCGAACTTGTTCGGGATGACGCGGACTGACCAACCGGATTCAGCATCCTCTCCCCTCAACGCGAGGAGTTCAGGAGGGGTCTGGTGCTCCCTGCCCGGACAGAAGGGACAGTCGGGATTCAATGACGGCGGGGACGGCCGACTTATACTACGGCGAAAGTCGTGAGGTCTGGCAATTCGCTCCGTGGCGATAATTACCCATTCTTTGGTCGCCGGATCCTGTCTCAGCTCTGACATTGGCTCGCGTGTCCTCCGTTGATTCCTGATCCCGATGTGCGCACCCTGCAGTGCGTGAGCGAAGAAAGGATGCCGGGTCAGCCGGATGGCGCCCCCACCGACACCGACTCCCCGGGGCGAAGACCCGAGCGGACCGCGATGTCAGTATTGTTGGCGAGCCCGACTTCGAGGTACCGCTTCTGCCAACCGGAAGGACTCCGGACGTAAGCCGTGGGCCGGTCCCCTTCCGTGGGTTGGAAGACGGCCGCCCGCGGAATGATACCAAGGCTCCACTCCCGGCTGAGAACGATGTCCGCGCTGACGGTGAGATTGGGAATCAGCCGCGGATCTTTGCGGTTCATCCTGAGGAACACAGGGACTTCGGCAACATAACCGGACCGCCATCGGCCTCCCTTGGCGAGCGGGCCGATGCACTCGACAGTCGCAGGCAGCTTCAGGTCAGGCAAGGCGTCCAGCCTCACCCGCGCGCTGGCGCCGATTGAAAATCTCCCAATGTCCACCTGATTTGCCCGGGCCTGAACGACGAGCGAGTCCGGATCCACGATCTGCGCGAACGGCTGGCCTCGCCGGATTTCATCGCCGGCACGGACCCGGCCAAATGTTGAGCCGCGCCGAATCTCTGTCAGAACGAACAAGCCATCCACGGGAGCCCGAACGACCATTTTGTCCGCATTGGCTAGGGCCCGGCGCTCTTCCAGTTGAGCCTCGCGAAGTTCGAGGTGAGCGAGTCGAAGGCCGGCTTGCTCCATCGTCGCGACCAAGGCGGTCTGGGCAACAAGGGCTTCGTACTCCGCCTTCGCTTCCTCGAAGGCCATCTGGTAGAGCGCGACCTGGATCGCGGATCGGACGGGGGCAGTCCTCAGGTCCAGGGCGGCGGTATCCATTCGGGCCTTGGCCATCCGAATCTGCTGGAGATGAGCGGCTCGTTTGACCGCCAGGTCGGCCACCATGGTACGTAGGCTCAGCTCGCGGTCAACGCGGGCGGCGCGAAACCGGTCCAGCCGATTCCGCATGCTCAATCGGTCAAAGACAGCGACACGGTCGTTCCTCCTGACTCTCGTACCCGGAGGAACCAGTTCCCGAAGGACAAGAGTGAAGTCGGTTGCGCCCGCCGAGCGGCGGCCCCGCAGATACGGCGCACGCAGATAGACACTGCGCTCGGCCACCGTAGCGCCGGCCAGGCGAACAGTCTGTTCGATCGTTCCCGAGCGGACCTTAGCCGTGTGCAGGGTCGCCGGGTGGGGCGGCCAGCGGCGGCCGGCAAGCCGTTCGCGATAGCGAAGGCAGACGCCGACAGCGGTCATCAGACACGCCGCGGCAAGGCACCACAAAATGAATCTGTTCCGGCTCGGAGATGGAGCCACGGTGGCCTGTAAAGGCGGGTGTCGAAGGACGCCCTCCTCCTTAGACGGCCCAAGTGGGTTCAGGTTTTTGGCAAAGCGCATAGAGTCTCGATCCTTTGGCCGGGCGTCTACTCCTTTCGTGCCGTTCACGCGCGGTACGGCCGCCCGGTGAGGATCGGGTTTCCGCGACGTGTTGCGGCCCGATCACCCAGCAAAAGCAATACCGAACTCGGGCGTGTCCCAGCGCTCAATGTCCTCGAACTGCTCCTGACAGGCTACACAGTAGGGTGACCACGGAACAGCCTCGAGACGCTTGACGGGGATCGCGCCGGCGCAACGGGCGCAGACTCCAAAGGTCTGGTCGCGAATCTCGCCAAGAGCGCCGTCCACCAACCGCAATTCCATGCACAAGCGAGAGAGTTGGTTCCTGACAACCTCCAGGTCCTGGAGCCTGTGTGCGACGTCCAGACTGTCACTAGACCGATCGATTTCCAGGCGCGCCAGCCCTGCTTCGATCTGACGCCGCAGTTCATCCTGCCGTCTCAAAAGAATGTCTCTGAACTCGATTTCCTGGCTTTTTGTCATCTCACACTCCAAATTCAAACTCTTCCCGTTTTTGACGCAAGAAGGTGGCGAGACCCACACCGGCACGGTGCGGAGCCGCACCTGAATATCAGTACGAACTAGAAGATGGGGCTGTGACCCAAGCGTCGGCGATCACGAGTTCGACCCGGCGATTCCGCTGGCGGCCTTGCGGTGTGGAGTTACGAGCCACCGGGAGGCTTTCCCCAAAGCCCTTTGTCGTGATCAGGGCAGCGGGAATCTGAGCTTCGACCAGGTAATCCCGGACGCTTCGGGCACGCTGCTCGGAAAGTCTATGATTGGACTCTTCGCTCCCCACGCTATCGGTGTGGCCCTCGATGCTGATGGGACACTCCGGCGCCACGAGGAGGATGCCGGCGACGCGGCTGAGAACCTCCCGGGCCTTCGGCCGAAGGGAGGCTCGTCCCGAGTCGAAAAGGATGTCGGGTAAGCTGACGATGAACCCGCGGGCTGTTTCCCTGGTCTCGGCGACGCGGCTCAACGCCAGTTGCATTCGCCGGCGCGACTCCTCCGCATCGCGGCGCGCGCGGTCCGCATCGTCGAGCGCCTGCCTCCTCAGGAGAACGAGTTTGGCCGATTCCTCCTGTGCTTGCCTCATGATCTGGCGGGCGTTTAGTCGCTCTTCTCCGGCAATTCGGGCGGCACGCTCCGCCTCCGCCTTGGCTTTTCGCAGTTCCTGTTGTTGCTTGCGAGCTTCGTCTGCCTCCTTTCGGGCCTGGAGAGCAGCGGCATCGGCCTCCTGCCTGGCTTTGGTGAGCCGCCCAATCCGCTGCTGCTGCTCCTGCAGCGCGGCGTCAATCCGAGCCTGGCGGCCGCGCTGCCGGGCGAGTTCCTCGGCCCCGACGGCCAACCGAACGGTTTCACGCGCCAGAAACCCGACGCGCTGGTCGTTCACTCCTCCAGCGAACGCTTCCGTCATGGCGGACAACGCACGATATGCTTTGTTCAACTCCTGTGAGGCAAACTTCCTGGCGCCGGCCCGCTCCGCCAGCGAGACGGCGGATTGCGCCTGCTGCCGGTCGACAGGAAAGGTCCCCTCCGTAGCTGGCTCCCGTAACAAAGTCTCCCGATCGAAGCGGTAGACAGCGTCGAAACAGGTATATTCGACGGTACTTGTGGTCACGCGGCCCCGGATCAGACCAACATCGGTGTTGTCGAGGACCACGAACCGGCTTGGAACCTTTACCAGATAATGAGGTTCGGCCGTGACAAACATCCCAAAGACCGTGAGTGGCGTGGAGACTTCGAGCTTGCTCCGGTCGCCATCGAGGACAAGCTCGCCGGTGTTCATGGCGATTCCCTCCGGCGAGACAGTCCAAAGCACGTAGGTGGAAAAGTCCCCTCCGAACAGGATGGCTGGCTTCATCCGGTCCAGCTTGATCCTGATGCCGGTCGCCCCGGGCCGGCGCCGAACCTCGGCTTCTCCGTTGGCCCCCGGTAGCCGCATGGTGCCCTGGAGCTTCACCTTGACACTCGAGCCTTGCGGGTAGGCGACCAGCAGGCTCTTTCGTGTGGTTCGGGCTTGACGGTCCGGAGCTTCCCAGGCGAAAAGCACTGCTCCGGTGAGACACATTGTCAGTAGGGCGGCGACGCGCATTCTGTTCCCCCTAGGACTCCCGCTCGCTGAGAGGAACGACCGTCACCTGGTCCGCCTTGATGGTGACGTCGCGGTCGATCTCCCCGTAGACGGGAGACGAAACGCGGAGCCGATAGACGCCAGGGTTCAACAGGAGTCCGCCCCCGGCGTTGTTCAGTTCATCGACGTAGCCGTAGAACCTCCCGTTCAGGTACACCGCACTGGTATCGCCAGAAGCCACTGACATGAAGGACTCAGGGACGCCGCCTCCGAAGCGCAGCCGGCCAAAGGGCGGTTTCGCCAGTTCAGCCGGCTTCAGTTGATATTTGACCTTGACAGTGCTACCGGGGTAAATGATCACCTTGGTCGTGAAATCGTGATAGCGGGGATCGCGCAGCGTGATGTTGTGCTCACCGGGCCCGAGGGGATACCTCTCGGCAACGGTGAAACGCGTCGCGGGACCGAGATACTTTCCGTCTGCGAACACGCCGGCAGAGCCGGGAGTCCCCGTAGCTTTCACGAAGCCCTCTGTGTCCTCGGCGGAAAGCGCTTTCGGCAGTGCAAACAGCAGAGCAGCCACGCCGGCGGCGACAATTGTGCACCGAACTTTTCCCGTCATGTTCATGTTCAACCTCCTTTACTGATGGGTTGACGGCAAGAGAGCACGCTGGATGCCTTGTCCACAAGCGCAGACGCGGTACTGGCGGCCCGTCTCCCTCGCTCGGATAACTCATGGCCGGCCTCCGCGGCGGAGTCCAGCGCGTCCTCGACCTTGTACTCGATCGCGCGTCGCATCCTGCGACCGGATCGAGGAGCCGCCAGCAAAGCGCTCGTGACGCCGACGGCAACACCCGTGAAAAAGCAGGCAGTGGGCATCGTGTAGTCAGATTTCCTCATCCGTTCTCCTTTGCTCGCTGGTGTTCGTTTGTTTCAACCTTCTTCTTTCATGCTAAGGAGATGAAGGCGCTAGAGCCCATCACGCAAAGGCACCAATCGGTCCACAAAAACCCACCAACCTTGTTGAAGGTCAGTTCAGCCCACTGCGCCAGCGATCGGGAGGGAGGTAGGACGCACGCGCCCGAGGCGGGGGACGGGAGGTCTTGCGGGGCTTATCGTGGGAGAAGCGGCCCAGGAGCCAGGCCGCCCTGGACGATCCTGCTTCCGTTGGCCGGCCTATGTGGGTACGAAAGTCACTTCGGCCACACTGGTCGCTTTTGGCAGCGTCCGAATCGCCTGTTCCGCGTTACGCCGAGCGTCTCTGAGAAGGCCCATCTCCTCGGCTTGACCGCGAATCGAATCGATTGCCATCAGGCGGGCTTTCCGCTCGAAGTCCGGGTTGTAGGGCACCCAGGGAGTCCACCAGGTGATCTTGCGATCCCAGACTTGCGTGTTCTTGTCGTCGAGGTAGACGTGAAGAACGCGTGCAGGGGGAAGTTTCAGGAAGATCCGGCTTTCCTCCATCCGGAAGTCGTGAAGATCCATCTCCTTCAGATCGACGCCGCCAAGAACCGTTCCCTGGACGACCAACAGGATGGATTCGGAACCGAAGGGCGACTTATCTTCTTTCAGCCCCACGACTTTCTGAACGGAGTACTTCACGGTCACCAACTCGCTGAGGTCCTGCACCTGCTGAAGGAGGCCGGGCGGATCCATGGTCGTCCGGGTGCTGTGCCGGCCGGATGTCAAAAAGACCGCGACTGCCGCCCCGACGACGAATGCGAGTGCGACCGCCGCCAGAGCGATGAGAGTCCGCTTGTGCATAGTCGACCATGGCGTACGCTTCCAGCGTGCACGGGAACTTTACTTCCCCCCCCCCGGGCCACCGCCTCACCTTTTCTTCAATAAACCCCAGCCACCGCTCGCTCACTCTGTCACTCTGCACTCTGTCGGCTCTGTTCACACCCCGATTCCAACAATCGCCCCTTCTAAATCAACCACTTACACGCCACTCCCCCTAAAACCCATCCACCCTAT
>CAZGUX010000210.1:0-53616 GCA_964529305.1 uncultured Solibacteraceae bacterium | reverse complement strand
CGGGTGTCGAACCGGCGCCGGTTCGACCAGCTCGAGCAGTACATCCGCAAGGAATTCGAAGCTATGGAGAACCGCGTCAGGGCGGAGCGGGAGGATCGCTCCGACGCGGCCACCCAGCATTCGCGCGAGCTGGCGGAACTGGGCGAATCCCTGCGCCGCCGACTGCGCGACCTCGACGACCGGACCCTGGCCGTGGAGCGCGATCTGCGGAGCCAGTTGCTGCAACAATCGAAGGACCTCACCGACGAGATACATACGCGTCTTGACGAAACGGCCGGCGTGTTGGAAAAACGCCTTCAGGAATTGCGTCAAGGGAAGACCGATCGCGCCGCGCTGGCCACTTTGTTCAGTGAGCTGGCGCTGCGGCTGAACGATCAGTTCCAGATACCCGGCTCGGACGCCTGACATGCGGGAGCCGCCAGCAGATCACGCGGCGAACGGCAAGCCGGCGGATGGCACGGGCTCGGCGGACCTGGATGAAATACGCCGGCTGTTGCTGGGCCAGGATCTGGATCGGCTGGCAGACATCAGCGACCGCCTTGCGGATCCCGCCAGAAGGGTCGTTGACGTCGCGCAGGTGCTCCCGGACGCGATCCGAACCACTCGCGCCAGGAACCTTCGGGAAGCCCTCGAGCCGGTCTTCGAGAAGTCCTTTCAGAGTTCGGTCCGCAAGCATCCGCGGGAACTCGCCGACGCGATCTACCCCGTGATCGGCCCTGCCATCCGCGCGGCCATCGCCGCGGCGATCCGGGAATCCGCCGAGGCGCTAAATCAGATCATCGAGAAGAGCGCCTCCTGGAGGGCGATTCGCTGGCGCATCGAGGCCAGGATGACCGGCAGGCCCTTCACCGAGATCCTGCTGGCCCGTAGCCTGTTGTATTCGGTGGAGCAGGTATTTCTGATTCATCGGGGCAGCGGCTTGTTGCTGGTGCATGCGACCGCGAAAAGCGCCGTCGTGAAGGACGCCGACATGATTTCGGGTATGCTCACCGCCATCCAGGATTTCGTCAGCGACTCGTTCGCCGAGGGTGGGCAGGAACTGGAGACGATCGACGCCGGGCGTTTCAAGCTTTGGATTCAGTACGGCCCGAAGGCCTTGCTCGCGGGCGCCGTCACCGGCACGGCGCCGGTCGAGTTGAAGGGCGTCTTTCGCACCGCGATCGAGAGGATCCACGAAACGCTGTTCGCTGAATTGGACACCTTCAAACAAGGAGATCTCGCCGTCTTTGAGCCGGCCCGCCCTTTCCTGGAAGGTTGCCTGCTCGGCCAGGCGGCGCCCACCAGGCGAATCGGGGTGGTGCGGTGGATGTTGGCGGCGGCCGTGGTTGCGCTGGGGGCGCTGGTGTTTCTGCAGGTCCGTACTCACGTGCGCTGGAGCCGCTACCTGGAGCACTTGCAGCGGCAACCCGGTATCGTTGTGACCCGCGCCGAGCGGCACGGGTCTACCTGGACGGTGGCCGGGCTGAAGGATCCGAAGGCGCCGGATCCCGCGCAACGGCTCGGCGGCTTCCATCTGGATCCGGCCCAGGTCCGCTACGAGTGGCAGCCCTATCTCTCCTTGAACACCCCCTTCGCCGAGGAACGCGAAGTAGATGCGGCCCGCGAGCACATTGAGAAGCAGATTGTGCGTTTCGAGGTTGGCAGCGCCCTGCTTCCTCTCGCCGAGACGGGACGTGTCGAGACGCTGGCACTGGCCATCGGCCGGCTTCTCAAAGCCCGCCCGGAGAGCCGGATCACGGTCAGCGGGCACACTGACGAAGTGGGCTCACTCGATGCCAATGCCAGGCTCTCCCGCGATCGCGCGGCGAGTGTCGGCGAGGCGCTGGCCGCGCAGGGCGTCCCGCTGGAACGGCTTGAACTCGTGGGCGCTGGCAATACCCAACCCGTTCGCGCCGGGAGCGGTGAGTGGAACCGCTCCGCAAACCGCAGTGCCTCCTTCCGTGTGAACGTGGCTCCCGCGCCAGGCCGGTAAACGCGTTGAGACCCGCGCCCGCGGTCCGGGACGTGGCCGCAGAGGGAGAAAGTCTGCCTTCACAGGGAAGCGACTACTTCAATCTCAATGAGGGCCCCGCCCCATAGTTTGGCGACCCCCACGCCCGTCTTGGCGGGACGGTGCTTGAAGTACTGCGCGTAGACCTCGTTTGCGGAGCCGATCATTGAGAAATCCGTCAGATACAAGTTCACTTTCGCCACTTTGTCGAGCGAAGTTCCGGCGGCGGCAAGGCAGCGCGCGATGTTGTCAATCGCTTGCCTGGTTTGTTCCTGAATGCCGCCATCCGCCAGCAGGCCGGTCGCGGCGTCAATCCCGAGCTGCCCTGATACAAAAACGAGATCCCCGAGAATCGATACCTGCGAGTAGGTCGTATTGGCGGGCGGCAACCCCGGGACGTCGATGATGGTTGGAGACATGTTGTCCACAATACACCTGGAACGCTCTCTCGGCTCCCGATCCCCTTTGATAGAGGGCGTAGCGTTGCGACTATCTCGAGCCCACGGCGTCAGCCGTGGGGTGGCTTGGCTGAAGAATTGAACGATGTGTCGCCGCCCCGAGACCGTCTACTTCGGAAGCTGGGCCGCATTGCCTGACGGACGCTATTCATTACCGCGCATGTCGACCCCGAAGACGTGCACGGACTGTCAAGTGCTGGAATTTCCATCACGCGAAGCCAATCCATTACAACTGAAATTATTAAGATTTCATAAAAACATCTGTTGTAATTGACCGGGTCTGAGGTATACTTCCCTCCATAGATTGGGGGTCAATCGACCGTGTCGTCCATTTTCACCTTTCCGCACCGAGTGTTGTGTCTGGCCGTGTTATTCGCCGTTCCGTCGCTGGCGCAGGAGTTTCGCGCCACGCTCCAGGGAACGGTCACCGACCCTTCCAAGGCCGCCCTCGTCGAGGCGGTGGTCCTGTTGAAAAACACCGGAACGGGCGTCGAGCGTAGCACCAAAACCGACAACGACGGCCATTACATTTTCCAGTTCCTGCCGCCCGGGAGCTACGAGCTGTCCAGCAAAGCGACGGGCTTCAAGACGGACGTCCGAGGCGGGATCAGCCTCAGCCTGGGAGACAACACCCGGATCGACGTGGAACTGGCCATTGGGCAAGCGACAGAAACCGTGCAGGTGATGGGCGACCCTGCCACCGTGCAGGCCGAGTCCTCTTCGCTCGGCTCGGTGGTCCGGCAGGAGATCATCGACACGCTGCCCCTCAAAGGGCACTCCAGCCTGTTCATGTTCACACTGGCGACCGGAGTGGTGAACAATCGCTACGGCGAAGACACGCGTGCGAACGACACGATCACCAATGTCTCCTACACTTCGAACGGGTCGCCCATGGCCTCCGGCGACGTGTCCGTCGACGGAGTCGCGAACACGGTCAACGTCAATCGCGGCGTCAACATTTCGCAGTGGGTGCCGGCCGTGGATTCCGTCGCCGAGTTCAAGCTTCAGGCCGGAACGCTACCCGCCGAGTACGGACGCGCCGGCGGCAACATCATGAACATCGTGATCAAGTCGGGCACCAACGATTTGCACGGCAGCGCCTACGAGTTCCTGCGCAACGCCGCGCTCGACGCGAATCTGTTCTTCAACAACGCGAACGGGCAGCGCCTGGCGCGTTACGGCTCGAACACGTACGGATTCACGGTAGGCGGGCCGGTGATGTTGCCGAAGTACAACGGCCGGAACCGCACCTTCTTTTTCTACAGCTTCGAGGGTTCGCGCGAGGGTAACGGCATCAACTCGCTGCTGAATGTGCCCACCGACAAGATGCGGACCGGAGACTTTTCCGAAATCTCGACGGTCATTTACAATCCGTTGACGGTCCGAACGGCCGGCGGGGTATCGACACGCGATCCATTCCCCGGAAATATCGTTCCGCAGAACGTTCAGGACCCTGTGGGGAAGAACATCATGGGCTTCTGGCCGAAAGCCAACCGCGCGGCGTCGAACCCGGCGCGCCCCCACCTGCAAAACTACAGCGCTTCCTTCAAATGGCCCCGCGACTACGACGCGAACGTGATCAAGATCGACCACCAGTTCAACGCCAACAACCAGTTTTTCGCACGGGTCAATTTCGGGGAGGGACGGCTGGTGTTCCCGTTCGACTTCGACGGCGTGGCCACGGGCGGCCGGAACAATGTCAAGCGTCCGAATCGCGGCGTCGCCCTGAACGACACCATCATCCTCAGCCCGCACACCACCATGGACATCCGCTTCGGCTTTGCCCGCGGCATCGAGAACAACAAGCCGTGGTCGGACGGCTTCGACCTGACCGGACTTGGCTTCGCTCCCGGCTACCTCAACCTGATCCAGGGACAGGCGTTTCCGAACATCAACGTCACCGACATTACGGCCCTTGCCAACAGCCCTCTGATTTTCGATCCCGGATTTACGTGGTCCCTTCAGCCTTCGGTGACGATGGTGCGCGGGCGGCATTTGTTCAAGACCGGCGGCGACCTCCGTCTGCTGCGCGGCAATTATTTCCGGAATACGGCTCCGGCGGGATCGTTCAGCTTCGGAGTGAACGAAACCGGAGGTCCGAATGCGGCCACCCCCACGAATACCACCGGGTTCGGCCTGGCATCGATGCTGGTGGGGTTCGGTTCCGGTTCCCTTGCGAACAACACTGGGGTTTCGATCCAAAACGTCTACTACGGCCTGTACTTTCAGGACGACTTTCGTATGTCTTCCAAGCTGACCTTGAATCTCGGGATCCGCTGGGAATACGAGACACCACGCACCGAACGCTACGACCGGACGACTCGCGGATGGGGATACGACAAAGCCAGCCCGCTGCAAGTGCCGGGCTTGAGCCTTCGCGGTGGACTTCTTTATGCCGGCATCGGCGGCCTGCCGCGCGGAATCTACAACCGGGATCGCAACAACTTTGCGCCCCGTATTGGTTTTGCCTATACCATCGCCAGGAAGACCGTGCTCCGCGGCGGCTATGCGTTAAGCTACATCCCGGTGATCGGATCGGTGTCTGCGGACGGATACAGCAATAGCACTGCGTGGGCGAGTTCCACCGATGGCGGCATCACGGTCACCAACAGGCTGAGCAATCCGTTTCCCACGGGTCTGATTCCGGCGGTCGGGAACAGGCTCGGCTTGGCCACCCTGCTGGGACAAAGCGTGTCGTTCGTCGAGGCGGCGGATACGTATCCGCGATTTCACAACATGCAGGTCAACATCCAGCGCGAAGTGGGGGCCGGGGTTCTGGTGGAACTCGCGTACGTCGCCTCCCGCGCCGTCGGCCTGATCGCCAGTACTGAGAACCTGAATCAGTTGGATCCTCAATATTTCTCTCTCGGCTCGCAGCTCACGCAGACGGTCCCAAATCCGTTGGCCGGGCAGTTGCCGGGTTCGTCGTTGAACGGAGCGACGGTGCAGCGCCAGCAGTTGTTGCGGACCTATCCGCAATACACAGGGGTCGGCCGTCTGAATCCGGCTTTTGGCAACTCGATTTATCACTCGTTCCAGCTCCGCGTGGAAAAGCGGCTGTCGAAGGGCGTGACCGCGCTGGTTTCCTACACGCGTTCGAAGAACATAGGCGATATCTCGACGCCCCAGAATGCGTACAACCGAGACGTAGAGCGCGCGGTCACCGACCTGGACGTGCCGGAACGGCTGACCATCGCCGGGGCGTGGGACCTGCCGTTTGGGAAAGGTAGGAGTTTCGCGGCGAATATCAACCGCGCGGCGGACCTGGCAATCGGCGGCTGGCAGCTTTCGACGTTCAGCACGTTTCAGAGCGGGTTCCCGCTCGCTTTTGGCGTGCAAGGCGGCACCTATCCGGCAGGTGTCAGTATCCGGGCAAATGTCACCGGCGATCCGAGTTCGGGCGTGTCCGGCGGTCATGGCACCCGCCTCGCCCGATATTTCAACACCGATGTCTTCGCGCGCCCCGCGGATTTCACGCTCGGCAACATCGGACCGCGCATCGGGTCGGTTCGCAGCCCTGGCATGAACAACGTGAACCTGACGCTCTCGAAGGATTTCCGGATCGTGGAGCGGGTGAAGCTGCAATTCCGGGCATCGCAGTACAACCTCTTCAATCATCCGGTGTTCGGAGGTCCGACGACCACGGTCGGCAGTGCGAACTTCGGACGGATCACGGCGCAGGCAAACATCAGCCGCCAGAGCGAGTTCGCGCTGCGGGTGATCTTCTAAGGCACAACGCCTTTAGCCCCGTCCACCACGGGGGGTGGGCGGGCTCAGGCCAGAATGCCTTTGACAACCTTCGCTGGATTGACGTCGGTGAGACGCTCGTCCCGTGAGCCGTGACGGTACTCCAACTTCTCGTGATCCAGACCCAGCAGATGTAGCACCGTCGCGTGAAAGTCGGCGATGGTCACCGGCTTCTCGGTGGCGTGATAGCCAAAGTCGTCGGTGGCGCCGTAGGTCACGCCGCCTTTCACTCCTCCGCCCGCCATCCAGAGGCTGAACGCCCATTTGTGGTGGTCGCGGCCGTCCGCGCCCTGACGGCCGTCGGACATCGGTGTACGACCGAACTCGCCGCCCCAGATGACCAAGGTGTCGTCCAGCAGGCCGCGGCGCTTGAGGTCAATGAGAAGGGCGCCCGTCGCCTGATCGGTCTTCCGGCAGATATTGCCCGTCTCTTTGTCGTTCCGAACGTGCGTGTCCCAAGGCTGGTTCCGGTGCAACACCTGAACAAAGCGTACGCCGTTTTCGATCAACCGGCGGGCCAGGAGCAACTGGCGCCCGTAGATCCCGGTAATCGCATGATCGGTGCCGTAGAGTTGATGGGTCTCCGCTGTCTCCTTGGAAAGGTCGAGCGCGCGGCTGGCTTCTACCTGCATGCGCGCGGCGAGTTCGAAGGAAGCGATGCGGGCTTCGAGTTCCAGTTGGTCCTCGCGGGACGCGAAGTGCTGGCGGTTCATCTGCTGCAGCAACTCCAGGCGTCCGGCGGCCGCCTCCGGGGGGCCCTGCGGTTCCAGGTTGAAGACCGGTGTCCCTTCGGCGCGCATGGCCATGCCTTGATAGACCGGCGCCATCCATCCGCTGGAGAAGTTGCGGGCGCCGTCCACTGGCAGGCCATTGGGGTTGACGATCGCGACATACGCCGGAAGGCTCTGGCTTTCCGATCCGAGGCCGTAGACCACCCAGGAGCCCATGGCCGGACGTCCGGGCTGAATGGTGCCCGTGTTGAAATTCCAGATCGCCTGTTCGTGGTTGTTATGCACGGTCACCATCGACCGGATCATGGCGATGTCGTCCACGTGGGGCGCGAGGTTCGGCACCAGTTCCGAAAGCTCCATGCCGCAGCGTCCGTGTCTGGCGAATTTGAACGGGCTTCCCATCCAGCCCGAGCCCATCCGCTTGGCCTCGATCGTCTTCATGAAATCCGCGCCGGGCTTTTCGCCGTGCCGCTTGGCCAGTTCGGGCTTGGGGTCGAACAGATCCATGTGGCTAGGCCCGCCGTTCTGAAACAGCAGAATCACGCGCTTGGCTTTGGCGGGAAAATGCGGCTGCCTGGGAAGCACATCAAACTGCGCGCGCCCGCCGGACGCATACGCTTCGCCCAGCAGGGACGACAGCGCGATACCGCCCAGGCCGGTCGCCATCCGGTCGAAGAACCCCCGGCGGCTGAGCATCCGCCGCATGGGAGTGTAGATCACGTGTCCGTCATTCGACATATAGAAACTCGTTGGCGCTCAAAAGCACCTGGCAGAGGTCCGAGTAAGCGCGGAACCGCAAGGTCTCCGGGGGGAGCGCGGGGTACCGCGAGGACTGCTTCGCCAGGAACGCCGTCATGCGTTCCAGTTCGCCCGAGCGCGGAGGCCGCGAAAGCGCCAACTCCACCGCCCGCGTTACCGTCTTCGCGTCCGCGTACGATTCCGGCGGCGCCTCCCGCAGGATGCGCTGGGCAAACCGCTCCGCCTGGCTCCGCACGAATTCGCTGTTCATGAACGCCAGGGACTGTAACGCCGAGGTCGAGTTCACGCGCCGCGTGCAGTTCGTGTCCATCACGGGCGCGTCGAACACCTGGAGAAAGGTTTGCGGCGCGGACCGGCGCACTACCTGATAGATCGATCGTCTTCCCCGAGGGCCCTCTTCCAAGGGGACGATTTCGCCCGTCGGTTTCACCTTGGTCGGGACGGGCTCGCCGTACATCGTCGCGTCGAGTCCTCCGGAAACCGCGAGCACCGAATCGCGGATGACTTCGCCTTCCAGGCGCCGGGGCGGGTAGCGCCACAACAGCGCGTTGTCCATATCCTCTTTCATGCCGGCGCCCCGCGAGGCGGAGTCCTGGCGATAGGCGGTCGACAGCATGATGAGCCGGTGCAGGTCCTTCACTTTCCACCCTCGGGCCACGAACTCCGTCGCCAGCCAGTCGAGCAGTGCCTGGTTGGTCGGCGCCGCGCCCGACTTGCCGAAGTTGTCAGGCGTCGGGACAATGCCTGTTCCAAAGTGGTGCGCCCAAACGTGGTTCACAAAGACACGCGCCGTCAAAGGGTGCTCGGGTCGGGTCAGCCACTCGGCAAACGCAAGCCTGCGGCCGGTCGTGGCCGGGTCCGCGGTCTTGGGATCGATCCGGAACGGCCTCGAAGGGTCATCGAGAACCACCGGCACGCCGGGCTGTACCTCTTCGCCTGGCGCGAGCGGATCCCCTTTGGCCAGCACCCGGGTGGGCGGGGGCGTGCCGTCCTGGTCGTAGATGGCGCGAATGGTGGGGAACTTCGTGCGGCGCGCATCCTCCGCTTTGATCTGCGCGGCCAGGTCATCGGCGAGCCTGGCATACTCGGGGAACGTCTTCCGCAACTGGTCGTCGGTGACTTCTTCGCCCTCCGGGTGTTTGGCACGATACTGCTGCGTGCGGCCCGTTTTCAGGTCGCCGAGCGCCTTGATGATCATCTCGAGCGGCCCGTTCACCTCCGCGGCGGCTGCCTTCTGTTCGCGTGTCGCGTCGATGATGGCTCGTTTATCGCTCGGCACGACTGGGCCGTCGGGCCGGATAGCGCCTTGCAGGATCGCCGTGATCCGGTAGTAGTCTTTCTGGCTGATCGGTTCGTACTTGTGATCGTGGCACCGCGCGCACTGCAGTGAGACCCCCATCAGAGAGGTCGCCAGAATCTGCTGGGTATCAAAGATCGTGCGCCACTGATATTCGGCGTAGTCCGCCGGCTGGAAGTCCTCGCGTGTCGCATCCATCGCGGTTCGCAGATATCCAGTGGCTTCGAGCTGCTCAACCACCTCGGGCGGCAGCTTGTCGTACTTCCGGAATTGCGAGAGTTCGTCTCCCGCAATCTGCTCTTTGACGAAGCGGTCGAAAGGCTTGTCGTGATTGAAGGCGCGGATCACGTAGTCGCGATAGCGCCAGGCGTTGGGGCGAACCGTGTCGGTCGAGAGCACTCCCTCGGAATCGGCATAGCCCGCGAGGTCCATCCAGTGGCGTCCCCAGCGTTCGCCGTACCGGGGGCTGCCGAGGAGCCGGTCGATCACCTTTTCGTAAGCTTGCGGGGAGGTGTCGTCGACAAAATCGGCGACTTCCCCGGGCGTGGGCGGAAGTCCGGTCAGGTCGAACGACGCGCGGCGGATCAGTTTGACCCGATCGGCGTCGGGAGAGAAGCTGAGGTTTTTCTTTTCGAGTTCCGCCAGCAGGAAGGCATCGATCGGATTTCGCCGTCGATCGCCATCGAGCACGCTCGGAACAGCCGGCCGGCGCGGCGTCTGGAAAGCCCAGTGCGACCGGTCGCGAACGCTCGCTCCGATCGTCGTCGCCCCCGGATTCTCCGCTTGCGCGCCCTCGTCGATCCACCGCTTGATGAGGCGGGTCTCGGCTTCGCTCAGCCGCGGAGCGCCAAGTGGCATCTGTCCACTGGCGACCCGGAGGTAGAGGGGGCTCTTATCTCCGCTTCCAGCGATGACCGCGGGGCCTTTTGTTCCGCCCTTGACCAACCCGGCGCGAGTCCGGACATCCAGCCCCGATTGGGCGCCTTCCCCGGAATGGCATTTGAAGCATCTCTGCTCGAGGATCGGAAGGATCGTCCGCTCGAAGATGACTGGAGAGAAGCCAGGGCTTTGGGCCCCGACGGCGGTGCAGGTGGCTGTCGCCAGCCCGATAATCCGCAGCTGTGATCGAAAGGAGGGCAGCATCACGGTTCTCGGGCCGGATCCATTTCCGCCCGTGAACGTATGCTACCGCTTTGGCATAACTTCAGTCAACACTTATTTATCACTTTTGTATTTCACTCAAGGATTGAGGCGGATGTTCGTTCATGTTCTGCGAAAAACGAGGTGAAGATGCCCCACGAGAAGCCGTCTTGGACGGCTCCTGCTTCGAAAGAAAGAGCTTCTCCAGACTTTTCTCGCCGACCAGAAGCGAGCCGCCGATGGCCCAGTCGACTTCGCGAAGCTCGGAGATCTGAATACTCAGGTTTTGAGCAGTCATCGGCAGAACTCCATCGGAGACCGCCTTGCGAATGATGGGGAGGAGCAATTGTCCGGCGTCGGCGGCCAACCCACCGCCCAGGACGATGAGTTCGGGGTCGAGAAGGTGAATCAAAAGCAGCATCGCCTTGCCGAGGCGGGCGCCCAGATCGTTCAGGAGCCGCACCGAGTAACGGTCTCCCGCCGCGGCCGCCCGCACAATAAGGTCAACTGAAATCTGGGCAACGTCGCCACCGCACAGTTCCCACAGCCGGGCGCTCAGACCTTCGGAGACGGCGGCCTGAGCGGCGTGAATCAACGCGGTCGCCGAAACGAAAGTGTTGAGGCAGCCGCGGTTCCCGCATCCGCAGACCGGTCCGCCATCTTCAACGGTGATGTGCCCGAACTCACCCGCAAAACCCCGGCTTCCCGTGTAAAGCTCGCGGTTGATGAACACGGCCGAGCCCATGGAAGCTCCGATCATCAGGTACACCCAGTTGCCGGCCCGGCGGGCCAAGCCCAGGCGGCGCTCGGCTAGCGCCATGGTACGCGGGGTATCCTCGATTTCCGGCGCAATGCCGAAGTGGTCCGCGAAGATCCGCCGCACCGGTACGTTCACCCATTGGGGGACCTTTGGCCAATACAGCGTGGTTCCCGTGGTCCGATCGAGAATCCCGGAAATGCCGACGCCGATGCCGAGCAGTTCCTCGCGCTTGACGTTGGCCTTCTGAAGGGCCTTTTCGACGAGATCGATCAAGTGCGGCATGGCCATGTTCGGCCCAAGATTGACGCGGCTCGGCATCTTGACGAAGGCCAGCTCGTTTCCGCAGATGTCGGTCACCACCACGCGAGCGTTGACCCGTCCGATGTGCAGGCCCGCGATCTTCCCCAGCCCGGGCGCGATGGAGAGCAGCGTCGGCCGCCTTCCGCCGCTCGAATCACCGGAGCCCACCTCGGTGATGAACCCCTTTTTCAGAAGAGCATCGCAGAGCTTGGACACCAGAAAAGCGCTATATCCGGTCATCGCGCTCAGGTCGGACCGCGAGACTCGAATGTTCTGATAGAGCAGCTTCAGGAGGGCCAGTGCGTGGAGACTGGTATTCCGGATTTTGGGCATCAGCTTCTATCACTTTGCCCGTTGATCGGGGGAAGCACAAGCCATCATAGCTCAACCGCCACGGCTCGGTTCTCACGAACCACCAAACTGGGCCAGCTACTTTCTTATCAAAGGAGAGTAACGACCTTGGGAAGCCCGGCGGTCAGGACGCCCAATAGTCGTCTGGCTTGTCTAACGCCACGTAGCGGTCCACCGTCTCGGGAGTGATGTCCGCGGGCTGGATTGGCAGGTGCTTCGGGACTTTTTCTCCTCTGAGGGCTGCGAACAGGGTCTCGACCGACAGCAAGCCGTGGCGTCGAGGGGGATGTTGCACGGTAAACTTGCCCAGTCCCTGTTTGATGAGTTTCAGGCCCCCGTTGTAGTCGTCCATCCAGGTCAGGAAGGGGCGGCCGGCGCGCATCATCTCATCGCTGATGCCGGCGGCGCGAAGCGCCTGCACGCCGCCCAGCGCCATTTCGCCGCCGTCGAAATGAATTCCCGCGAGATCGGGGTTCGCGGTCAGGATGTTCTCCATCACCTTCAGGCCGCTCGCTCGCGACCAGTCGCCAGGCTGACGAATGGCCTGAATCGCGGGGAACTTCATCAGGATTTCGTCATAGGCGGCAGTCCGCTCGACGGCGGGCCCGACTCCCGGCAGACCTTCCACCACCGCGATCTTCCCCTTTCCTTGCGTGAGTTCCATCAGCTTGCCGAGCGCGCGGCGCGCCATGTATGCGTGGTCGCTCGAGACAAAGCAGGTGTAGGCATCGCTCGAGACCTTGCGGTCGACGATCACCGTCGGGATCTTCTCGCCGGCGCACCGGGTTAATGCGGCGTTGGCCACAAACGGATTGGCCGCCCCGATGATGAGACCCTCGACACCTCGCGCGATCAGATCCTCGAGATCCGATGCCTGCTTGGCCGGCGATTCGTCGGCGTCGGTGATGAACAATTCCAGATCCGGGCGCCTGGCGGCTTCTTCCTGAATGGACTGCCGCAACGCTGTCCGCCACGTGTTTCGTTCGGACGCGTTGCTGAAGCCAATCAGGCGCTGGCCGTTGTTCTTCGCTCGACAGGCGTGGACCAGGACGCCCGCCCCCGCCGCGAGCGCCCGGCGCCTGCTCGTCAGCCGGGTACTCACTCCTGGGCTCCCGGCTTCCGGTAGGCCGCGATCGCCACCAGGATGATGAGGCCTTTTGCGATGCCCTGGAGGTGTGGCGAGACGTTCATCAGGTTCAGCAGGTTATTGATCATGGCGATCATGAGGGTTCCCAGCAACGTACCCCAGAGATTGCCGACGCCGCCGAACAGGCTCGCGCCGCCGAGCACTACCGCCGCGACGGCATCGAGTTCCAGGCCGCGGCCGGCCCACGGGTCTCCCACCGTCACCCGCGCGCTGAACAGGAAGCCCGCCAATGCCGCCGTGACTCCGCTGATCATGTATGTCGTCAGCTTCACCAGCTCAACCCGAATGCCGGACAGCCGCGCCGCCGCTTCGTTTCCCCCGACGGCGTAGACGTAGCGGCCAAACGCAGTGTAACGCAGGGCAAAACTGCCCGCCGCAAAAACGGTGAGCATGATCACCGCCAGTACCGGCGCGGGTCCGATGAACCCTGCGCCCAACCAGGCGTAAGTGCCCTGAATGCCGCCGATCGGTCTGCCTCCCGAGAGGGTGAGAGCCGCCCCGCTCGCCATGGCCATGGTGGCCAGTGTAACGATGAACGGCGCTACGCCGCGCCAGATGATGAACCCTGCGTTGAGGGCGCCGGCTGCCAGCCCCAGAAGAACGACGATTGCGGAGACCATGGGCAGGGGAAAACCCTCTGCGTTGTCGAAGCAGAGCGCCGCCACCACGCTCGACAGGCTGAAGAGGGCGCCGACCGAAAGGTCGATCCCGGCGGCCAGGATTACGAAAGTCATGCCGGTCGCCACCAGACCCAACACAGAGGATTGGACGAGGAGGTTCGACAGGTTCCGAGGCGTCAGGAAGGTGGGAGACAAGAGCCCGCCGGCGATCAGGATCAAGAGGAAGGCGACGATCGCACCCGCCCCGGCCCCAAGCCTGTCGCTAAGGGATGCCGATGTCTCGCTGTCCCGCACACCCCAGCGGTGAAGGCTAAACGCGAACCTGTTCGAGCGCATCGACCAGACTTTTTTCCACAAGATGGCACAGTTCGTCAAGATCGGACCGTTCCGCCGTCAAGGCCGGCGAGACGGCAAACCACGCGGGATCGACTCGCAGAATCAGGCCATTCTCGAGCGCCGTGCGCCGCATCGCGCGCCCCAATTCGGGAAACGGCTCGTTGCCAACCGTATCCCGGACCAACTCCACCCCGCGGATCACCCCCATGCCTCGAACTTCCCGAACCACGCCGTATTTTTTCAGACCTTCCAGCCTGGCCGCAAGGTACTCGCCGAGGACGGCCGCCTTCTGGTCAAGTTGTTTTTCGAGAATCTCGTCGATGACAGCGATGCCGACGGCACACGCCGGCGGATGCCCGGCGTACGTATGGCCATGGGCAAAGCTGACTTGCTTTTCCGGGGGACCGAAGAAGCAATCCCCGATATCCTCGCGGGCGATCATCGCCCCTAGCGGCATGACGCCGCTCGAAAGGCCTTTGCCTCCGCACAGGATGTCCGGCGTGACGCCGAGGGCCTGGGCCGCGAACATCGCGCCGGTCTTGCCGTACCCCGTGATCACCTCGTCGAAGATCAGCAATACGTTGTACTTGTCGCAGATTTCCCGAATCAGACGGA
The DNA here is from genome assembly GCA_964529305.1 of uncultured Solibacteraceae bacterium. GTDB lineage: Bacteria > Acidobacteriota > Terriglobia > Bryobacterales > Bryobacteraceae > CAZGUX01. The sequence continues at coordinate 39,365 of CAZGUX010000210.1, read as the reverse complement.
AGTACTCGGCCGTCGGCGTGATGATGCCGCCCGTGTTCCCTACGGGCTCGAGCAGGATTCCCGCAACGGTCTGAGGGTCTTCGTGCAGAATCACGTCTTCGAACAATCTTGCGCAGAACCGGTTGCACTCGGCCCAGTCGGAGAACTGGTCGCGGTAGTAGGTGGGCGGCGCCACCTTCAGAAAGCCCGGCAAATGCGGTTCAAATGCGCTCTTGCGCGAGCCGGTTCCGCTGGCCGCCATCGCTCCAAACGTGGCCCCGTGATAGGCCTGGTAGCGGCTGATGAATTTGTACTTTCCGGGATGTCCGGTCTGGCGGAAATACTGGCGTGTGAACTTGAGGGCCGACTCGATCGACTCGGACCCGCCGCTATAGGGTTTCACAAACGTCAGATTGCCCGGCGCGACGCTGCCCAGCTTCTCGACGAAATCGAGGGTTACATCCGCCACGGAGTGAAGCGGCGGAGTGAACGCCATCAGCTCGAGTTGCTTGCGCGCGGCCTCGAGCAGGCGCGGATGCCCGTGGCCCAAGGTGGCGGCGAAGATTCCGCCGATGCCGTCAAAGTACCGTTTGCCCTCGACATCCCAGAAGTAGAGGCCTTCGGCCCGGTGCATGACAATCGGATTCGCGAGGAACTCGGACGTCTGCTGGTAATCGATGTAGGTACGCCGAATCAGGTCGTGGCGCCGCTGCCGCCCGGATTCCGATAAAGGTGACGCCGCCTTTTCTGCGGTTATAGGCATAAGTGTCGCGCGTACAGCACAAACTATCCTAACTCAGATAAAAGATAAACGAAAGTCTTGCAGTTTGTTCGCACGGCCTTCGCCGGAGAGCGCTATTCATGCCGCTTCCACCCGGAGCCGTGCCTCAGGCCGCGGTTCAGGCCCGAAGCAACCGCAGGCAGTCCTGCACTTGGCTGAGCCGAAACCGGAGGGCTTCGGCGTCACGGAGCGGCTGTGGCCGCAACTCTCCCGGGAGCCCAGCGTCCAGGTACCCAACCAGATTGCTCAGCAGTTTTTCAGCGAGCGCGTCGCGGCCGAGGTTGTCCAGCAGGCGTAAGGTGCAGAAAACGACCTTGCCTGCCCCGAGCGGCAGGATTCGGATCGTCGGCCCGGTTCGTTCGATTGCCGTGATCGATGGCTGCAGAATCTGATCGGTGGCTACGTTCCCATACTCCCAGTCCATCAGGCCCGGTCCGGGACACCCGTCAAAAACGGGGTGGTTCATCACCGGGCTCCCAGCGGCCGCTTCCCCCGATCCGCCTCCGTAGGGTCCGACGAGCCGTCCCCATCCGCCGCGGCCGGCAACCAGGTCCATCCGGAAACCCAGAATCGACGACACGGTCAGCGGAGAGAACTGCAGGTGAAAGTGGATGCGGCGGAACTCTTCAGGCACCGAGCCATCCGAGGGTACGCCCAGAAACAGGAGCGTCGCGCCGCGGCGTGCCTGTTCGACCAGGCCCAAGAATCTCTCGAAGTCGCCCCGCTGCTTCCAGAGTGCTGTGAATTCGGGGACAACCACCACCTCCGGCCGGCCGGTTTCGGGTCCCCACTGGCGGCTTTGGAGACCCGCCTTTTGATAGGTCCAGCGATGCTGGGGGTCGAACAGCGAGAAACCTCGCGCCGGCCATCGAAAGGCGGCCGGATCGTAGACGTCGACCGCAGCCGTTCTCGTCGCCAGGACGGTGGACCCGTCGAGAACTTCGGCCTGCAGGGAAACGCGTCCGGGCGCCCCGGCCATCGCGATGCGCCCGCGAAATGCCGCGCTCACCCGGGCATCGGCCTGAAACGACTCCTCGACACTGAGAATTTTCCGCCCACTCGAATCCGCGGCCCGCAAACGGACTTTCTTGGTTCCCGAGATTTGCCCTTCGTGAAAGAAGTTTGCCGTGACTTCCGTCTCCCCGCCGGTCGTCAGGTTGAACGGCGCGCAGTGGAGGATCAGTCCGGCGGGCCGATTGAGTTCCTGAATGGCCGCGAACGCCTTCTTCCGGTTCGCTCGCCAGAAATCGACCAAGCCGTCGACCTCGTTGCTGTTCGAATCGAAGAGTTGCACGATGTTATAGCCCCGGATCCTCGGGTTCGACCGCATCGCTTCGACGTGCAGTCGAACCGCGTTGGCCTGCACCGACTGGGCCGATTCCCGCAGCGCGTCCAGACTCGGAAAAACGTCCCGCGCACCGGAGGTACGGTAAGCCTCTTCAACGTCCTGCTTCTGGCGCGTGAAGCCCGCGAGGTCTTCGACGAACGGGCGCTGCTGCGATCCGTATTTCTCGAGGACGGCATTGATGTCCTCGAGGCCCCCGTAGCCGAACTCGGTCACAAAATAGAGCTGGCCCTCGACACCGCGAGTCCTGAGGTACGAAAGCATGCCTTCGGACAGGGGTGCTCCGGGGTAGTAGTGTTCGGTGAGGTACGACACGCCGTCGAAAGATCCAGGCGCGTAGTAATGGGAGTTGCCTCCCGCCGATTCGGTGATCAGGCGGGTGGGATCGAGCTTGCGCGCTATCCGGCACATCTTCTCGACCACCTTCATCCCCGCCGCCTGCTCGTTGATCATGTTCCAGATCACGACGCTGGGATGGTTGCGGTCGCGCCGCACCATCTCGGTCACTTCCCGTTCGGCCAGCGGTTCCATGTTCGGGTTATCCGGCATCTTGCTCACCGCGGGCTCGCATTGGAACAAGATGCCAAGCTCGTCGGCGGCATCGAGGATCGCGGGAACGGTCGGACGCCCCTGGCCGCGAATGAAATTGAACCCGCCTTCCTTCGCGATCTCGACAATCTGCCGCGCCGCCTCCTGGCTCCTCGGAAAAGCGAGCGTGATCGGCTCCGTCGACTGATAGTGGGCGCCCTTGATAAAGATCGGTTTGCCGTTCAGATGGAAGGCGCCGTCCGGGCCCACGGTGAACGTTCGCAGCCCAAACCTCTCCGTGTGATCGTCGGTGAGCTGGCTCCCGGTGCGGATGGAAGCCTGGGCGTGATACAGGAAAGGATCGGCGGGAGACCACAGGCGCGGCCCCGACAGCGGGACCGCGAGGCTCACCTCGTTCAAGCCTGGTTCCAGCCGCAGCCTCCGATTGCCACCGCCACTCTCCCCGCCGCCTTTCCAGGGTTTCACCGTTACCGCAATCTCGGCATCGGCGGCGCGCGTGCCTCGGTTGACCACCGCCAGCCGGGCCTCGACCGAACCTTCCGCCACATTCGGCGCCAGGAATAGGCTTGAAACATACAGGCTGCCGGTCGAGATCAGGCTTACCGGTTGCCAGATTCCGCCATGATCGAAACCCTCGCGCCAGTCCTGAAACCCGGCCGGAATCTCGGCGAACGTCAGCCCGTCGACGCTCTTTGACGTGGTCTTCTCCCAACCCGGGAGCCCGCAATAGGTCATCCGGAAGTCGCGGCCGACATCGGACACTCGGACCGCGAGACGGTTGGTGCCGGCCCGGGCCATCTTCGTCACGTCCACTTCGAACGGCGTGAACCCGCCGTCGTGGGCGCCTGCTTCCTGGCCGTTGAACCAGACTCGGGCGCGATAGTCGACGGCGCCAAAGCGCAGCCGTAGAATGTTGCCGGCCACGTCTTCGGGGAGTTGGAGGTCCTTGAAATACCAACCGATGCCGCCATGAATCTCCTGGTATTGCTGCCACACCGACGGCACGGTCACGTCGAAGTGTCGCGCCTCCGGCCTCGAGGGCTCGCGGACAAACCAGCGGTTGCCGACGCCGGCGTCCCGATCGTCCATCGCCAGCCGCCACGGCCCGTTCAGGTCCATCACCAGGCGTTTGCCGAGTTGGCTGAAAACGGGTTCAGCGCGCTGCGCGGCCGGTGCGCCCATCAACAGGCTGGCGCCGGCGCCCCCCAGCAGATCTCTACGTTTCATTGCCTGCCGTGTCCCCCTGCCGCCACGCGTAGTCCTGCCGCAATCTCGCGCAGTCCGGCCCGCAGAAAATCTCTGAGTCCACGACCCATAGCCGCCTGGGCAGGATCAGGCCGCAGACACTGCAATACGTGACCTCCACCTCGTGCCACTGTGTCCCAAGCTCCTGCCAGCGCCCGCAATCTGCACGGGGAGCCCTGGTCGGGCGTGGCGGGTCTTCCTCGACCCGCGTGGGCTCGGATGGGTCGCCGCCGGCTGCCGCGGCATAGCCCTGGCAACGATCCTCTCCGATCGCCGCGGGATCCCGCTCGGCCGGAGATCCGAAGCCGCCGCCGCCGGGAGAGAGCAACAGCACCTCATCGCCTTCCCGCAGCACGATGCGCGTGAACTTGGAGTTCGATACCGTTCCAAACGCCTCGGAAAAGGTCTGGAACTCCGGCTGGCCCTTCCGCTTCACGAGCAGTCCGCCGCTAGCTCCGGGCGAACCGCCGAGGAGGCCCCAGGCCCGGGTCCGCGTGCGGTCGAGCAGCGCACTGACCGTGATCTCCGGCGCCAGCACGCGCAAGCGGCGCGCGCTGCCCATGCCGCCCCTGTATTTGCCGGCGCCTCCGGAATCACTGCGCAGACCGTATTCGAGCGTCTGAAACGGGTACTTGCTTTCGAAGACTTCCACCGGGGTATTCCGGCAGTTCCCGTTGACAGGACACATCACCGAGTTGCCGTCGTGCGTCGCCGTCGCGCCCCAACCGCAGCCCTCGAAGTGGTAGTTGGTGTAGTATTCACCGGTTTCGGGGTGAACACCGCCGAAGAGGAAGTTGCTGGCGCTTCCGCCTTCGGCGGCCGCGGACCGCTCCGGAACGGCCCGGCTCAGAGCGGCCACCACCATGTTCTGTAGGTGGGGATGCGTTTCCGTGTTCCCGCCGACGCTGGGTCCGGGATGCCGGACATTGACCACTGTTCCGGGCCTCGTGATCAGCCGGATGGGACGATAGCAGCCGGAATTTCGTGGGATCTCGCGATCGGTGACGTGCAGCACGCCGCTGTACGTCGCCGCGGCCGTCACCACGAACGTTGCGTTCACGGGCCCTCGTGCCTGCGGATCGGACTCGCTCCAGTCCGCGATGATCTCGTCGTCGTTCACCGTCAGCTTCAGCCGCATCCAAACCGGGTCGGTTCCAATGCCGTCGTCTTCCATGCAATCGACCGCGCTGTACACTCCGTTCGGAATCCCGCGGATTTCGGCGCGCATCCACCGCTCGGCGTAGTCGAGCAGGCGGTGGGCGGCCTCTTCGAGATACTCGGCGCCGTATTGGTCGAGCAGCGCCTGCAGCCGGGACTCCGCGATTTTGAGCGACCCGATCATCGCGTGCAGGTCGCCCCAACTGGACTTGGGAGTGCGGTGATTGCTCAGGATCACCTTCCACACGTCGCGGACATGCTCGCCGCGCCGCATGATCTTGATGGGCGGGAGCCGGAGGCCTTCCTGGTAAACTTCGGTCGCGTCGGCGGCGAAGGAACCGGGCGCCATCCCGCCAATCTCACCCAGGTGCGCGATGTTGGCGACAAAGAAGCGTAGTTCCCCGCGGTGAAAGACCGGCTTGAGGACCATGTGCTCGGGCATGTGGCACTGCCCCCGGTATGGGTCGTTGTGGATCACGACGTCGCCAGGCTCGAACGAATCCAGTCCCAGTTCTTCGATCGTCCAACGGACGGCGTATTGAGCCGAACCCAACATGGTGGGACAGAACTCCGCCTGTCCGATCATGTCCCCCTGCCGGTTGAAAATCACGCAGGAGAAATCCAACGCCTCATTGAAGATGGGAGAGTAGCTGGTGCGCATCATCGCCGTGCCCATCTCGCGGCAGATGTTGATCAACGCGTTGTTGATGACGCTCAGCGTCACGCTGTCGGCGCCGGCGGCGGTTTCCATCCGGTTCATAAGCGAATTCCGATCACGCCCGCGGGGTCGACGGTAAGGGACTGGCCGGGATGCAGGACGAGGGTCGAGTCGATCTCCTCGACGATCGCCGGCCCTGTCACCGTCGAGCCGGGCTCCAGTTGCTGTCTGAGAAAGATCGGGCACGGAACAAAGCCCGTCTCGCGGAAGTAGACCTGGCGGCTCTGGCGGCGCTCCACCACTCCTGGCGCCGTCATCGCCTGCAAGGGCGGCTTCGGGGTCCGGCCCACCGCCGTCGCGCTCAAGCGAATGATCTCAATCGTCTCACTCGTGATGGAGTAGCCGTAGAAGTCCTCGTGCATGCGGTGGAATCGCTCGTACAGCCGGCCCAGCGTTTCCGCCGTGATCGTGCCGCTGTCCACCGTCACATCGTGCTCGTAGTTCTGGCCGGAGTAACGCATGCTCATCGTGCGTTTGATCTCGGGCTCGCCGGTGAAGCCTTCGGCGCGAAGATCGGCGAGAGCGCTGTCTACGAGTTCCTGGAGGTCGGCCTGCAGTCTCGAGGGAACGGCGGTGTTGGAACGGAGATTCTGGCTGCGAACTTTATCCACCTGAAAATCGGCGATCAGCGCACCGAACGCCGAACACAATCCCGGGTGCAACGGAATCACGATCCGCGAGATGCCGACACGCTCGGCGATTCCGCAGGCGTGCAATGGGCCGGCTCCTCCGAACGCCACCAGCGCAAACGTCCGGACGTCCAGGCCGCGTTCGATCGAGACCAGCCGGATCGCGTTCGCCATGTTCTCGTTGGCTACATCCAGAATCGCCTGCGAGGCTTCCTCTTTTGCCAGGCCGAGCTTCTCCCCGAACTTGCTCACCGCCTCGTGCGCCAGATCCGCGTTGAGGGCCATTCTGCCGCCCAGAAAATAGGCCGGATTCAAACGGCCAAGTACCACGTTCGCATCGGTAACCGTGACGTCGTCGCCTCCCTGGCCGTAGCACACCGGTCCCGGTTCGGCCCCCGCGCTTTGCGGACCCACGCGCAGAAAGCCGCCCTTGTCGATCCAGGCGATGCTGCCGCCTCCTGCGCCAATCGTCGTCAGGTCGACGAACGGCGCGCTGATGGGCATGCCCCACTCCACTTCGTAGTTGGTGACATACGCGAGACGGCCATCGCGCACCACGCCCACGTCGCAGCTGGTGCCGCCCATGTCCAGAGTGATGACATTCGGCTCGCCCGCGCGATCGCCAAAATACTTTCCGCCGACGATCCCCCCGCTCAGGCCGGACAGCAGGACGTTTACCGGCTGGCTCTCCGCGGTGGCCGCCGTTGCGTGCCCGGCGTTCGATTTCAGAATCGACCACGGGCATTCGAGTCCAAGCTCGGCCAGGCTCTCGCGAACGCCGGCCACGTAACGCCGCAGCATGGGCTTGGCAAACGCATCGGCCACGACGGTGACGCTTCGCTCGTATTCGCGCCAGATGGGGGCGATCTCGTGGGAAGCCGAGACCGGCACCCCGGGAAAGCGCTTCTCCAGAAACTCCTTGAGGACCACTTCGTGCCGGCCGTTCAGGTACGAAAACAACAGGCAGATGGCGATGGCCCGGTCTCCCTCCCCGCCTCGCTCGAACGCCGTCGATAGCCGCGACGCCAGGTCCTCCATCGCGGCCTCTGTGAGGGGGGCAAGAACATTTCCCTTGGCATCGATCCGCTCGGCGACGCCGAAGCAGTTCCTCCGCTCGACGAGCGGCTTTGGCTTCGTCCACTCGAAGGAATAGTGGTGGCGGCGGTTCATCCTCTGGATGAAGAGCACGTCCTCGAACCCGCTGGTGGTGACAAACAACACCGTCGTGCCGCGCCGCTGGAGCAGCGCGTTGAGCGAGAGGGTCGTGCCCAGGACCAGCGACGAAAGCGCCTGGCGCTCGATTCCCGACTCTTTGAGCACGGCGGCGATCGCCTGTACAGGACTGGCCGGCGACGACGGCCATTTGGCGATGGTCAAATCGCCCGTCGCGTCGTCCAGCGTGATCAGATCCGTAAACGTCCCGCCCGTGTCAATCCCGCAACGTATCACAAGCCACCTTCCGCGTTCGCATAGTAAAGGATCTCTTTTTCCGTGGTGGATGCGGAGCGAACCTCGCGGACGATCCGGCCCTTGCGCATGATCAGAATGCGGTCGCACACGGTGAGCAACTCGCCCAGGTCTGAAGAGAGCACCAGCAGCGCGGCTCCGTTCGTCGCCAGTTCCCGCAGCAACCGGTGAATCTCCGCCTTGGCCGCGATGTCCACGCCGGCCGTCGGATGGTCGAGCAGGTAAATCCGTGCGTCCGTACTCAACCATTTGCCGAGTAGAACCTTTTGTTGATTCCCTCCGCTCAGGCTCCCCGGCCGCGCCTCGACGCGGGCGCAACGGACTCCGAGTCGGGAAGTCATCCTCCGCGCCCACTCCGTCTCAGCACCGAGGTTCAGAACCCCGCCCGAGACAAACCGCGACAGGGCCGACAGAGTGATATTGGCCGACACCGGAAGTTCGCCGATGAGGCCCTCGCCCGTCCGGTCTTCGGAAAGATACGCAATTCCACGGCGCCGGGCCTCATGCGGCGACCGGGTGATGCCCGGATCGCCGTTCACACACACCGAACCGCCGTCGTACGGCGAGGCGCCGAAGATCGCACGGCAGACCTCGCGAGCCCCCGATCCGACCAACCCGGCCAGCCCGAGAATCTCGCCTCCACGGATCGCAAAGCTGACATCTTCAAAGGAGCCCGCCCGGTGCAAACGATCGACGTCCAGTGCCATTGAGCTCCCAGTCTGTGTCGGCCGCCCTGCCGGCTCCTTCCATTCCCCTCCGATCATCTGTTCGATGAGGAACCGAACATCCATCCCCGGCCGGACTTCGGAGGTAGCAACCGTCTTTCCGTCGCGCAGCACGGTCACGCGGTCGGCGATCTCGGAGATTTCCGCCAGGTGATGTGAAACATAAAGGATCGTCACACCGCGCGCCCGAAGGCTACGCAATATCGTGAACAGGCTGTCGAGCTCGCCGCGGGACAGAACGGCAGACGGCTCGTCGAGGATCAGTACCTTGGCCGAACCTGCCAGGGCCCGCGCGATTTCCGTCAACTGCCTGCCCGCCGGCCGCAACAGGCCGGTGCGCTTCCGCACGTCCAGGTCGAAACCCAACCGCTCGACCAGATCCCCCGCGTCCTGAAACAGCCTCGGCCAATCGACCAGGCGCAGTCTTGTTCGCGGCAACCGGCCCAGGTAGATGTTCTCGGCCACTGTGAGATCCGGAACCACATGCCTGTGCTGAGGGACGATGGACACGCCGCAGGCAATGGCGTGGCGCGGCGAGCTCATCCGGACGGCCTCGCCGTCGAGAAACAAGTCCCCGCCGTCCGGCTGAACCTTGCCCGCCAGCACTCCCATGAGCGTCGACTTGCCGGCGCCGTTCTGCCCGACAATCGCATGGATTTCGCCAGCGCGGGCGTCAAAGCTGACACCGTCGAGAGCCTTGGTTGCGCCGAAGGACTTCGCAATTCCATCGGCTCGAAGCACGGGTGTCATTCGTGGTCCAGGAACCCCATCCTATCGACCGTGCGGGCGTCCGTCAAGATGTTACGGGACAAAGTTAGGGGAATCGGTTGTTCGCTAATCCAAGGTACCAACAAAGTACGCCGGATTGACCGCTCTACGTCCCCCTACATTATGCTAAATAAAAAGGAACTCTCGAATCTGAGCGTACCTTAGTTTTGAGGAGTGATCCGATCATGACGAATCGACGTCTCTTTTTAATGAGCGGCGGCGCTGCCATGGCGCAGAGCCCATCCAACCGCATCTCGGTCGCTCTCATCGGCAGCAGCGGCCAGGGGCGCTCCCTGCTGAAGCGCGCTCGTGCCGAACCCGGCGTGCACATCGCGGGCGTCTGCGACGTCTACGAGCCGAATCTGGAGGCCGGCCTGTCGGTTGCCGGACCTGGCTCGAAAGCCTGGCGGAACTACAAGGCGGTCCTCGAATCCAAAGACGTCGACGCCGTGATGATTGCGACACCGGAACACTGGCATCACCGAATGCTGCTCGACGCCCTCGCCGCCGGCAAGGATGTCTATATCGAGAAACCCCTCTGCCACACGATCGAAGAGGGCATCGAGATGATCGACGCGGCCAAAAACTCGCGAAGTGTGGTGCAGGTCGGGATGCAGAGGCGCAGCAGCGCTCTGTTTCTCGAGGGCCGCGACCTCCGGCGGGCCGGCAAGCTCGGCACGGTCCGGATGGTTCGAGCGTATTGGCTGAACAACGATCTGCAACCGGCCAACCGCACCTTCGAAGGGCCTGTCGATTGGGAGCAGTGGCAGGGGCCCGCTGCCCGGGTTCCGCTGGACCCACGCCGTTTCTTCGACTGGCGCAACTACTCCGCCTACTCCGGAGGAGTCGTGATGGATCAGGGCGCGCATATCTTCGATTCCATCCACATGATCATGGACGCCGGGCCTCCTGTGTCCGTGACCGCCTCGGCCTGCCGCGGGCATAAGCCCGGAGTCGATATGCCGGAAACCTGGGTCGTGACCGCGGAGTATGCCGAGGACTTCCTGGCCGTCTTCACGATCAACTACTCCGCGATGCGCTATCCCATGGCGGAGGACCAGTTGAACTGCTACGACGGCGACGCCGCCCGCATGGACCTCGGGCGAGACTTCCTTCGAGTCCTCGCCATGGGCTCGACGAACCGGCCCGCCATCAACAAAGCCGGCATGGATACGGCCCAGGCCGGAACCGAACACGTCCGCGACTTCCTCGAGTGCGTCCGCACTCGAAAGACTCCACGCGCGACCGTTGAAATCGGCTTCCAGGCGGCGTTGGTCCTCCTGCTCGCCAATCTTTCGGCAAAACGGGGAACCCGGCTTCGCTGGAACCAGCGCGATCGCCGGGTGGAAGCTTGACGGCCGCGGCCGCAGGCCGTTGCGTTCGGCCGCTTTCCATCACTCAGACGGTAAAGCTGTCCATCTGTACGTTTCGATCATCTTCAATAGACAAAAGTAATAAGGAAGTGCTTGACAACAACCGGGCGTACTCATATCATCGTTCTTAAAAAGCCTGAACCGGTGTGGCCGCCGGGGGCGGTATCGAACAAAACAGGGGCGTACTCGAACTCAATAGGGACTGGCTGCCACGAAGTCTGGATCGCCACCTGCCCGTTCGCCCGATGCCCGAGAAAGTGCCTCGCGAGCCTGCTCGCATGGATCGCCCGTTCTAGTGGCGACCCGATCTTGTCTGAGGGAGGGTACTGAATGTACCGCACAATGTCGCCGTTTCGCTCACTGGCGTCGGTTTCCGCCGCCGTTTGCCTGTTCGCCGTTTCCGCCGCCGCCCAAGTGCAAAGCGGCGCCATTCTCGGGACGGTGTACGATCAGTCTGCCGCCGTTGTCCCAGGCGCGGTCGTCACCGTCGTGAACAAGGTCACCGGGCAGCGTCAGAGCGCGACCGCCGACGGTTCCGGACTGTACAATCTGCCTTCTCTGCCGTATGGCGAGTATTCCATCCAGGCGTCGAATCCAGGCTTTCAGACTGCCAGGAAGGAACTAATCTCGCTTCACGCGGACACCAAAGTCAAGGTCGACTTCACCCTCGTGCCGGGTTCGGTCGATCAGACAGTCGAAGTCACCGGCGACGCCGTCCTGCTCCAGACGGAAGAAGGCGAGCTGAAGAACACCATCTACCGGAATCAGGTGGAGAATCTGCCGTTGAATAGCCGCAGCCCCACGGACCTTGTGCTGCTCGCCCCCTCGGCTCAGGTCTCCGGGCAGGCCTCCAGCGGCAGTTCCCTCGGGTTTAACTTCAACGGCCTCAATTCCAACGCGATCGTGACGAACCTGGACGGCACCGATAACGGCATCGGCACGCAGGACGGAATGATGTACGGTTCGCTGAACTTCAACCTGGTTCTCACCAGCCTCGACTCCATTCAGGAATTCGACATCGCCACCGGCAACTACTCGGCCGATGTCCGGGGCGCCGGCGGCTATCTGAATGTCGTCACGAAGACGGGGACAAACGACCTGCACTTCACCCTTTTCGAGTTCTTTCGCAACGGCAAGCTGGACGCGCGCAACTTCTTCGCCAACCGCCCCAGCACCCTGAAGCAGAACACGTTCGGCGGCACTGTGACGGGCCCGATCATTCGCCAGAAGACCTTTTTTATGGCGAGCTTCGAAGGGCAGCGCATCCGCCTCCCGTTCCCCGGCGTGGCCAACGTGCCGACCGCCGCATTCCGCGAGCGCACCGATCAGAGGCTGAAGCCCTTCCTGGATCTCACCCCGCTTCCGACTGAGGCCATCCCCGGCAACGCCGACGTCGGCATCTATCGCGCCAGCGTCGCCCAGAGGACGCGCCAGGACCTGTTCACGACGAGGGTCGATCACTCCTTCTCGGAAAACAAGCGCGTGTTCGTCCGCTACACCATCAACGACGGCGAAGTTTCCGGAGCATTCCCCACCTCCGGCAACGAGATGAGCATCTTTCCCAACTTCGGCTTCGTCCAGCCGGTGCGGCACCAGTCGGCTACGTTAGGGTATACCCACACCTTCAGCCCGACGCTGCTCAGCGAGACGCGCATCGGTCTGAATCGCTATCTGGAGCAGCGCGTTCGCGGTCCGCAGGAAGGCTCGCAGTTCTTCGTGCCGCGTCCGAGCGTTCCAGGCGTCCTGATCGGCGGCGGCGGCAATATCAAAAAGCTGGGCAACACCAGCCCCGAACTCAACGAGAAGATCTCCTGGATCCGCGGACGGCACACCCTATCGTTCGGGGGAAACTACCTGTTCCTGGCTACGGGCCAGAATCAGTCCAGCGCGATCAACATGAACTTCGCGAATCTGGCCGGGTTCCAGGCGAACTCCCCGGTGACCCTGGCCAACACGTTTGGAGCTTCCCTGGTGGAAGGCCCGGAACACTTCCGCGTCCACGAATTCGGTTTGTTCGTGCAGGATGATTTCCGCGCGACTTCCAAGCTGACGCTGAACCTCGGGTTGCGATACGACAACTTCGGGGTGATGGCCGAATCAAAGTGCCGCGGCAAGAACATTGTAGGAGATCCGCTGGGTCCCTTCCGCGCCCCGTGCGAGCCGCTGTACAACCGCAACAACAAGGACTTCGGGCCGCGTTTCGGCCTGGCTTGGCGGCCGCTCTCCTCGAGACCGCTCGTCGTCCGCGGCGGTTACGGCATCTTCTTTTCCCGCGGCATGAGCCTCCAGCAGGGCGACCTGTTCAACCTGAACAATTCTTTTCCGTTCACGCTCACCACCGTGGACTTCCCGAACCTCTCCTATCCCTTTGATCCCAGGGCCCTCGCGCTCACCAGCGGCATTCCCGGCCGCTACGTCCGCGACCCCAGCGCCAAGGACTTGTACTCACAGCAGTGGAACCTGACGCTCGAGTACCAATTCGGCCAGTCGACTACCGTCCAGGCCGGATACGTGGGCAACCATCAGATCAACATCCCCGGAGCCGATCTGCCCAACGCGATCGACCCGATTCTCGGCCGGCGTCCCAACGCCCTCCTGGGAAATGTGGCTTTGACGACACAGCAGGACAACAGCTGGTACAACGCGCTGCAGACGTCGCTGCGCCGCCGAATGGCAAGGGGTCTGGCGTTTGACGTGTTCTACACCTGGGCCCATGCCAACGGTGTCGAGAGCGGACTGCTTCAGGCGACCGCTGGCATCGGCCTCGCTTCCGAGCAAATCCAGAACCTCCGCAACCGGCGCGCTTCGCGCGGCAACACCTCGCTCGATATCCGTCACCGGCTGACGACGGACCTCACCTACGAGTTGCCGCGCCTGACCTCATCGAACGCCGCGGTCCGCGGTGCGCTCGGCGGGTGGTCAACCTCTGGCATTATGAAGGTCCTGAGTGGCAACCCGTTCAATGTGATCACGGGGCAGAACGAAGGAAACTTCCGCTTACAGCAGCGGCCCAACCTGAACCTCGGCGTGCCCACCACGCGCGACGGCGTGTCCCCAGCCGATGGCTTCGTGAATCCGGCGGCCTTCTCGGTCCCGACCATCGCCGACCCAACGACCCGGCTGATCTTCGGCAACCTCGGCAACAACGTTCTCCGCACCCGGCCGTCCTTCTTCCTCGACTGGGCGCTGGCGAAGCGCTTCAAGATTTCGGAGCGGTTCAACGCCGACTTTCGCGCGGAGTTCTTCAACATCCTGAACCACCCGGTGTTCGCGAACCCGATCAGCAATCTGGCGTCAGGCACGCTGTTCGGGAAGAGCCAGAGCGCACGCGACGCCCGGCAAATTCAGTTGATGCTCCGGATCAACTACTGACAGCGAGTTGCCTAAGGCGCGCGGCTTCCGGCCGCCGGTCCGTGACGCGGCCGGGTCTACAGCCTCGGCGGCGCCGGCTGGCGGTGCGAATTTCGGACGGATCTTGCGGTAGTGTTCGTAAAAAGGCAGTCTCCAGGAACTCGGGCTGAAGTGCACACCCACGACCCACCCTTGGCGGCAAACTTGCGGATCATCTCATCGCTCGCGTTGTAGGCGACGCCCGGGTTGAAATGGCGCAACCCCTGGTGGGAGGAGATGACCGGGGCACGGCTGGTTTCCACGACCCGCAGCCATGTGGCGCCGGCCGCCGGGACGCATCTTCTCTGGAAGAATGGGTTGCGCGGGCCGGCCGTCCCCCTCGAGCCCACGGCGTCAGGCGTGAGGGTCCCTTTTCATCCGTGCCGCGACCGCCAGGGAGTGGTCGCTGTCTCAATTTCCGCACCCGCTATCGGCGAGGCGTCCCTTTTCTCGCGCATTCCCACGGCTCAGGAGCGGTTTTGCAAGGGGGCGACAGTGCAGGTCTGTGAGGAATTCGAAGACCGTCTGATCGACTACGCCGAGTTGGCCGGGCGCGACCGCGCCGAGGTCGATGTGCACCTGGCCGCGTGCCCAGCGTGCCGCGATTATTTCGAGATTCTCAATGAACTGGATTCGAAACTCGTGCGGCAATACTCGGGCGTCGAAAGTTCGCTTCGTATGGAAGAGCAAGTGCGGCGCGCGATCGCAAGCCCGCGCGCACGACTCACGATCTGCCTGAGGTACTCGACTTTGCCGGCTGGACGGCGGTAGTGATCGCACTGGCTGTGTTGACGTTCGTGGGGCCCCTTCCAGCCTTGCCTCCGGAGGTTCTTTCGTACAGAGCGTTGCCACTGGCGGCCGCCGCGGTGGCGGGAGCGGCCTGGGCCGGCCTTCGTTCCTACGCGGAGATGCGGAATTGAACTCGGAGGGCTTGCGATTCAGTATCGGCGCCAGGGTGGGTGAGCGTTCTGCTGCTCGATGCCGGGGCGGCTGTAGTCGCACACTCCCTGCGGAAACACCGCCTTCAAGCGCGCCAGTTGCTCCGCGCTCAAGGATTGCCGGTAAGCGCCAGGGTCAATCGGCCGGAGCGAGCATTTCAGGACATCATCGGCGAGCGGTGCCCCCGCTGCGATGCGCGGGTTCGCCGAGGCCGGATACAACTGTTCGCATTTTGCGGCATCGGTCACCTTTTCGCCGCTCTCGGTCCAGCACGCATCCGTGAGACCGGGGGGCTTGTTGCGAACCACCTTCACCGCCGCTGCATCGTTCGCCGGATCGTTGTGAATGTTGGCGAGCCACTGGTCCACCGCTCGCAGCTTTTCGGCAGTGCCGGCGGCATCGGGGACTTTGCGTCCGGTGGTCCAGATGACATGGTTGGCCGCTCCTCCGTTCGCCTTCGTCAACCGGGCGCGCGTCGCCAGCGAGCGATAGCTATCGTGGATATCGCCGGAGGCATCGAGCCAGGGCCTTGAGTCGAGAATCGGAATCGTGGCGAGGGCTCCACGGCCGGCCTGGACGCGTCCGGTCTGGTAGGCGAGGCGGAGGGCCGCCAGGTCCGCGGTGGTTCGGGCGGGAACGGGGTTGCCGTCGCGATCGTATCCACCAACCCTCTCGTTCAGCGTCACGAACTGCTCTGATGTGATCTTGCCCGCGTTGAATGCCACGAGGCCATACTGGACGCCAACGTTGTCTAGTGCCCGCCGGGCGAAACCCGTGGCCGGATCGCGCCCGTACACATTCACTTCGTTGTCGTAGATGCCGCAGCGGGCCCCTCCGGGCGTTGCCGGACTGTACACCATAGTCTTGGGCACGACCGGTGGGCACGTCCCAGCGACTAGCCATCCGGGCGAAAAGTAGCGCATCCAGGAGCCGCACGTTTTCCAGGTCGCGTATCCGGAGACGGCCGTCTTTTGCTCGTCGGTCCACGCCTGGCCGCTCGCGTCGAAAGCGCGTGACAGCAAGGTGCAATCCACCGTGCTGGGGATGACCGTGGTGATGTCGGGATAGCTGCTTGCCGGAAGGATTCCGTCCAGCATGCCGGGATAGTTCTGCGAGATCAGGTGCTGCTGCATCGAACCGCCGGATCCACCCCAGCCGATCGTGTAGACGGGCGGGCCAAACTCCTCGATGAAATGTTCCTTGACCATCATGAGCGTCTCGGCGGAGATCACGTCGTCGCAATTGTTGCCGAAGACGTTGAGCGACGAGGCCGCGCTGGCATAGCCGAGCGAGAGAAACGAATCGTTGAGGGCGCTGGGCGACCGGCCCTGGCGATAGCCGGCCGAGCAGCCTCCGCCGAATGAGTACACCAGCCTTCCATTCCAGTTTGGGGAAGGGGTCCAAGGGTCGGGCAACGGCTGTCCCGGCGTGTGGAGGATCGCGATGTCATAGACCGCGCGATTGATCGTACCGGTCTCGCGGCGGACGATGTAGTCCACCGTCTTGCCCTCGCTGGTCGTGGTTTGGGCGAGGTCGCTGGGGCGGGGCAGGGAGGAGTCGAACGGCTTGAACGGAGAAGCCGACTGGCCGGGCCGGGCCGAATCCGGCGCGGGCGGCTGCGTGGACTTGTAGAAATACTGAACTTTGGTTTCCGCGCTGCAGTCCGAGTCGAGCGCGGGACCCAGTCCCACGGCTTCCGTTTCGCAGACGAATGGCTTCTGGTGAGGGCCAGAGAAGATGGGACCTTTCCGCGAATGGTTGACGATCTGGAGCCGGGCCTTCTTCCGGCCGGCCTTGACGGCGATCGTGTTGGCGGCATCGGACAGTCCCTGGATTCGCCCGATCCAGGCGCCGGGAGCGCGACCGGCGCGGAACGCGGAGGTGATGTCCTTGCCGTTGAGCGCCGCCGTGATGCCGCCCGAGGCGCCGCGAACCTCGACCAGCGCATCGCCGCCGCTCACCATCTCGGGGCGGCTCGAAAGAACCCGGACCTCGAGTTTTGGGGCGGCACCGGTCTGAGCCGGGCAGAACCAAAGGGCGCAGATCGCAAGACATGCCGATCGGGATGGAAAACGGGACGAGTTCATTGGATTCCTTTCCGGTGTACAGGCGGAGCACAGGCCGCGGCGATGGCTCCAGGTTGAGGCGTGGGTAGGCGCCGGGTCATTCCGGCCCGAGGGCCGCAATGGCCTGTTCCACCCGGCGGAGTTCGGCTGCGCTGTTGGCATTGGCCAGGCCGGACCGGGTCATCTGCCGGAGGATTCGACGCGCTTCGAGATACGAGGACTTGGCAGCCTCCGGCGCCCGTAGCGCGAGGTGAATGTCGCCGAGCACCGCGTGGGCCTCGGCGATCTCGCCGCGGGCGCCGGCATTCAGCGGACTCGCATCGGCCAGCCTTTCCCGTTTTTCGAGAGCCCACTGCACATGGCCCAATGCCTCTTTCGGGCGCCGGAGCTGCAGGAGCGTCTTCCCGATCGAGACTCGCGTGCCCGCCAGCAGCGACAGGACGCGGACATCGTTCGGGTCCGCCAGAGCGATCACTTTGATGTTCGACCGCGCCTGCTCCAACAACGGAAGGGCCCCGGCCGGGTCCCCCGTGTGAGCCAATGCGCGCCCCAGCGAGCGCGATGCCGTGGCGTAGGATAAGCGGATCTGTGCGTTGGCAGGCTGTTCCTCGATCAACTGCTTCTCCAGCGCCAGGGCTTCGGTGAACTCACGAAGAGCGGCCTTGTGGTCGCCCGATTCCAGCAGAACTCCTCCGAAGCGTGCCCGGGAAAGGGCAAGCCCGCGCCGGTCCGTCACGGATTTCGGATTGGCGGCGACCAATTTCTCGAAGAGTTGAATGGCGTGGCGGCGGCCTTCCATGGTGCCGACCGTATCACCGATTTGCCAGAGCGAGATGGCCAGATCGTTGTGCGTCTGGGCCAGACCTCGCATGTTGGCGAGATTGCCGGGCTCCTTTTCGAACAAGGTCTTCCGGACGGCCAACGCCTTTCGATCGTACTCGAGGGCGTCCTGAAAGTTACCCATCAGGCGCTGGACGGCACTGATCCGGACATAGAGGTCGGCCAGATCGACTCGGAGACCGTCATCGTCCGGGGACTCGCGTGCGAGCGTTTCCCAAAGCTGACGGGCCCGGCGATAGGCCTCCAGGGCGGCCGCCGTGTTGCCGAGGTTGGCCGAGCCGGGCCGGCCCTGGATATCCGCGATCTTCATGTAGGCCACCGCAAGCTCCTGGCGCAGACTTCGGTCTCCCGTAGAGTCGGCCGCCAGCCGGTCGAGATAGTCCACCGCGGCTTTCATAATGGCGGCACGAGTCTTGGTAGCGCCCGGGAATTCGGCTACGGTGTCGTCAAGCTCGAAGATAAACGAATTGGCGAGCTTGCGGACCCCTTCCGCGTGACGGATTGCCAGTTGGGCGTTACTATGCGCGATTCGCGCCTGCCACAGGGTCAGTCCGATGCCGACCGTCAGAGCCAGAGAGATGGCGACGGCGGCGACGAACCCGGCGCGATTGCGGCGCGCGAACTTGCCCGCGCGATAGAAGAGAGTCGGTCTTCGGGCGAGGATGGGGCGCGACTCCAGGTGGCGGCGGATGTCCTCGGCGAATTGATCGGCTGACGAGTATCGGCCTACCGCTTCCGCGTCGATGGCCTTGATCGCGATGTTGTCAAGGTCGCCGGCCAGGGCCCGGTTCCCCGAGATCGTACTGGGCAACGGGATTTGGCCGCTGATGATCTCGGCGATCTGCCGGGGCGTGCGCCCGTTGAGGGCAAACGGCGGTCGCCCGGCAATCAGTTCGTAGAAAACCCGGCCAAGGCAATACAGGTCGGCTGGAATCGAAGCCGGGTCTCCTCGTAATTGTTCAGGACTGGCCCAGGCCGGCGTCAGGGCGATGGACGCGGTCTGGGTAATGGTGGTCGAGTCAGGGTCCAGCAGCCGCGCGATGCCGAAATCGAGCAGTTTGGGAACGCCGTCCGCGGAGACGAGGACGTTGTTCGGCTTGATGTCGCCGTGAACGACGAGGCTGCGATGGGCGAACGCCAGAGCCGAACAGAGGTCCAGGAACAGTGCCAGACGGTTGCGCAGAGGAGGCTTGACGGTGGCCACGTATTCATCGAGCGGAACCCCTTCGACGTACTCGGTAACGAGGTAGGGAAGGCCGTCGGCCGTGACGCCGCCGTCCAGAAGGCGTGTGATGTTGGGGTGCGAAAGGCGGGCCAGAATCTGGCGTTCGCGACGGAAGCGATGACGCGCGTAGTCGGACAGCGTGCTCAGCCGGATGATCTTGATGGCCACGGGCATGGCGTAGCCTTCCACCTCGCGGTAGGCAAGATAGACCGAGCCCATGCCTCCTTCGCCCAGAAGCTTTTCGATTTTGTACGGGCCGATGGGGTGGCCAATGAGCGCTTCGCCCGCCACAATCGGTTGCGCGGGTCCCGTGAGGTCGCCGATTGTGGCGGTAGTTGCCGCGGCGTACGGAAGCAGTGAGCCGACCTCTTTGCGTAGCTCCAGGTCCTCGCCGCAGCGATCGGCAATCAGACGGGAACGGTCGAGCGGATCGGCCTCGATTGCCTCGGCGACGATGGATTTGACCTGCTGCCAACGCTCGGGACTCATGACTCTCGAGGGGAGGCCGCGCCGGTACGATCGAGTTCACGGAACAGCCAGGCTTTGGCGGCCACCCAGTCACGCTTGACGGTAGCTGGAGACGTGTTCAGCGCCTCGGCCGTTTCCTCGACCGACAGACCGCAGAAGAACCGCATCTCGACCACCCGCGCCTGTCGCTCGTCCATCTGGGCCAGGGCGGAAAGCGCATCGTCCAGGGCGATGATGTCGATGTCGCGTTTCCCGGCGACGGCGAGGACCTCATCCAAGGCGAGCGTGCAGGCATCGCCACCCCGCTTGGCGGCCCTCTGGGCGCGCGCGTGGTCGACCAGGATCCGGCGGATCATCTGGGCGGCGATGCCGAAAAAATGCGCCCGGTTCTGCCACCGGACTTCTCTCTGATCCACCAGCTTGAGAAAGGCCTCGTGCACTACCGCCGTGCTCTGTAGCGTGTGATTGACCCGTTCCCGGCGCATGTAGGCCGCCGCCAGAGAGCGGAGCTCGCGGTACACGGCGGGCATGAGCCGGTCCAGCGCGCTCCGGTTGCCATTACTCCATTCCTGCAATAAGACGGTCACGTCTTCCGCGGCCATAGCTGAGCCCTAACGTCCTCGGTTTCCGCGTATCCCTAGAGAGAGCCGACCGGATTCTAATGATAACAACCCCGCGGCGTGTCCCGCGGAAGCCATCCGTGTGTTTTGTCGCCGACCCGGCATCGGATACAATTCGTATCTCATGACCCGACGTTCGCTGGTCGCCGCCTCGCTGGCTTCGCGCGCCCTCGCCCAAGGGCCGAAGCCGCTCGAGTTTCAGATCGAATGGGTCAACCCTCCCAAGGAAGAGACGCCACGAGTTACTCATCATGTGCTGCGCAGCCCATCGATGGGCCACGACGTGGGGTTCAATGTGTACCTGCCGCCAGGCTATGAGAGTTCCAGTGAACGCTATCCCGTTCTGTACTGGCTTCATGGAGCAGGCAGCAACGAAAGTGCGGGCGTCGCCAACGCTAGGTTGCTCGACAAAGCGATCGCTGGGAAGCAGGTCCCGCCGATCCTCATGGTGATCCCCAACGGCGGCCGGCGCAGCGAGTACCGGGACTGGAAACCCCAGAGGGTGCTGTCGGAAACGCACATCCTCCGCGAGTTGATTCCGCATATCGACGCGACGTACCGTACCGTCGCCAGCCGGGAAGGCCGCCACATCGAGGGGATGTCCATGGGCGGCAACGGTTCGCTGAAGCTGGCCTTCAAGCATCCTCATCTGTTTGCTTCAGTGGTCGCGTATGCGGGCAGCTACCGGCCGCTGCCGAAGGACGGGAACCTGTACGACGGAATTCCGCCGGAAGCGAAAACCTGGGTTGGGCAGTTGGCGCACTGGTATTCGGCCGACGACGACGTGTTCGTGCTCTCGGTTCGCAATGCGGAAGCCTTGAAATCGATGAGAATCCGGCTGGTCATCGGCACCGACGACGTATCGTTCGAAGATTCCGAGGTGTTGCACGCCCACCTCCGCAAGTCGGGAATCACGCACGAGTACGAGGTGGCTCTGGGGATTCCGCACAACACGGCGGCGTACTACCAACGCGTCGGCGTGGAAGGCTTCCGGTTCCACTTTCCGCGTTGACGCCCCAGTAACGAATGCTCTTGCAGCCCCGAGCTTCAGAAGGTGTAAGAAAATCAGCTTTCGACCGAGAACCGCGACTTCTACGGTTCCGTCTCTCGTTTCCAACACCACGGATGGGCTGTCACCCCCAGAACGTAGCTGGTGGGTGACAACTGGTAACTGCCTTCAACTCGGTTCCTGATGGGTAGTGCGCGTTTGGGAGACGCCTGGATGCACTTCCAAGCGCATCCACATGCTCCAGCATCGGCTCCAAATGCTTGCCGCCGCTGGAAGCGTTGGTCACCTCCACGTTCACGATGACCTTGTTGCCGCTCCCGGTCATCAACTGCGTGTCGTACGCCGAGATGTATCCATCTTGTGCTGTTTTCACCGCGCTTCCGGCTCGGTCGTGCTCACACGCGCTTCCACATCGACCTCCGGCTTGCCGTGCTGGAGCTTCTCCAAGTCGCGCTGGCCCGCTTCCAGCCGCTCGATCAACTCCTGTTGCGCGCGCAACCGTGCAACGCAAACACAGCCCAGGCGCGCCGTCGAACGCCTCGGGTTCGTCGACCAGATAAAGGCCTCGAGCCGCGCCGGGAAGGTGAACGCTTGAATGGCGACGGCTTCTGGACTAGGAGGGGAGTTGCTTACGCAGCGCGGGATAGAAGTCCCGCACAAAACGGGTCCCGGCGCGCAAGGCGCGCTCTTCATCGCCGCCGATCACCGGAACCGTCACCTTGACGAGGGATGTATCGGACCGGTTGAACCTTACCGAATCGAGCACCATCCACACCTTGGCCGCGTACTCGCTGGCGACCGCGCGATCGCGCGATTGATACCAGTACAGGACCACACTCTTGTTTTCTCCTTTTGCGACCACGTAATGGTTAATTCGAATGGTCTGATCCTGAACCGGGACCTCCACTGCGCCGACCCTCAACGGTTCCCATCCCGAACCGGGAAGACAATTCTTGGGCGAATGCGGTGACTTGCCCGTGCGCTGTGTCTTGAAGAAAGCGATGAACAGGTTCGCGCCGTCGCGGGTAGCGGGATCCCCATAGAAACGAGTGAGCGTGTCGTCGGCCTTCAGAACTTTTTGGGTCTCCTCGTCGACGTAGCCTTCCTGGATCAGACGCCAGTTACCGGCCGTTGCGGGAAAGGTCGCCAGGGGTCTGACGGCCGGAATGCTCTCGGCGCGAGTAGACGTCGCATAATACAGCGCGCCCTGCAGGACCAACACGCCCGTGAGCATGCGCATTGCGGGATGACGCCAAGGCCAGCCGGTTTCTCGACCTTCAGGTGGCAGGGGTGTAGTTGGGGTCATAAACGTACCTGCGAAAGCTCAACAGCAACTGATGGAAAACGACAAGAATCACCAGGGCTACCATGAAAATCACCCAGCCCGAAGCCGTGTGGAAGAATCCTTTGGCGTATTCGGGGTCGATTTCCGTGAGGAAGCCGGTAAAGGTGACTCGCCCGGCATTGGCCACGATGGCGATCGGGACGTTGGCGACAAACAGCAGAGCCCGGACCCAGAGATTCTGTTCGAAAAAGTATCCGTAAACAAGCGACAGAAACGACAGCGACAGCAGAGAGCGGATGCCGCTGCAGGCCTCTACTACCTGTAAGCGCTGGCCGGAGGATAGTTCGAGCACGTTGCCTTCGCGAAGGACGGGAATGTCGCACAGCATCAACGTCGACTCGGCGGCGCGGCTGGCCAGCAGTTGCAGCGGAAAGGTGATCTGGTTGTAGATCACGGCCGGGATCGGAACCATGAAGAACAGCAGGAACAGGGGGAAGATCAGCGCCCGGAGATAAGCCGTGCCACCCAGGAACCATACGGAACCGAACACGCTCAGGACAAACGCCGTGCGCGCCAGAAAAAGCTCGGCGCCGAGGGTGGCCACCAACAATTGGGCTCCCGCCGCGACCACCAGCAGCAACCCCCAATAATTGACCTTCGGCGTGAGGAGTTCCAACTCCTCTTTCTTCTTCCAGACGATGTAGGCGACAATGACGGGCACAAAGAAGCCGTGGCCCATATCCTCATCGGTTTCCCACTGCTGAACCAGGGGGATCAGGACCGGGAGGTAGACAACAATGAGCAGGGTAATGAGCCAGATCAAGGAAGCCCGTGAGAAAGGGCGGTTGTTCAAAGGAAAGGCCTCCCCGCCGGCGTGACATTGTGCCCCCGAGACATGATCGGATCATAACATTGCCGGGTCCGGAGCGACGTCGCCTACAATGCAAAGCAGGGCCATGGAATCTTGGGAGCGTAGCACGGCGAGGCGGATGAAGGGGGGCCGCAGCGAGTCGACCGACCTGGAGCGCGGACCGAACGGCCGTCCGCTCTGCCGATGGTGCCGCCTGGAAACGTCTCCTCCCCGGAGGACGTTTTGTTCGGACTATTGTGTGCACGAATGGCGGCTCCGCACAGATCCTGGCTATCTCAGGGAGTCTCTCTTCGCACGGGATCGGGGCGTGTGCGCGCTGTGCGGCATCGATACCATGGACGAATACCGCAGAATTTGGAGGCTGCGAGGCGGCCGGCGCGTTCTGGCCCTGGCCGAGTGGGGTGCTACCCGCACGCGCTCGAGCTTGTGGGACGCCGATCACGTTCTGCCCGTCGCCGAAGGAGGCGGAGAGTGCGACCTTACGAATCTACGCACCCT
This sequence comes from uncultured Solibacteraceae bacterium, assembly GCA_964529305.1. Lineage (GTDB taxonomy): Bacteria > Acidobacteriota > Terriglobia > Bryobacterales > Bryobacteraceae > CAZGUX01. The sequence goes on along the minus strand of CAZGUX010000210.1, from coordinate 15,417 downwards.
CTGCCTGCGTTGTCACCGGCGTGAGACCGCTGCGCTGAGAGAGCGATTGAAGGCAGCGCGATCGAGCGGTGAGACGGGGCCTGCGTGTTAGACTTGGGGGGAGCCACGCCCCCAAAATGAACAGCCACAACAGATCCCTGAGTGAACTGCAGTCGCTGGCGCTGCGCGTCCGGCGCGAAATCGTGGAAATGATCGGCGCGGCCAAGAGCGGCCACCCGGGCGGTTCGCTTTCGGCCGTGGAAATCCTGGTGACCTTGTATTTTGATGAGATGCGGCACGATCCGGCCAATCCGCAATGGGCGGATCGGGACCGTTTCATCCTCTCGAAGGGCCACGCGGCTCCGGTTCTGTACACGGTACTCGCCGAAGCCGGCTACACCCCCCGAGGCGAACTCAACAACTTACGCAAACTGGGCTCCATTTACCAGGGACATCCCGACCGGCGCTTCCTGCCTGTGTTGGAGGCATCGACGGGGTCGTTGGGAATCGGCCTTTCCGTCGGCTTGGGAATGGCCTTGGCCGCCCGCTTGAACCAGAGTCCGTCCAGAACCTACGTCGTCCTCGGTGACGGCGAGATTCAGGAAGGGCAAATCTGGGAATCGGCGATGTTCGCGCCCTTTCACAAGATCGACAACCTGGTTGCAATCGTCGACTACAACAAGATTCAACTGGATGGCTTCGTCAAGGACATCATGGAAGTTTCGCCGCTGGCCGAGAAATGGAAGGCGTTTGGCTGGCACGTGATCGAGTTGGACGGGCACAATATCCCTCAGTTGCAGGCGGCGTTTCTCGAAGGCAAAGCCACGAAAGGGATTCCAACGGTAATCGTCGCGAACACCATCAAGGGTAAGGGTGTTTCGTTCATGGAAAACAATCCCAAGTTCCACGGCACCGCGCCGACGCCCGCCGAGGTGCAGGCGGCGCTCCAGGAGCTGCAATGACACCTGTGAGACCGAAGTTCGAATTGAAAATGGGAAAGGCCACACGCGAAGCGTTCGGCAAAGCCCTGGTGGAACTGGGACGCGAGAACCCCGAGGTTGTGGTTTGTGACGCGGATCTGTCCAAATCGACCTTCACCCATCTGTTTGCGAAGGAATTTCCCAGCCGTTTCATTTCCTGCGGCATCGCCGAGGCGAATATGGTCGCCATCGGCGCCGGGCTGGCTTCGTCCGGCAAGATTGCCTTCGTTGCCAGTTTTTCGGCGTTCGTGTTGAACAAGGGATTTGAACAGTTGAGAGTCACCGTCGCCTACCCTGGCGTGAACCTCAAGGTCGTGGGTACCCACAGCGGCATCTCGATTGGCGAGGATGGGCCTTCGCAAATGAGCGTCGAGGACCTGAGTCTGGCCTGTTCCCTGCCGGGGTTTACGGTACTTTGCCCAGCCGATGAAACGTCTACGGAGGCTTTGGTCAAGGCGGCGGCCGCGCATGCCGGACCCGTGTTTATTCGCTGCGGCCGGGCCAAAACGCCCATCGTTTACACCAACGGACAGGATTTCGAGATCGGTCGCGCGATTGAACTCTTGCCCGGCACCGATGTTACGATTGTGGCGACCGGCCTGCTGGTGGCCGAGTCCTTGCGAGCGGCCGAAACTCTTGAAGCGGAGGGCATCTCCGCTCGTGTGCTGGACATGCACACCATCAAGCCGCTCGACCGCGAGGCCATCGTCCTTGCCGCCCGTGAGACCGGAGCGCTGGTCGTGGCCGAAGAACACCTTCTGGACGGCGGCTTGGGGGTACGGGTTGCGCAGGTTGTCACCGAAACCCATCCATGCGTGATGGAATTTGTCGGAATTCGAAACACGTACGCGGAATCCGGCACGCCAGAGCAACTGTTGGACAAATACGGGCTAGTGGCGCGGGATGTCGTGTCCGCCGCGCGTAGAGCCGTGGCGCGCAAATCGTGACTCGCGCCTCACAGCCAGACATTCCCGCGGGTCGATAACGGTTGAGGACATGTCTGCTCACGGCGATTCTCGATCCGCCAAGTTCATCGAGACCGCCCTGCGAACAATTGAGGATTCGCATGCGCAGTCGGTCACCGTCAGCCGGCTCCTGCACGACGATGTGGCCCAACTGCTCAGCGCAGCCGGGTTGCAACTCGACATTCTCAGGATGGACTCCGAGCCGTCGTGTCCCGAACTGGCCGGCCCGATCACCGAGATTCAGCACATGTTAGACGATGTGGTCAGCAAACTTCGGACGATCAGCCAGAGCCTGGGCTCGATCAATGTTGAACGCTTTGGTCTTCGTGTCGGTCTTGACTGGCTCGTGGGAAAACATCGGGCGGAATTCTCCGGCAATCTCCGTTTGCACTACGATTCGGCCGTGCCGCTGCCCCCGGAATACAGCCGCCCGTTGTTTCGGATCGCTGAGCTGGCGCTCGACAACTCGGTTCGGCATTCCCGGGCCCAGCAAATCGAGGTGCTGCTGAAACCCGGCTCGGGCGGGGCGTGCCTCGAAGTGCGCGACGATGGTGTCGGCTTCGAATCCCCAGAGGCGCTCGACTCGCCGAGCGGTCTCGGAATCCCGTTGATGTACTTTACTGCCCGACGGTCGGGCTTCGGACTTTCAATCACCAGAACGGAGGGTCTCTGGACCTCGGTTTGTGTCAGCTTTCAGCATTACTAGCTAGTCCAGTACCCGACCCGGGGATCAAACTGAGGCGAATTAGCAGATTCAGCATTTACATAGGATCACTTCCTTCATATAGTCAAGGAGGGAATAAGATCTACTAGTCCGTGTCTTCCCTAACAGGCTGAAAGATGATCTATAAAGTTTTGCTCGTTGACGATCACAGGATCCTGAGGGACGGAGTGAAGACGCTTCTGGAACGAAGCGATGATTTCGAGGTTGCCTGGGAGGCGGAAAATGGCGCCGACGCGGTACAAATTGCCAGGAGAGTGCAGCCTGATTTAGTACTGATGGATATCGGACTTCCGGGGATGAACGGAATCGACGCAACGACTGAGTTGTTGCGCCACTGCCCGAACGCCCGGGTCGCGATTCTGTCGATGTACGACGACGAGAGTTCCGTGGTCGCGGCCATCCGCTCCGGCGCCCGGGCGTTCATCCTGAAAAAGGCTTCGTCCACGGATCTGATTGATGCGCTGCGCACGGTTGCGAAAGGAGGGTCGTATCTGAGTTCTCAGGTGTCCGATCGCCTCCTGGCGCGCATTCAAAGAGGAGACATCGAGAACCGGAAATCCGATCCGCTCGAAGGCTTGACGCAACGGGAGGTGCAGGTCTTGCGCCTTGTCGCGGAAGGAAAGACTAGCAAGGAGATCGCACAGTTGTTGGACCTGGGGGTCCAGACCGTTCGTAGCTACCGCAAGACGATGATGAAAAAGATCGGCGTCACGAATGTCGCCGGCCTGACGCAGGTAGCCTTGGGGGCGGGCGTGACCAGTTGGTCCCGGCCGGAGACCCGCGTGGAGTGACGCGGCTCAAACAAGGATCGATTGCACTGCCATGCAGACCTCGTGGGGTACCCTCGCCGTTTCGGACGCGCATGTCCACTTTCTGTCAAACAATTTGTTCACGACCCTGGTCGGCCAGTCGCGGACGCTTCCCAAGGATGCGGCCGCCGACACCATCCGGCAGATGCTGGGCTGGTATCCGCCGGCTGAGCCGGAGAGTCTGGCCGAAGAATGGGTCCGCGAACTCGACCGTCATGATGTGGCTCGCGCCGCGCTGATCGCCAGTATCCCCGGAGACGAATCGTCCGTGCTGGCGGCGGTGCATAGCCGCCCGGACCGTTTCCACGGGTACTTCATGCTGAACCCGTTGGCGCCGGATGCGATGGACCGGGCAGGGGCGGCTCTCCAGGCTGGAATGAAGGGCATCTGTCTCTTCCCCGCCATGCAACGATTCTCGATTGCCGACGATCGGCTCGAACCCCTGCTGCAACTTGCCGCCGGGGTGAAGGGCGCGATCGTTTTTGTCCATTGCGGCGTGCTGAGCGTCGGCATCCGCAAGCGGTTGGGAGTTCCTTCGCTCTTCGATATGCGCTATTCGAATCCCATCGACTTGCATCCGGTGGCGCTGCGGCATCCCGGCGTTCGCTTTGTCGTTCCACACTTCGGAGCGGGCTACTTTCGTGAGGCCCTGATGGTGTGCGATCTGTGCTCGAACGTGTACCTGGATACCTCGAGCACGAACGGGTGGACCCGCTATCACGTTCCAACCCTCAACCTGGAAGACGTGTTTCGCCGGGCATTGGAGGTCTGCGGGCCTCAGCGGCTGGTTTTCGGATCGGACTCATCGCTGTTCCCCCGTGGATGGCATGCCCGCATTTTTGCGGAGCAGAGCGAAGTCCTCCAGCGCATCGGTATCAGTGGCGTCGATGCGGCCTCGATCTTCGGCGGCAATCTCGAGCGGCTGATGAACGGCGACTGACCAGCGGTCAGCTTTCAGCGGTCAGCCAAAGCGTTTGTCCCATCCTTCAGAGGCACGACCGCAGGAACTGACCGCTCATGGCTGAAAGCTGACCGCTGAAAGCTGTGGATCACTCCTGTTTTTCGTAGAACCATCCCACCGGTAGCGACTTCAGTTTCAGGCTGACCCACCAGGGCCAGTCTCGCGCGGCCCAGTAAGTGATCAGGGCGCGATCCTTCACAAAGGTGATGCTGGGGTACCCGTAGGTGAAGCGCACATCGGTGTCCAGGTCGCGAATCTCCCAGGTGCGCCCTTCATCGCGAGAGATCGCAGCACTCATCGGGAATCGGTCCGTATGCCCGCCCCGGCGATGGGGCAGCGTGTGATTCCACACCATCAGCAGGTGGCCGGATGACGGAATCCGTTTGATCACGGCCGGCGATACCGGAGCGGCCAGGCTCATCGGTTCCGGCACGGTCCAGGTGATGCCCCCATCCGAGGAAAACGCCTGGTAGATCCGGCTCAGGTCGGTCCGGAAGTACATCATGACGCGGCCGTCGCTGAGTTCCACAACGCCCGGTTCGTCGGCGCCATCGTTGTTGGCGCGGATGTCGACCAACTCGCTGCCCTTCCAGGTTTTCCCATTGTCGTCGGAGTACAGCACCTGGGTCAGGGAGTGGCGCACCATCGGCCAGTTGTCCAGACGCTGGCACGGCGCCAATAGGCGGCCTGACTTCAGTTGGACCAGCCGGTCGTTGTTCATCACCCAAAAGCTGCGGCGAGGGGTGAGGGTCACAGGCTCCGAAAAGGTCTTGCCTTCGTCGCGGGACACGCGGTAGAGGACCGAACAATCCGGGCCCAGCGGATCCGGCTCGCCCGCCCGCTCGTGGGAGTTCTTGAACATGTAGGTCATGGCCAGTTCGCCCGATTGCAGCCGCAGCAGGCTGACGCTCATGACGTTTTGCTTGGCCGTATTCTCGACCATGACAAACGGGCGGGTCCAGGTTCGACCCAGGTCGCTCGAATGACGGCCCAGGATGCGGGCCGGTGCGTCGTCCCGCGGGGAAGTCGTGTAGAAGTCGGTGTAGGCCAGCAGGAGTTTGCCGTCTTTCAGCTCGACAATGGCAGCCTCGGTCTTGCGGATGCTGGAACTGCTGGCCGGGGCCACGATCCGTTCGAAGACGTCGTCGGCCGCGAACGCCGGAGCACCCAGCAACAGGAGTGCGGCGGCCGGCAGGAGTGGGGTCTGGATCATCGTGTTGTCGCTTTCAAATGGGGTCTTGAACCCGTCTAAGCCGGCTTCCAGCGGATGACGACGGCCGCCTTGGCCAGATAGTTTCCGTAGGTCGTCAGGACGTGCCCGTCCTTTAGGACGGTGGACGACAGGTGGCCGCAGGCCAGGCTCAACGGCGTCCCGTCGGAGTACTCGAACTCGTCGAGGATGTAGCGCTCGTCCAGGTTCCAGGTCTGCCCATGGTCGCGGCTGACCAGAGCCTCGCACCCCCGCCGGTAGCTGGCGCGGCGGATTCCCTCGTAGTCCTGCCGGACAATGTAGGTCATCACGAGGTGGCCATTCGGCATGCGGAGAAGTGTGGCGTGCATCCTGCCCCCTTGATACAGCATCCGCAGCGGAGACCAGGTCGCGCCGTCGTCGCGCGAAATCGAGATCGCGATACCTTCCAGGTTGTCGTTGTGGAGCTCGACAAAGCGGTAGGGCATATCGGTCCGCAGCGCGGCCACCAGCCAGCCGTTGGCGGCCCTCACCAACGATCCTTCGCTGATGCCCCGTGTGTAGACCTTGCCCTGGTATTCGTCCTTCCAGAACCAGACCGGAGGAATCAGTTCCTTCGACCAGGCGCGCCCGCCGTCGGTGGACCAGCGGAGCATGCCGATGGCCGGGTCGGCGGGAAACTTGCTCCCTTTCTTGTAGGTGTAGCCGATGACGCCCACGCGACGCAGTGCGCCGTCTGGGGCGTGCTCTACCAAGGCGTTGCCCTCTCCGCCAAAATATCCGTCGATGCCGCCGAAGCTGCCTTCGAGCGACGGAGGCTGAATCACCCGGTGCTCGGGCCAGGTGCGGCCGTAATCGCTCGAGAAGAACTGCTGGATGGGCTTCGCCAAGTCGGTCTGAAAGAAAAGCCGGCCCTTGCCCATGTCGGTGAACATCACCGGCCGGCCGCGGGCGCCGTCGACGAGTTGAAAATCGCTCCACGTGGCGCCACCGTCGCGGCTGAACGCCATCACCGGCTTCTCGCGATCGGCAGCGCTTTTGGCTGCCGAGCCGTCGTCCCAACTGGCGGCCAGCATGACTTCGCCGTTGTCCATTTGCGCGATGCCGAACGGCTTGATACCGGCGCCGGGGGTTCGGTGCAGGAACTGGATCTCGGCCGGACGGGACAGCCACCCGCCCTTGCCGTCCCCGCGTCGCATCCAATGCTTGTGGAAGCCGGCGCGATCCGCCGTGCCCGCGGCCCGGGCCGGAACGTGGGCCATCATCGCGCCGGTTGCGGTGAGAAATGCCCGTCGGCTGGTCATCGTGTCACTCCTGGCAGTCCTTCTTCATGGCCCCGCCGCGAGTGGCGGGGTGAGGCGCGGCGTTCGCGGTTCTCAGGAACATCGGCGTTGAAAGGTCATCCGAATGCATTTGTTGGGCATCATAGTTCGCCCGGCCCCGCACCGTCAAGGACAAACCCGCAAGAGATTTGGTCGATACCGGTAAAAACCAGCAACATCGTGCAGCGTCCAGCCCGTCCGCCTTTGCAGCGCCGCACGTTCTGGTACCCTGTCGGAAAACCCCTATGCGCTTTCCACTTGTCTGCTGGATCATGGCGTCAGTTCTTCCAGGAACAGCGGCGAACCTCGACGACTGGCCGCGCTGGCGAGGCCCCGGGGAAACCGGCGTGGCGCGAGGCGAGGCCCCTCTCCGCTGGAGCGACACGGAGAACCTCGCCTGGAAGACTCCCATCCCGGGGAGAGGGTTTTCGTCTCCGGTGTTGTGGGGGGACACGATCTTTGTCACCACGGCGGTACCAGTCGTGCCGATCGGGAAGGCCGAGCGGCCGCGGGGCGGTCCTGGCGGGGGATTCGCGGCAGGCATCGAGCACAAGTTCCTCGTCATGGCCATCGACCGGCGCAACGGAAAGGTCCAGTGGGAGCGAGTGGCCACGACCGCAACCCCCCACGAGGGCTATCACCACCGCTACGGAAGCTTTGCGTCCAACAGCCCGGTGACCGACGGTAAGCGAGTGTATGCGTTCTTCGGCTCGCGCGGGCTGTACGTCTACGATGTGAAAGGGAAACTGCAATGGCAGAAGGCATTCCCTCCCATGCGGATGCGCAATGCCTTCGGCGAAGGCGTTGCGCCCGTCCTTCATGGCGGAAAGCTACTGCTGAACTTCGACCAGGAGTCCGGCTCGTACTTCGTTGCCCTGGACAAGGATTCCGGCAAGGAGTTGTGGAAAGTGGACCGCGACGAGGTGAGTTCCTGGTCGCCGCCGCTGGTCACGGAGGTGAACGGACGAAAGCAGGTGATTGTCGCCGCGTCGAAGCGGGTGCGCGCGTACGACTTCGAGACCGGCAACGTAGTGTGGGAGTGCGGGGGGCTGGGGACCAATGTGATTCCCGCGCCCGTGGTCCACAACGGCACCGTGATCGTGATGAGCGGGCACCGCGAGCCGAACCTTTTGTGCATCCGTCTCGGCCGCACGGGCGACCTGACCGGCACCGACGCCGTGGTGTGGACCAACCAGCGCGGCAATTCCTATTCGGCGTCTCCGGTGCTCGTCGACGGCAGGATCTACTTCATTTCCGACAATGGGCTGTTGAGCTGCTTTGACGCCGTCACCGGCAAGCCCTACTATCATCTTCAGAGGTTGCCGAAGGTGTACAGCTTCAAGGCATCGCCGGTCGCGGCGGGCGGGAGACTGTACCTGGCGACCGAGGACGGTGACGTAGTGGTGGTGAAGGTTGGCGAGACGTTCGAAGTGCTGGCCACCAACACTCTGGCCGATCAGATGTTCATCGCCACGCCGGCCATCGCGGACGGTGCGATGTACCTGCGAGGGCAGGGAATGCTGTTCGGCGTCGCCGCACGCAGGTAACGCGGTCGCGCCGGTCGAGCGCAGCGCCTGCCCAGGCGTACGGAAAGGAAGATCATGAGCATTGTCGCAGGGGTGGATTTCGGGACCTTGAGTGTGCGCGTTTCAATTGTCGATAGCGCGCGCGGACGTCTTGGCTCCGGCTCGGGAGAGTACGCGCTTCATCGCAAGCGGGAGGATCCCGATCACGCGACGCAGAGCCACGCCGATCAACTGCGCGCATTGGTGGAGGCGATGCGGCAGGCGCTCGCCAACGCCGGCGTGTCCGGTTCGCAGGTTGAAGCGGTCGCCATCGACACGACCGGTTCCAGCGTGATTCCGCTGGGTGCCGGGCTGGAGCCGATCGACGACTACTACCTCTGGTGCGATCACCGCTCCTGGCGCGAGGCCCAGTTGATCACCGAGACCGCCCACCGGACCGGTCTCGAAGCCATCCACTGGTGCGGCGGTTTCTATTCCTCCGAGTGGGGCCTGGCGAAGGTTCTCCACTGGCTCCGGCACAATCCGGACAAGCGCTCGCAATTCGTCACCGCGATGGAGCATTGCGACCTGATCGCCGCTGTGCTGTGCGGCATCCGCGATCCGGACCAGGCGCCTCGCAGCGTGTGTGCGATGGGGCACAAGTGGATGTGGAACGCGTCGTTGGGGGGACTGCCTCCGGAGGAGTTCCTCACCGCGGTCGACCCGCTGTTCGCGGGAGTGCGGGCCAAGATCGGCGGCCGTTACGGCACCTCCGACCAACTCGCCGGAAGGCTCTCCGAGGAGTGGGCCGGCCGGCTCGGCTTGTGCGCCGGCATTCCCATTCCGGTGGGCGCGCTCGACGCCCACTGGGACGCCATCGGCGCCGGCGTACGGGTGGGCGACGTGGTCAACGTCATCGGAACGTCCACGTGCATCATGGCCATCGGGGAGAACATCCGGCTGATCCCGGGAGTGTCAGGAGTGGTGCCCGGCTCCATTCACCCGAAGATGACCGGGATCGAGTCCGGCCTCTCCGCTTCGGGCGACGTGTTCGACTCCATCGCCCGCCGGGCCGGGTCGAGCGTAGCGGACCTTTCCCGCGGCTTGGAGTCGTTCCGGGCCGGCCAGACGGGCCTGCTTCGCGTCATCTGGGACAACGGCGACCGCTCGGTGATCGGCAACGCGGACTTGGGAGGCGTCACGCTCGGATGGAAGCTCACCCATACTGCCCAGGACGAGTTGTTCGCGGCGATCGAAGGAACCGCGTTCCACACCCGGATGATTCTGGAGCGAATGGAAGAGTACGACGTTCCCATCCGGCGGGTGATCAACGGCGGCGGGATTCCGCAGAAGAGCGAGGTCCTCAACCAGGTGTATGCCAACGTGCTCAACAAGCCCGTGCTGGTGCCGAAAACGGAGGTCACCAGCTTGGGCTCGGCGATCTTCGCGTTCCTGGCGGCTGGGGCCTTCCCTTCCGTCGAAACGGCGCAGGACGCCCTTTGTCCCGAGTATCGGGTGATCGAACCGCAACCGGCCGCCGCGTCCGTGTATGAGGAACTATACGGCTTGTTCCGAAACGTCTATTTCGGTTTGGGCCAGCCGTTGAGCCCTCCGATCGCGGCCGGAGGGGTTCTTCCGGCACTTCGGCGAGTGGCGGAATCGGCCCGCTAGCTCCAATATTATTCATTGGAGCTTCACCGCACCCGCGGGTTCACACCCGCGGTTCGCAGCCATCGTCTGCCGCAGGTTCCAAAGTGAACAGCAGTGCCGCGAGCCCGCCTTGATCCGGCATCAACAGTATGTGGAAAAGTACTAGAACCCTATTGTTTGTCAGAGGTTTACCTTAGTAGACTAGAGATGGAACGATTCTAGGAACCTCCATGGCACTGAGCGTTGTTCAGTACATCTACCTTCAGCTTCTGGATCTACTCACCACGATCGCGTTTCTGGTCCACGGTGTCGAGGAGAGCAACCCGATTGTCCGGGCGGCTCTTGTCCACACCGGCAACCCGATGCTTGGATTAGTGGCGGTGAAGTTGGCGGGAGTGTTGGTGGGGGTGTACTGCTGGCGGTCAGGCCGCCATCGCCTGTTGTCCCGCATCAATATCTGGTTTGCCGTCCTGGTGGCGTGGAATCTGATCGCCATCATTTCGGCGGCGGCCGGACGCGTCTAAGACCGCCCAGACTCTCAAAGCCCGCCACTCGATTGGGAAGGCTTCGTCCACCGCTCGCTCGGGGGCCCGACGTGAATGTGGGCTCCCGTGGCCTTGCCCGTAACGGCTCCCCGAAACGCGAAGAACGGGATGCCGCTTTCCCTCAGGTAATTGCGAAGCCAGACACCTTCCGGATCGTCGGGATGAACCGCTACGTCCATGCGGTCGCGATGGTCGAAGCCCAAGGCACGATGCAGCGCCGTGTCGCCGCGCGCGCTGACCGGCAGCGCTTTCAGGAACCGCGCGGTGAAGGCCTGCTCGACGCGAACGATGTCGCCGTATCGAAAACGCCTCCCGTCGAAGCGTTCCGCCAGGGGACCGGTGGGCGTCGGCGGTTCGGCCGCAACTTCCTGTTCGGCCCTGATGAGTTCGGCCAGCTCCGTTACCAACTTCTGGCGATTGAGAGCGAGTTCGTGCTCCTTCCGAGCCCATTCCAGCTTCTGCTGTGGTTCCTGCAAGCGCAGGCGCGCCAGCGCGCCGAGGTCTACCAGTTCCTTGGTCCAGGACACTTCGGCTTCCCTCCGTGCCACACGGCGGCGGGCGGCCTCCACCATCTCCACGCACTTCTCCTCGGTGAGGTCCGACGTCACGCCGCTATAGAGGGTCGCCTGAAGGATCAACCCGTCCCGGAGATCGTTCACGTCGTCCTCGGCCTTGCGGAGGCGGCGGGGAAGCAATCCATCGGAAGTGGCGCCCGACACGACGGCCGGGGCCGCGGCAGGGGTCTCCACAGCGGTCTGTGCTGGAAGGAGCAGCGGGCCGATCACGAGCAGCCCGAAGACCAGAAATCGCATGAATCTCCATTGTAATATGCTCCGGGAGGGCTTACGCCGCCGATCGGAATGAGTTATTGTGGCCATTCGGAGAAATACGCATGAATACTCGCCGCCTCTGGATGAAGAACGCCGGTCTCGGCGCTGTTGCCGTGAAAGGCTTTCCGGCCATTGTCGGCGGGGCAGCGCTCGGGTTGAACGGCGCCGTGGCGGCCAGCGACCGCGTCACGCTCGCCACCATTGGCGTCGGCGGGATGGGAACGGGTCACATCAACGAATTCGCCAAGGTTGCGGCCGCCCGGATTGTCGCGGTGTGCGATGTGGACGAAGAGCATCTCGCCGCGGCGAAGGCCAAGGTTGACCAGAAATACGAGAACACCGATTGCGCCACCTATCGGGCGTACGACGAGGTGCTGGCACGCACCGATATCGACGCGGTGAGCCTCGCCCTGCCGGATCACTGGCACGGAGTCGTGGCCGTCCTGGCGGCGCGAGCGCGCAAGGACATCTATGGGGAGAAGCCGCTGGCGCACAACTTTCGCGAAGGCCTCGCCATTTGCGAAGCCGTTCGGAAGTACGGCCGCATCTGGCAGACGGGTAGCTGGCAGCGGTCGAGGCCGCAGTTTCTTCAGGCCTGCGAACTGGTGCGGAACGGGCGCGTCGGCAAGGTCAAACGCGTCGAAGTGGGGTTACCAGGCGGACCTTTCGAATACAAGCAGGTCCTCGGAAAGACGGATATCACCGAGCCCCCCAAGTCCTTGAACTATGACCGGTGGCTCGGTCCCTCCCCCGAAGTTCCTTACATCGAAGGACGCGTGCATTTCCATTGGCGATGGAATCTCGATACCGGCGGCGGCCAGTTGATGGATTGGGTCGGCCACCATGTCGATATTGCCCACTGGGGTCTCGGCTTCGACCACACCGGCCCGCTGTCGATCGAGGGGCAAGGCGAGTATCCGGACCGGGCCGAACTTTGGAATTCCGCCCGCCGCTACCGGATCACTGCGATGTACGAGGGCGGCATCGAGATGGTGATCGCGGGCGGGCACAGCGACATTCGCTCGGGAACCAGGTGGATCGGCGACGAGGGCTGGATTTGGGTGGACCGGAGCGGGATCCAATCGGAACCCGCCAACCTGCTCACCTCGCAGATCGGGCCGAATGAGATTCACCTGGTCAAGTCGCCCGGGCACTACCAGCAGTTCATCGAGTGTGTCCGGTCACGGGGGCTTACACTCACGCCCGCGGATGTCGCACACCGGTCGGCGACGCCCGGGTGGCTGGGACAGATCGCGATGCTCACGGGGCGCAAGATCCACTGGGATCCCGCCAACCAGCGGATCCAGAACGATCGCGAGGCCGAGAAACTTCTCTCGCGCGAGATGCGTTTGCCGTGGCGCCTGTAGCTACCGGGTAGGAGCCACGGCCTTTTCCACAATCCGGTCGACCATCTCCAGGCGTTCCCGCAGTTCCTGGCGGAAGGCCATGGTATCCGTCCGCCGGATTTCGGTCAGCAGTTTGACTCGCTCGTGGTCGAGCATCTCCATGAGGAGTGCCCATTCCTCGTCGGTCAGGACAGGTTGTTGCATCACGCCAACCTCCTTCCTGGCCCTATCCTAGTCCCTTCCGAGGCGCTTGGGAAGCAGAAACCGCGGAGTCGCGCGTGGTACCTTGTTTCAGATCATGACCGACATACATCGCAGCCTGAAGGGAGTCTTTGGCTTCCCGATTACCCCGTTTCGCAAGGACCTCTCCGTCGACCTGAATGCGCTGGCCGGCAACGTGTCCTCGATGGCAAAGCATCCCTTTTGCGCGCTGGTGGCCGCCGGCGGGACCGGTGAACTGTATTCGATGACCGTCGACGAAATCGCCGACGTGATCCGGGTGACCGTGGAGAATGCAAACGGACTTCCCGTCGTGGCCGGTACCGGCTACAACGTGGTAATGGGAGCGGAGATCGCCCGCCGGGCGGCCAAGGCTGGCGCCGCCAGCTTGCTGGTGCTGCCTCCCTATTATGTGAGTGCGCCGGAGGAGGGCTTGTACGCCTACATCGAGGAGATCGGCAAAGCGACCGATCTGCCGCTGATGGTCTATTCACGCGACTGGGCGGTGTTCACGCCGCAGATGGTGGCTAAACTGGCCGATCGCGTTCCCACACTCACGGGTTGGAAAGACGGCCAGGGCGACGCGCGCAAGTATCAGCGCATCATGAACTACAACGGCGACCGGCTGGCCTGGTTTGGCGGCCTGGGCGATGATTGCGTCCCGGCCTACTTCGCGGTGGGCGCCCAGGGATATACGTCGAGCATCTCGAACATCGCGCCGAAACTGTCGCTGGCGCTTGCCGCGGCGGGCATGAATCGGGATTTCGGGACGCTCGATGGATTGATGGAAAAATACGTTCACCCCTTGTATGCTCTGCGCGAGCGCATGCGCGGTTACGAGGTCGCCATCATGAAGGAAGCGATGGAGATGCTGGGCATCCCGGCGGGCCCGGTCCGTCCGCCTCTGTGTCCGTGCCGACCGCAGGACCTCGAGGACCTGCGGAAGTTGATGGACGTGTACCGGGACGTCGTGTAACGCCCTGCTGAGTTCGCTCGCATAAGTGATGACCCGAATCCAGGTTCTGTCGCCCGATCAGGCTGAGACGGCGATCGATCCACTCACCGAACTGCTGATCGACGCAGTCTCGAGCGGCGCTTCCATCGGTTTCATGCCGCCGCTCGAACCCGCGGAGGCTCTCGACTATTGGCGAAGCGTGATCGACGCGATGAGGCAGGGCCACCGGGTCCTGTTGGCCGCGATCGAGGACGACCAGATCCAGGGATCGGTGCAACTGGCGCTCGAGACGCGCGCCAACGGGAACCACCGCGCCGAAATGATGAAACTGTTCGTCCACCGCCGCGCCCGGCGCCGAGGTCTCGCCCGCGCCCTGATGCTCGAAGGGGAAGCCAACGCCCGAAGCCTGGGCCGCACCCTGTTGCTCATGGACACCCGGGCGGGCGGGGAAGCCGACCGCCTGTGCCAGTCCCTCGGCTACGTGCGCTTTGGCGAAGTCCCCGACTACGCCCGCAACGCCGATGGCCAACTGCATGCCACGGCATTCTACTATCGCCAACTTGACTAGGCTACACTGGCGGTAGAAACCCTCCGGAAATGCCCGAAACTTCAAGAATCCTGACGACCACCGTCGGTTCCTACCCGGTCCCCGACTGGCTGAGCGCTCTGCCCAGCGAACAGGCTCTGCTGGACGCGACGCGCGTCGTGTTCGACATTCAGCGCCAGGCCGGGATCGATCTGCCCACCGACGGCGAACTCTACCGGTTCGATATCAATCACCCCGACACCAACGGCATGATCGACTACTTCATCGGGCCGATGGGCGGTGTGCGGACGAAGTTGGGCCGATCGGATTGGGAGGCGTTCAATCGCAATGCCGCGATGGGGTTCCGCCGCAAGCCAGCCGGTGTCGTCACCGGTCCGCTTGGCGAAGGCGGCCTCAACCTGCTCTCCGATTGCGAGCGCGCCGCATCTGTGGCTGGCGGGCCCTTCAAATTCACCGTCACCAGCCCCTACATGCTGGCGCGGACGCTGGTCGACAACCACTACCGTGACTTTCCCTCGCTCACGATGGCCATTGCCGATGTCCTTCGCGACCAGGTAGCCGCGCTCCCGTGCCAATGCGTGCAGGTGGATGAGGCCAACATCACCGGCAACCCTTCCGACTGGAAACTCGCCGCCGACTCGATCAACCGCACCTTCGAACGAGTGACCGTCGAACGCGCCGTCCACCTCTGCTTCGGCAACTATGGCGGCCAAACCATTCAGAGCGGCGAATGGCGTTCGCTGGTTCAGTTCCTGAGTGCCCTTCAGGTAAATCACGTCGTGCTGGAACTCGCGATTCGACCCACCGGTGATCTGGAGGTCCTGAAGGATGTCAACCCTCGCATCAAACTCGGCATCGGCGTGGTGGATATCAAGACGAATCACGTGGAGA
>CAZGUX010000209.1:0-51619 GCA_964529305.1 uncultured Solibacteraceae bacterium | reverse complement strand
CAGCAGTCCTCCGGCAATCATCGCCTTGATGTTGTCGAAGAGGGGATTCCACCTCAGAACGAAGCTGACGACGGATTTCACGCCCGCCGCCGCGACGGCCCCGTCGAGGGCGAGCACTTCCTCGAACGTCAACGCCATCGGCTTTTCGACCAGCAGATGCTTTCCCGCCGAAGCCGCCGCGATCCCCTGCGCCGCGTGCAGATGATTCGGCGTGCAGATGGAAACGAGGTGAACGTCGTCGCGTTTCAGGATCTCGTCGAGATCGGTCGCCGGCCGGCAGTTGGCGAGGCCGTGCTGCCGCGCAACCGCCTCGGCCCTCTCGCGCTGACGGCTCAGGATCGCGACCACATCGGTGTGCGGGTTCTTCTGAAACGCCTTGATGTGCTCGCCGGAGACCCAGCCGGTTCCGAGGACAGCGACGCCCAACTTCATCCCATATGCTCCCACTGTTTGTACATGCGGTCGATTTCCATTTTCTCCCGGCGGCCGTTCCACGCCGCCACTCGCCAGCGGAACCGGATCTTGTCGCCCTTCTCGAGCGGAAACGAATCGTAGAACGTCGGCGCGGCCGTCATGTACCCGAACTTGTCGTTCATCACGAAAAAGGGTGTCGGATGACGCGGATTATCGGGATGATTGAACATCGCGAGGCCGGCCCACCCAGTGGCCACCTTGCCATGATACGCACACCAGACACCGGCCTCGCCGTTGGCCTTCTTGATCTCGGTGGTCCCGGCCGAGTTCAGGACATCGCCGAAGTCCATGCTTGCCGCAACCCGCACCCCCAGTCCGTTGTACGGATGCTTGCCGGCGCTGAGCAGGACTTTGGTCTCGGCGGTCAGTTCGCTCGACCAGTCGACCAGCGTCGCGTCCTTTGGCTGCCTGGGCGCCGCAATTGTCCGGACTTCGCTCAGCAGCAATTCGCCCTCCGCCCGCCATTCATTGCGCGCGGTCAATCGCCGCCGGTCCTGCTTCAGGAAGCGGTCGTGCACGATCTGCCCATGACGGCCGGGCGTGGTTTCGCCCCAGAAGTCGAACCCATTGATCGCCGACCAGGCCAGCATCAGGCCGCGGTGATGCACGTGGTCGAACGGGCTGTCGAGGGTCAACGGGGTTCCGTCCGGAGCGTACACCGGATGAACGTATGTCTTGGGGCGGTCTTTGCCGTACTGATAGGAGAACAGAGGGCG
The DNA here is from genome assembly GCA_964529305.1 of uncultured Solibacteraceae bacterium. GTDB lineage: Bacteria > Acidobacteriota > Terriglobia > Bryobacterales > Bryobacteraceae > CAZGUX01. The sequence goes on along the minus strand of CAZGUX010000209.1, from coordinate 50,429 downwards.
CGAGCCTTCCGCGAAATCAACCTGTTCCCCGGCAGGGCTCTTCCACCCCGCGGCCGCGACGCCGGCCCCGGCCAGGAACCATCGGCGTGTCGGTGTCATGCCATTCGGATTTCTTCGTTCGCTGGGTCCCATACTGCCACCTTTCTTTCGATCAACGAGCGCATCGCCATGATCAACGGAACCTGGACCACGTAGCCCAGTTCGATGTCGCACACCGGCGCTTTGCGACTATGGATGCACTCCAGCCAGTTGCGGATGTGGTTGTCTTCGTAGCGCTGCGAGTCGAGGGTTGTGTTCGCGCCTTTGGCCCCCGGCATCGAGGCGAACGACAGTCCGTTCGATTGGTCGAACGTCACGGTGCCCTCCGAGCCGCGGATCACGGTGTCGATCGGGCTCGAATTGCCGATGGTTCCCAGGACGGAGACGGTCGGCCCGTCCGGGTACTCGATCAGAAGATCGGCCGTGTCGGGCACGTCGCGGCCGCCGTCGTAGAGAAACCGGCCGCCCACGGAGACCACCCGCGAGGGCATGCCGGCGCCGATCGCTTTCAGCAGACGGGTCAGCGGGTGCGGATAAAGATCGGTGATCGGCCCGCCCGAGTAGTCCAGGTACATGCGCCACTGGAAAAATCGCGAAACATTGAATTCGCGGCTCGGCGAATCGGACTGAAACGCATCCCAGTCCAGGCCGCGTCCTGGCTGCGCGTTGGGGTCGTCGATGGGCATGCCGCGCTCGCCGGAATCGCCGCGGCGGAAATAGCCGGTCTGCGCATGAAGCACTTTCCCGATCGCGCCTTTCCGGATCTGCGCGGCGGCCTGCGTCCAGATGGGATCGGAGACCCATTGCGCACCGACCTGAAAGACCGTCTTCTGGCGGCGCGCCTCGCTGACCAACTCTTTCAGCAGGTTGAACTGCATCCAGTGCGTGAGGGGCTTTTCGCAGTAGACGTCCTTGCCGGCGCGGATCGCTTCCAGAGCCTTGTGGACATGCACCCGATCCGGGGTCGCGACGATCACGCCATCGAGCCGGGCATCCCTGAGCATTTCGGTGGAAGAAGCGTACGGTTTGGCGGAAAAAGCGACCGAGGCGCGTTCCAGCCTCGGTTGATACACATCACAGACGGCCGTGAACTCGACCGGGAACCCGTCGGCTTTCACGGCCAGGGCCCGGCGGGCCAGGTGGCTGCCGCGGCCTCCGCAACCGATGAGGCCGATGGAAAGCGGCCGAGCCCGTCCGGCAGTTTGGGATGAAGCCGAAAAAGCGACGCCTCCGCCGAGGGAGCCTAAAAACTCCCTGCGGCCAGCGGCCGGAAATTCCAGAAATGACATGAAATAGTACCCGGGAGAACGCTAACACCCGTGGAAACGCGAGTCAATCGTTCCCAATTAAGGGTCTGCAGCGTCCCAGTCGACAAGGCCGGCGATGGAGCCCATCACCGTTTCGTGACACGTCACTTGGGCGGAGCGGCGAGCCCCTCTACGAACTTGGGGGTGAGCCCCCAACGGCCTCGAACCGTGCGGCCCTCGACCTGAAATTTGCCGGATGCCAATACTCCGCTCAGGTCATCAGGGTTGGAGCCTTTGGTTTCCTTGCGAATCAACACCCCGAGAACCTGAGTGATCTTCTCGAGGGTGGTGTGAAGGGCGGCGGCTTCGGCCGTACCCCGGCAGACGGCCTCCATTTTCAACTGGAATCCGGACGCGGCGGCGCCCACGGTCAGCGTCGCGCCATCCGACACCTCGAGCGCCTTGATGAAGAGGCGGGTGCCTTCCGGAAAGCGCTCCGGATCCCTCAGGGCGCCGCGGGTGAGGCGCAGCCACAGCGGGTCCGCGGGAGGCGCAAAAGGCGGCGGCGCCAGAGGCTCGCTCAGGCGGGTGGCGGCCCACCCGTCGGAACTGACGGCGAGGGCCATCAAGTCCCGGCGCAAAGGATAGAACGAAATCCGCCGCTCCGGTTGGCTTCCCGCCATCCGGCACATCCGCTGGTCGCAGGAGCCGCCTTCCCCCTTCGCGTAGGCCTCCAACCGGGCCCAGTCGAAGCGGCCTCTGGCAAGAATGTAGACGCCTCCGGGGCGGAACGAGGCCAGGACGCGATCGAGGTCGCGCTGATAGTCGAAGCCGGTCTTCTGAACAAAGGTCCGGTACTCGGGCTCCTGGGCCGGACCGGCGGCCGAGAGCATCTTGAGCAGTCCGGCGACCCGCAGCGTCGAAAAATCGATCGACACGACTACGGCGTCATCGGACGGAAGACGGCGCAGCAACTCGGCGGACTCATAAAAGCTTCGCTCGCGGAGCCAGTACCAGGCGCCGGCGCCCAGGGCCGCTCCCACGGCGGCGGCCGCCAACCAACGAACATACTTGTTCCGCAGCACCAGACCGTATGGTAGCGAACCACGCGCGTTCACGGAATCGGAACAGGAGCACGGTAAAATGTTTGTTATGACGAAACGCATTCGCAAGACCGAACCGGTGGCGCCGGCCTCCCCCGCTGCAACGCCCGCCCGCCGTGTCCGGTCTGCTCACTCAACCCGGACGCGGAAGTCCGAAGTGGAGGCGGCCGCCTCGCCGGCCGAAGACACGACCCCAACCGCCGAAGTCATCCCCGTTGAGACTGCCAGGAGAACGCCCAGGAAGGCGTCCACCCGCAAAACGCAGGTTCCGAGCGCGGAGGTCTCGTCCCCTTCCCCGGCGTCGGGAATTGACCCCCAGGCCATTGCGCAACTTGCCTATTCCTATTGGGAAGCGCGGGGCCGGCAGGGCGGTTCCCCCGAAGTGGACTGGTTCCAGGCAGAACAGGAACTGCGCAGTCTTCAATCCAGGAATTGACAGGGTTTTGACAGGGGCCGCCCGGAGGCGGCCCCAACTTCAACCGGAAAGCTACGCGACTTCCGAACTCACCAGGAACAAAGGCGCTCCGGGTAAGATCCGCGGACAGGTGTGAATCAAGGCGACACGCCCGTCCTCCGGCGCGTGATACTGCTCGAGCACCCGACCGCACAGGTCCACCAGGACGCCCAGGCGTTGGCCCTTCGTCACCGCCGAGAGCAGTTCGACTTCCGGAACCAGGAACCCGGGTTGTGTGGCGTTGAGGCTCTCGTCGATGTTGCCGTCGCTCCACAGGTGATGCTTGTAGGGCGGTACGTCGGGTTCGCCGGCCACGATCTGGAGGTGGCTCATCAGGTTCCACAGTCCTCTGGTGTACACTCGCAGATCATCGGGATGGACCCGGCCCGCGCCTCGTGCCTCCGTATAGAGGAAAGGAATGCCTCGGGCCTGGGCGGAAGAAACGGTCCGGCCCGGAGCGATCGTGGGGTGGCCCCACACGACGGGCGCTCCAAACGCCATCGCCGCGGCTCGCGATCGTTCGTCTTCCGTGTAGTAGCCGATCATCGTCGGCATCACACAATTCACGCCCGAGCTGTGGAGGTCGATGTAGAAACTGGCGTGAGCCAGGATTCGCTGGTCAAAGTGCCAGGCGATGACCTCGGTCGGGGTGCCGTCCTGTTTGCCTGGAAACACGCGGGCGAGGTTCCCGCCGTCGAGCGGACTGCAGCGCGTGCCGTTCCAGAAGGCAGGGCCGTTCAGCACGGGCACCGCGATCACCACGCCTCGCATCGATACAGTGTCCAACTGCGGGAACACATCGAAGATCGTGCGGACGCCCTCGTACTCGTCGCCGTGGACGCCCGCCGTGACCACCAGCGTGGGCCCATCCAACTCGCCTCGGGCGATGAGGACAGGGATACTGAGCTTGTGGCCGCCGGCCTCGAAATGGAGTTCGAACTCCTGCTTGGAATTGCGGGTCGCGAGCCCTGGATGAAATTCGTCGGGATGCATAGGGTGCTTGTCGCGGCGGGCTTCTCCCGCACGACCTCCTCAGTCTAACGCGAACCCCGCCCCTGGAGAACCTACGGTCCCGGTCGCGCTGCCGGAACGGCAGGGCTATCATCAAGTCGTGATTCGCGTAACCCTCCTTACTCTTGTTTCATCAGCACTGTTGCTGGCCCAGACGGGCAAAGACTGGGGCGTCGAGCGGACTTCCTATGTCGACACAGTCACCGGACTTCGCGTGTGGGAACTCACCGCGGGTCCGTCCGCGGCGACGAACCTGTACTATCATTTTTCCAACTTCACGGCCGACAACCGGTACGTGATTTTCGCTTCCGACCGTACGGGCTCTTCGCAGATCTACCGCGCGGAGGTCGACTCCGGCCGCATCGTCCAGTTGACGGAAGAACCGGGCGTTTCCGCCGCGGGCGCCTGTCCCGACCCGCGCGACGCCAACAACGTCTTTTACACACAGGGTCCCGACGTCTACGCCCTCGATATCCATTCGTTTCGCAAGCGGAAGGTCGGCTCGTTTCCGCAACCACTCTCCGGCGGGCTGCACCAGCCCACGGTCAGCCACGACGGCCAATCGTTGACTCTTGCCGGACAGCGCAACGAGGACACCTGGGAAATCGGACTTCTCGGCATTCGGAGCGGCGAATATCGCAGGGTCATCCAGCAGGGCTTTCGCATCGGGCACGTGCAACACAGCCCTACGGACCCCCTGATCTTTTACACCTGGGAGACGTCGGGGTACGCGCCGCAGCGCAGTTGGGTGGTTCGCCCGGACGGATCCGGCAACCGTCCGTTCTACGCCAGCATTGAACCGAAAAACTGGAAGACTCCGCTGAAGGAATGGATGACTCACGAAGCCTGGGTGCCGGAGACCGGCGACATGACCATGATCTTCGACCGGTTGGGCGTGCTGCTGGTTCACAAAGACGGCTCCTGGAAAGTGCTTCGCGAAGGCTGGTACTGGCATGCCGCCTCCAGCCACGATGGAAAACAATTAATCCTGGACGACTTTGAGGGCAGGCTGTGGCTGCTCGACGCGGCCACCGGGTCCACGCGACTACTGGCCAGCGATGTCCGCGTAAAAGGCAAGATCCACGCTCACCCTTCGTTCGACCGGAAGGGCAAGTACGTTCTGTTCAATTGCACGCGAAACAACCGGCAGTCCGTCGCCGTGATGGAAGTACCGGCGGAGTAACAGGATCGCCAATTCGCGGCACCCCGGGCGCGCTACCCTGTCGAGAAGAGGTCCACGACAAGGAGGTCGCGCGATGAGACGAAGGTCATTTCTGGCGGGTGTGGGCGCGGCGGCCGCGCCGTCCGTGGCCGCGGCGGGCCGGGTCGCCAGCACAGCGGGGTTACTTCCACGCAAGGTGATCGTCGGCACGGTGATGCAGCCTTTTTGGGTAAAGCATCCGGGGCTGGAGAAGCGCCTCGGCGAACTGACCGCCCTCATCGATCAACTGCACGAGGAATCGGCGCGGAAGTTCCGCCGGGGCCTCGATCTCGCCATCCTTCCCGAAGTGGCGATTACCGGTGAGGCCGGCAACGATGCTTTCGAGTCTTCGGTACCCTACGAAGGTCTGGTGCGGGAGACGTTCGCGCGGAAAGCACGCGAGCATCGCTGCTACGTCGTCGTCCCGGCGTATCTGCGAGAGTCACAAACCAGGAAACTCTGCTCCAACGCGGCGGTGCTCGTGGACCGGAGAGGCGAGACCGCGGGCACCTACCGGAAGGTACACCTGGTGCCCTCGGCGGACGGCAAGCGGATGGAAGGCGGCGCAACTCCCGGCAACGAGATGCCCGTGTTCTCGTGCGACTTTGGCAAACTGGCCATCCAGATCTGCTACGACATGGAGTTCGACCGCGGATGGAAGGACTTGGCGAGTCAGGGCGCGGAGTTGATTGCGTGGCCGACCCAGTCGCCGCAGACGGCGCAGCCCGCGTTCCGGGCGATGCAGCAGCGGTGTTATATCGTGTCGAGCACGTGGCGAAACAACGCGTCGGTGTTTGAACCTACGGGCAAGATCCCGGCGCAGGTGAAGCCGCCGGGCCGGACGCTGGTCGAGGAGATCGATCTCAGCTACGCCCTTCTTCCGTGGAGTTCCGCTCTGCGCAACGGCAAGGCTCTCCAAGAGAAGTATCGCGAGAGGATCGGGTACCGCTACTACGAAGACGAAGACTGCGGCATCTTCTGGTCGAACGACCCGGGCGTGCCGGTACGGCAGATGGCCCAGTCGCTCGGCTTGGTCGAGCTGGAGGACCAGTTGGCACGCGTGCGGGACTTCTATCACACGGCCCGAGTGCTCGATTACTGACAGCCCGGCTGAGAACGCAAAACCGGCGCAAGAATCCGGATCCGAATGGGAGCCCTTCGCTCATCCGAGAGGCCCACGGTTCGAGAACCGAATCTTGCGCCGGCAACGGCACTCGGGTCAGAGTGTGTCTACTGGTCTTCCTCGTTTCTCGCTTCGAGAGCAATGGCAACGGCGTTGCTGTTCAGGATTCGCCCATCGGCGGACGTCAGCGTCAGCCGAAGGGGAACGGCGAGCCCCAAGGGCGCTTCCTCCGGGACTCTGACCCCCACCTGCCAGATGCCCGGCGCGACCGCCGTCACCGATTCGACAGGCACAGTGGATTCGCCGATCGTCACCTGCAGACGTTCCGGGGCTTGGGCGGCTTCCAGGCCGAGCCCGGTTACCGCGATCGCAATCTGGTCCCGACGAGTCGCCGGTTGGCTTGGGACGTCGGGCGATCGCAGCATCAGCACCATCCCGGAATCGCCCAGGTACGCGATTCCCTGGCCGGCGCCGCTGCCGTCGAGCGAGAAGATGCCCGGAGCGGCGTCCGTCATGACGCTGTCCAGAATGTTAGACGAATGATCTCCGTGCCGCGCCTGGAAATACAGCGCCGTTCCCGGCGCCAGGTCAGGGCACTGGAAGGTGATCTCGCGGGCAGTTGCGGCGATCACCGTCGCGGGCTCCCCGTTGAGCGAGAGTTGCACGTGTTTGCCGAAGCCAGTCCCTCGCAGCGTCGCCAGGGAACCGGGCGTGCAGGCTCCTTCGGCACGGCTGGCGCCATGAATCAGTTTGTCGAGCACCGGTTCGCCCGAGACCACCTCCACTTCGACCGTGGCCGAGGAAGATTGTCCCAGGCCGTTGATCACCGCGAACTCGGCGGGATAGGTGCCGGCGGGCGCTCCGTTGGGCTCCCACGAGAACTCCCCGGTCACGCTGTCGAAGCGAGCACCGGGAGGGAGTTGGGCAGCCGAGAGGGTGACCGGAGTATCGGCGGGGTCGTGGCCGGAAACCGCGAATTGCACAGCCTCGCCGTCGACGGATGTTTGGGTACTGGGGACAGCGATGGAGGGCGAACTGGTTCCCTGGATGGTCACGGTGGTCTGAATGGACTTCGTGAACAGTTCGGCGGTAAGGGTCACCGTGCCCGGCGAGATTTGGGACCTCGCTGTTCCTGTGAACGAAAGCGATGATTGGCCGGCACGCAAATTGACCGGGTCCGGTACGCTAAACCGGCTTCTCGACCTGCTAAGCCGAATCGAGGCGTCGGCCGTAAATGACGTGCTCAACCTCAATGTACATATGGTGGACGCCCCGGGTGCAAGAGTGACCGGTGTACAGGTAAAGGACGTGAACGAGAAGGCGGGAACCACCGTTAGTGTCGCCTTGGCCGTCGACGAACCGAGCGTCGCCGTGATTGTGGCGTTGGACTGGGCGGTCACGGTGGACGTGCTCACCGGGAAAGTGGCCGAACTGCTTCCGCCGGCCACCGTCGTGGAAGCAGGCGTCGTGACGACGGCGCGGTTGTCCATGAGCGATATGACCAGGCCCCAGGACGGAGCGGTGGCCGATAGCGTGACGGTGCACTGGCTCGCAAGGCCGCCGGCAACCGTCCCAGGAGTGCAGGCGAGCGACGACAGCTTGATCGAAGTAGAGGGTTGTAGCACGACGGATGTGGACTTTGTGACACCGCCGCCGGTGGCGCTGAGTTGCGCGGTCCTCGGAACAGACACGCCTGTAGCGGTTGCGCTAAACGTTGCCGAGATGATTCCGCCTGGTACCGTGACTGAAGCGGGGACCACGAGGTCTGTTGTATCGCTGGCCAGCGCGATCGCCATCCCAGAGGATGGGAAAGAAGTCAGGGTCACTGTGCACATGGTGGAGCCTGGGCCCGTGATCGCAGCCAGTGCGCAGACGACGGACGACACGGTCTTCAACGGGGCGACCGTCAACGTTACGGATCTCGAGGATGCGTTCGCGGCGGCCGTGAGCTGCGCGGTACCCGCAGCCGCGCTGGCCGTTACCGTCGCGGTGACGGGGGCACTGCTTTGACCGGCCCCTATCGTAATCGCCGCCGGCACGGTGACCGACGCATTATTGCTGGCCAGGGTGACGGCCAGTCCCCCGGTCGGCGCTGCCTTCGAGAGGGTCACGGTACAGGCACTGGTGCCGCCCGGAGCCACCGACGTCGGCGAGCAGGCGAGAGAGGACACCGTCGCTGCCGTAACCACAGTCAACGTTGCGGATCTGGAGGTGCCATTCGCGGTGGCGGTGAGCTGCGCGGTGCCATCGGTCGCGCTGGCGGCTACTGTCGCGGTAACGAGGGTGCTGCTCTGACCCGCGCCTACGGTGATCGACGCCGGAACGGTGACCGACGGGTTGTTGCTGGCCAGGGTGACGGCCAGTCCCCCGGTCGGTGCAGCCTTGGAGAGGGTGACAGTGCACGCACTGGTGCTGCCTGGAGCCACCGAGGCCGGCGAGCAGGCGAGAGAGGACACCGTCGCTGCCGTAACCACAGTCAACGTTGCGGACCGGGAGGTGCCGTTCGCGGTGGCCGTGACTTGCGCGGCGCCATCAGTCGCGCTGGCGGCTACTGTCGCGGTGAAGGGGGCGCTGCTCTGACCCGCGCCCACGGTGATCGACGCCGGCACGGTGACCGACGGGTTGTTGCTGGCCAGGGTGACGGCCAGTCCCCCGGTCGGCGCTGCCGCAGTCAAGTTGACCGTGCACGACGTGGATTGTCCCGCTCCTACGGTGGACGGAGAGCAACTCAAGGAGGCAGGAGTCGGCAAAACCGGTACCGTCACCTGGACGGATCCACCGGTCGCGGACAACGGAAGCGCGGTGCCGGTCGAAGTCGAGGCGATCGGCTGAGTGACCTGAATCGACCGTAGGGTGCTGCTAGAGCTCGCGCTGAGGGTAGCGCTCACCACGGCAACGACACCATCGCCCATAGTTGTACTGTTTATCCCGAACACCAGGCACATGACCGCGCCAGAGGAGGGACTGCACGAGACGGATTTTCCGGCGGCGGACGCGACGGCCCCGGCGGTTACGGTCATGCTCGTAAAATCTGCAGGGTTATACACCAGGTTGAACTGGAGGCTTGCAGGCTGCCCTCCTGTCGAAGTACCGGAAAGTGAAAGGTTCAACGCAGCGGTTGAACCGGCCAACGCCGTGCCGGACTGTAGACTCAGAGCCGTGCTCTGGCAGAACAGACTGGAGGGCAGAAGCAGGGCAGATGCGGCGATGAGAACCGCACACTTCGGGTATTGTTTGTTAAGGGGAAACCGGAACATCGTTGACACACCTTCTGACCCATTAGGCCTATAAGTACTAGAACTACTATTCGATAGTACTTCTATGCCGGGGAAAAGTCGTATCGGTGGGATCAGCCGAGGGACGGGTCCCTGAAAGACCTTAGCTACCGGAAGGAAAATACCTAGCGTAGCCTACGAGAATTGTCGCAGAGGGAGAAAAATGGCTTATTTTCAGCTACTTGGGCTGGGTAGTGCCGATCCGGTACTGTGCCGACTTGCTTTCGGGACCGTCAGGCAACGGCCACGACCCTAGGTGGTCGACTGCTCGAATGAGCCCGTCTTTGACGACACCACCCTTACGGTAGTCCCCGTGTGACGACGGCGGAATCTACCGGCTACAGCCGGTAGATATGCGCTCCGCTCATTCCCTTCAACGCGTTCCGCGTGTCGACGATCAGCTTCGCCTCTTTGACCAGGGTCGCGTAATCGTAGCTCCGATGGTCGGTGATGATGGCCACGCAATCGGCGCCCGTCACTCCCGAGGGGTCAGACTTCAAGGGCAGGCCTTCGTGCTCCAGGTCCGGCACGAAAGGATCGAAGTAGGTCACACGCGCCCCGCGGTTTCGCAGTAACTGGATGATGTCGAGGGCGGGCGACTCGCGGACGTCCTCAATGTCCCGCTTGTAGGCGACGCCCAGAACGTGGACGTGCGAGCCGTTCAACGGCTTCTTCTGGTCGTTGAGAGCATTTTGGATCTTGTCGAGCACAAAATGCGGCATCTGGCCGTTGATGTAGCCGGCCAGTTCGATGAACCGCGCTTCGATGCCCGCCTGCTTCGTCTTCCACGACAGGTAGAACGGATCGATCGGAATGCAATGGCCGCCCAGTCCGGGACCCGGGTAAAACGGCATGAACCCGAACGGTTTGGTGGCCGCCGCCTCGATGACTTCCCACACGTTGATTTTCATCCGGTCGCACATCAACGCCATCTCATTCACCAGGCCAATGTTGATCATGCGGAACGTGTTTTCGAGGAGTTTGACCATTTCCGCGACTTGCGTGGAGCTGACCGGCACGACGGTTGACAAGGCCTGGCTGTAGAACAAGGCGCCGACCTGGCTGCAAGCCGGCGTGGTCCCGCCGACGACTTTGGGAATGTTCAACGTCTGGAAGTTTGGATTGCCGGGATCGACTCGTTCCGGCGAGAAGCAGAGGAAGAAGTCTTCGCCTACCTTGAAGCGATCCTGGGCAAGCATCGGCAGCACCAACTCGTCGGTCGTGCCCGGATAAGTCGTGGACTCGAGAATCACCAGCATCCCCGCATGGAAATGCGCCGCGATCTTTTCGCATGCCGACACGATATAGCTCATGTCGGGATCTTTGGTCTTGCGGAGCGGAGTCGGAACGCAGATGTTAATGGTGTCGAGGGTCTCGACCTCGGCGTAGTTGGTGGTGGCTCGCAGCCGGCCCGAGTGCACGAGGGGCGCGAGCACTTCGGTGGGGATGTCCCCGATGTAGGAAACCCCTCTGTTGACGCTCTCGACCTTCGCCTCGCTGAGATCAAGTCCGGTGACGTGAAACCCCGCCTTGGCGAATTCCACGGCCAAAGGCAGTCCGACATAGCCGAGGCCAACGACCCCAACGCGCGCTGTCCGGTCGGTGATTTTCTCTTCAAGCTGCTGTTGAATCAGGCTCATTTCAGTGTACGAGTTCGGTTCGCGGCCGGCTGTCTCGAGACCAGCACCGGTTCCTTGCGGTGCACCGGATCACTGCGCGTCGGCCGACGGCTCGGGACATCCCCTCGCTCCTCCACACAATGGAAACACGAATTCGGCCTTTTCCGTCCCGAGGTCGGTACTATTTTGGTACCACAACTCTTTTCCGCCTCGGCGACGCCGCAAAATAAAGAAGGCCAACTCACTGAAAATTGGTTCGTGTAGATCCAGTTTCCTATTCCCGTCCCAGATCCGGAGGACCTTTTGGCCGGTACGCTCCAGTACCGCGTAGCTCTTGACGGGACAACACATTACAGGCCAAAGTGGATCAGGCAACTGAATTTTTCCCGTGCCTTTTTGAGCGTGTTTTTGCCGCCCCTTGGGAGCAGTTGGCCGCGACGGACTGGAGAACCATGAGACCCCCACTTTTTTTTGCAATCGCGGTCGCCGTTGAGCTGTTTTTCGCCGCGTTGCAGGTATCCGCCGAGGCCCCCACCGGCATCAAGTGGGACATTCGCATGATGCCGAATCGCATCGCCCTGATGCAGGACGGCAACGTGACCTATCCCACCGTCGGCTACATTCTGTCGGCGAAGTGCCTGGGTCGGGAGTTGGGGCAGGGGAATTACGACGTGCGCTACTGCACGACCATTCCGGCTTACCGCTTTACGGTGTACTACGCCGCGCCCGACGGAACCCGGCAGGTGGCGACGTTACTGGCGGAGCGGCGCAAAGATTACGGCTGGACCTGGGCGGAGTTCAGCATTGGGGACGCACAGATCGAGCGCGCGACCGTCGAGGTGGTACGCGCCGAGGCACAATGGGAGTTCGTTCCGAACGCGCGGCCTGAAACGGCCAAACTGGACGAAGCCCCCAGGCCGTAACGTCTCCGAGATTGGCCCCAGCTACGCTTCACCCTCGTCCCAACGATCCTGACGCCCATCATGGGTCCTCCAGGGGATTCCCACCCGGTTCCGGCTGGGATAGGATGACCTAGACCCCATGAGAACCGCTGTTTGTCTTCTGATTGCGGCCTTTCTGCCCGCCTGTGTTGCGCCCGCGCAGGATCGTTTTCCCCTGAAGGATGGCGACCGCGTCGTCTTTTTCGGCGATAGTATCACCCAGCAACGCCTCTACACGACCTTTGTCGAAACCTACACGGTTACGCGCTTTCCGGGGCGGAACGTGATGTTCGTGCACTCGGGTTGGGGTGGCGACCGCGTCACCGGCGGCGCGGGTGGAGGCATCGACGAACGGATGACTCGCGACATCCTGGCCTACAAGCCGACCGTGGTCACCATCATGCTGGGCATGAACGACGGCCGCGTGCGCCCGTTCGACGAGCAGATTTTCCGGATCTACTCGAACGGGTACAAGAAGATCGTCAAAGACCTGAAAGCCGGTCAGCCGGGCGTGCGAATCACCGCCATTCAGCCGTCGCCCTACGACGATGTGACGCGGAGGCCTGGGTTCCCCGGAGGGTACAACGGTGTCCTGCTGCGTTTCTCCGATTTCGTCCGCGAATTGGGTGCAGCCGAAAGCCTCACTGTTGCGGACCTTAACCGGCCCGTCACCGGAATGCTGGAACGGGCCAGGGCAACCAATGCGGAACTGGCCAAAAAGATCATTCCCGACCGCGTTCATCCGGGCGCGTCCGGACATCTGATCATGGCCGCCGCCCTGCTCAAGGACTGGAACGCCCCGGGGGTTGTCAGCACGGTCGAGATCGACGCCGCCTCCCGGCGCCTGGTCAACTCAGAGAACACCGCGATCACTGGCACGCGCTTTGGCGCTTCGCTTTCCTGGACGCAGACGGACAAGAGTCTGCCGGTGCCGGTCGACCTGAGCGATCCCGTGATGGAGCTCGCCGTGAAGTCCTCGGATTTCCAGGAGACCTTGAATCGTCAGATCGTGAAAGTCACCGGACTGCCCGCGGGAAAGCACACCCTCCGCATTGACGATGAGGAAGCCGGTACGTTCACCAATACGGAGTGGGCCGAGGGCGTGAACCTTTCGGGCCTGAAGACTCCGATCTGGGCGCAGGCCGCCGAGGTGCACGCCCTGACACTGAGACACAACAACGTTCACTTCTCACGATGGCGCGACCTGCAGGTGCCGCTTCAAGCGGAGCCGCCCCAGAGTCTTCACCCGGCGCTCGCGGCGCTGGACACGCTCGATGCCGAGATCGTCCGCCAGCAGCACATGGCAGCGCAGCCCAAGCCGCACAAGTTTGAACTCGTCCCGGGCGACAGCCAGTTCCGGCCGATCTTCAACGGAATCGACCTCACCGGATGGCACCTCAGCCAGCAGAGCCATCACGGCAACACGCAGGGCTGGAAGGTGGAGGCCGGCATCCTGTCCGGAACACAGGACAAGCCCCGCAACGGCGGGATTGTGCTCACCGACCGCAAATACCGGAATTTCGAGGTCTCGCTGGAACTCAAGGCGGACTACAGTTGCGACGGCGGCTTGTTCCTGCGATCGACCGAGAAGGGTGAAGCATACCAGGTGATGCTCGACTACCTCGACGGCGGCGCCGTCGGCGGCGTGTATGGAGAAGGCTTGAAAGGCGTGGAAGGTTCCATGCCCAACTGGCGCCCGCTTTGGAAGGCGGGGGAGTTCAATCACCTGCGCGCGCGGATCGAAGGCGACATCCCGCACATCCAGGTCTGGCTGAACGGAATCAAGATCACCGACTGGAAGGACAAGGCCAATCACCTGCCGGGCGGGGCGCCCGAAGGAATGATCGCGCTCCAAGTCCATGCGGGCGATCGCTGGGTCACGGGAGCCAAACACCGCTTCCGCAACATCCTGGTGCGGGAGTTGCCGTGATCAAGGAGCGCAAGCGATAGCGTGGGCGCGAAGACATCGGCCCTGTTCTACAGCCCGTCATTCAACGGGATAGCCGAGTGCGCTGGCGTTGTCACGGACACGGAGGTCGCGCGTGACGATCGTTACAAGGGCGGGCGGCTCGCCCAATGCTTCGACAGTCGCCAGGTGAATGGCGTCCAGAGTTCGGATCGGCTCGACCGGAAAGGGGCGGCCAGCCCGGGAAAGGATCGCCTCAGTGACACTCACGACGTAGCAACGCCGATGAAACCTCGAAAGGGTGAGCAGGGCTGCCCGTTGCTGCTGAGCCGTGATCCTTCCCCAGAGGCGCGCGCGAAGAACGGCGCGACTGGCTTCGGCAAACGTGATCGTAGATGTGACACGCTGTCCCTGGGCGCGAATAGAGGCTCTCGCGGCCGCGTCACCCTCCAGAAGGGCCGCAACCAGCGCGCTGGATTCGATGTAGCGCCTGTCAGGCACCCCCTTGGCGGCAGAAGAACTGACTGGCCGGCGGGGCGGAACCGCTTTACGCTTCGCCACGATCGCTGTCAATCAGGGAGGCTGCCGTCCCCGGAGGGAGCCGAATTTCAGGGCAGCCTTCCAGAGGGTCGCCACTCTCGGCGGGTGGCGTGATTACGCCTGCGGCGATGAGCCGGTCGAACGAGTCAGACGGGTCTTGACGGTCCGCGGACCGATGAACCAGTTCCGCGACAACCCTCCCATGGGCTGTGATCACAACGCGTTCTCCCGCCTCGATTCGCCGGATGTAGCGGCTGAGGTTGTCCCTCAATTCGCGGATACCAGTCTCCATATCGGAATTATAGCCACATGTGGCCACCGGAGAAACCGCGGCCGCGGTTCAATACGGAATCCGGTCCTTCTTTCCGTTCCAGGCGGCGAACGGCGCGTCGCCGTCGAGACCGGGTACGCGAATGAGCGGAATGCGCCGGTGGCGGGCGGGAACCTTCAACTCGTCGTAGATCAGCGAATCGTCAAATCCCGCCGCCGCCGCTTCCTGGTGGGTCGCGGCGTAGAAAACACGGTTCGGCCGGGCCCAGTAGATCGCGCCCAGACACATCGGGCAAGGCTCGCAACTGGTGACAATCTCGCATCCGGCCAACTGGTAGTGGCCCAGCACCCGGCAGGCCTCGCGAATCGCGACGACTTCGGCGTGGGCCGTCGGGTCGTTGGCCGAGGTGACGCGATTGGAGCCTTCCGCGATCAGTTCACCGTCCCGGAGCACGAGCGCGGCGAACGGGCCGCCGAGTCCCCGCTCGACGTTAGCGACGGCCAGGTCCAGGACGCGGCGCATCCAGGATTGAATGTCCATCGCGCTCATGGCTGGAGACCCGAGAACCGCCGGAAGGCGTCGTCCCATCCGGCTGAAGAGACCGGACGAATCACGCGGGACTCGAACGACCGGCGCACGAGGGCACGGGCTTCGTCGAGATCGCGCAGGGCACCGGCGCCGATCGCCTGAATCAGGACGTTGCCGATGGCGGTGGCCTCGGCCGGTCCGGCGATCACGGTCCGGCCGGTCGCGTCCGCCACGAACTGGTTCAGAACATCATTCTTGGAACCCCCGCCCACGATGTGGATCACCTCGATCCTTCGATCCAGAAGCGACTCGATCATCTCCAGCACCTGCCGGTAGCGAAGGGCCAGGCTTTCGAGAATGGTGCGTGCGTACTCGCCGGGGGTCGAAGGAGGCGACTGGCCGGTCCGGCGGCAAAAGGCCGCGATCTTTGCTGGCATGTCGCCCGGCTCGAGAAAGGCATCCGGCGACAGGACCGCGGAAAAGGGCGCCGCCTCCGACGCCAGTTTCGCCAACTCGTCGTAGCCGTATTCCCGGCCTTCGAGCGCCCAGGCCCGCCGGCACTCCTGGATCAGCCAGAGGCCGGCGATGTTCTTCAACAACCGCACCTTGCCGCCCGCGCCGATCTCGTTGGTGAGGTTCATCCCCAGGGCGCGATCGTTCACGATCGGTTCAGCGATCTCGACCCCCATCAACGACCACGTGCCTGAACTGATGTAACACCAGTTGCCGGATTCAGCAGGCACGGCGGCCACGGCCGAGGCCGTGTCGTGACACCCGGTGGCGTAAACCGTAACGTCGTTCAGCCCGGCGTATTCGCGCGATTCCGGCTCCAGCGGTCCCATCGCCTGGCCCGGATCGACAATCTCCGGCAATAGAGACACCGGCAGGCCGAGTTTCTCCAGCAGTTCGGTGGAGAATCGCCGCAGCCGCGGATTGTAGAACTGCGACGTACTGGCGATGGTTCTTTCCGTCCTGGAAACTCCGGTCAGCCAGTAGTTGAATAGATCCGGCATCATCAATAGAGTTCGTGCCAGCGGCAGGATCGGAGAGCCTTTCATGCTGTGGAACTGGTACAGCGTGTTCAACTGCATGAACTGAATCCCCGTCTCGGCGAACACCTCGGCGCGCGGCACTTGCGCGAACACGGCGTCCATCTGGCCGTGGGTGCGGGCATCGCGATAATGTCGCGGGTTCTCGAGCAACCCGCCGTCGGCGCCCAACAGCGCGAAATCCACACCCCAAGTGTCGATGCCGATCCCGTCCAACTCGAGATGCCGCTCCCGACCCGCGATGCGCAAGCCTTCCCGGATCTCGTGGAAGAGCCGCAGCGCGTCCCAGTAGAGAGAACCGAGTACTCGCACCGGCGTGTTTGGAAAGCGGTGGACTTCTTCGATCGACAGCCTGCCGCTGTCGATGGTGCCGAGCATCGACCTGCCGCTCTCCGCGCCGATGTCGAAGGCCAGAAACCGCCGGATCATGGCTCGATGATCACCTTCGCCACTCCGTCCGAGTAGTCCTCGAGCAGTTTGAACGCATCCGCCGTTTTGTCGAGGGGGAAACGATGAGACACGATTCCATCGGTAATCTTGCCCGCCGCGATCAGGGCAATCGCCGCGTCGTCATTGTGGTTCGAGCGGCGGATCGTCTGAATGTTGATCTCCTTGTTCATCGCCAGATGCCAGTCGAGCCGGGGCGAAGTTTCATAAGAGATCCCCACAACGCAGAGCCGCCCGCCGGTTCGCAGGACTTTGAGAGAGTTGATCAGAGTCTCGGAATCCGCGGCGGCATCGAAGACCACGTCGACGCCGCGGCCGCCAGTGAGATCGAGGATCGACTCCACCGGATCGGCCTCGCGCGAGCAGATGCCTTCGTCGGCGCCCAGCGACTTGGCCAGACGGGCGCGATGGGCCACGCGGTCGACGCTGAAAACCTTTCCTGCTCCGGCCAGCCGCGCGCCCTGTGCCGTGAGCAGTCCGATCGGGCCAGCCCCCATCACCGCCACCGTTTCGTTCATCCGGATCGGCGTCAGCTCCAGCATGTGCATGATTACCGCCAGCGGCTCGACGATGGTGGCTTGCACCATGGTCATCGAATCGGGGATCGGCGATGCGTTCGCGATCGGGACGGTCACGAATTCACGAAAGCATCCGGCCAAAGGAGGAGCCGACAGGAACTTCACGTTCGGGCAGAGATTGTACTTGCCGGCGTGGCAAAACTCGCAGTGATAGCAGGCCATGGCCGGTTCGATCGCGACCCGCTGTCCCACTTTTCGAGTGGTGACACCCGGGCCCACGGCGACAATCTCGCCCGCGGGTTCGTGTCCCATTACCTGCGGCAATGGCATCCGGTATTCTCCGACGATCCCGTCCATATACCAGTGCAGATCGCTGCCGCAGATTCCCACGGCCTTGATCCGCACCATCACTTCGCCAGGGCCCGGTTCTCGGTCCATCGGCATCTCGGCCACCTCCAGGTGGCGCTTCTCAACCAGTTGTACGCATTTCATAGAGAAAAAGACTTCACCCGAATTCTAACCCGTGGGCCGTTCGCCCGCACCCCTGGAGCTTCCGCTCGCGGTTGCGCTCTGCTGCGTTTGGTCAGGGGCGGCAACGGGCCAGCGCGTCCGCTCCGCCCTTCACGCCCAATCAAAGGGCGCATTGTGCCGTCGACTCGACTGTGAACTTGGTAGGGCCGGGCCCTGTCATCAAAGTCCTCGGCGCGGAGACCGCCGCGGACGGCGGGCAGTGACCCGCAACGACCCCTTGCCGAGAGCAGTCGCTCACAGCAACAACACCCCTGGCGGGCGCGGGAGCGGGCCGCCCGGTTTGCCGAAGACGGCGTGGTGCACGATGAGGGCGGCGGCGACGGTCGATTTGCCCCACTGGCGGCTTCAATTGAGGAGCGACTGGCGGTGACGGTGGCTGGAGGAACTGGCTCTGGACCGGCCGGGGGTGGAGGCCCAAAACGGCCTGAAATCTGGAGTAAACGGTTGGGGGATTGAGAGATAGCGGCTGGGGACCCATCGAGACAAAACGAAACAAAGCGAGGCAAACGAAACAAGGGTGGGTCCACGTGCTGGGCTTGGTCAGGACTGAGGTTCGGGACAGCGGTGTTTGGGCGCGAAGTGGCGCGAGCTTTAGCTCGCAGCGGAACTTCAGCTCCGCGACCACGGCGAAGTCGTTGCAACCCCACGGCTCCGAAGGATGGTGTAAGAAAATGGGGCTACCCGCTCCCTTCCGGTCGCGGCTCTGACCAAACGCAACCCGACGGCTTTACGCCCTGGGCTCCAACCGTGGTCCGGCTTCCGGCCGTAGATTGACGGTGGCGGAAGCCGGGACATCCACGTCCTCTTCCTCACTAGGACCAAATCGGTCTATCATATAAGAGACAACTTCGGTCGCCATTTAAGTGCTTGACCCGAATGGCGAAAGTCAGGTAAACTTAGATCGAGGACTCATTCGGTCGGGGATTGAAATGCTGAAACTGACCAAGAAAGCGGACTACGGCTTGATCGCCCTCAGGCATCTGGCCGTCTCCGCGCCTCGAGCGACGTCCAGCGCCAAAGAGATCGCCGAGTCCTATAGCATCCCTTTACCGTTGCTGGCCAAGGTGATGCAGAAGTTGACCCGCACGGGAATTTTGCAGTCGTTGCCGGGAACCAACGGCGGGTACAAACTGGCCCGCGAGGCCCGGTACATCAGCGCCCTCGAGGTGATTCGCGCGATCGATGGTCCGATCATCCTCACGTCCTGTTTCACCGACCATCGCGATTGCGGCCATTCGGAACGCTGCACGGTACGCGAACCGCTGCGCAAGATCCACGAGGGCATCGTTCAGTTGCTGGAGGCGATTTCGATTGCCGACATAGCCCGGGACGATATGGAAGTGCCGGCCGCGCCGGCGCCGTCGGTCCGGGAGAGTCTGGTCCAACTCATACATGCATAGGGGGCAGGGAACTCACTTATGAAGATGCCGGTTTATTTCGACAATCATGCGACGACGCCGATGGATCCGCGAGTCCTCCAGGCCATGCTGCCGTACTTCACCGAGAGGTTCGGCAATGCCGCCAGCCGCAATCATGCTTTCGGCTGGGAGTCGGAAGAGGCCGTGGAGAAGGCTCGAGGCCAGATCGCCAGTCTGATTGGCGCGAACTCGAAAGAGATCATCTTCACGAGCGGCGCGACCGAGTCGAACAACCTGGCGCTGAAGGGCGTGGCCGAGATGTACGCCGAGCGGGGCAATCACCTCATAACGGCGGCCACCGAGCACAAGGCGGTTCTCGACACATGCAAGAAGCTCGAGAAGAACGGCTTCCGTGTGACGTACCTGGCGGTGAGGCCGGACGGCCTGGTGGACCTGGATCAACTGCGCCGCGCCATCACCGACAAGACGATCCTGGTCAGCATCATGTACGCCAACAATGAAATCGGCGTGGTGCAACCGGTGGCGGAAATCGGCAAGCTCTGCAAGGAGCGGGGCGTGCTCTTCCACACCGACGGCGTTCAGGCGGCGGGCAAGGTTCCGGTCAACGTGATCGGCGACAACATCGACCTGATGTCGCTCACGGCGCACAAGATCTACGGACCGAAGGGCGTGGGTGCGCTGTACGTGCGGCGCCGCAATCCCCGCGTGCAGATCACCGCCCAGATCGACGGCGGCGGCCACGAGCGCGGCATGCGATCGGGCACGCTCAACACGCCGGGCATCGTGGGCTTCGGCGAAGCCTGCGCCATCTGCCAGAAGGAAATGGCGGAGGAGTCGGCGCGGCTGGGGAGCATGCGGGACCGCCTGCGGTTCATTCTCGAATCCAACCTCGACGAGACGTTCATTAACGGCACCATGGAAAGCCGTCTGCCGCACAACCTGAACATGAGCTTCGCCTATGTGGAAGGCGAGAGTCTCCTGATGGGGATCAACGACATTGCGGTCTCGAGCGGGTCGGCGTGCACCTCGGCCACCCTCGAGCCGAGCTACGTGCTCAAGGCGCTGGGTGTCGGCGACGACCTGGCGCACACCTCGATCCGCTTCGGCATCGGGCGCTTCAACACCGACGCAGAAGTGGAATATGTGGGCAATCGCGTGGTGGAAGCGGTGAGGAAACTTCGCGATTTGTCCCCGCTGTATGAGATGGCCAAGGAAGGCGTCGACCTGAGCAAGGTCGAATGGGTGGCGGAAGCACACTAACGATTTTCAATTTCACTTGGAGAAAAACGCGACATGGCATACTCGGACAAAGTTCTCGATCATTACAACAACCCCCGCAACGTTGGTTCGATGGATAAGTCGGACCCGAATGTCGGGACCGGAATGGTCGGCGCCCCGGAGTGCGGCGACGTAATGAAGCTGCAGGTGAAGGTCAACCCCGAGACCGGGTTGATTGAAGACGCCAAGTTCAAGACTTTTGGCTGCGGCAGCGCGATTGCCAGTTCGTCGCTCGCGACGGAAATGCTGAAGGGTAGGACCGTCGACGAAGCGTTGAGCATCCGCAACACCGAGATCGTGAACGAACTGAGCCTGCCGCCGGTAAAGATTCACTGTTCGGTGCTGGCCGAGGACGCGATCCGGGCGGCCATCAAAGACTACAAGAAGAAGCAGGGCGTTCAGGCGGAGTCCGAACAGGCGGTGGCCTGAGAAGAGACAAGATTTGCGGGGCGAACACGCGAACGCCCCGCAGGGCCGCTTGATCTCGAGAGCGGCAAACGGGTACAACAATGTCGACGATGATCGTAAATCCTGAAATCTCCAGGCCGGTCCCACAG
Source organism: uncultured Solibacteraceae bacterium (assembly GCA_964529305.1). Taxonomy (GTDB): domain Bacteria; phylum Acidobacteriota; class Terriglobia; order Bryobacterales; family Bryobacteraceae; genus CAZGUX01. The sequence goes on along the minus strand of CAZGUX010000209.1, from coordinate 29,412 downwards.
TCGATGGAGATCCAGGTGACCCCCAAGGCGGTCGCGAAGATCAAAGCGGCCTTTGCCAAAGAAGGGATCACCGACGGCGCGCTGCGGCTGGGAGTCCTCGGCGGCGGTTGCAGCGGTCTGAGCTATCAGTTCAAGTTCGACGCCAAGGAGCGTCCGAAGGACCGGGTGTTTTTCTTTGACGGCGTCAAGATCGTGGTGGACCCGAAGAGCCTGATCTACCTGCACGGCATGACGCTCGATTACAAGGAATCACTGATGCAGTCGGGCTTTGTTTTTGAGAATCCGAACGCCCAGAAGAACTGCGGCTGCGGGACTTCGTTTACGGCCTGATGAGTCCTCCCTGCTGGAGTTGCGGCCAGGCCGCGGCGGGGCTGTTCTGCGGTTCCTGCCGCGCCCTTCAGTCACCCCCTCCGGGAATCTTCGAGTTGTTTGGGCTGCCGCGGCGCCTGTCGATCGACCGGAAGGACCTGGAGCAGCGCTTCTACGCGCTCAGCCGGCGACTGCACCCGGACCTGTTCTCGCGGAAGTCCGGCCGGGAGCAGCAGTACTCCACCGATGCGTCGGCGCTGCTGAACGACGGCTACCGGATTCTTCGCGATCCCGTCCGCCGCGCCGAATATGTGCTGAAGGAAAGCGGGTTACCGGCCAGCGAGCAGGGCACCAAGAATGTGCCGGCCGACCTGCTGGAAGAAGTGTTCGAGCTGAACATGGCGCTCGAAGAGATCCGGCACGGCGATCCATCGGTCCGGCCGCAACTCGAAGGGGCGCAAACCCACTTCTCCGGCATGCTCGACGAAGTCGACGCCGATCTGGACCAGGCCTTCCTCGAGTACGACCAGTCGCAGGACCGGGAGGTCCTGGGACGCATCCGCGGCTACCTGAACCGGCGCAAGTACATCAGCAATCTCCTGAATGAGGTCAACGTCGCGCTCGAGCGCGCGGCCTGAGCCTGGCTCCAACGAATGACTCCTCTTGAAATCGACTTCGGAAACCGCGCCTCCGACCGCGTGGTGGGCATCGACCTGGGCACCACCAACAGCCTGGTCGCCTACATGGACCTGACCCACCCGCGCATCATTCCCGGCGCCGATGGCGGAACCCTGGTGCCGAGTGTCGTGTCGGCGTCCGCATCCGGCGAAATCCTGGTCGGCCCGGCTGCGCGCGACGCCCTGATCACCGATCCGGAGCGCACCGTCTATTCCGTGAAACGGCTGATGGGCCGAGGCGTCGCCGACATCCAGGACGAACTCAAGCTCTTTCCCTTTCGCATCGCGCCCGAAAGCGAATCGGTGATCCACCTCCAGCTTGGCGAGAAGGTCTATACGCCCCCGGAGATCTCCGCGTTTGTGCTGCGGCAGTTGAAGTGGAATGCCGAGGCCGCGCTCGGCGAGTCCATTACCAAGGCCGTCATCACGGTGCCCGCTTACTTCAACGACGCGCAACGCCAGGCCACCAAAGATGCCGGCCGCATCGCCGGCCTGGAGGTGCTGCGCCTGGTGAACGAACCCACTGCCGCCGCACTCGCCTACGGACTCGACAAGCGGAAAGAAGGGGTCGTCGCCGTGTACGACCTGGGCGGAGGCACGTTCGACATCTCGATTCTCCGCCTCCAGGAAGGGCTCTTCGAGGTCCTCGCCACCAACGGCGACACGCACCTGGGCGGCGACGACATCGACAACCTCCTGATCCGCATCGCGCTCGAGGACGTCCGCTCCGAGTGGGGCGAGGATGTCTCCCGCTTGAACGAGGCCGTGCAGTTGATCCGCCGCGCCGTCATCCACGCCAAGGAAGAACTCTCGTTCGTTCCGTTCACCGCCATTCAGGTGGAATTCCGCGGCAAGAAGTACGAACGCCGGATCGATCGCGAGTTGTTCGAGAATCTGATCGCCGGCATCGTCGACCGGACGCTCGGCCCGTGCCGCCAGTGTCTTGCCGATGCCGGCGTGACGCCCGAGCAAATCGACGAGGTCGTGTTGGTGGGCGGCTCTACCCGGATTCCGCTTGTCCGCCGCGCGGTCGAGACGCTGTTCCGCTCCAAGCCTCATACGGACCTCAACCCCGACGAGGTCGTTGCCTTGGGCGCCGCCGTTCAGGCCGGCATTCTGTCGGGCGCCGTTGAAGACCAACTCCTGCTCGACGTCACCCCGCTCTCGCTCGGAATCGAAACCATGGGAGGGGTGGTCTCGAAGCTGGTTCACCGCAACTCCACGATACCGGCCAGCGCCACCGAGACCTTCACCACGGCCGTGGATGGCCAACGCAACGTGCTCATCCACGTGGTGCAAGGCGAACGCGAACTGGCCAGGGATTGCCGCAGCCTGGCGCGGTTCGACCTCAAGGACATTGACCTGATGCCGGCCGGGATGGCCCGCATCGAAGTTCGCTTCCTCATCGATGCCAACGGTATTCTCAACGTCACCGCGCGCGACCAGCGGACCGGCCGCGAGCAGTCGGTCGACGTCAAGCCCAGCTACGGCCTGACCGACGAGGAGGTGGAGGCCCGCATCCTGGAGTCGATCGAGTTCGCCGAAGAGGACTTCCAGGCCCGCCAGTTGGCCGAAGCCCGGGTGGAAGCCGACAGTATCCTGGCAGCCGTGGAGAAGGGCAAAGCCAACGACGCCTACCTGGACCTCACCGACGAGGAACGCGCCGGCATCACCAATGCCCTCAACCAGCTTTTGCTCGTGTATCACGGCAACGACCATCTGCTGATTCGCCAGAAGATCGATCTGGTCAACCAGGTGACCCACAAACTGGCCGAGAACATGATGAACACGGCCGTGCAGGATGCCCTCAAGGGCACCCACATCTGATCGCGGAGCCTACGGAGATTCGCCTGTCTGATTGCCACCCGGTACGGAGGATCGTCAGGACCCACTAAAAGAACAAGAGGGCCGAGACCAGTTGGTCTCGGCCCTCTCTCGATTCTGACCGAAGAGATCCGCTTCGTCAGAAGAACAGCCGCAACCCGAACTCCATCTGCCGGGGCGGAATCGACTGCCCGGTGATCACGCCCCAGCCCCCGGGATTGTCGACGCTCAGGCCCGGATTCGCCGGCTGGAAGTGGTTCAACACGTTCACGAACTGGAAGCTCAACGTCGCCCCCACTCCTTCCCGGATCCGGATGTCTTTGTTCACCGCCAGATCCAGGTTCCACACCGGGAAACCGCGAAGGGGCCCAGCGCCGCCGCTTCGCGTGTCGACACCCAGAATCAACCGCCGGAAGCCCGAGTAGGCGGCGCTCGGGTCTGCGAACATGTTCAGCCCGCCGCCACCCCGGGAAGCGTTGCCGTTCTGGCCGGCCACACCCGTGGCAACCACGTCGTAGTGAGCGCTGTTCCCGCCGGTGTATGGCGCCGAGGGCACCGCCCGCTCGTACGATTGACTCAAGTAGCTGCAGTTGGCTTCGCCGAACGACTGGCCGCAACTCGTGCTCGTTGAAACGGCCAAGGGGGGCCCGCTCTGAGCGGTGAACAGCGGAGCGAATGCCCAACCGCCCACCAACTGGCCCAGGACGCCGCGCTGGTTTTTGTAGATCGGGGGACGGTAGTACATGCTCAGGTTGTAGACCCAAGTGATGTCAAACGATTGAACGCCGTACATGGAATCGACGTCCCACATGTCCACAGGAGTCAGGATTCCCGATCCGAATCCACCTGTGCCCAGGGCCCGGCTGAAGGTCAGATTCGAGGTCGCGGTCAGGCTGTGCCAGTCGTTCATCTTCAACGACAGGAAGGCTCCGTTGTAGTTGGCATAGCCGAGGCTTGCGGCCATGGGCAACGCCAGCACCTGGATCGGGTTCGAACTGGGCATGGTGCGTCCCAGCGTCCACCCGGGCGCCGAATTCAGCGCGGCCCACATGTTGTAAACCGAGGTGGTCAGGATGTTGGTGCGCTGCTTGGAGGCCACCGCCGCGGTGCAATTCGCGAAGCCGGTGCAATAGGCTGAACTGGGTCCGCCCATTGCCGACTCGAAGAATGGCTGCGCTTGAAGGGTGGTCTGGCCGGAATTCAACGCCTGGTACGTGTTCGCGAACGCCTGTGCGAAGCTCTGGCCGTTCAGCGTCGTCATGTGCGGGACCGCGTCCAGGTTCAGCGCCAGTTGCTCGTCTCTCGTCCTTACCCCCACATAGCCGAGTTCGATGTTGAAGCGCGACGCCACCTCGCGCTGGATGGTGAAGTTTACCTGATCGATGTGGGACGGCTTCAGGTTTGGATCGTCCGCCCACGCCGTGGCCGCCGAAGCGTTACCGCCCACGCCCGGAAGGAAGGGCTGCGGCAGTTTCTGTGACACCGTGGGGATCGGTGGCGTCAGGCCATCGGTCCCGATGCGGAACGCCGTGGTGGGGTCGGCGCCCGCCGTGCCCAGACACTGACCGGTCCGGCTCACGCCCGTGCACTGCACGGTCTGGCCGATGCCCACGCCCTGCAGCGGAACCTGAATCACGTTAATCCCGTTGATGCGGCCGTACTTCCTGCTGTAGCCGGCACGGATCACGGTCTTGCCCGACCCGAACAGCTTGCCCATCAGCCCGTCGGTGTACTTCGGATTCCAGGCCACAGCCACGCGCGGGCCCACGCCGTTGTAAACCGGATGGAAGGGGTACTTCGGATTTCCTGCCACGTTGCGGATGGTCGCAAAGCCGAGCGTCGGGTTATACACCTGGCCGGCGAGCGCCGCCTGCTTCCGCTGCGACAGGTAGCCCTCGCCGGTGAGAGCGTTCCCGGCGCTGTCTGTGACCATGGGGATGTTCCCATTCACTTCGTACGCGGGGAGTTGGATTTCGTAGCCGAGGCCGTAGGTCAGAGTCAGAGTCGGTTTCACCTTCCATGTGTCGCTGACATACATGTTGTACGTCGAGAGGATGTTCTCCGAGAAGATTGAACTCCCCAACGGCAGCACTTCCCCGCCCTTTCGCCCGTACATCACCTGCGTTTGCGACACCAGTCCCAGCGCCATCGAATAGAGCGAGTTCCAAGAGCTCAACACGTTGGCGGGAACGGTGGTGGGGATGTAGCCGGACGGGAAGGTGATGCCCGCTCCGGAGGTGATTTCGTACCCCGGGTAGGCGTAGATACTGATGCCGTTGTCATTGCGCTGGTGCTTGATGCCGTTGCGCTGGTATAGGGCGCCGAACTGCACCACGTGGTTCCCGTGAATCCAGCTCAGGTCGTCGCGGATCATATGGTCCTGGCCATCCCAATACCTCGCGAGCCCGCTGCCCCGATCCACCTGCATGGGGATGAGTTGGCCGCCGCCGCTCCCTCCGATCAAGGCCGCTCCGCCCAAACCTGGCAACTGCGGAGGTCCACCCGCGCTGATCCACTCCCAGGCGTTGCGCAGGTAGTTGTAGTGGAAATCGTTGATCAGGTGCGGCGTGATTACGCCGGAGAGCCCCGCCACGATGTACGACGGCGTCTGCCGCCGCGGCGCCTGCGGTGAGGCGACGCCCAAAGTGTTACCGCCCAAGAACCCGCCAATGTCCACCTGCTGGCTGGTCATCTGGGAGAATTTGTAGTAGCGGTAGCTGGTCATCAACCGCCAGTTCTGCCCGAAATCGTGATCGATCCGCCCGACCCAGAAATTCGATGTCTGCGGCAGGGAAAGGGTGGTCAGGTACCCCTGGGTGTTGTAGCGGTCGCCGCCTAATGGGTTGTTGGGCAGCGGCATAAACTTGTTCCAGATCTGGGAAACGATCGGGTTGAGGCCGATCCCGCGCGGGTCGCACGAGCCGGCCGGGCAACTCGCCGGCTGATAGGTGACGCCATCCACGGTTACTGGATTGGGATTCAAATTGTACGGTCTCCAGGCGCCGGTGCTGTCTGGAACCTGGATCACCCCTGCCCGTAACAGGCTGGTCGGAACCGCCCGCTCGTAGTTGACCACCTGCGGGAAACGCCGGCCCTCGTAGCTCAAGAAAAAGTAGGTCTTCCCTCCCAGGAGTTTCGGCAGCACGGGGCCGCCCAGCGATCCGCCAAACCGGTTCTGATGGGTTGAAGGCAGGGGAGTCGACGCCGAGTTGCCGGAACGCGTATGGTTGTTCGCCCAGGTGTTGGCGCCAAGGTTCGCTCCAAAGTAATACTCGTACGCGGAGCCGTGGAACTGGTTGGTTCCGCGCTTGGTCACCATCTGCACCTGCGCGCCGGCGGCGGCGTTGAAATCGGCGGTCTGGTTGGTGACGGCGACCTTGTACTCCTCGATCGTGTCGACCGGTGTCGGCATGACCCCGGTGGGCACGGAGGCTTGGCCGTTGCCGATGTTACCGGGGGCAATGTTATATCCGTGACTGCCTTCCTGGTCGTCGCTGTTGTTGCCCCCATCCAGTTGAAACTGGTGCTGGTCGTGAATCACACCCGCGACCTGGCCGCCAGGCGTCGTCAACGGCTGCAGTGTGAAGAAGGCATTCGCGTCGCGGCCGAAGTTCGGCAGATTCAACAGGGACACGCCGGAGATGGTGGAGCCGATGGTTGAGTTCGACGTCTGCAACTCCGCGCCCGCCGAGGCTTTGACCTCGACCGAGGTCGCCGTCGAACCCACCGTCATCGCCAGGTCCAGAGTCAATTCCAGACCCACGGCTACATTCTGCGCCGAAATCCTGGCTTGTGTGAAACCTTCCTTGCTGATGGTCAGGTCATACGTGCCGGGGTGGATGTTGAGAAACAGGTAACGGCCTACCTGGTTGGTCAACATGGATTGTCGCGTATTGGTGGAGGTGTCGATCAGAACAACCTCCGCGCCCACCACCGCGGCATTCTGCTGGTCGGTCACCTGGCCCGCCACGCGACCGGTTGATGTTGATTGTGCCCAAGCCCGGGGAGTGTTCAGGATCATCAGGGATCCAACGCACACAGCGCACAGCCAAGGGAGAAACAGACAAAGGACCCTCGTGGGTCGAAGTTTTGGATACATCTAGCCCCTCCAAAGCGAACTGACTACCTTCCTAACCTCTTTAGCTGGAAAACAAATGTAGTCCCTAAAAGCGAGCAACAACAAAACATGATGAGTCCCCGGTTGATGCCGCGACCCATGGGGCGGCTTGATGGACAATGCTTCATTCGACGATTTCCACAAGCGCCCATCCGCCGAAAATCCCGGTGGCTCGCGCGTGCCGGTTCGACGTGTTTGTGAGGGATCTGGACAGCCTGTTGCGATAGCGGCGATTGCGGGGCCTTGGCCCAGGAAGATTCGCGAAAAGGAAAGATCGCCGGCGGTCTCATCGAGCCCATCGCCTGGAGAGCAGGAACGTGACACGTCGACTGCTCCACCACCACACTCGACATTCGGGGTCAATCTTATTGCATGGCCGGGAAAGGTGTCAACAAAACAATTTCACCAAGCGTATTTCACAAGCCAATTTCACAAGCCAATTTGTAAGATAAGCCGGCTGCTCCAGCCCTTCTTTGCACGATTAAGAAAAGAACAGAAACGTCATCAACTTGTAGCTGCGGCAGAGTCTTACGCCCCCCACGGTCCCTGACGGGCCGTGGAAGGGTGAACGCCGTCTTGGCGGTAGGCAAACAAGGCAACAATTCGAGTTGCTGGAGTTTCGGCAGGCGGCAGGTTGGCCTCCCCGGTCCACGTAAGAGCAGCCAAACTCGGGCGGATCTTCGGTCTGCAAAGCCGACCTTGGCTGGCGGAGTAGAGGTCTGGGAAGGCCCGGCTTCAGGTGGGATTGTGGGGCGCCGGCCGGGACCGGCGCCCCACAGGACTGCTAGTTGCCTTCGTTGTAGCGGCGCTCGGCTTCCTGCCAGTTCACGACGCTCCACCAGGCGGCGATGTAGTCCGGCCGCTTGTTCTGATACTTGAGATAGTAGGCGTGCTCCCAGACATCGAGACCGATGACCGGGAACTTGCCTTCCATCACGGGGGTGTCCTGATTCGGCGTGGACGTGATCGCGACCGAACCGTCGGCGTTTTTCACCAGCCAGGCCCATCCGGAGCCGAAGCGGCCGACGCCGGCGGCGGCGAACTTCTCCTTGAACGTGTCGAACCCGCCGAAGGCGGCGGTGATGGCCGCGGCGAGATTGCCGACGGGAGCCCCACCCGCATTGGGCCCCATGATCTGCCAGAAGAGGGTGTGATTGGCATGGCCGCCGCCGTTATTGCGAACGGCCGTGCGAATCCCCTCGGGAACGGCCGCGCAATTGTTGGCCAGCAGTTCCTCCAGCGACTTGCCGGCCAGATCGGGGGCCGACTCGAGAGCCTTGTTCAAATTTGTGACGTAGGCATTGTGGTGGCGGCCATGGTGGATTTCCATGGTCATCTTGTCGATGTAGGGCTCCAGCGCGTCGGGAGCGTAGGGCAGAGCGGGAAGTGTAAAGGGCATGCTGTCTCCTTGTTTCTGGTTGAGTTGCCTGACGATGTGACCGCGGCGCCGCGGCTTCGCCGCGCCACATGGTATTGATTATCTCGCAGCTCGAGAGGATTCGGCGTTCCTCTATGCCATTTCGTAGGCCCGTGCGAGGCGAATCATGGCGGCCTCCTGGAAGTGGTTGCAGAGAATCTGCAGGCCCACGGGAAGGCCCTCCGCCGTCCGACCGCATGGGACGCTCATGCAGGGGATCCCGGCCAGCGATCCGGTGATGGTGTAGATGTCGGAAAGGTACATTTCCAACGGATCGGCGATCTTCTCGCCGATCTTGAACGCGGGAAAGGGCGATACCGGCGTCAGGATCGCGTCCACCTGCTGGAAGGCGTTCTGGAAATCCTGCGAGATGAGCTTGCGGACTTTCTGTGCCTTCAGATAGTAGGCATCGTAATAACCCGCGCTGAGAACATAGGTTCCGAGCATGATGCGGCGCTTGCACTCGTCGCCGAAGCCCTCGCCGCGCGTGTTGCGGTACATGTCGATCAAGGTGGGCGCATCGGCCGAACGCTGGGTGTAGCGTACGCCGTCGTAACGGGCGAGGTTGGAACTCGCCTCGGCGGTGCAGATGATGTAGTAGCACGAGATCGCGTACTCAGTCGCCGGAAGGCTGAGGTCGACGACCTCGCAGCCAAGGTTCTTGAGGCGATCGACCGCGGCCATGATCAGGTCGCCTGTCTCGCTTGCCAGCCCCTGAAAATATTCTTTCGGCAGACCGATCTTCATGCCCCGGACGCCGACATCGAGGGCCGCCGCTAGATCGGGAACGGGGGCTTCGGCGGAAGTGGAGTCCATCTCGTCGCGGCCGGCAGTCACTTCGAGCAGCGTCGCCGCGTCCTTGACGGTCCGGCCGAAGGGTCCGATATGGTCGAGAGAACTGGCGAAGGCTACCAGGCCGTATCGCGACACGCGACCATAGGTCGGCGTAATGCCGACGACGCCGCAGAACGATGCGGGTTGGCGGATGGAGCCGCCGGTGTCGGAGCCGAGCGAGACGACCGCCGTTCCTTGAGCGACGACCGCCGCGGACCCGCCGCTGGAGCCGCCGGGGACGCGGTCGAGCGCCACCGGGTTGCGGACGGGTCCAAACGCCGAGTTCTCGTTCGACGAACCCATGGCGAACTCGTCGCAGTTGGTCTTGCCGATGATCACGCCGCCCGCCGCTTCCAGGCGAGTGACGGCGGTGGCGTCGTAGGGCGGGCGATAGTTGGCCAGAAGCCTGGAGCCGCACGTGGTGCGCAGGTCTTTGGTGACGATGACGTCTTTGACAGCCACCGGCACGCCGCCGAGCCTGCCGAGGGGTTCGCCGCGGGCGATCCGCTCATCCACCTTCGCGGCGGCGGCCAGCGCCCGCTCCGGAGAGAAGTGCAGATAGGCGTTGGTCTTCGGATTCTCGGCTTCGGCGTGCTTCAGCGCCTCGCGCGCGAGTTCGGCAGCGCTGAATTCGCGGTTCAACAAGCCGGAATGAATCCGGTCGATGGTGAGAGTGGGGATATCCATCGGCGGGTCAGCGTTCAATGACTTTCGGCACCTTGAAGTGTCCAGCGCCCCATTGCGGCGCGTTGGCGAGCGCGACCTGCGGGCCGAGGACCGGCCTTTCGCGGTCGGGCCGCAACGTGGCGGTCTCTTCCGCTTCGTAGAGGACCTGGGCCATCGGCTCCACGCTAGAGGTGTCCACTTCGTTGAGCTTGTCCATATGATCCAGGATGCTGCCGAGTTCGGTGGTCATGCGGTGGATTTCGTCGTCGCTCAACCGCAGGTTTGCCAGGTCCGCGACGTAGCGGACCTCCTTCTCGGTGATCTTCACGCCGATACCCTCTTTCGGGACGCAACGTACAGGCGGCGGAGGCCCGGATCCTGAATGGCCGCGGCCTCGTCGAAGAGGCTGCCCTGGGCGGGAGCCGACCGCGAGGCGCGCTGCGGTTCCATGCGGGGTGGGGCGATGCGGAATTCCAGTTCTTCCACCAGGCCCGGTCCCGCGAAATGCTGAATGCGGTCCAGGATCATCCCGCGCATGGTGAACAACTGCTGTCGCCAGATGGCGTCTTCGACGCCGATGACGAGACGCTTGCGCACCAGACGTTCCGGCGCCGCGTGCCGGGCGATCTTCTTCCCGACGACGCCTCGCCACGCCGCGCAAGCCAGGACCTCGAGCGATTCGGGTTCCTTGCCCGGAGTGAGAGTACGCAGAACTCGGCTGGCGCGCACCATGGGGGGTGAAGGGTGAGAAAGCGATTATACCATCGGCCGCCGCAAGCGCCGCTGAGATCTGTTGCTATTCTGGCGTTTCCGCGTTGAAACCAAGAACGGAGGTGCTGGCCTACTTCCCCACAGACGCCCTCGCAGTAAGGGCACATTCTTGGGTTATCTATGCTCTCGTTGGCACATCTTGACATAATGTGCCAAGTGGCGTATTTCTCAGATATGCCCCCCCACCGAACCACCGTCAACGTCTCGATCACTCCGGAACTCGATCAGTTCCTTCAGAGCCGCGTGAAGTCCGGTCGGTACCAAACAACGAGTGAGGTGGTTCGCGAGGCGCTGCGACTGCTCGAGCGCCAAGAGCGAGAACGCGACGAGGCACTAAGTCAACTCAAGGTGAAACTGAAAAGGGGCGCGGCGCAGGCCGAGCGCGGCAAGCTGCTTGATGGTGATGAAGTTTTCGACGAGCTTCGGGAAATGATCAATGAACGGCGCCGCAACAAGGCTGCCAATCGGTGAAACTCCCTTTCGTTCTCACCCCGGAAGCCAAGCGGGACCTGCGGGAGATTCTCCTCGATATTGCCGAGGATAGCCCAGATACGGCCGAGCGCCTCCGGTCTGAATTCTATGAGGGCCTTCGAGTGCTTGGGCGCTCTCCCGGCGTTGGGCACTATCACGATGAACTTCTGAGCCGAAAGTACCGCTTCTGGAACTTCTACTCCTACGTCGTTGCCTACGTCTGGGAGGCGAAGCCGATTCAGGTGATCGGGGTCGTTCACGGCGCAAGAGATCTTGCGGCCCTGTTTACTCTGCGAACGAGCCACAACAACTGATCGAAATTCGGGCGCGGCGAGTTCCACTCCGGACCATCCCCTGCCCGCCCTTGCGGGTCTGGTACGCTCAAGACGACTGGGGGTTCGATGCGCGGGTTGTTCGCCCTTGTGCTGTTCTTCCCCGCCGTAGGCCTGGCTCAATCGAACACGCTGTTCTGCGCTCCCACCGCGGCGCCCGTGGTGGTGCGCTCGGAAGGACTCTCCGAACGGCTGGGCGAGATTATTCTCAACTGTGCCGGCGCTCCGGCGGGTACGGTTGTCTCCGCCAACCTGATCGCTTTCCTCTCGGTGAATATTACCAACCGTGTGTCGAGTTCCGGCGCGGCCGACATCTTCCTGACCGTGGACACGGGGACGGGACCGGTTCCCGCGCCGAAGCCGGCGGAGGTGACGTCGGCGCGGACGGTGACGTTCAACGGAGTGCAGTTCACGGTCCCGGCGAGCGGCGCGGCCACCCTCCGCATGTCGAACCTGCGGGGGGCCGTCAATGGGCAGGGTGCGGATTCACGCCAGCCGATTCAGGTACAGTTGTCGTCGGCCGGTTCGACCAACCTCGCGACGCCGGGCAGCCTGCTGACGGTGGGGATCCCGTCGCGCGCTCTACTGGCGACGTATGCTTCGAGCGGTGTTCGTTGTGTCCGTTCGGCGCTGCCGAGTGAGTTGACCATGACCCGGCTCTTCGCGGCGGGGACCCGGTTCTTTTCCGCACGAATCACCGAGGGGTTCGTCACTGCGTTCGAGACCAAGACGAATCTCGTCGATGCGGGGACTCGGCTCGTGGTCCGGTACGCGGGTTTTCCGGAGGGCACGTCGTTGTTCGTGCCGGACCTGGTGGCTGGATCGAGCGCGATGCAACCCACGGCGGGCGGGGATCTGGGGACGCCGCAATCTCCCGGCCAGTGGGCGCCGTCGAGTGCGGGATCGCTGTTGCTCGCGCGAGTCCAGGATGCCGCCGCCGACGGCTCGGGCGGCGCCCCCGTGTTCCGTCCAGCCGGAGCGGCCGGCCAGATCTTACTGGATAGCGTGAAGCCGGTTCCCCTGCGGGAAGGCGCGGGTTTCGCCGTGTATGAAATGGTGGACAGCCACTCGAGCGTGCGGGAGAGCGCGCAGATTCCGACCTTCTACGGGTTGTCGTCGTCGGGCGCGGCGATCGCCACCGAGGAGATCCTGCTCGCGGCGGTGTCGGCCGATGTCACCGCGTCGACATCGGCGCCCGTCCCGCGATTCGCCGCGGTCGCACCTCCGCCGGACTGTTCCGCCTTGAACGATTGCGACGCGGCGTTCTTTCCCCACCTGTCGGTGACGGCGCAGGCGCTGGACTTCCGCGCTATCGTGAACTCCGCGCCGATCCCGAAACCGGTGTTCATCACCAACACCGGCGGCGGCGTGCTGAACTGGACGGCCACCGTGACGTACAAGAGCGGCTCGGACTGGTTGTTGATCGAGAACCCGGGAGGATTCAACAACGCCACGCTGAGGCTGTGGGCACAACCGCAGAAAGTCACGCCGGGCACCTACGAGGCGGTGCTGACCATTGACGCCGGACCTTTGGCCGGAAGCCGAAGCGCTCCGGTGACGTTCACGGTCACGGCCTTGCCGCCGGTCGAGCCCGAACTCCTGATCACCACAGTGGCCAATCTGGCGGACCCGGCATTGACGGCGTTGGCCCCCGGCGGCCTGGCGCGGGTCCGGGGCGCGTTTCCGCCGGGCGGAGAATTGCGAGTGACCCTCGATTCGGTTCCCGCGGCTCTTACACTGCGCGCGGCCGACGTTCTGGAATTCCGTGTGCCTCCCGAATTGGCAGGCCGGTCCTCGACGCAGTTGCTGGTGACGGCCGGCAACGCGCGTAGCGTGCTGCGCACGGTTCCGTTAGCGGAGATTGCGCCGGCGATCTTCCCGAAAGGCATCTACAACGTCGACAACACGCTGAACTCCGCCGATCACCCCGCCGCACCGGGCGGCGTGTTCCAGGTGTTCCTGACGGGACTGCTCGCGCCGGTGCCGGGCCGCGTGGAGGTTCGCCTCCACGATCACATCGTGACACCGCTGTTTGCCGGCTCGCTCGGGGCGTATCCGGGCGTCGACCAGGTGAATGTCGCGATTCCGGACGACCTGCCCGCGATGGTCACCGAGATGTCGGTGTGCGGATTTGCGTCTTCCCAGCCGGAGCGTCCGGTGTGCAGCCGGCCGGCGCGGATCGTGTTGGGAAACCGCAGTCCCGATTGAGGGAAGACTGGGCCCGCGGCCCGCCAAACGAATGAAGAACGCGTCGCGGCTTGTTTCAAACGGAACAAGCCTCCAGGGTTATAGCAACCCGAGCACTTCGGCAGCGTGACCCTGCGCCTTCACCTTCGAGAAGATCTTCGCGATCTTGCCCTTCTCATCGATGATGAACGTGCTGCGCTCGATGCCCATCACCTTCCGGCCGTACATGTTCTTTTCCTTCCACACGCCGTAGGCCTCGGCAGCGGTCTTGTCCACATCGGCTAACAGCGTGAACGGCAGTTCGTACTTGTCCTTGAACTTCGCCTGTGACTTGACCGCGTCGGGCGAGATTCCGACAATCACCGCGTTCTTCTTCGAGACTTTCTGGTTGAGATCGCGAAACTCGCAGGATTCGGTGGTGCAGCCGGGCGTGTCGGCCTTCGGATAGAAGTACAGCACGACCTTCTTGCCATTCTGCTTCGATAGCTGGAACTTCTCACCGGAGTCCGTTTCGAGCGTCACGTCCGGGGCGGGATCGCCTTCCTTCAGCATGTTTGTCTCCTCATGGCCGGCACACGACGTCAGCCGAGTTTTTGCTTCAACAGTTCGTTAACAGCCTGCGGATTCGCCTGGCCGCGCGAGGCCTTCATCACCTGGCCCACCAGAAACCCCATCACCGTCGCCTTGCCACTCTTCAACTGCTCCACCTGCTTGGGATTTGCCGCCAGGACATCGTCGATGATCTTCTCGAGGGCGCCGGTGTCGCTGATCTGCTTCAGCCCTTCCCGCTCCAGGATCACCACAGCGGGGTCCCCGGTGGAGACCATCTTGGGGAAGATCTCCTTGGCCAGCTTGTTGGACAAGGTCCCTTTCTTGACCAGCGCCACCAATTCGCCCAGGTTCTGGGCGCTGACGGGCGATTCCCCGATGGACTTGCCCTCGGCGTTCAGAAGTCCCATCAATTCGGTCATCACCCAGTTGGCCGCCATCTTCGGGTCGCCCGAAACCGTGGCTACCTTTTCGTAGAACTCGGCCGATTCGCGGGTCGAGGTGAGTACCTGCGTATCGTATTCGCGAAGACCGTACACTTCCATGAAGCGCGTGCGCTTGTGAGCGGGCAGTTCGGGCAACTGGGACCGGACATCGTTCAACCACCGCTCGCTCACACGGAGCGGCACCAGGTCGGGCTCGGGGAAGTACCGATAGTCGTGCGCGTGCTCCTTGGAACGCATGCCGACGGTCTCTCCTGTGTCCGGGTTGAACAGGCGCGTCTCCTGCGTCACCTTGCCGCCGGATTCGATGAGGGCGATCTGGCGCGCGATCTCGTAGTCGAGAGCCAGTTTGACGAAGCGGAACGAGTTGACGTTCTTCACCTCGGCCTTGGTGCCGAACTTCTCCGCCCCTTTGAGCCGTACCGAGACGTTGGCGTCGCAGCGCAAATGGCCCTTCTCCATGTCGCAGGTGGAGACGTCGGCGAACTGGAGGGTTTGCTTCAGTTCGGTGAGAAAGGCATAGGCATCGTCGGACGAGCGCAGGTCCGGTTCGGTCACGATCTCGATCAGAGGGGTTCCGCAGCGATTCAGGTCGACGTAGGAATACTGGTCGGAATCGCGAAAGCCGTCGTGGATACTCTTGCCGGCATCGTCCTCCATGTGGACACGCGTGATGCCGAAACGCTTCTTCGCGCCGTCCACCTCGACCTCTACCCAGCCGTGCTCGGCGACGGGCTCGTCATACTGCGAGATCTGATAGCCCTTGGGGAGATCGGGGTAGAAGTAGTTCTTGCGGGCGAACCGCGACATCGGCCGGACACGGCAATTCAGCGCCAGGGATGCCTTCAGAGCCAACTCCACCGATTCACGGCTCAACACCGGCAGAGCGCCGGGGAGTCCCAGGCAGACCGGGCAGACATTGGTGTTGGGAGGCGCGCCAAAACTGGTTGGGCAGCCACAGAAGATCTTGGTGCGGGTGGAAAGCTGGCAGTGGACTTCCAGCCCGATGACGGGTTCGTACTTGGCGAGGATGTCCGGCGATACCAGATCCAGGACGGCAGGCATTCCTTCATTATAGAGACGGCTCCGGAGGACGCTTCCGAATCTTCCCGGCTAGCGCGTCCTCCCGAAGACGACGAGTTCGAAGCCGCCGACCACCGCGCGGCCGGGCATGGCCACTCCGAGGATCTCCTGGTAACGCGTGTCCGCCAGGTTGGTGAACTGGACGAACGGACGGAGGCGCGAGCCGCCGCGCGCGACGTAGAGGTCCCAGACGGCGTACGGATCGCGCGCGCGGCGTTCGAGGGCGCCGATGCGGGTGCGGACCGTGAAGTCGCCCGGGAGAGAGGCTATCCACGAGGCGATGCCGGAGTGGACGGGGTAGTTGAAGACGTACTTGGATTGCAGGTCGGACAGGGCGGATTGCGTGCCGCGCAGCCCGGTGTAGCGGAGTTCGATCTGCTGGGCGCGGGCGGCGCGGATCGACACGCCGGTCTCGAGTCCCGTGAAATGCAGCCGGTGAATGTTGGCGGCGCGCCAGATGTCGGCAGCGGAGGTGCGGATGTAGTCGATGCCGTCGCGCTCGCGCCGCTGAAACACGGTGGCTTCGGCCCGCAGGCGTCCGCCGGCGTTCCAATCGAGACCTCCCTCGTAGCTCCAGGCGGTTTCCGGCCGCAGGTCGGGGCTGCCGCGATTGCCCGGATCCTGATAGTAGAGGTCGGTGTAGGTCGGCACGCGGAAGGCGCGGCTCACACCGCCCCGGATCTTCCAATGCGGGGACAACCACAAGCCCGCGCTGACCGAAGGGCTGAACTGGCTGGCCAGCGACCCGTAGACCTCTTCGCGCGCGCCGATCGAGAACGAGAATCGCCGCAGGGCGCGGACGTCGAGCGTCGCATAGCCGGCGCCCCGGGCGCGCGAATGATAGCCCAGGTTGTTGCTGGCGATGGACTCGTGGATGCCCTCGGCGCCGTAGAACAGCTTGACGTTGGTTCCCAGCGTCTCGGTCCGGCGAAGCGCGCCCAGATAGCTTTCGGAGGCGTGACGGTTGGTGAACACCTGCGGCCGGTCCCGGTAAAGTACAAACAGGTCCGTGTGGCGGCGGAAGGTGAAACTGGCCTGCGTCTTGTCGCCGAGAGCCTGGCGCGCGGAGGCGAGCCACGTCCGGGTATCCTCCCAGGAATTGAAATTGCCGTAGAACTGTTCGGCGCCGAAGGGGCGGTCGGCGTACGCGAGCGTGATGTCGGTGGGGCCGAGCGGCGAGGTCAACGCGGTGCGGGAGGCCAGGCTCAGATTGCGATAGTCGCGGTTAGGCTGGAAGCCGGAAGAGAAGTCGCGGGAGAAGACGAGGCTCTGCGCGACCGGGCCGCGCGCGACGGAGAGAAATCCGCGCTGCTGGTTGACGCCGAAGTTGCCCACGGAGGTGCGCAGGCGCATCTCGGTCGATTCCGGCCGCGCGGTGATCACGTTCACGACGCCGCCTGTCGCATCGGCGCCATAGAGCGTCGAGCCGGCGCCTTTCAGGATTTCTACCCGGTCGATCGATTCGAGCGGCAGGGGCAGGTCGAGGTTGTGGTGCCCGGACTGCGCGTCGTTCACTCGCTGCCCATCGATCAGAACCAGCGTCTGTCCGAAGTTGCCGCCGCGGATGGAAAGGTCTCCCTGCATCCCGTTTGGCGCGCGCTGGCGCAAATCGAGGGATGGATCGAGTTGCAGGAAATCGGCGACGGTATTCGAGACGAGGGCCCAGTCACGGACTTTGAACTGGCGGACGGAGCGATCGACTTCGTCGAGATCCAAAGGCTCGAACGTACCTGTGACGACAACGGTTTCTCGCTGGGGTGGTAACTGGGCGGAGACCACCGCTGCGGCGGCCAGGCCCCAAAGAATGAAATGACGCACGTTCTCTCATGATAACGGCGGATCGCCCACCGGTAGAGAATTCGGGGACCCGCGCCGTGATGGACCCGACTCGGATAGAATCGTGTGGGCCGGCCGCTCCGGCGGTCCGGCATGGCTTTCATGACCAATCGAAGACTGTTCCTCAAGACGGCGGCCGCGGCGGCCGCGGTTCCCCTTCTCGGCGACGAAACCAAGGCGATCTACCTCTCGGACCTCGACCAGTGCCTTCCAAAAACAGCGTTGTCCCGCAAACCGCGGCGCGGCTACTGGCGCCTGCTGGACTTTGAAACGGACTCCACTCGCGGCGTGATGCTGGTGGCCGGACAGAATACCGCCGCGCCGGAGGTTTCGTATCCGCTCAACCGCAAAGGCTGGTACGGGATCTCGTTCGGCATTCGCTCCTATGGAGGCGGCGAGGACACGACCCACCTGCTGGTGAAGCTGACGAAAGACAAGGCGTTTTCCCGGGTGATCCACAACGGCGAATCGCGCGATCGCCTGGACGAGTACTTCTGGAAGTACGCCGATTTGACGGGACAGAGCCTGTCGATCCGGCAAATGCTTCGCCAGGTGGTGCCCGAAAATCGGCTGTCGGTGGGCAATCCGTGTCATGGCGCGTGGCTCGGGTATCTCAAGCTGGTTCCGTTGAGCGGCGAAGAAGTTCGAGCTCTCGAGGAAGAGCGTCGCAGCGGCCGCCAGCGCCGGCTTTACTGCCATCACGATGCGTGGAGCTTCACCTACGAATACCGCCCGACCAGCGCCGCGGATATCCGCGTGGAGTTGGAGCCGTTCCGGGACACCGACTTCGCCCGGATGTATTGGGAGTGCGGCATGGGCGACCGCATGTACTACCCCACGAAGATCGGCCTGCAAGCCACCGACGAGTGGATCGCCGATCCGTATCGCGTCGGCGACCGTCTGGCTGCCGAGGCGTGGCAGGGGCTGAGGCGGAAAGGTGTTGACCCGTTCCGCGTGGCGATGGAGCACACGCGCGAGATGGGCATGGAGTTTCACGCTACATACCGTCCCGCCGGCTTTCACTTTCCGGTGCCCGAAGACGAATGGAACACCGGCGGCGTGTACGACAAACACCCCGAGTGGCGGGGACGCGACCGGCAGGGACGGCCGACTCCGCGGCTCTCGTACGCCTACCCGGAGGTGCGCCAGGTCGCGTTGAAGTTCCTGCGGGAAGTCCTGACGAACTATGATGTCGACGGCATCTGCATCGCCTACAACCGGCGGCCGCCGCTGGTCGAGTACGAACTGCCCATCGTCGATACGTTCAAGGCGAAGTACGGGCAGGATCCTCGTATGTTGAAGGAGAAGGACCCGCGCTGGCTGAAGCATCGGGCCACGGTGCTGACCGAGTTCATGCGCGAGGTGCGGCAATTGCTGGATGAAGCCGGCACGAAACGGAAGCGCGCGAAGCCCCTCGGCCTGACGGCCATCACGATGGGGACGGAAGAAGACAATCTGCTCCAGGCGATGGATCTGGAGGAGTGGGTGAAGCAGGGCGTGGTCGACACGATCATGCCGTACTCGACGCACCCGCGGCTGTTGAGTTCGGTGGATGGGTTCACGAACCCGAAGGACGCGGAGTTTTTCGTGCGGATTACGCGCGGGACGAAGGTGACGGCGGCAATCAACCTGATGCCGCGCACGCTGAGTCCCGAGGAGTATCGCAAGCGCGCAAATGCCTTGTACGAAGCCGGAGTGGACAACCTGTTCTTCTGGGACACGAACGCGCGGTACGATTTCAGCCCGTCGTGGAGCGCGTTGCGCCGGTTAGGGCACAAAGAAGAGTTGCAGGCATGGGTGCGGTCGGGTTCCCCGGCGATCGATCGGCCGGGAACGAATCTGAAAAAGCTGGGCGATTGGGATCTTTCTTATGTCACTCCAGGATAAATGGTGGGGCGGCCACCTGGGGCCCGCCCCACTCGGGCTGATACATCTGCTTCTGCTGCTCGGGTTGGCCGTTGCCGCCCCGGCGCAAACCAGGATTGCCGTCAACGGCTACCGCGTCTTCTACGACGCGCAGCCGCAGGGTCTGCGCACCACCGGCGCATCGCTGGTGATTCAAGGCAAGACCATCGATCTGGCCTTCGCGGACTTCATCGAAGATGACGAAGCCGGCGCCAAGTCGTATCTCACTCGCTCGACCGACCTGGGCAAGACGTGGTCGAAGCCCGAGATCTTCGGCACGGAGATCCTCCGGAAGATCGGGACGTCGCCGGAGAAGGAAGCCTCGTTCATCGGGCTGTTCGGCCCGACCCGGAAGGGCACGGCGCTGGCGGTGGGGTATCACGTCGCCAAAGGCGCGCAGAAGGCCACCTACGATGAGGATCTCCGCTTCCGCGCCAGTTCGCTGGTCGTCGGCCGCCGCGAGAAGGGACAGAAGACATTTGTGTATCAGGCCTACCCACCGGGCGCGTTCCTGGGCGAACAGTTCGGCGCGGGAGGCGTCGTCCTGAAAGATGGCCGGATTCTGCTGACCCTCTGGGGCGCGGCGAAGAGCGGCGAGAACTGGCAGTGCGGCGTTCTGATCAGCGACGACGATGGACGGACGTGGCGGTACCGACAGGTGGGCTACGACCGCGACCCGGCGATCCGCAACGATCCGAAGACGCCGGCGGGTTTCAACGAGCAGACTCTGTTCGAAGGAAAGGACGGTTCGGTGGTGTCCATCGTTCGCGGCCGCGAAGGCCTCGGCCGGGTTCCGCAAAGTCCGAAGGACACCTGGTATTTCGTGTCGACCTCCAAGGACCGCGGCGAAACGTGGTCCCGGCCCGTACCGACGAATCTGGCCGGCACGGGCGCTCCGGCCACCGGCCTGACGCTGGCCGACGGCTCTTTGCTCGAGGTCAGCCGCATTCCGTATTCGCGCGATCTCTACCGGCTCGAGGACCCGAAGTCGTTTGGCCTGTACCTGGCGCGCAGCAGCGACGGAGGGACGAGGTGGCGGCCCGAGTGGCTGAAGCAGAGCGATCCGGACGGGCAGCCGTTTGAGAACTACTATAATGCGATGAACGGCCAGTTTCTGCCCCTCGGAGGAAGTCGCTGGCTGTACTGTTTTCCGCAGTTCTCCGTCAAACGGAAGATCCATCGAGTGCTTGCCGTGGAGTTCACGGCGCAATAGGAGCCCATGCGTCCCAATCTCGCCCGAAGAAAACTACTCGCCGGAGGATTGATCTCCGGTCCGACCCTGTGTTTCCCCTGCCCGGAGATCGCCGAAGAGGCCGTGCAGTACGGTTTCGATTTCGTCTGGATCGACTGGCAACACGGAGGCTGGACGGAGACGACCATCAATGCCGCGATGGCGAGCTTTGTCCACCGGGACACGGTGCCGATCGTGCGGTTGCCCGGCATGGATGGCACTTGGATCGGTCGTGTGCTCGATCTCGGCGCGCTGGGTATCGTCATTCCGATGGTCGAGACCGCGGAGCAGTGCGAGCAGATCGTGCGGGCGGCGAAGTTCCCGCCGCGCGGAGGCCGCTCGGCGACGGGCCTGCGCACGGCCTATCACGCCGGCCACAACTATTTCGACTACACGCAGAACGCCAATGACGAAATTCTGACAGTCGTCATGGTGGAGACCGTGAAAGGCGTGGGCAACGTGCGGGACATGATGAAGGTGCCCGGCGTCGATTGCGTCCTGATCGGGCCGTACGATCTCTCGCGCTCCGTGGGAGCCGCTTCGATGAGCGACCCTTCCGTCCAAAGTCTGGTGGACGAAGTGCTGGCGGCTTCCAAGGAGAGCGGCGTCGCGGCCGGTTACGTGACGAACTCGCCGGCGGAAGCGGAGAAGCGCGCGGCGGAAGGATTTCGCCTGGTGTGCCCGGGACACGACGTCATTCAGTTGCCGGAGGCCTTCCGCGAGATGAAAAAATGCTCTGACCGCCTCGCGGCCAGGTAGAGGAGGGACTAAAGTCCCTGTGCACGCTAAAGCGTGCGCCACGAGTCTACGGCGCGAACAGGCGGCAGGTCGGGCTCTCGGGGTCGAAGATGCCGAGTTCGCGGAAGAGCAGTTGCGCCATCGCGATATGCCCAAACTGGTTGGGATGAATGCTGCCGTCGTTGATCCAGTAGAGCGGATCTCTCAGCGGGCCTTTGCGCGTTTCCTCCCAGTGCCGGTAGTGGTCCACGAGCGCGATCTTGTTCTGGGCCGCGAACTCGCGAACGATGGCCACGTACGCGGGCAGGTCCTGCCGCCGCGCGCCCGCGTTCACCGGTACGATCGTATTGGGCGTGTGGAGCAGCAGGAGGGCTCCGGCGTCGCGGGTCTGCTCGAGAATTTCTCCGAGGTTCGAACGGTACAACTCGCGGCCGTCGGCCCCCTTCGTGCAATCGTTCATGCCCATCATCACGGAAAGCACGTTGGGCTTGAAGCGAGTCACCCGCCAGTCGAAGCGCTTCAGGAGGCCTGGTGTGGAGTCGCCGCTGATCCCCGTGTTGATGACAATGTCCTGCGCGCGCCGCATCTCGTAGCGCAGGCGTTCGGCGAAGTGCTCCACATAGCTCCGCCACCCGAAGGTGTGCAGGGCGCCGTGCGTGATGCTGTCGCCGGTAAACACCCAGGTCAGCGGTTCCTTGCCCGCCAGCAGCGCGCGGAACGGTTCGGTGAGGGAAGGACCGGCCGTCTGCGCCATCCCGGCGAGGGGGGTTCCGAGAAAGGTTCGTCGTTGCATGATCAACAAGCATAGCCGTTCGTTTCGCGTCCGGACATTGCTGGCGGCCGCGCTGGCGACGGCGTTGTACGCGCATCATTCTCTCCAAATCGGGGACAGCGGTGAACTCGCGGGTCTTGCGCGGCGGTTCCAGGATGCCGCGACCCGGCTGACCCGCGACGCATCCGCCGACCGCCTTCACGCGGTCGACCTCTATTGGAAGGGGTATCGCCTGGCGGGCCGCAAGGAGCGGATCGAGGAGGCCCGCGCCCAAGTCGGGGAACTGCACCGATCGTTGAAGGGATCGCACGTCGGCCGCCTGACACTGACGGCGAGCGGACTTGCGGCGGAGAAGCCAGCGGCGGGGCTGCTGCTGCCGGAAGGCCGGATGTGGGATCCGCTGATGCTTGTCGTCACGAATCAGTCGAGCGCTCCGGCCACCTTTTCGATCGCTGGCATCGGCACGGCTGTCGACGTGATGCCGGAACAGGCGATGGTCGCTGCAGGCTCGTCGACGTCCGTGTTTATCCGGATGGCGGGACGCGCCCCGGGCAATTACACATTGCAACTGCGGGCGAGCGCGGCCGGCAAGGAAACGACGGTCCCGGTCGATGTGCAGGTGCGGCCGGCCGGCAGGCTCGCGGTCCGTGTCCTCGATGCCGCGGGCCGTCCGACGGCGGCGCGGGTGTTCCTGACCGGAGCCGACGGCCTGCAGCATGTGCCGGAGGGCAGCTTCGAGCGCGTCATCTGGCTTTCGGGCGAGCACTACTTTCATGCGGACGGCGCATTCCAGGCCGAACTGCCCGCCGGCGACGCCGAGATCGAGATCGTGAAGGGCTTCCACTATCGTCCCTGGCGGCGCCGCGTAACGATCGCGCGGAATCAGACCACGACCCTCGACGCACGGCTCGACTATCTCGAGAACATGAATGCCCGCGGCTGGTGGAGCGGAGACGAGCACATCCACGGCAACTACCGCGGCGAGCAGATCACGCGGCCCGAAGATAACTTCCTGGTCATTCGCGGCGAGGATCTCAACGTCGCCAACCTGATGGTCTCGAACTCGGACAGCGGCTTCGTGCACGATGAGAGCTACTTCACTGCCGCGCCGCATCCGCTGTCCACACGCGACCACGTCTTCCAATGGAACCAGGAAATGCGCAACCGCAGCCTGTACGGACATCTGATCCTGCTCAACCTGAAAGAACTCGTACGGCCGATCTATACGGGCTTCGCCAACACACCGAACTGGGAGGACTACCCGTCCAACTATCAGCTCGCAATGAAGGCGAAAGAGCAGGGCGGCTACACGGCCTACGCGCATCCGCAGGTGGGGCTCGATCGCATTCCCAGCGGGTCGGACGCCAAGGCCGCCGTGGTCGATGTGGCGTTGGGCGCGATCGATGCCATGGAGGTCTTCTGCAGCCACGATGAGCCTTCGATGGAGATGTGGTACCGGTTTCTCAACACGGGGTTCCACGTGGCTATCAGCGCGGGCAGCGACGCGTTCATCAATCAGTCGTTCACGTTCGTCGCGGGAGGGGTGCGCTCCTACGTGCACACGGGCGCTGACGTCAGCTATAAGATCTGGATCGACGGGCTACGGCGCGGCCGGTCGTTCGCGACCGCCGGTCCGCTGCTGTTCTTCGAGGTGGACGATCAGCTTCCCGGCCACGAGTTCCGCTTTGCTCCGGGCCCTGTCACGTTGAAGGCGAAAGCTCGCGTTCTCTCCAATGTCGCGGTGGAGCGTCTGGAGATCGTCGTGAACGGCAAGGTGGTGGCGGCCAGCACCTCGGGGGAATGGAGCGGGTCCCTGCCCCTCGAGCGGAGCGCGTGGCTGGCGGCCAGGGTGTGGGGGCCTCGCCACCGGTTGGTGTCGAACAGCCCGTCGCCGTTCGGGGAGACAAGGTCATCCTCCGCGCTGTTGGCTCACACCAGCCCGCATTATGTCGCGATCGGGAATCAGCGCGTTTTTTCGGCCAAGGACCAGCAGTTTCTGCTGCGGTGGGTGGACAGCCTGATTCAGGAAGTGCAGACGCGAGGCCAATTTTCGAGTCAGGAACGCCGGGACGAGGTGGTGCGGATCTTCCAGCGGGCGAGGGCGGTGTACGAGCGGCTGCCGTGACGTCGAGCACTGGGGGGCGAGCCCTGCCTTCGTGGCCGGAAGCTTTCGGCTACGATCACTGATCCCGTTACTCAGGGATGACCCAACGGACCGGCGTCCACCTCGCAATGCGAGAGAAGTCCTGGCTGTTGCGCGTGACCACGACCAAGCCGGCTCGCGCCGCGCTTACCGCGATGACCACGTCATTTGACATCTGGCGGAGATGTGCCTTTCCGATCCCCTCGCCTGCGAGGAGAGCGAGAATTCTCCCGGTCTCGAGGAAAGCAGCGTGGCTCGGGGTAACCAGCCGTCCTGCCTTCTCAAACGGCTTCAGAAACGCGGTCAAGGCGGACCTTTGAACTGCTGTTCTGCAACCGGCGAACAACTCCATCGCGACGATCGAACTCATGAACAGCAGCGGTCGATTCGACGTTGCCTCAAACGTGTCCCGCTTGCGCGGGTCGCGGAAGAAGCCGATCAACACATTCGTATCGAGCAGCGCTTTCATGACTCCGAATCGGACCCGTTCGGTTCCTCGAAGGGTGACTCCAGTCCCGCCAGTACGGGACCGTGGCGGCGGAACGCCCGGTCGATCTGGTCACGTACCAGGATTTCGCGCAACGCCAGGGTCACGGTCTCCGTTTCGGTGCGAGCGCCACAGGCCCTCTGCGCTTTGCGGACCAGCTCCGGATCGATGAGCCAAGTCTTCTTCACCGCCTTCATACGGATAATCGTAGCACTCCATCCGTATGGGTTTACGCCATTCATCTCTCAATTGTCCATTTCGGCAATCTGCTGTTCCAGCAGCGTCGCCGACCCTTCAAGCGGGGGTACACACGAGGGGCCTGCGTTGGCTATCATCGGAGTCCAGTTCGCTACCGAGGAGGAACTCCCATGAACCGCCGCTCGTTTGTCGCTTCCCTCACCGGACTCCCGCTTGCCGCGCAAACCTCCACCTGGCGCGCCGTCTATCTCGGGCTCGAGGGCATGGTCGCCTCCGGCCATTACGGCACGGCCATGTCCGGCTACAAGATGCTGGCGCAGGGAGGCAACGCCATCGACGCCGCGGTGGCGGCCGCCTTCGCCTCCACGGCCGTGGAGCCCTCGCGCACCGGCATCGGCGGCGACCTGTTCATCCTCATCTACCACGCCAAAACCGGCTCCGTGAAGTTCATCAACGGTACGGGATGGGCGGGCCGCGCCGCCACCATCGACGCGTTCAAGGCAAAGAACGAGTTGCCCAAGGAAGGGCCAACGGCGCCGTGTGTGCCCGGCGCCGTGGACGCACTGCTCTACGCCGCGCAAACGTACGGCACGCTTTCGCGCGAAAAACTGCTGGCGCCCTCCATCGAACTGGCGGAGCGCGGCTTCATCGTCAGCGAGAACCTGCACGGGGTCCTGCGCAACAACGATGCGCGGCTGCGCGTGTTCCCGGAGACCACCGGCACGTGGTACCGCAACGGCGAGCCTCTGCGGATGGGCGCCGTGGTCCGGCAGAAGAACCTCGGCCAGACCTTCCGGGCCATCGCCTCCGGCGGGCGCCAGGCTTTTTACGAAGGCGACGTGGCACGGCGCTTTGTCGATTTTTTGGAGAAGCGCGGCGGCGTTCTGGAACTCGCGGACATGGCCGAGTTCCACTGCCACGAGGACAAGCCTCTCCACACTCGATACAAAGGCTACGATCTTTACGGCTGCCCGCCGAACTCGCACGGGCACGTGATGCTGCAGACGCTGAACGTGCTGGAAGGCATCGATCTGAAGGCGATGGGCCACAACTCGCCCGCCTATCTGCACCACGTCATCGAGGCCTTGAAGCTGGGCTTTGCCGACCGCGAAGCGTATGTCGGCGATCCACGGTTCGTCAAGGACATGCCGATCGAGCAAATGCTGTCGAAGGAATACGCGGCGAAGCGGCGGGCCTTGATCCGTCCCGATCGCGCCATCGAAGGCCAGGCGCCGGCGGGCGACCCGAGGCGGATGCGCGCGCTCGCGAACGATCCTCCTCTCTACGCCATGCACCGGGGCGACATCCAGGTTCTCACCGGCCGCGCCGCCTATCCGGAGTGGATCGACGGCTACACGACTTACTATGCGGCGGTCGACAAGGACCGCAACATGGTCTCCATCACATCGACCATCTGGTCGGACTTTGGCAACTGCCAGTACATCCCGGAACTGGGCTTCTTCCCCAACAACCGGATGGGCCTGTATTACCTGGACCCGAAGGAACCGAACTCGCTCGCGCCCCGCAAGCGCCCGCGCATGACGCTGAATCCGGTGCTGGTGATGAAGAACGGCAAGCCCTTCATGGTGTTCGGCACGCCGGGAGGCGACACGATGCCGCAATCGCAACTGCAGTTCTTCCTGAACTTCGCCGAATTCGGGATGAACGTCCAGCAGGCGGTGGAGCAGCCGTATGTCATCAGCTCGAATTTTCGGGGCGCCATGTGGCCTCACCCGATTGGGGGAAAGCTGGCGGTGTCGGAGCGAATTCCCGAGTCCGCCCGCACGGATCTTGCGAAGCGTGGCCACAGCCTGACCACGCACGCGGCGAAGGGTGTAGGGAGTGTGAAGGCAATCCTGGTCCAGCCGGATACGGGCGTCCTGATGGGCGGCGCCGCGCCGGCGACGGACTCGTATGTGATTGGGTGGTGAGGAAGTGCCGCCGGGCGACGTTGTGTGTCGCCCGGCGGGCGCGCAGGCCGTGCCGTCCGGATCCGGAATCCGCATAGGCTTGGTCCTTCGTCTTGACCTGCAGACCCCCGCCGGTATACGCTCACGCCAGACTATGCCGCGACTCATCTTTGCGCTTGTCCTGCTCTGTGGAGCGTCGCTCCTCACCGCGGCCCCTCGTGGGCCAGGCCGCTTTCTGCTCGTCTCCGCGGAGGGACTCTACGTCGTCGAACCCGATGGCGCCTGCTCCTGGTCGTATACCGTCCCTCCGTTGAACGGCCAAAACTCGGGGACGTTCGACGACCTGGTCTACGACGGATGGGAGTTGCCGAACGGGAACTATCTGTACTCCGCGCATCGCTACGCGCGGGAGGTGGATCGGGCCAAACGCACCGTGTGGGAGTATCGGGTTCAGGGCCTGGCCGAGGTCAAGTCGGCAATCCCCCTGCCGAACGGACGCGTGGCCGTATTGAACAGCGAGGAACAGGCCATTTTCGAGCTGGAATCGGGGAAAGTGGTGCATCGAATCCCGCTTCCCGCCAAGGGCACTCTCCACACGCGCTATAACCTGCTACGCCGGACGCCGGACGGAAACTACCTGGCGGCCCTCCGCGCCGAGAACCGGTTTGTCGAGGTCGATCGCACCGGCAGGATTCTTCACTCGTATCCCGTGCCGAGCCTGCCCGTCGTGGCCGAGCGCCTCCGCGACGGCTCGACGATGACAAGCGGCATGTTCGGCCTGATTCAATTCGACGGCGAGGCCAAGGCGCAGTGGACCTTCACGCTGGAAGACGCCGCGCCGCACTTCCCGCTGGTGATCGCGGCCGGCGTGGTGGAACTGGCCAAAGGCTCCTGGCTGGTGGTCAATTCCGATTGGCACTACAAGAAAGCCGGGGACAATCGGGTGCAGATCTTCACGGTCAACCGGGCGAAGAAAATCGGGTGGACGATGCCGGCAACGGCGTTCACCGGGTGGAAGCGGGGCGAACTCGAGCCGCGCACCGGGCTCATCGAACATCGGTCGATGGTCGTGCAGGTGCTGCCGGCGTTGACGAGCCGTCGATAGCCGTTAGTGCTGTTCACAGACGTCTCGCAGCCCCGAGCGTCAGCGAGGGGGTTGTCTTGTCGCCCGGAAGCAACCAAATAGGTGGGACGGTCCCCCGGACCGCGGCCGGCGGCGATGACGAAAATCGGAACGGTCGACCCGAGGGGTCAGTGTCGGCCCCCCCGGATTTGCCTGACGAGCCGTTTGTTGCTCTCAGCCGATCGCCAGCTTGACCGGCTTGCCGACCCGGCTGAGCATTTCCACGAGTGTATCGATGGTGAACTTGGAGGTTTTCTTGTTCACCACGTCGGACACACGAGGGCGGGACACCATCAAAATCTCCGCTGCCTCGGCCTGCTTCAAGTGATGTTTGGCAATCCACACAGACAACTCTTCCATCAGTTGCTGCTTCAGCAGGCGCGTGTCATTGATCTGTTTGCGGGAGGCAGCCTGGAGACGCCTGGCCTCGTCCGGCGCAAAGCCCAGTTCCAGGAAGAGGTTCGCTCCCGGCTTTGTCACATGACGGATTTCGGTGTCGATCTTCATTGCTTTTCCTTCCTCAGCTTGACCACCGCCCGATAACGTACCGCGGCTATGGCCTGGTCGTGCTTGCTGGTAGCCTGCGTCTTCTTCTGGAAGCAAGGCAGGACGTAGATCGCTTCCTCGAACCTGGCGACATACATGACGCGATCGATGCCGCTTTCGTCCCGGATGCGAATCTCTCTTGCACCGGCACCCACAACATCGAACGGCTTCCAATCGGCTGGTTCCAGACCGGCCTGGACTTTCCCCAATTGGAAGCCGGCTTCCTTGCGGGCATCTTTCGGGAAAGCCAGCAGATCGTCGCAGGCAGAGCCTATCCAACGGATTTGCTTCTCATCGTCCATAGCACCAGAATGTATAAAATCTTATACACCCCCATGTCCACGCGGTCGCAGTTCCGGCCAACGAGGAGGTGCTGGCCCAGCCCGCCGGCGACCACGTTTTGGAGCAGAGCGTTTTGCGCACCTGAGCGGCCGGACTTGCGGGTGTGGTGTGGCTGGCTGCCGGGCGGCCGTCTGGTCGGCGGGGGATTGGCAAAGGTGGTGGGGCGAGCGAGGATCAAGCAGCGGGAACGCGGGAGGCGCCCTACCGTGAGAGGCGTTGGAATCTGTCGAAAATTAACCTGGCGTACGCCGATCTGACTGGGGCCAATCTCCATGGCGCTAGCCTCCATTTTGCGAATCTCGAGCCGCGAACCGGGCTCATCGAACATCGGTCGATGGTGGTGCAGGGGCTTCCGGCCTCGACGAGCCGTCGATCGCCGGCCGGTATTCCAGCTTCCCGGGACGGGGCGCGTGGGGGATCTCGATCCCTTCCTCGCGAAAGCGCACCAGGATGCGCTTTCGCAGTTCACTGATCACCAGATATTGCTCGACGAACTCACCC
>CAZGUX010000208.1:0-15081 GCA_964529305.1 uncultured Solibacteraceae bacterium | reverse complement strand
CACGTTAGTCGTTGTCCCCGGCGAGGGCGCAGCCCGAGCGCCGGGATAGGGAAGAAAGAGTCGTGCGGGTGGGAAAGTGGGAAAGCTGCTTTTGCTTTTCCACTTTTCCACGCGCCTCGTCGTCGGAGCGGTGGAAATGTGGGAATCTCGCCTGCTTCTGGCGAGATTTCCAAGGGGCGGTGGGATGTGTGGAAAGCCTGCCGTTCGGCTTTCCACACTTTCCACGGCCCCGCCATTTCCACCGCTCTCTGGTTCACTTGACACCTCCAGTCGTTGGGTTTGTCCTGACTGCCGACGCCACCGCTGCGGCGGCCAACGCCCTTTCAAATTCCGCCGGTGAGCGATATCCCAACGCCGAGTGCAACCGCTCCTCGTTGTAGGATTCGTCCAGGAACCTCACCAGGTGCGGCGCGAAATCCTCCAGCCGCGCGAACTTCGACCCATCGAGTTGCTCGGCTTTCAGGGTCTTGATAAATGATTCACAGTAGGCGTTGTCCCAAGGCCGCGCCGGCCGGCTCATGCTGATCGTGATCTTGGCCGCGGCCAGCAACTCCACGTACGCCTGGCACGCGTACTGCGCTCCGCGATCGGAGTGATGCATCTGCGGCGGCGGCCGATCCGCCAGCGCCTGACGCAATGCTCGCAACGCCACCTCCGCCGTCAGGTTTCGGCCCACGCTCCAGCCGATCGCCCGCCGCGAATACACATCCAACACCACCGCCAGATACACAAACTCCTCGCGCAGCCGCACGTAGGTGATGTCGGCGACCCACAGTTGATGGATCCCCGTCACCTGGAAGAACGGCGCCAGATTCGGATAGATGCCATACGCATGATCGCTGTCGGTCGTCGCCAAGACAAACTTGCCGCGGCGCACGCACAGCAAATTGTCTTCGCGCATCAGGTGTCCCACCCGCCGCTGGCTGACCACAAACCCTTCCCGCACCAGCAGCGCTCGAATCCGCCGCCGGCCGTAGAACCGGTGTGCCAGGCACTGCTCCTGCATCGCCTCCCGCAGCAGCAGGTCCGCCTCACGCGGGGCGCTGGCTTCGTGCCACCGATGATAGCTGGCACGACTCACCTCCGCCCACGCGCACATCTCGCGGATCGTCAATCGCCGTTCGCCTTGCTGCGGCATCATTGCCCGGATTTGCCGGAAGATGCCGTCGCGCCGGTCTCGCTGTTGGGCCGGCGTAACTGTTGGATCTGCTGCAAGGCTCCCTTGAAAAAATCAATGATCAACTGCTGCTTGCCGATCTTCCGTTCCAGTTCCGCGATCAACTGCTCGCTGTAGGCGCGTTCTTCGCTCTGGCGTTGCTCGCTGCCCTTCCGCGGCCGTCCGGACTGTCCGACGATCGGTTTGCCGGCCACGACGCGGTCGCGCCACTGGTACAAGAGTTTTCGCCGGATGCCCAGTTCGTTGGCCAACACCGTCGTGCTCACGCCCGACTGCATGCGTTGAACCGCTTGTTGCTTAAATTCCACGCTGAACTGGCGCGGGGGCTTCTGCTTCTTTGCCATGGGTGATGCTCCATTCGTTGAATTCTGTCACCCATTTTTCTGGTCTCAAAAAGGTGCCCCACTCCATGGGTGCAGACCCGGTTTTTTGGCGTGGGATGGCGAAACACGGCATGAACACGCATGCTTTGCTAATGACGTTTCTGTTTGCGGCCTTGGACGCCGCGGTGCGCTATAGTAAGGTCCTCGGTGGCTCATCCAGACCTTGATCAGCTTTTCAACAGTGTTCTGGGATTTGCAAAGCAGATGCTTAGCAAACGTGGGGAGTTCTTCCCGTTTGGATCTTCCATGGACCGTGCCGGCAAGATCGTCATGGACAGCGCCCACACGGGGGACGAGCATCCTCCCGCTCAGGAACTTATAGACCTTCTCGTGCAAGCTTACGCACAAAGGGCTGAGTCCGGGGAGTTGCGTGCCGCGGCAATCTGCGCCGACGTGCGCGTGGCGCCACCCGGCAAGCCAGATCAGACTGATGCGGTCTCGGTCGGCCTGGAGCATCAATCCGGGGAGGCGGTCACTGTGTTTCTCCCCTACAGGAAGGGCTGGTTCGGAAGAATCAGCTATGGGGAGTTGTTTGCGTCGGAGCGGGAGTCACAATTCTTCCGGAAGTCGGGGACTGGCTAGACTAGACGCCCATCACAGGGAATGGAGCCAGGCCGATAGCTCCGCATCCCGCGTGTTTTCTGGGGGTTTGGCCGGTCGGCACAACGAAACCAGCGCTGATACAATGCCGCTGAGTGTTTTTCCAGATCCGCGGCGCTATCAGCGACATAGAAACGTTCGCCGTTGGCAGCGGAATCCGTGAACTTTCGCGCCTGCGCAAGCTTTATGGCAAAGGCCGATGGCGGAAGCGAAAAGGCGTCGCGGACGTGAAATTGCCGAATGGTACGATACGGAGAGCGGAGCTTCACTGGTACGAAGCTCCGGGCATCGGGAAGAAGGAATTCAAAATCAAGCGGTTCGTGGACTAGTCATGTCATCCCGTCGGCCCAAGACCCAAGGCTTTGCCGTGTGCCTGCGAAATGCCGGCTACAGCGCCTCTCTGGAGATCCGCAAATTGTACGCGGTTCTCGACGACGCGGATGCGGACGCGAACGGCCTCATCCGCGTGATCGACGAATCGGGTGAAGATTACGTTTATCCGGCCAGCCTGTTCCAGAAGCTCACTTTGCCTGCACAACTCCAGCGCGTATTGCGAGCGGCTTCGTAAATGCGCGATGTTCCGGTGGTGAAGGCTCGAACCGCGCCCAGCTGGGGTGCCGATCCGCTCTCCGATCGCTGGGGCTTGGTCGACAGCCGCACGCTATGCTGAGCTGAATTGGAACCGTAAGATGTCTCGTGACGGCGTTGCCCCGGGGGCGAGTCGTTTGCGTTGTCTGCTGGTTATCGGTCGCGTACGCGCAACCGCCTGGACCCCGTTTTTCGTCCGCCGTTATGGTCCTTGAAGGCCGTCAGGACGCCGGTCTGGACAGATCGCCCGAAATCCAGCAAATTCCGCACGCCCTTCTCTACCCTCATCATACTGATCAGCCAATAGTTAGGCATCTGTCGCCTCCAGCCTTCGCTTCCTATCCGAAAACCCTCGTTTCACCGTTCACAAGGGTCGCGCATTTATTTTTCATGTGTCATCTATCACCATCTCCAGCACTTACGAAAAATCCCGTTTGGTCGAACTCTCTTGACCCTTGGATGGCCGTGCCACAGTGAGAGCGGGAGGTCTGATCCGTGCGTTGCGATCCGGTGGGTACGCTCATCACGCCGGGAAATCAGGGCCGTGCCGATTCACCGCGGGCGCTCCGATCGCGCGCCGCGGGTTCGCCGAACAGGGTCAGGCCGGACATCCCGGACGGGTTCACAGCTGCCGCTACGGCAAGCCTGGAGCCGTTTCGTTTTGTTTCGTTTGGTTCGATTGGTCAAAAACCAGGATCTGTCATAGTTTCAAATACTTATGCGCGATTTAGGGCCGTTCTGTTTCGATAAAAAAATTTCCGGCGTCGTCGTCGAGGTCTCCTTCGCCACCGCTCGGAATCGGCCCGTTACTTCCCCGGCCCTGCGCCCGTTGACCGTGGCCTTAGGCCTCGATATAGTCGTTGGACTGCGTCGACGCTCATGAACACTTCCCGCTCCGGCTATAAATGGATCCTGGTCGCGCTGCTGTTTTTTGTCTCGGCCCTCAACTACGGCGACCGCACCGCACTCGCCGCCGTTTTCCCGTTGCTCCGCCGCGACCTCGGCCTCACCGACATCGACCTCGGCTTGGTCGGCGCGGCATTCCTCTGGACCTACGCCATCGGCGCATCCATCGCCGGGTATATCGCCGACCGCTCGTCGCGCTCGCGGCTGATCGTCCTCAGCCTTGCCGGGTGGAGCGTTGCCACGCTGCTCGTCGCGTTTGTCCAGAACCTGCCCCAGTTGATTGGCGCCCGTCTCCTGCTCGGAATCACCGAGGCGTTCTACATTCCGGCGGCGTTGGCCCTGATCGCCGATTACCACGGAGCCGCCACGCGCGGCACCGCCTTGAGCCTCAACCTGGCGGGCATGAGCGTTGGCCTGATCGGCGCCGGAACCCTGACCGGGTTCATTGCGGAACGGTTCGGATGGCGGCCCGCATTCGTCCTTTTGGGGATCGCCGGACTGGTCCTGGCCGCGGTCGCCTGGTGGATCGTGCGGGATGGCGCGCCCGCTGTCACCAAGAAACGGGAATCCAATGCCGGCGTCGTCGAGAGTCTGCGGATTCTCTTGCGCACACCCAGCTATTGCCTGATCGTCACGCAGGCGGTGCTCACCTCGGGCGGGGTGTGGATGTTCTGGAACTGGCTGCCGCTGTTCTATCAGGAGACCTTCAATATGTCGCTGACCGGCGCCGGATTCTCGGGAACGTTCATGCTCCAGGCCTCCGCCTGTGTGGGCATCGTGGCGGGCGGGTACTTCTCTGACAGGGTCGGCGCCGCCCAACCGCGGCGGCGCGCGCGGGTGATGGCCCTCTGTTACCTGGCCTCCGCCCCAATGCTGCTGTCGTTCGTCGCCCCGCCCAACTACGCCCTGATCAGCGCCTGCATTTTTCTGTTTTCGCTGATCCGAACCTTTGGCCAGGCCAACGAGAACCCCATGTTGTGCGACCTGCTGCCGCCGCACCTGCGGTCCACCGGTTTCGGCCTGATGCTCACCGGCAACGTCCTGGCCGGAAGTGTGTCCATCTTTGTCGCCGGCTACCTGAAGGGCATCCGGGGATTGGGATTCGCCTTCGCCTGCATCTCGGGGATCATGCTGCTGGCCGCGGGCGCTGCGTGGGTGGCGTACCGGTTCACCCTCGATCGCGACATGGCCACGGCGAACGAGCGGACCCGGGAGGCGGCGCTGGCTGCGAATTGACGCTCGCACAAACCGCGCCGGATAATGAGGAGCACTCGTCCGATGAGTTTCGCAAGGTCAATCGCTCTCGGGTTTGCCGTGTGCCTCCTGGCGTCCGCCTGGGTGGATAAGCAGGTAGCGTCCGTCCTGGCTCGCCGGAATTTCTGGTCGTTCCGTCCGCCAGTCCGGCCGGAAGTGCCTTCCGCCCCCGGCGGGAAGAATCCCATTGATGCGTTCCTCCTGGACGCTCTCAAGGCCAAAGGCCTCGAACCCTCGGCCCGCGCCGGCCGCGAGACCCTTCTGCGACGTGCCTATCTGGATATCACCGGCCTGCCTCCCAGCCCGGTGGAAGCCAGCGAGTTCCTGCTCGACCGCCGCCCCGATGCCTTCGTGAGGCTGGTGGAGAGGTTGATGGCCTCGCCCCACTACGGCGAGCGATGGGCCCAGCGCTGGCTCGACGTCGCCCGCTATGCCGACACCAACGGCTACGAGACCGACGGCGAGCGCCCGCACGCCTGGCGCTACCGCGATTACGTGGTCCGGTCCTTCAATGCCGGCAAACCATACGACCGCTTCGTCAAGGAGCAGATCGCCGGGGACGAGTTGTATCCCGGCGACCGCGAGGCCCTGATCGCGACCGGCTTCAACCGCCTGGGCCCGATTCACGTGGTCAGCGGCAACGTGGACGCCGAGATGACCCGCCAGGAGGTCCTCACCGAGATGACCTACGGTGTCGGCTCCGTGTTCCTTGGCCTGACCGTCGGCTGCGCCCGCTGCCACAATCACAAGTTCGATCCCATCCTGCAGTCCGACTATTACCAGTTGCAGGCCATCTTCGCGGGTACGGTCGGCAAGGACATCGAGACCGCGACAGAAGACGAAAAGGCCGCGCACGCCCGCGCGGCGAAGGAACACGAAGAGCGCCTCAAACCCATCAAGGACAGGATCGCGGAAATCGAGAAGCCCCATCGCGAGCACCTGCGCGCGGCCAAACTCGCAAAGCTGGTATTGTCGCTGCGGGCCGCTTTGGACGTCCCCAAAGACAAGCGCACCGAAGAGCAGAAAGTCCTGGCGAAAGACGCCGAAAGCCAGATCGCGGTCTCCTGGGATGAACTCGTCGATGCGCTGACCCCGGACGAACGTACCCGGCGCGCCGGGTTGCGGGCCGAGATGCACGAGATCGAACGGCGCAAGCCGCGCCCGCTGCCGGGGGCGTTCGCCGTCGTGAACATGGATCAGCCTCCGCCGCCCACCCATATTCTGAAAATCGGGGACTACCAGCACAAACTCGGAGTCGTCCCGCCGGGCATTCCCGTCGTCTTTTCCCAGGGCGGCGCGACGGAGACGATCACGACCGGCGCGAATGGCCGCCGCTCCGCCCTGGCCAACTGGCTTGCCTCGCCCGATCATCCCCTCACCGCGCGCGTGATGGTCAACCGCATCTGGCAGTTCCGCATGGGCGTCGGGCTGGTCCAGACCCCCAATGATTTTGGCCTGCTGGGCGCGAGACCCACGAATCCCAAGCTGCTCGATTGGCTCGCGACCGAGTTCGTGGGGCGCGGATGGAACGTCAAGGCGATCGACCGGATGATTCTGACGTCGGAGGCGTATCAGCGGACTTCGCTCGACGCAACGGCGAAGAGCCAGGCCGATCCGGAGAATCATCTGTACTGGCGGATGAACCGCAAGCGCATGGATGCGGAGATGCTACGCGACCACATCCTGGCCGCCGCCGGCACGCTGAATCCAGCCATTGGCGGGCCCGCGGTCAAAGTCCCTCTCGACCCGGAAGTCTACGACCTGCTGTTTACCGAAGGCGAACGCGACGGGCTCTGGCCGGTGGACCCGGATCCGGAGAATCTTCGCCGCCGCAGTCTCTATTTGTTGAACAAGCGGACGGTGCGGTTGCCCATCCTGGCCGCGTTCGATCAGCCGGATGCGATGAGTTCGTGCCCGGCCCGCGCCAACAGCATCCACGCGCTCCAGGCTCTGTCGCTGTTCAACAGCGAGTTCGCCGCCGAACAATCGAAAGCCTTCGCCGCGAGGCTCAGGCGCGAGTGCCGCTCCGACCTTCGAGGGTGCGCGGTCCGCAACGCTTTCCAGTCGACGCTCGCCCGCGCGCCGCGGACGAACGAGGTCAAGCTGGCCCGCGACTTCTTTCGAGAAGGCGGGCAACTCGAAGACTTTTGCCTGGCACTCCTCAACCGGAATGAGTTTGTCTATGTCCCGTGAAGCGCATTGGCCGAAAGCGGTGACCCGCCGCGACGTGTTGGCGCGGGCGGCGAACGGGTTTGGCGCCATCGCCCTGGCGTCGCTGCTCGATCCGCCGGCCGGGGCTCGCGAGCGCGTGAATCCCCTGGCGCCCCGCGCGCCGCACTTTGCCGGAAAGGCCAAGCGGGTCATCTTTCTGTTCATGGTCGGCGGCCCGAGCCACATCGACACCTTCGACCCCAAGCCGCTGCTTGCGAAGTACAACGGCAAGCCCCTTCCCGAGTCCTTCGGCAAGGTGCAAAGCCAGTTCACCAAGGGCGACACGCCGATTCTCGAGTGCCCCTGGAAATTCTCCAAGCGCGGCCAGTGCGGCATGGATGTTTCCGAGTTATATCCGCGCCTCGCGGCGTGCGTGGACGACATCTGTTTTGTCCGGTCGTTCTACACGGAAAGCGTGGTCCACGCCCCAGCCATGTACCAGGTGCACACCGGGCGCATCCTGACGGGCTACCCCAGTATGGGCTCCTGGGTGACCTATGGCTTGGGAAGCGAGAGCGAGAACCTTCCTGCCTATGTGGTGATGCCGCAGCCGGAAGGAACGCCCGAGGGCGGCACCCCGTGCTGGAGCGCGGCCTTTCTGCCGGCGGTTCATCAGGGCACGGTGTTCCGTTCAGGTGCGAACCCCATTCTCTATCTGAAACCGCCGCCGGGGATGACACCTGAACGCCAGCGCAAGGCGCTCGACCTGCTGCAGAAGTTCAACGACCTCGACACGCTCGATACCGACACCGAACTGGCCGCGCGAATCAGTTCCTATGAGCTGGCGTTCCGCATGCAAAGTCATGCCCCGGAGGCAGTGGATCTCTCGCAGGAACCCGAGCACATCCACAAGATGTATGGCCTGGATCAGAAACACTCCGCCGACTTCGGCACACGGTGCCTGATGGCCCGCCGCCTGGTGGAGCGCGGCGTGCGCTTCGTTCAGTTGTACTCGGGCGGCGGTCCGTTGATCACTCAGTGGGATGCCCACAAAGACCTCCACGCCAATCACACCAAGATGTGCGGGCACACCGACCAGCCGATCGCGGCCTTGCTGCAGGATCTGAAACAGCGGGGCTTGCTCGATTCGACGCTGGTGATCTGGGGCAGCGAGTTCGGCCGCCTGCCGATGTCTCAGAGCGGGAACGGCCGGGACCATAATCCCCACGGCTTCACCATGTGGTTCGCCGGCGGAGGCGTCAAGGGAGGCCAGGTGATCGGGTCCACCGACGAGTTTGGGCTCAGGGCCGAGGGCGACCGCTTCCACATGCGGGATTTTCACGCCACGATTCTGCACGCCCTTGGCTTGGACCAGAACCGCCTGTGGTTCCTCCACAACGGCCGTCACGAGAAACTGACCGACTTCGGGGGACGGGTCATCCAGCAGGTCTTTGCCTGAAGCAGATCTTTGCCTGATCGACGCCAGCACAGCATGGTGGGGTAGCCCTGTCGGGTGGTACTGTCCGCTCCTCTCGACACCGCCGTGTCCATAAGGTTTCTGCGGGTTCTGCCGATGTTACACTCGGGGTGATGTTGCGCCGCTGCGTCTCGATTCTCTTCATCTGTTCCCCGTTCCTCGCCGTATGTGCGGAAAAGGGGTTTGTGCCCTTGTTCAATGGAAAGGACCTCTCGGGCTGGCAGCTTTACCACGGGAAGGGCCCCGGGTATGTTGTGGAGAACGGGATGCTGGTCTGTCCGGTCAACGGCGGCGGTAACTTGTTCACGGTCAACGAGTACGCGAACTTCATCCTGCGCTTCGAGTTCAGGTTGGAAGAAGGCTCCAACAATGGCGTGGGCATCCGGTCGCCACTCACCGGCGATGCCGCCTACCAGGGGATGGAGATTCAAATCCTCGACGATGGCTCGCCGAAGTACCGCGGGTGGTTGAAACCGTCCCAGTTCCACGGGTCGATCTACGATGTCGTGCCCGCGAAGCAGGGTTTCAAGAAGCCAACCGGCGAGTGGAACCAGGAAGAGATCGCGGCCAATGGCCGGAAGATCAAGGTGACCCTCAACGGGCACGTGATTGTCGATGCGGATCTGGACGATGTGAAAGACCCGGCGGTGTTGAAGAAACACCCCGGACTGTTGCGAACGGCGGGACATATCGGATTCCTGGGCCACGACACTCGGGTGGAGCTTCGCAACATCCGAGTCAGGGTCCTTCCTTGAGGTGACATACGAGCTTCTCGGTCAAGTTTTGGGGCACGCGGGGGTCGGTTCCGACGCCCGGTCCGTCCACGGTTCGCTACGGCGGCAACACTCCGTGTGTGGAGGTGAGGTCGGACACCCATGTCCTGA
Source organism: uncultured Solibacteraceae bacterium (assembly GCA_964529305.1). Lineage (GTDB taxonomy): Bacteria > Acidobacteriota > Terriglobia > Bryobacterales > Bryobacteraceae > CAZGUX01. The sequence goes on along the minus strand of CAZGUX010000208.1, from coordinate 5,661 downwards.
TTCTGGACGCGGGGACCGGGATCCGCGGCCTCGGCCAGCAGTTGCGTTTGGAAGGCAAGCGCGAGTTTGATCTGCTGATCAGCCATCCCCATATCGACCATCTGCAGGGCTTCCCGTTTTTCCTGCCGGCCTACGACTCCGCCACGCGGATCCGGATCCACATGTCGTGGCGGAAAGGACGCCCGGGGTCGGAAGCCTTCGACAAGATGATGGAGGCGCCTCATTTCCCGGTGGTGTTCCGGGATCTGCCGGCCCGGATTGAATTTCATCGGCTGGACGGCCAAACGCAAATCGGGCCGTTCCGCATTGCCACTCACGCGCTGAACCACCCTGGCGGAAACACCGCCTTTCGGCTCGAGCACGGCGGCAAGTGCCTGGTCTATCTCACCGATCACGAGCCGTATTGCCGCGCCAACGGTTCCAACCGGGAAGCCTCCCAGAAGGATCAAGCGGTTGCCGACTTCCAGTGCGGCGCCGATCTCCTGATTCGCGAGTGCCAATACACCCTTGATGAATACGCGGAACACCGCGGCTGGGGCCACGGTACCTTCGAGGACGCCTTTTCCAGCGCGCGAGACTCCGGCGTTCGGCGCCTGGCCTTGTTTCATCACGACCCGGACCACGACGATGACTTCCTCGAACGCTCCCTGGAGATTCTCCAGAACGGCTGCCACTCGGGCGGCATGGAGGTGTTTCTCGCGCGCGAGGGAGAAAGGGTAGACTTGGTCGAGGAGCGCATCGAAGCTGCATGACCCAATCCCCGGCCCCCGTGTTCCGTGCCTATGGAATCACGGCGATCGCCGGATGGGTTTTATTGGGCGCGGCCGGATACTGGCTGGCCCTGCAGCGGGGCTATCCCCTTCCGGTGGCCGCGCCGTTGATTGCGGCATTCCTCATCGAGTATGCCTTCTACCTGTTTCCGGGGTTTCGCCGGGTACGGGAATCCGTAGCCGACTGGATCCCGATTCTCCCCTATGCCGCCCTGCTGACCGCGAGCGCTGTGATTCCGTATTCGGTTGCAAGCCTGGCGGGTGGCTTTCAACTCGATTCGTTCCTCCGGGTTGCCCTCATCGGCGGGTTCATCTCCTTCTGGTACGTGTTCCGCCGCCCTTCGGCCAGCACCGACGCGCTGATGCTATTGTTCCTGGCCGCGATCCCGCTCAGCCGGATCTTCAAGAAACTATACGTCTTTCCGCTGGACGAACCTCTCGATGTGCTGGGGCAACTGATGCTGATCCGCCTCTCGGCGACCGTGATGCTGACCATTCGAGAAGTCGACCTCGAGACCTTCGGTTTCTGGCCCACCCCCGCGGAGTGGAAGGCCGGGTTCAAGTGGTTCGTGCTGCTGCTGCCGGTGGGCCTCGCGGTGGGACTGGCGTCCGGGTTCCTCTCGTGGGGTCCCTCGCCGCGGAAGATCCGGATGCTGCCTCTCCAGTTCGCCGGCTTCCTGTGGGTGGTGGCGCTCGGCGAGGAGTTCTTCTTCCGCGGCCTGATTCAGCAGTGGATCCAGGACAGGACGGCAAAGCCTTGGCTGGGCTTGGGCATCGCGTCGTTCGCGTTTGGAGCCGTCCACCTGCCGTCGGGCACGTTCCCCAATTGGAAGTTTGCCCTGGTGGCTGCCATCGCCGGCGTCTTCTACGGGTTGGCTTACCGGTCGGGGCTCCGCGCCGCGATGGTGACTCACGCCCTGACGGCGACCCTCCTTCGCACTTTGTTTCGGACTGGCTAGTCCTGTCGATAGGGTACAGGTGAGTGAATTGGGCACTGAGACCCGGCTCGTCTTTGTCCTACGTCTCCTTACGCCGTTTGTACTGGTCTCGGTACTAGCTAAGTCGTTTGGAGACAACGGAGTGCCGCAGTCCTCCTCAGGTTAGGTCGACGGCGAGATAGGGGCTCTGCCTGATTGGGCTATCCGACCTCCGGCCCCTACAATCGGAGTTGGAAAGCACGCCGCCGAACGAGGGCAACCATATGATGGCTTGGGAAATTGGGAAAACAGAATACACGGAGACCGAGGCCGCTTTGGCCCTGGGCGTCTCGATTGAGCAATTGCGGACCCTGGTGCGGCGGCACGTCATCGTCGAGGATCCCGAGAGCGACGGCGTCGTCCTGTCGTATCGGCCCACCGACCTGCTGCTGCTGCGGATGCTGGCCCAGAAGGAATACCCGCAAAGGGAAGCCGCCGCCGTCTAGCCGGGCACTGAACCGAACCCTGTCAGTCCGCTCTCGAGTCCCGCCGTCTGAAACGGCTTCTTTCGATTGTCCAATCCGCCTTCCGCGTCGTACAATGCGAGTTCCCAAGCCGGGTGGAGTCCTGACCCGATTCCCGTCTCCACCGATCCGGTCTTGGACTAGAGAGGAGCTTCACGGAACAACATGGCAAAACTGGGTTTTCTCGGCCTCGGAATCATGGGCTACCCGATGGCCCGCAACCTGATGCGAGCCGGCCACGAGGTGGCGGTGTGGTCGTACACGGCGAACAAAGCACAAGAGTTAGCGAGCGCGGAGAGCGGCCGATTCTGCGAGACGCCCAAACAGGTGGCGGAGTTCGCCGAGTGCATCTTCCTGTGCGTGGGCGACACCGATATGTCGCGGCAGGTGATTCTCGGACCGGACGGACTCGCGGCGGGGGCCAAGTCGGGAACGGTGATTGTCGATGCGAGCACCGTGGCCCCGAGCGCTAGCCGCGAGATTGGCATGGAGTTAGCAGCCAAAGGGATTCCGTTTTTGGATGCGCCCTGCACGGGTTCCAAGCCCGGCGCCGAGGGAGGCAACCTGACCTTCATGATCGGGGGCGATCAGGAGGTCTTCGAGAGGATTCGGCCCTGGTTCGAACCTATGGGCAAGCGGCTCTACTACTGTGGCGGCCCAGGGATGGGACTCCACGCGAAGTTGAGCCAGAACTTGATCCTGTCCAACATCCTGATGGCCTTCAACGAAGGCTTGGTCTTGTCCACCAAGGCGGGAGTCGACCCGAAGCTGATGATCGAAATCCTGACCAACAGCGCGGCCAAGTCTGGGTTGATCGACTTCAAGGCCCCGTATGTGTTTCGCCGCGACTTCGCCCCGAACTTCTCGGTGAAGTGGATGCACAAGGACATCGGGCTCATGTTGGACTCGGCCCGGGAGCTACAAGTACCGTTACCACTAACCGGGTTGACCCGGCAGATGTTCCAGGCCGCCATCTCGACAGGCCACGCCGATGAGGATATCTGCTCTACCATCAAGGTCTTAGAGCAGTGGGCAGGGGTTGAGGTCAAGGCTCCTTAGGAAAAAATACAATTTTCTATTGCATTTTCGGGAGGGGCCTATTAGAATTGGAAGTAAGCCGGGGAGGCAACTCCCACCAAAGCGAGACTAACCTCTAAACAAAGACCCCTGAAGCAACCCTCCCCGGCGCCCGCAAGGGTTCAGAGGTCTCAGAGGCAAGAGCAAATCCCAAAAATCAAATCGGGCTCACGTGATATGATGGCGGGAGCGGGTCCTGTTTCTCCATGCGAAGCGTCACCGTCTTAGGGTCCACGGGGTCCATCGGGAGAAACACGCTCGACGTCGTCCGCCAGAATCGCCATAGATTCTCTATTTTTGCCCTGGCCGCAGGGCAAAACATCGATCTGCTGCTCTCACAAATTCAGGAGTTTCGGCCGAAAGTAGTGGTGACAGGAACCGAGTTCGGCCGTCTCCGTTTGTTGGAGGGCCTGGCCGCTTCCCATTGGGCCAAGGAGTTCGTACCGGAAGTCTGGACGGGCTCTCGGGCATTGGTGGAAATCGCAACAGCGCCGGAGGCGGACACGGTGATGTCGTCGATCGTCGGGGTGACGGGGTTGGAAGCGACGTACGAGGCCGTGCTCGCCGGCAAGCGAATCGGGCTGGCGAACAAAGAAGCTCTGGTGTCCGGCGGCAGTCTGGTAATGGAAGCGGTGAAGCAGGGCAAGGCTGAGTTGATTCCGGTGGATAGCGAACACAACGGCGCTCATCAGTGCCTGCGAGCGGGCAATCGCGCCGACGTGACTCGCCTCATCCTGACGGCGTCGGGAGGCCCTTTCCGGAACACGCCGAAGGAAGAACTGCGATCGGTGACTCCCGCGCAGGCCCTGAACCACCCAACATGGAGGATGGGCGACAGAATCACGATCGACTCGGCGACGCTGATGAACAAAGGCTTCGAGGTAATCGAGGCCTGCTGGTTGTTCGATTTCCGCCCGCACGAGGTCGAAGTGGTTGTACACCCACAATCCACCGTGCACGCCATGGTCGAGTACAACGACGGCAGCGTGATCGCGCAGGTGTGCGCGACCGACATGAGAATGCCGATTCAGTACGCGCTGACGTACCCGGAGCGATCGCCCGCGCCGGTGCCGAAACTGGACTGGTCGGCGAGCCGGGAGTGGCAATTCGGCCCACCGGACTTTGACAAGTTCCCACTGTTGGGTCTGGCGTATCAGGCGCAGGAGTCGGGCGGAAGCGCGACGTGTGTGTTGAACGCCGCCGATGAGGTGGCGGTGAGGGCCTTCCTCGACGGGCGCATCGCGTTCACCGCGATTCCGGAACTGGTCGAGGAAACGCTCTCGCGCGTGCCGTTCCGGCAGCCCCGATCCATTCCGGAGGTCCTCGAGACCGACCGGCAGGCTCGCGAACTGTGTCAGAATCTGGTGGAGCGCCGTACGGCGGGTGTAGGCGTGCCAGGCTAATTTCATATGGTCTTTTTCGAGAATTTCTTTTCGCTGCTCGTTCTCATCGGGGTGATGATCCTGGTGCACGAGCTTGGGCACTTCTGGGCGGCGCGGCTGTGCGACGTGCGCGTGGAGGTCTTCAGCTTCGGGTTCGGCCCGCGGCTGTTCGGGTTCCGGCGGGGCGACACCGACTACCGTTTCTCGGCGATTCTCTTCGGAGGGTACGTCAAGATGTTCGGCGAGCAAGTGGGCGACGAACATGCCGCGGAGCCTGGCAGCTTCCTCAGTAAGCCCAAATCCCAGCGGCTGTTCATTGTCTTTGCCGGTCCGTTGATGAATATCCTGCTCTCGATCGGGCTGTTGACCGGCCTGTTCATGGTGGAGTTCCGCCGTCCGGCGGACCCGCCGGTGCGCGGGGTCATCGGGTATGTGGCCAAGGGATCGCCGGCCGAGCAGGCGGGCCTGCGGCAGGGCGACCGGATCGTGGGCCTCGACGACCTGGTGAATCCCTCGTGGGAAGACATCCTGGTCAAGGAGTTTTCGAGCGCGTACAAGGCCCTCACGGTCGACTACGAGCGAGGTGGACAGCGGTATAAGACGACCATCACGCCAGTCCTCGACGACCGCCTCGGTGTCGGACATTCGGGTTGGTCCGAGAAGAACGAGGTCGAGGTTGGCGCGGTGCAACCGGGGTTGCCGGCGGACAAGGCCGGTCTGAAGAAGGGCGACCTGTTGTTGAGCGTCAACGGCGTGCCGATTCACTCGAGAATTGCTCTGCGGGAGTTGATCAAGAGTTCGGGCGGCAAGCCCGTAGACGTTGAATTCGATCGCGGTGGCAAGGTTCTGAGGCTGGTGATTCAGCCTGTGTACAACACGGTCGATGGGCAGAGTTACTGGATGATCGGCGTGCAGCCCGACAACCGCATCAAGTTCATCACGACCCGCCTGCCGCTGACCGAGGCAGTCGCGGAGTCCGTCCGGCAAAACA
>CAZGUX010000207.1:0-57098 GCA_964529305.1 uncultured Solibacteraceae bacterium | reverse complement strand
CGATCGGTTTCGACAACAAGCTCATGATGGATGCCAATCAGCGCTGGGACGTGGGCGAAGCGATCACGCACATCAAACGCCTGATGGAGTTCGAGCCGTGGTTCTTCGAAGAGCCGACCAGCCCGGATGACGTGCTCGGCTATCAGACCATTGCCCGCGCCGTCGCGCCCGTTCGCCTGGCGTGCGGGGAATGCGCGCAGAACCGCGTGATCTTCAAGCAACTGATGCAGGCGGGCGCCATAGGGGTGTGCCAGATCGACAGTTGCCGGGTGGGGAGCGTCAACGAGAACCTGGCGATCATCCTGATGGCCGCCAAGTTCGGGATTCCGGTGTGCCCGCACGCGGGAGGAGTGGGCTTGTGCGAGTATGTCCAGCACCTCTCGCTGTTCGACTACATCGCCGTGACGGGCACGGCCGAGAATCGCGTGACGGAGTACGTCGACCACTTACACGAGCACTTCGAGAATCCGTGCGTGGTGAAGAACGGACGCTACTATGCACCCACGGCGCCGGGTTACAGCATCAACATGAAACCGGAGTCGAGGGAGCGATACCGGTATCCGGACGGAGCGGCGTGGCGTGAGTAGCGCGTGGCCACAGTTGAGGTCACGTCTCCCGCGAAGCCGCGAACATGTGCTCGGGCAGCAAGCGCCGGACCCATTGCCGCTGTTCCTCGGTTTCCGGAATCAAGATGCCCCGGGCTGAACGAACCGCATCGAGTGCCGCATCGGGAGTCATGCCGGCGGCCACCAGTACGCCCGACGCGACAAGCCCTGAGCGGCCGATCCCCTGCCGGCAGTGAATGGCGATACGCTTCCCCGCGGTCAGACGTTCAGCCATCTCGCGCAGTAGCGTCACCGCAGCTTCCATGGAGTGCGGCACACCCAGGTCAGGAATGGGAAAAGAGGTGAAGCGCATGCCGTTGGTTTCCACGGCGAGGCGCTCCTGGTCCAAGCCCAACTGAGCAGCCTCTTCCGGCTCCAGAAGGGACACTAGCTCGTCAATGCCGGCCGAGCGCCAGTCACGCGCCTCGTCTTCGAGCCAATCACCTCCCCGCGGACGCGCCGCTATGGCAAGATGTCCTCGCCATGGGCCGGGAATCCAAAAGAGATCAGGCTTCATGCTCCTTGCTTATTATCTCCCGTGGAAGGCGATGAATGTCCTCGCCACGCTCGACCAGGACGGTGATGCGGTGGTGACCGTCCAGGACGGTCCCGTCAGGCCGGGCTTTTAGCGAGCCTGGTTGACCTGGCAGCAGTGACGATTTGAGAGCCTCCGTCGAGAGCCGGCGGAACTGCTCGATCTTAAACTGATTCAGTGAACTGTGAGCGTGTAGAAACCGTAGTTTGGGTTCCCGGGCGTGCTGCATTTGGACGCGTCTTCATTCTCGGGCATCGAACGAGGGGGGGGAAGGGCCTACCGGCACGCGGCAGGCGACTCGATCCAGGCAAAGAAGATTCACTCCTCGTGCCCGGCGTAGAGTTCGTCGATCTGGGACTTGAAGTTCTCGATCGCCCGGGTGCGCCGTAGTTTCATCGTCGCCGTCAACTCTCCGTCCTCGATCGTGAACTCGCGGTCGAGCAAACGCCACTTGCGAATCTGCTCGAAGGGGGCCAGATGCTGGTTCACCCGTTTGACCACGCGGCGGACCTCGCGAACGACCGGTTCGGCATTCACCACCTCCGGCAGCGGACGCCCACGCAGTCCGTTCATGCCTTCCAGCGTCTCGGCCACCTGGGGATTGATGGTGAACAACGCCGTCATGTAGGGCAGGCGGTCGCCGATGAGGAGCACGTGGTTGATCAGCGGCTCCACCTTGAAGAAGCTCTCGACGCGCGACGGGTAGACCTTCTTTCCGTTCGAGGCGACAATCATCTCCTTCTTTCGGCCCGTAATGAAGATGTAGCCTTCCTCATCGATGTGGGCGACATCGCCGGTGCGCAGCACCCCTTCGCGAAGGACAGCATCCGTGCCAGCCGGATCCTTGTAGTAGCGGGAAAACAGCGTCGGGCTCGAGACCAGCAGCTCGTTGTCCTCGGCCAGCGACATGCGAGCGCCCGGAAGGGGCTTGCCGATGCTGCCGATCTTCAGGCGCTCGGGAGGATTCAGGCAGACCACGCCGCCCTCGGTGAGCCCATAGCCCTCGACCAAAGGCATCCCGATCGCGTCATAGAAGGCCGCCAGGTCCTTGCCCAACGGGGCGGCGCCGGAAACCGGAAGCCGCAGGCGGCCGCCGAACCGCTCCCGGATCTTGCGGAACATCGCCCCATCCGCCAGCTTGAGCGGAACCTGGAAGTACCACGGAACGGCCTTTCCCCCGGTACGGCGCCGGGACGCCTCGAGGGCCATGCCCAACGCGGCGTAGAACAGGGTCCGGACCGCCTTGGGCTTACGGTTGATCTCGGCCGATAGAGAGGTATAGACGCGCTCCCACATACGCGGCGGGGCGAGAAAGAAGGTGGGCTTCACCGCCTTGATGTCCTGCGGCAGCTTCATCAGGCTTTCGGCGAAATAGACCGGCGTCCCGGTCCGGATGGGCAGCATCTCGATCCCGATGCGCTGTGCGATGTGGGCGGAAGGCAGCCAGGCGACGGTGCAATCGTCGGGGCCGAGGGTGACGACCGCGGGGCCCATGTCGACGTTCGCGGAAATGGACGCGTGGCTGACCATCGCCATTTTCGGCTCGCCGGTAGCGCCGGAGGTCAGATAGAGAATCGCGTCGTCCGCGGATGAGTACTCGCCCAGAATGCGGGCGAGAAATCGGGAATCACTTGCCAGCGCTTCGCGGCCACGGCGGCGCAATTCGTCCAGCGACAGAGCACCGTCAGCTTCACCCGTGAGCAGGACGAACCGCCTTACCGGCGCACCCCGCATCGCCTGGAGCGTCTTGGGATCCTCGACAAACAGCACGCACGCATCGCACGCGGCGATGGTCCGAAGGAGGTCCGGCGCGGGATAACTGGAATAGAGCGCGGCGGCAATGGATCCGTTGGTGAGAATGCCCAAATCGGCGAGGTAGAACTCGGCCCGCGTCTCGGAGTTCAAGGCCACGACATCGCCCTTGCCGACCCCCAGGGTACGGAGGCCAGCGGCGATTTCCTCGGCGGCACGCTGGAACTCAGCCCACGTCCAGGTCCGGTACTTGCGACGGCCGCCCTCGTGATAGGGCTGAAACAGAGCTTCGCGTGATCCGTACCGGGCAACCGTTTGGCCCAAAATCTGATAGACGGTGCGCGGCGTCATCCATGAGAAATGCTAACACGCGCCGAGCGCCGGACACTGTTACAACAATGAAGTATCCAGAGGTTCCTCGGCGGGCGCCGCACCGTTCGAGACGGCGGGTTCCGGAGTAAATTCGCCCTGGCCAAGAAAGCCCAGCAGCTTGGCTTCGGAGCCGTCGAAGAAACTCTCGACAAATTGCCGGAGGGCTGCGCGCTGGAGCAAGTCCCGATCGACGGCCGGCGTGTAGAAGAAGGCGCGGCCTACCTTTCTTCGCGAGACTACGCCTTTGCGCGCCAGTCGTTCGAGCAGCGTCATGATCGTCGTGTAGGCGAGAGGCTTCGACTGCGAGACCTGCCGCCGAACGCCGGCAACATTCGCTTCGCCCAAAGCCCAGAGGGCATTCAAGCACATCATCTCCAACGGGGGCGGAACGTCACGCGGCATCGTTCAGTCTCCGTTGGGGCTCTGCAACTGCCTTGTAGCGCTCAACAGCTTCTCGGCAAACGCGCTGGAGGGTTTGGGCGCGGACTTGACGGGCGGTTCGCCGCCGTTCGCCGCCACAGGCCGTCCCCGGGGGGCGGCGGGCGGAGCCTTCGGTCCGTCGCCCATATACTGGTCCTTCTTCAGGAGCGATCGCTCGAGCGCCGAATGATAGCTGGTGAAGTCGCCCTCCACCAGTCGATCCCGCTCGACGAGGGCACGCGAGCACTCCATCTTCGAATCCAGGTCGTCGAGATGGTGCAGCAACAGGGCCTCGGCAAACAGGGGAACCTTGGGCGAGCCGAATTCCAGCCGGCCATGATGGCTCACGATGAGGTGCTCCACAAGGTTGCGCAGTTTCGGCGGAAAATCGGGGACACAGGCAATCTTCTCCCCCACCAGGCGCAACGCGATCATCATGTGACCCAGCAGTTGGCCTTCGGTGGAATAGCCAAAGCCGCGGTCGTACGTCAACTCGTAGATCTTGCCCAAATCGTGCAGGATGATGCCGGTGAGCAGAAGGTCGAGATCGACACTCCGGTAGTGGCTCGCGGCCATCCGTCCCATGGAGCAAAGCGAGAGCACATGCTCGATCAAGCCGCCCAGAAACGCATGATGGATGTTCTTGGCGGCGGGCGCGGTCTTGAAGCGCCGGGCGATTTCGGCATCGTCGAACATCGCCGTGAGCAGAGCCTTCAGGTGGGGATTTTCCATGCCGCCGATGATTCCCCGCAACTCCGCCAGCATTTCGTCGGGGTTCCGTTCGGAGGCGGGAAAGAAGTCGGCGAAGTCGACCTCTTCATCCGGCACGCGCTGCAGTTTGTGGATGGTCAACTGCGGGCGGTTGTTGAAGATCTGCAACTGGCCCTTGACCTTGATGAAGTCGTCGCGGCTGAAGGTCTCCATCACCTCGCCGACGTTGTCCCACATCTTGGCGTCGAGGTCGCCGGTCCGGTCCGTCAGGCTCAGGGACAGATAGGGATCGCCAGATTTCTTTTGACGGACGTCCTTGCCTTGCACCAGGAACGTGGTGTGGACGATCTGGTTTGGTTCGATTTCCCTGATGAACGGAGACTTCATTCGATTTCGCTCGGACTTGTCGTGGGGGTCAGTTCTGCACCGGAGCCGATTTTGGGGGAACGGCCGCGGCGCCGGTCGGGGCAGCCGTGCCGGTAGGGGCAGCGGCGCCGGCCGGGGCATCCTTGTCCGCGGCGGGCTTATGCGAACTGCCCCAAGGGCTCGGCAGAACCCACAACAGCTTTTTCTTGCGGGAAGCGGCTACCTCCGCCTTTGTCACGGTCTCCGGCCTCAACTGGGCGGGGTCTTTCCAAGCCGTGTCCTTGCCCGGGGCCGCGCCCGCGTCCACGTACCCTTCACGAATCTCGAGAAACGCCTCCTCGCGCAGTTTTGTCAGAAATTCGCGAACGCGAGGCTCCATGCGCGGGGCATACAGTCGCTCCATGACCTCGTTCTCGACTTCGGCAAACGCAGCCTGGCCGCTCTCATGCCGCTCTTCGAGCCGAATGATGAGGAACCCGCGATCCGTCTTGAGGGGATCGCTGACAAAGCCTCGCTTCTCCGCGAAGACCAGTTTCTCCACGTCGCCGCGCAGTTCGCCTTTCTTGAACCAGCCGATCTCGCCGAAATTCTTCGCGCTCTCGCTATCGGAGTTGTCGCGGGCCAATTCGGTGAACTTCTCACCCTTTCGGGCGCGGGCCACCAGGGTATTGGCCTTCTTTTCAATCACGGCAATCTCGGCCGGCTTCTTGCCTTCGGTGGTCAGAAAGATTTCCCGGAGGAAGACCTGTTCCTGTCGCACGAACTCGGTCTTGTGCTCTTCGTAGTATTTCTGAAGCTCGGCTTTCGGGATGTTGATGCGGCTCCCGACCTCCTGCTGGATCACGCGCTGGGTCAGCCGCTGGTTCTTCATGTGAGCTTTGAAGTCCTCGAACGTCATCCCCGTGTTGTCACGGATGTACTGGTGAAACTTGTCCGTGTCGCTGATCTTGGCGTTCAGTTGAATTTCGGCCAACTGGCGGGTGATCTCGGGATCGACGTTGATGGTGAGCTCCTTACCCTTCTGGACCAGAAGCAAACGGTCGATCTCGTCCCGGAGAGCAGTTTTCTCGCGGTCCTGCAGGAGCTGGTTCACCTGGTTGGCAGGCACCCGCCGTTCTTTGAGTTCGGTAAGCAACGTCTCGCGCGTGCGCTCGATGTCGCTGCGCGTGATGATGTCTCCGTTCACCTTGGCAATGATTTGCTCGACAACGTTGATTTCGGCGGCGGAAGACGCCACGCACACGAGCGCGAGCAGGCAGATACGGCCTTGACGCATGATTCCATTATCCAACAGTTACAGCCGCGTCACTCCCGGAGAGTGCAATGGAGTCCGGAGATACAGGATCCATCGCCGCTCCTGGCCCTCGCGGTCAAACCGCTCCCGCCACAACCCTCGAAACTCCTCGATCTTCGCGGCCATTCGGGAATCCATCTGTGCTTCCACGGCCGGCCGCCGGGAGAGCCTGTGGATCGTGGCGAGGTCGTTCATCTCCCCGAGGCATTGCTGAATCTCCCGCAAGGAATTCAGCCGGGTCACCAGGCCTCTCCCGTAGCACGGCCGAAACAGCTCGAGCGTGTAGCGAAGGCGTTTGGTCCGGATGCGGAACAGATGGGCCTCTTCAGGCCCGGATTCGGCGGCGGCGAGGCCCCTGCCCGCGGCGAAGAACTCGGCGGCGAGACGCGGAAGCCGCGCCGCGGCATTCGCCGAGGCGGAGCGCGTCCCGAGCCACCGGATGGGGGTGTTCTTGTTCATGACGCTTCCCCGATGCCCAGACGCAGCCGCCACTTGTCCCACGATTGCTTGCGGCGTACCCGCTCGAGGACAGCAGCCAACTCCTGGTAGGCGCGGCCGCGGGCCTCGCGAAGCTCGCGGGCGAAGGCACGGGAGTCCGAAACCCGTTCCTTGCGCAGATACTCGATGGCGATGTCGCAATCGCGAGCCATGCCCGCGCACTTGCGCAGCCGGTTGACGCGCCTCCGCACCTTCCGGGCCGCTCCTTCGGGGAACAATTCCTGGAACACGTCCAGACACTGGGAGAAGCGCCGGACGGCGACTCGCAGATCGTGGACCGCATCCGCATCAGGTTTGTCGAGGGTCCTTTCGATCTGGCGGACGAGACTCGCGAGCAGTGCTTCGGCGTGCAGGGCTGCAAACTGAGGGAGAGGAAGCGAAGCCTTCACACGCCCCTCCTGAACGTAATCGCGCGGCGAAAGACCTCCTCAAAGACCTGACGGTTTTGCTCCGCGGCCCACAGTTCAATTCCCGCATCGGAACCAGCGTCCACCAGCACTTCGACGGAATCTCCATTGAGATGGCACTGGACACCGCGCACGGTCTGTTTCTGTCCGCGGTCGAGCGCGTCGGCGATCCGCAGGAGCGGAACCAGTTTGCGAACGGCCTCCTGCTCGTCCGCGGGCAACGCGGCGAACGAGGGGTGCAAAGTAGTGGGAACGGACTTGCGGTGATACCGGCAAAGGTTGGCGATGAACTCCCGCTCGCTTCCCGTGAATCCCGCCAACGGGGAGTTCGCGACCAGGTAGTAAGAATGCCGGTGGTGCCGCGTATCGCTGACATAGTGGCCGGCGTCCTTGAGCAAGGCAGCGGCCTGGAGGAGTTTGCCGTACGGCCGGGGCAGCCCGTGAAGCCCGGTCGCCTCCACAAACAGGGAGTGCGCCAACTCCGCGACCTTGCGGGCATGAGGCAATTCGACGCCGTAGTGGCGTGCCAGTTGTTCGATGGCCTTTCGCTGGTCCCGCGCCAGCATCGACAGTTCGCGGCCCACGCCGCGAGCCAGCAGGTCGGCCACGATCCCGTCGCGCAGACCGCCCGCGGAGTAGTAGAGCGTCGGCTGGCGAAAGGACTCGAGCGTCCGCAGCAGGACGGTGACGCCGGGAATGATGATCTCCGCGCGCTTGGGACCGATGCCCGTGATGCGGCGCCGGCCGTCGAGATCGAGCGAGGTTACCTGCTTGAAGAGTTTGCGAATCTGCTTGACGGAGGCGCGCATGCGGTCGGCCTTCTCGCGCTGCGTGCGGGGCAGACGGTTCACGGCGCAGACGACGGCGCTGGCCGAGGCGGACGTGGCGATCACCCGGTCGATGGGGGCGCGGCCGATGGTTTCCACGGGACGTTCGAGCTTCTGGTCGATATAGACGCGCAGGCGCTCCAACTCTTCGGGCGTGGGCGGGTCGTTCTCGAGAAACATCTCGGTGAGGCGGACAGCGCCCAGGGGCTTGGAATACGCATCCGCCAGCGAGCCGCGATCGCCGAGAATCAACTCCGCGCTGCCGCCCCCGATGTCGACGACCAGGACTCGTTTATCCAGGTGCGGCCATCGCAGTTGCACCCCCAGATGGATGAGCCGGGCCTCTTCGGCGCCGGAGATCACTTCCACGCGAGCGCCGATCGCTCGCGAGGCAGCCGTGAGGAATTCCTCCTGGTTGCGCGCATCGCGGATCGCGCTCGTGGCGACGACGCGGATGCCATCCAGGTCGAAGCGTTCGCAAATTCGGGCGAAGCGCGAGAGCACCGAAGAGGTGAGGGCCAATGCCTCGGGGGAGACTCTCTCGGCCCGGAAGACGGCTTCTCCGAGGCGCGTGACTTCGCGGTCGGATGCCAGGATGCGCACGGCCGGCGTCTTCCCGCCGGGGGCCGGGCTGATCTCCGCCACCTCCATGCGCACCGAGTTGCTGCCAATGTCGACTGCGGCGTAGCGCGGCATCAGACCTAATGATAATGCGGCGCGCCTGGGATTTCGTCCGGTCACCTGGGAGCCATCAGGCGCTGACCCTCCGTGCGCGTCCACTCTTCGAGCAAGTCGTGCTCACGTTCGGAGAGGCCGGCATATCGATGGCCCAACACGTAGGCCGGAGGGGGCATCTGGTGCTTTCGCGCCACCAGGTCGAACATCTTCAAGTACTCGATCTGGCGCTCGCGCGGATAGGATGGCCACATCGAGAGGTTGAGGGCGGTGCGGGCCCGTTCCACATCCCGCGCCATGTACCACCGCAAGGGCGCCACACGCGCATACCAGGGCCAGACCGTGTTGTCGGAGTGGCAATCCTGGCAGGCGCGGGCCACCAGGGCGGTAACGGGTTCGGGAGCATGGGCTCCGGCCAGCAGGCCTGTTTTCGGAAGGGTTGACGGAAGAGGTAGGCCGAAGAGGACGAACAGCAAGGCGATCACGATTCCGGCGAGCAAGACGAGCCGGAGCGGTCCTGGCGAGGAAGTCCCGGGGTTCATCGGAGTTCTCCGTTTTGACGCTAGCGCGGTCCCCGGCCGGGAGAAAGGGGGTCAGATCATGCCGGCGTGCCGTCTCAGGATCTGGGCCAGGTTCACGGAAAAGGCCGACCGCGGCATCACCTGATCGCAGCCGGCGTTCTGGGCCTTGATCTTCAACTCGCCCTGAACATGCGACAAATAGCCGATCAGGCTGACACCGCGGGTCTCCGCGCTCGCCTTCAGCTTTTGCACTAACTCCAGGGGGTGCGACGACTCCAGATTCAGATCGAGGATGATGAGCGTAGGTTTGGCCTTCGCCTTCTCGAGCACGTCTTCCTGCGAAGTGACGTACTCGACAGGCACGCCGGCTCGTTTCGCGGCCTCGTTGATCTTCGCCATGAAGAGCAGGTCGCCCACGACGGCAATCACCTTCTTATCGCCCTTGTTCATACACAACAAATCCCGTTCGATCGATCGTGGCGGCGATCCCAACCGCCGCCAATACTGGATGGGTGGAACGAAACGCCGTGATATCCGCCTGATCGTCGAACGTCAGGCGGGCTTGGCCGTCTTGACGGGGCTCAGCAAGATATGGGCGTTTCTGCCTTCCAACCGAGGGGTGCTTTCCATGGTTCCGAAAGCCGCCAGATCCGCGGCAAAGCGCTCGAGCAGTTTCTTACCAAGATCGGCGTGCGCGATTTCGCGGCCGCGAAATTGAACCACCGCTTTCACCCGGTTTCCGTCCTTCAGAAACCGGATGGCGTGATTCTTCTTGAAATCGTAGTCGTGGTCGTCGGTGTTCGGCCGGAACTTGAGTTCTTTCACCTGGACCACATGCTGCTTTTTCTTGGCTTCGTGGGCCTTCTTCTTCTGCTCGTACTGGTAGTGTCCCCAATCGACGGCTTTCGCCACCGGGGGAACGGCGGTTGGCGCCACCACCACCAAGTCGAGTCCTAACTCCTGGGCGCGCTTCAGCGCGACCTGGGTGGGCATGATTTCCGTAAGGCCGTCAGGGAACACGGCGCGCACTTCCTTGGCACGTATTCCTTCATTTACGTTATCTCGGCGGCCTTGCTTACGGGGAGGGGGAGAAAATTTGCGTCCAGGATACATGCGACTAGCGATGCGGCGACACGAACCTCATGTATCGTTATGAAACCACAGAAAGGGCTGAATGTCAAAGGTTTTTGCGAACGCGAGGGTGGTTTTCGGCCATCGGGTTACAATCGGAGTTTCCATGTTTCGAAAAGTTCTGGTGGCCAACCGGGGGGAGATCGCCGTCCGTGTCATTCGCGCATTGCGAGAGCTTCGGATCCCGTCGGTCGCGGTGTATTCGGAGGTGGACCGGACCGCGTTGCACGTGCGGATGGCCGACGAGGCGGTGGCGGTGGGTCCGGCGGCATCCGCCGAAAGCTACCTGCGTATCGACCGGATCCTGGAGGCCGCCCGCCAGCGAGGGGCCGACGCGATTCATCCAGGGTACGGGTTTTTGAGTGAAAACGCGGCGTTTGCCGAAGCCTGCCGCGCAGCCGGGATCGTGTTCGTCGGCCCTTCGGCGGAATCGATCCGGCTGATGGGGTCGAAAACGGAAGCTCGCAGGGTAGCCAAGTCGGCGGGAGTGCCCGTCGTCCCCGGCACCGAGCAGGGCGTTTCCGACCCGGACGAAGCGCGCCGGATTGCCGCCGAATGCGGGTATCCGGTCATGCTGAAGGCCGCGGCCGGAGGAGGGGGCAAAGGCATGCGCCGCGTCGATGCGCCCCAAGGACTGGAAGCCGCGCTACGGGATGCCGGCAGCGAAGCGGAACGCGCCTTCGGCAACGGAGAAGTTTACATCGAGAAGCTGATCGAGAGGCCGCGGCACATTGAAATTCAGGTGTTCGGCGATCGGCATGGCAACCTGGTCCACCTCGGCGAGCGCGAGTGCTCCATCCAGAGGCGGCATCAAAAAGTGATCGAAGAGTGCCCTTCGCCGCTGGTCGCCGCCCATCCCGGCATGCGGCAGGAGATGGGTCAGGCGGCCGTGAGAGCAGCCCGGGCGGCCGGCTACTACAACGCCGGCACGGTGGAATTCCTGGTGGACCAGGACCGCAATTTCTATTTCCTGGAAATGAACACGCGGCTGCAGGTGGAGCACCCGGTGACCGAGTTGGTGACCGGGCTGGACCTGGTTCATCTGCAATTGCGGGTCGCGGCGGGAGAGGCGTTGCCGTTCGGCCAGGAAGAGGTTTCGTGGCGCGGGGCGGCGATCGAATGCCGGATCTATGCGGAAGATCCGGACAACCAGTTTTTCCCGTCACCGGGAACCATCACCTATTTGAGCCGTCCGGCGGGACCGGGAGTGCGGCTGGACAGCGGAGCCTACGAAGGGTTCACGGTGCCGGTCGAGTACGACCCGTTGCTGGCGAAAATGGCGGTCTGGGCCAATGACCGCCCGCAGGCAATCGCCCGCATGATCCGGGCACTGGAAGAATACTCGGTGGCCGGCATCAAGACGAACACCGGATTCTTTCATCAGATCCTGGCGGATCCGGAGTTCCAGGCAGGCCGCCTGCACACGGGGTTCATTGACGAATTCTTCTCCCGCCGGCGAACCGGAGAGGCCCCGCCGGAAGCCACGCTGGAAGCCGTGGCGGCGCTGATCGCCTCCCTCCACCAGCAGCGGAACGGGGCGGTTCACGCGGCCGAGGCGAGGCCCGCCAGCCGCTGGCGCGAGGAAGGCAGAGAGAGGATGCTGCGATGAAGCGCATCGTCGAGATCAACGGCCGGCGGGATCGGCTGGAGTGGACGGAGCGGGACGGTCGCACTCACTTCGTCCTTGAATCCGGACAGCCGCTGGAGGCCTCCGTCGAACCGGTGGAACCGAGTCTGTACTCGGTGCTGATCGACGGCCGGAGCCTGGAGGCCCGGGTGGAGCACACGCTGGAGGGACCGGTGGTGGTGATCGCCGGAAAGCGCTACGCGGTGAACCTGGTCGATCCCCGGCGGTGGACGGCCGATTCGCGGGGGCGTCCCGCCGAAGGGCGCCAGGACCTGAAATCGCCCATGCCTGGGAAAATCGTGCGAGTCCTGGTGGCCGAAGGCGACACGGTGGAAGCGGGGCAGGGGGTGGTAGTGGTGGAGGCGATGAAGATGCAGAATGAGATGAAGGCCCCCAAAGGCGGCCGGGTGACCTCGCTCGCGGTCAAGCCCGGCGCCAGCGTGAACGCTGGCGAAATCCTGGCTACTATTGAGTAGGCGTTATGTGTCCAGTGTGCGGCGGTACCGGGTGGAGGATCGTGGAACGCGACGAGATCTCGGGCGCCGAGCGTTGCGACTGCCAGTATGCCGAGCGAATGAAGCGGCTGGAAGCAAACGCCGGCATTCCGGTCCTCTACCAGCAGGCGTCCTTTGACAACTTCAAAACGCCCGACGACAATCCCGTGGCGCGCAGCGGCCTGCAAAGCGTGATGCTCACGGTGAAGTCGTTCGTCCGGGACTACCCCAGTGACAAGAAACCCGGACTGCTGCTGATCGGAGAGCCGGGGACCGGGAAGACGCATCTCGCCGTGGCCGCTCTGCGGATGCTGCTCAGCCGGGGCTTCGAAGGCTACTTCTTCGACTATCAGTCGCTGCTCGATCGCATTCGCGCGGGGTACGACCCGACTTCTCACTCGAGCGCCAAAGAGGCGTACACGTTCGCCCTGGAGACGGACCTGCTGATGCTGGACGACCTCGGCGCCCACCGGGTGACGGACTGGGTGGAGGACACCGTAACGGCCATCATCACCCACCGCTGCAATAACCGGAAACCGCTGATCGCCACTACCAACCTGAGCGACCCGGATGCGGAGACTCCGGGTGAGGGAACGGGCGCCGGCAAACTTTATTCCAGAACAACGCTCGCCGAGCGTATCGGTTCCCGGGCCCGGTCACGTCTATTCGAAATGTGCCGGGTTGTCCGGATGCCCCTCGTCGAGGATTTCCGCGTTCGCAAGAGCGCCCGATTCTGAGCGTGAGTGCCGCATTTCGCTGTCTCGCCCTGATTGTCGCGGCGGCAGGAGTTTTGTGCCCGCGGCCGGCAAGAGCCTTCGGCAACGAACCCGAATTCCTGCAGGCCGTGGAGTTCCCTTTTGGATCGTTCCCGCGTTCGCTCTGGGAGCGGGAACTGGTGTGGATGAAGAACGTCGGGGTCCGGACGATCGCGTTCTCCGTACCGGCGAACCGGCCGCCGTCGGACCCGCGCGGCGACCTGGCGGCCTTCCTCGCCTTGCTCGACCGCCTCGATCTGCGGGCGTGGATTCGCTGGGCGCCCGATTCGGACCGCGAACTGCTGGCGGCGCACGCGAAGAAGCCCATCGTGTACTGGCACGGCGGTCCCGCTGACTCGAGGCCACCCGACAAGGTGACCGTCGTCTCGGCGACCGATCCCAAGGCGTTGCTCCTGGCTCACCAAGGTATGGCGAGAGGGGATGCCGCCCTGATCTGGACGGACGTGGAGGATGTCCTGTCTCCCGCTCTGCGACGCGGTGTGGTGACCCCGGCCGGCAACGAATCGGCGGGCGCCCACCTGTTGCGGCGCGAGACGGCGATGCTGCGAACCTGGGGCCGGATGCTGCCTTCGCTGAAACCGCGGCGACTGCGGCCGTCCCGCCTGGGCGCCGTCCAGTTGGCAAACGCCGAGGGATGGTCCCTGGTGCGCGTTGCCAATTCCACCGCGGGATCCATCGGCGAAGTTCTTCGCGCCGCCGGCAGCGCGGCCGGGGGCTGGGTCCAGATCCCGGTACAGGTGCCCGCCGGCGAATCCATGTGGTTGCCCGTGAACATTCCGCTTCGCAATTCGGGAGTCTGCGAGGATTGCCAGGGCATGGCGGCCAAAGACCGGATTGTTTACGCAACGGCGGAACTGCACACGGTGGAATGGGAAAATGGGGTGTTGTCGTTCGAGTTCTATGCACCGGTGGCGTCCAAGCTGGTGTTGCAGTTGTCGGAGCGCCCCGCCGGCCCTTTAATTGCCAGGGGGCATCCGGCCGATTTCGAGTGGGATGCCGCCACTTCAACTGCCGGATTGAACATTCCCAGCGGCGAGGGGCCACAGCGCAAGGTACGAATCGGCATCGCCATCAAAGCACCCGAACAGTCGGCCTTCTTCGGCGAGAAGCCGAGACTCCTGTTGGGGCACGCGAACCGCGTCGTGGTGAATGCGTCCTCGCAGGACTTGGCCGGCCGGCTGCGCCTGCTGGCGCCTCCGGACTGGAGCGTGCGCCAACGCTCTGTCGACGCGCTGACCGCGGACTTCGAGGTCAGTCCTTCCGCGCGGACCGCTCACGGCGAATTCACCACATTGACGGTCGAAGCCGATGGCGAGCACCTGGCCCACGCGCGCGTCCAGGCGTTGGACCCGGCGACGGTCCGCCTGCGCAACCCGGTTACGTTTCACATCGTGGATAGAATCGCGGCGCTCGATCCTCCGCTGGTTACATTCGATCCTCGCGCGGGACGCCGCCTGACCCTGACGGTCAGGAACAACCACGGCGAAATTCGCAATTTCCACCTCGCCTATTCAAGCGATGGAGTCGAGGTGACACCGAATGTGGTGGACGTGAGCGTGGGACCGGGCATGGAAAGCGAGGTGGCCGTCCGGCTCGCGGGCGGTGTCACTCCGGGGCCTCATGAAGTCCGCATCGCCGTTTCCGGCGCCGCCGCATTGGAACGGAGGTTCTTCGCGTTGCCGGTCCGGCGAGGCCAGGCGGTGGCCTATCGCTGGGATTTCGACGCTGATGGCGTTGCGGACGGGGTACTGGAAACGCCGTCGGTACGGGCGGTCTTCTCGGGCTCCGACGGCCGATGGATGGAGTTCGTCTGGAAGCCGACGGACGCGAATGCCCTTCCCGAAGCCCGCGTTCTCGAGGCGGCCTCCACCGGCACGATTCGGATCGAGAATTCGGGGACAGAGGCAGCGCTGATCTTCGAAGGCTCGCGCACCATCCGAATGTCGGGCGCCGATGGAAGACTGACGATCGAGCAGGCGTCCCCATGGCGTCCGCCGGATCTATCCAAGGTTTCGGGGGGGCTTGCGATCCTCCGCGATTCCGGGTCACCCGCAGGCACCTCCTATCTGCTGAAAGGCCCTGAAAACGCGGAGAAGAGCCGGGATTGAATCCCGCTCTCGGGTCCCGTCTCCCACCATTGAACGTCAATCCAGCGAGAGCTATAGTGAGCTTGAGCCCGCGGACAGCGCCTTTGAGGCGTTCGTCAGCGGGCAGTTGCCCGCAAGGAGACATACATGCAACGTTTCCGCGCGGGGCTTGGCGCCGCGCTTCTCGCAAGCGTGGCCACATTGCTTCTTATCGGCGATCGCGCCTACGGACAAGGCGCGGCGCTGGGGTCGATCAGCGGTCGGATTTCGGATCAGACGCAGGCGCCGGTTGCCGACGCCGCGATTACCGTCGCCAACGTGAAGACCGGAACGGTCTCCACTGCCACGACGACAGCGGAAGGCTACTACACCGTACGGTTTCTGCCTCCGGGCAGCTACTCGGTTTCCGTGAACAAGAGCGGATTTCAGAGGACGGTTCAGCCGGACGTGATCGTCGCGGCGGCTTCGAACCCGACGGTCAATTTCGTGCTGGCACTCGGCGCGGTCGCCGAGACCGTCACGGTTTCCGAAAAGGTGGGTCTGGTGGAAACCGAGACGGCCGACCGCGGAGCCGTCATCGACAACGTCCGGATGTCCAACACGCCCTCGCAAGGGCGCAACATCATGGGCATCGTCTGGTCGGCGGCCGGCGTCACGGTGGCGACGAACGCGAAGAGTTTCACGCCCTACGACAACTCCGGCTCGACCTCGATCTCGATCAGCGGCGGACAATTCAAGTCGAACGAGATGCTGATTGACGGCGTGCCGAACCGCGGAGGCAACGAGGGCGGCCTCTACGGCACCATCCCGACCCAGGAATCGGTGGCCGAGATGAGAGTGCTGTCGAGCGCCTACAGCGCCGAATACGGCCGGACGACCGGCGGCGTGGTCAACATCACCACCCGGTCGGGAGGCAACGATTACCACGGAGAAACCTACTTCTACAACCGCAACGTGACCATGGCGGCCAACACGTTCGAGCGGAACGCTCAGAAACAGCCGAGGCTGCCGGTTCACTTCGACACCTACGGGTTCCTGGCGAACGGCCCGGTGTTCAAGAACAAGCTGTTCTTCAACGCCGGATGGCAGCGGCTGCATTCCGGCAGCAAGAAATCGTACATCGGCCACGTGCCGACCGAGGCCGAGCGCAACGGCGATTTCACCGACACCTGGTGGAACAACAACGGCCAGAAGTCCCAGGTGCTGATCTACGACCCGTGGAGCGTGACTCAGGACCCGGCGACCGGCAAGTATTCACGGCAAAGCTTCCTGGTCACGACCGGCCGAAACGCAGTCCCGGCCAGCCGGATCAACCCGGTGGCCAAGGCTTTCTGGAAGTACATTCCGCTGCCGAACGCGACGGGCGAT
This sequence comes from uncultured Solibacteraceae bacterium, assembly GCA_964529305.1. Lineage (GTDB taxonomy): Bacteria > Acidobacteriota > Terriglobia > Bryobacterales > Bryobacteraceae > CAZGUX01. The sequence continues at coordinate 40,632 of CAZGUX010000207.1, read as the reverse complement.
CCCATCACCCGCGCCGCCAACTACCTGCCATCGGGCGGCTCGGCGAAGGCAGACTTCAGCGAATACAACGGACGGCTCGACTGGAACTTCAACGAGAGAAACCGGATCAGCGGGCGCTACATCCGGAACAATTTCAACTCGTATGATGTCGAGTTCTATCCCGGCGCTTCCGACGTCAATACCGGCTTCCCGTTCACACGCGCCAATCACAACCTGGTTCTGGACTACACGCGCACGCTGTCACCAACAAGCATTCTGAACGTTCGAGCGGGACTACAGCGGTATTTGACCGCCAACCGCAACCAAAAGCGCGGCGAGGTGACGCCGAAGGACCTGGGGTTCAGTTCCAACTTTGTCGGCCAGGCGTCCCCGTATTTCCCGTATTTCAGTTTTGGCGGAAGCCCGGGCTATGGCGGAAGCGCCTTCAGCGGAGCGGGGCAGGGTTCCGGAAACTTCACGCCGGATCAGATCAACAACGTCGACGCCACGTGGTCGAAGATCATGGGCAAGCACACCCTGAAGGCCGGCGGCCAGGGGCGCCTGGAGCGGACCTACAGCCTCGCAGCCGGCTACGACGCGGGGAGCTTTGGCTTCGGCATCGGCGCCACGAACCAGGATCCGCAGGTGAGCGTTCCCTCCTCCGGCGATTCGGTGGCCTCGTTCCTGATGGGCGTGGGGAGCGCGTCGATCGACGTCAACGCCGCTCCGGCGCGGCAGGGCAAGAGCCTGGCTTTCTTTGTCCAGGATGACATCAGCGTGACCTCCAAGCTGAAGATCAACCTCGGGTTGCGCTGGGATTGGACCGGCCCGATGACCGATCGCTATAACGCGATGACGGGCATCTTCGATCGGACCGCGGTGAATCCACTAGCGGCGGCGGTCAAGACCGCGAAGGGCGTCGAGAACTGCCCGGCGTGCGCCAATCTCGTGGGCGGCTTGACCTTCCCGGGCGTGGCCGGTCAGGGACGCAATGTGTTTGACGCCACCCGGAAGAACTTCGGACCTCGCATCGGATTCGCATACGCGCTCAACAGCAAGACCGTGTTGCGCGGCGGGTTCGGAATGTTCTACGGACCCATCTGGTACGACCCCGGCCAGCCGGCCGGATTCAGCCAGACGACTTCGTCAGTCCTTTACGATTCGAACCAGATCCCGATCAACCTCATCGACAACCCGTTCCCGAACGGCCTGCAACCCGTGACCAAGGCGAGCAAGGGACTGGCTACGAATCTGGGCACCAGCATCAGCTACGTCGACCCGAATACACGCGAACCGCGATCCTACCAGGCCAGCTTCGAGATTCAACGCGAACTTCCCTGGGGCTTGCTGGTGAGTGGAGGATACACGATGAACAAGGTCGACCGGTTGCCAGTGGACCGCCCTCTGAACATCTACCCGGAATCGCTGTTCATCCAGGGCGCGTCGGTGCTCAACCGTCAGGTGGACAATCCGTTCGCGGGACTTGTCCCTGGATTCTCATTGAACCAGGCGCGCATCGCCTACAGCGCCCTGCAGGTGCCGTATCCGGAGTTCAGCAGCGTCACGATGCGCTATTCGCCCATCGGCGACTCCCGCTACGACGGCCTGCAGACTCAAGTGACCAAGCGGTTCAGCCACGGTCTCAGCATGAGTTTCGCTTACACCGTCTCCAAGAAACTGGGCCACTACGGGTATCAGAACTCGTTCGACAACTTCCTCGAGAAGACGGTTGACCCATATGACCTGCCGCAGGTGTTCGTTCCCAACGGCAGTTGGGAAATGCCGTGGGGTCGAAACCGCTGGATGGCTACGGACATGCCAGCCTGGCTGGACCACATTGTCGGCGGTTGGCAGATCAACTGGATGATTCGTATTCAGAGCGGCAAGCCGTTCCAACTCGGCGCCGACACGATCCCGGTAGCGGGCGTCGATCCCAACGATGTCCCGGGCGGCCAGCGGCTTGACCAGTGGATCAACCGCGCCGCCTACACGCTGAATACGGATCCCTACCGCCCGCGGCGGTGGTCGTCCATCAGTGGCCGCCTGCGGGAGCCTCCGGTCCACAGCTTTGACTTCGGAATCATGAAGAACTTCCGGATCACCGAACGGTTCAGGTTCCAGTTCATCAACAATTGGGTCAACGCGTTCAACACGCCACAGTGGTACGGTTCAACGGGGAACTGCGCCACTACGTCGAAGTCCTGCTTCGGCCAGATCGCCAACTATCACACTCAATCCAACTACCCCCGCCAAATCCAGTTCGCGGGCAGAATCATTTTCTGACAGTCGATTCCTATCTGCGTGGCGCCGGGCATTCCGGCGCCACGCCTTACGCTATCTGGTACTAGTGTTCCATCTTGGTAAGAGAAAACCCCTAGGCTTGTCACACTACTTAGACAGAGGTGCTCGTGATGTGGATGCATCGCCTGTTGATGTGGCTGCCCTGGTACCGGCGGTGGTGGCGCGGGTTGTCGCTTCGCCGCCTGGAGGAATCGTCCCCTATTGTGCTGACTTCGACCTTTTTGGGGCGCGCTTCCTGACCCGGTCCGTTATACTGATAGCTCCGCGGGAGGAGCAATGCAGTGGTGGATCTGGATGCTGGCAGGCTTGGTGCTGTTGCTGGCGGAGGTGTTGACGCCAGGCGGGTTCTTCCTCCTGTTCTTCGGATGTGGGGCGATTGTGACCGGGATCCTGGCTGCCAGCGGCGTGCTGACCACGCTGTGGGCGGAAGGGCTGGCCTTTTGCGCCCTCTCGATTCTCGCCATTGTGTTGTTTCGCAGACCCCTGAAGGAACGCTTCACGCCGGCCGGACCGGGTGTTCCGGTGGACACCATGGTCGGTGAGTTGGCCCTCGCCAGCGAAAATATCGCAGGCGGGGGATTCGGCAAGGTGGAACTGCGCGGTACGACCTGGAGCGCGCGCAACGCCGGATCCACGGCGATTGCCACCCGCCAGCGATGCCGCGTCGAGCGGGTCGAAGGCCTTACCCTGTTTGTTCGCGCCGATTAGGAGGACGCTCGATGGACGGAGGACTACTGGTCATTGTCGGTTTGGTTCTGCTGCTGCTGATCATCGTCGCCAAGACGGCGGTCGTGGTTCCGCAGCAGAGCGCTTACCTGGTCGAACGGCTGGGCCGGTTTGCCGGCACGCTGGACGCCGGGTTTCATATTCTGATTCCCTTCCTGGATGTGATTCGGTACAGGCTGTCGCTCAAAGAGCAGTCGATCGACATTCCGGAACAGATCTGCATTACCCGGGACAACGTACAGGTGGGAGTGGACGGAGTTCTGTACCTGAAGGTGCTGAATCCGGAACGCGCGTCCTACGGAATTCAGGACTACGTGTTCGCGATCGCGCAACTGGCGCAGACCACGCTTCGGAGCGAGATGGGCAAGATCGAACTCGACCGGACGTTCGAAGAGCGGACCAACATCAACACCTCGGTCGTGAGTGAACTCGACAAGGCTTCGGAGCCTTGGGGCGTGAAGGTGCTCCGATACGAGATCAAGAACATCACTCCGCCGCAGGATGTGCTGGCCGCGATGGAAAAGCAGATGCGGGCCGAACGGGAAAAGCGCGCCGTGATCCTGACCTCCGAAGGCGGCCGCGACGCCGCGGTGAATACCGCCGAGGGCGAGAAGCAGAAGGTGATCAAGGCATCGGAAGCGCGCCGCTCGCAGCAGATCAACGAAGCGGAAGGCCAGGCGTCGGCGATTCTGACGGTCGCGACCGCGACGGCGGAAGGCATTCGAAGGGTGGCGGACGCCATCGCCGGGCCGGGGGGACTGGAGGCGGTGAATCTGCGGGTGGCGGAACAATACTTGCGCGAGTTCGGCAACCTGGCCAAACAGACCAATACGGTCATCCTGCCCGCCAACCTGACCGACATCAGCGGGATCATCGCGACGGCGATGAGCGTGGTGAAACAGCAAAGCGGGCCGAGAGGTTGATCGGCGGCTGCGCCGGGCGACGGGGTTGCGCCACCCGGCGCCTTTCCGTTCCTTACTGGGCGCGCTTCTTTTCCATTCGCATCAGGCGCGGGGCTCCGCCTTCGTTCACTTTGTAATCGGGCGGCGGCTGAAAGAGCGCCGACGCAGGTTCGACCCGGCTGACGTTCGTAAGCCGGTAGGTGGTCTCGCCCATGCGCGGGTCGCTCCGCTTGCTCATCACGGTCATCTGCAACTCGGGCGAATACCAGCGCTCGGCGGTGGTCACGACCGGCCGCTCGTTGCCGATGGCCCCGGCCGGGATGGTGGACGTCGTGCGCTTGCCTTCGCAGAGGAGGCCCTCGATGGTCTGCTTGCCGAGGTCTTCGGTCTTCAGGTCGGCGCTGGATGCCTCGCCGAAGAAGACCAGATTGTCGCCCTCGCCCGAGTGCGGAATCGCCGGCACAGCAGGGGCCGCCACAGGCAGATTGAAGACGTCCGGAGTTTCGCCCGGCTTGATCTGCTCGATGTGGACCCGCTTGCCGGCTGTCATCGGCTGGCCGGCGCCGAGCGCGATGGTGAAGTCTTCCGTCTGGCTCGACGTCGTCGTCCAGGACACGCTTCTCGTCATCTTCTCGACCTCTTTGGTCTGCGGGTTCACCAGGTAATGAACACCGGCCACCGGGTCGTTGATGAAGATCATCTCGTGCTGCATGCCGGAAGCCCAGGGACCGATGGCGCCCATCGTCTCCTCGCGGCGGGTGCGGCCCTCGCTGTCGCGATATTGCTTCGAACTGTTCTTCCGCGTGATGCGATTGCCGTCGGCGAGCGCCTGGACGGACTCGGTGACAGCTTCGGCCGAGTAGGGCGAACCCTTGACCGGTTTGCCTTCGCTGAACTCGGACGCGAAGAAGCGGACGCCGGCCGTGCCCACCGCGCCGACGGTCGCCTGCGATTCGGTACTGCGAAGGACGCGGACTTCGCGCCGGACTTCTTGAGCCGCGGCCAGGCCGGCCAGCGACAGGAATACGATCAGTGCTCGTCGATTCACGTGTTCTCTCCTAGGTTGTTCTATCCATCGATTCGGGGCCGGACGCCGTGTTTCCGACGGCCGCCACCGAATCTCATTTCCAGACCGCCGACCCGCAACCCCACGGCTGACGCCGTGGGCTCCGCAGCGGTTACTGCACAAATCGAACTGCGCGCAACATGCCGTCTTCACCTACCAACACGTCGGCCTTGACCGTCTGCAGAGCCCGGTCTTCATCAAACGGCAGACCCAAGGTTCCCAGCGCCGAGCGGGGCAGGCGGACTCGCATCACGCGCCCGCGGTCAAACGGAAGAGCACCACCATTGACGGGGATGAACTCCGTCGCGACCTCCTGCTGGCGGGGCGCCGGCGATGGCACGGTCTGCCTCGCCCGCTTCGGCCGCCGGATGACCGCCACCGGAACCTTCGCGGGCTCCGCCTTCCGCTGGATCGGGGCCGGTTCCACTGGCGCGGGCGGCGGAACCCTCGCCACCACGCGCGGTGGCTCTCGTCTGAAAAGCAGCCCCGTGGCCAGCAGCATCACCGCAGCCGCGGCCGCTATCCACCAAGGATTTCTCCATACGGGCCGGGAGTGCCGCTGGCGGAAGGCCTGTCGTAAGGCGGCCTCCACGCGCGGAGGCGCTTCCTGTCCTTTCATATCGCGCGCCAGCGCTTCCAGCGCGCGGCGAATCGGTTCGTTGTCGCGTTCCAGCATGGTCCTCTCACACCCCACTGGTTGCGTACGCACGCAACTTCTCCACCAGCATCGCGCGGCCGCGGTTCAGGCGGGACCGCACGGTTCCCAGCGCGCACCCGAGCGCGCGCGCCGACTCTTCATACGACAGTTCCTGCAGATCGCACAGCACAACCACTTCCCGATAATGCGGCGGCAGCGATAGAACCGCCTGCCGCACCGACTCGATCAACTCGCCCTGCGTCAGGTCGTCCAGGGCCTGTGCGGGAGCGGCCGGTTCGGGTATTCCCGACCGCCGCCCCTCTTCCTCCGATTCCTCGATGGCCACATACCGTCTGCCGCCGTCCAGATGCCGGAGAACCTGGTTCCGGGCGGCGCCGAAGAGCCACGAGCGGAGCGTGCCTTGCGACTCGTCGAAGCGGCCGCCGCCGCGAATCAGGGCCAGAAAGACGTCCTGGGTCACTTCCTCGGCAACCTGTGGACTCCCCGACATTTGCAGGGCGAAGCGGTAGACTCCACCCTGACGGCGGCTGTACAGCGTCGTAAATGCCTCCTCATTGCCGCGCTCCAGCAGGCGGAGCAACTCTTCGTCGCTTTTCTGGGAGAGGGGTGGCATCTACCTCTTCTGACGCTCCATCATGCCTGCTCGGAAGCAATTGCAGCAACGGGGAGCGGAAGTTCCCGAAAGATCGCACGGGACCGAACGCCGGGAGCGTTTTTGACAGAACGAAGCCAATCTTTGGTGGAAGTAATTGATTTTATTGCCGGAAGAGGGGCTTGTCGATTGGCTTCGGGAGGGAGGTTCGGGAGGAACACGGCTTGTTGCGGGGCAAGCCCTTCGGAAGCCCTCCCTTTCGGTCGGGCCTCGGAATTGGCGGTGTCAGACGGCCACGGCGGCGTCGCCAGCGTCGGCGGGCATTGCGATCCAGGCGACCAGATAGGCCAGGAACCCCGTCCCGAAAGCCAATGCGACAATCAGCCAAACGATCCGCACCAAAGTGACATCAATGTCCAGGTAACGCGCGAAGCCCGCACAGACACCGGCGATCTTCTTGTCGTTCATCGGGCGGCTCAACCGCTTGGCCGGCCGCACCACCTGGGGCGAAGGATTGCTGGGGTCCGTCGACCATCCACAAGAGGGGCAGAACCTGACCTCGTCGCCGAGTTCGCGTCCACAATGCGTGCAGTACATCGCAAGTCTCCTGATTCGCTGCTCTATGGCTACCATACGAAAAACCGGGATGCAAAGTTCAAGCGCGTAGAATGTGGATACGTCATGCTCTATCTAACTGAACAGGATGTCCGGGACCTGCTTCCGATGCCGGCCGCGATCGCCAGAATGGCCGAAGTCTTCGCTCATCTGGCTGATGGGAGCGCCCTGAACCAGCCACGCAGGAGGCTGGTCCTGCCCACGGAGGCCGTCCTCCACCAGATGGCGGGCGCCGATGGACGCTACTTCGGGACCAAGATCTACTCTACGCATCGCCGGCATGGAGCCTGGTTCTTCTTTCTGTTGTACCGGAGCGACGATGCCAGGCCGCTCGCTCTGATGGAGGCGAATTACCTCGGGCAGATCCGGACGGGAGCGGCCAGCGGGTACGCGACCGGCGTGATGGCTCCGGCGGAGGCCGCGACGGTCGGGGTGATCGGGAGCGGCTTTCAGGCTCGCACGCAAATCGAAGCCATGTGCGCGGTGCGAACGATTCGGGAGATCCGTGTCTGGAGCCGTTCCGCGGATCGGCGGCACGCGCTCGCCGATGAGGCTGGAAGAGTCCTGGGGCTTCGAATCACGGCGGTCGAATCGGCCGAAGCCGCCGTGCAGGGGGCCGATATTGTGGTGACGGCCACGAACGCGAAGGACCCGGTTCTCGAAGCCGGCTGGGTCGCTCCGACGGCGCATGTGAATGCTATGGGCTCCAATCAGGCGTCGCGGCGCGAACTACCCTCCGAATTGATCGCGCGGGCTTCGCTGATCGCGGTCGATTCGCTGGAACAGTCGCGCCTCGAATCGGGCGACCTGCTGCTTTCCGAAGACCGGCATCACTGGGCCGCGGATAAGATCGTGGAGTTGCAGGACGTGAAAGGAACGGTGCGGAAGGGCATCACGATCTTCAAATCCAATGGACTGGCTGTCGAAGACGTGGCTGCCGCCGCCCATGTGTATGAGGAGGCGCTTCGCTTGAAACGAGGGAGGGAGTTCTATTCCTGAGCGCTGATCTGCTGTTCGTTGTCGCGCCACGCGCTGATTTTCAAACGCCGGCACACCCAGCAGAGACGCTCCGGCGCCTCACCGGAGGGATCGGGAACCAAATCGAGGGAAGCTTCCGCGCCGCACACCACGCACTGGCCGGATTTCTTCAGCCGGTCCATGGCGACCGCGCGCTTTGCCTGCTCCAGAATCTCGGGAGCGACAACCGGCTCCGATTTGGGCCCCTTCTTTCTCATTCAGTCTTCCGTAGTCATACTATCTCAAAAAGCCGCGACCGGCACAATAGGCCAAACTCCGCAGGCAAGCCTTAGGCCGCCTGCGGGTACTTGACCACGGTCGCCGCGTCGAGGCTGGACGAGCAACGCGGGCACTTCTGTCCCGGCACAACTACTGCCTTTTTACGGTTGCGAGTCACTTCGCCGTCAACGTAGCGGGTACAAATCGGGCAGTACAGGATGCCCACCACCCGGTTGATCACAGTTATCATCGCATCTCCTTTCTCGTCTCAACAGACGCTTCGATCCGCCAAAAAGGTTCGGAAATTTTTCGCAAGCGAATTTCCGGTCTTTGCCCTGCGCCACACACACGTGCACTGCAGGCCTGGTACCGTCGCTTGTGCGGGTCTATTTCGGGCCGGAGCCGACCCCGTTTCGCCGCGGAGGCGAACTGTGGCAGCGACCCAAGGAAACCACCAAAAATTCTACTACACCCTACCAAACGCCCGCTACACTCATCGACTCGCCGAAGGAATCGCGTCGCCCAGAATGGAAGCCCCACCTTCACTGATGTAATTCCGGTTCCACGCTGGGATCTCGACGACAACATCTCCCTTTACCACGCACTGGCAGCCCAGACGGCTATGCAGCGTCAAATCGGCTGCCATGTCCAATCGGTCCGCTTCGTCCTCTTCCATTGGTGACAAATTGTGCTCGCCTTCTTTCACGACGACGTGGCAGGTTGTGCACGCACAATTGCCACCGCAGGCATGTTCCAGGTGCACCCCGAAGTTCAAGGCGATATCGAGCAGCGATCCACGCAGCCCGTGCTCCTTGTACGGCAGATTCCCCAACTCAAACTCGACCGTCTCGCCCAACGGCTGAAACGTTACTTTCGGCACGATTTACACTCTATCACAACGCCCTAACAATGCAAAGGTGCGCACCAGTTTACATATAGACCAAATTGGTCCTCGATGGGATTTTAGTGCTCATCCTATGGCCAGCCAATGACTTACGGTCTACAATGGAAAGGGCTCGTATGCAATCGAATCTACTTCCCATCAGGGAGATCGCGGCCAAGCTGGCGATCCCGGACGAATACCTGCAACTGTGTGGCGACCATGTCGCCAAATTGAGGTTGGAACTGCTCGATGGCGCCTCAGACCGGGCAGGCAAGTTGATCCTGGTGACCGCGGTCACTCCGACGTCTTACGGAGAGGGCAAGACGGTCACGTCTATCGGGTTGGCCCAGGGGCTGACGCGCTCGGGCCGGCGGGCCGTCGCGACCCTGCGAGAGCCATCGTTGGGCCCGGTTTTCGGGCTGAAGGGCGGCGCGACCGGCGGCGGGCGATCGAAGGTGGAGCCTTCCGAGCAGATCAACCTGCACTTCACGGGCGACCTGCACGCGGTGACGGCGGCGCACAATCTGCTGTCGGCGATGCTGGACGCCCACATCTACAACGGAAATGAACTCGGGCTCGATCTCAACCAGATCGCCTGGCAGCGAACGATGGATATGAACGACCGGGCGCTGCGAAACATGGTGATCGGTCTGGGAGGCAAAGCGAACGGCGTCCCGAGGGAGAGCGGCTTTGTCATCACGGCCGCAAGCGAGGTGATGGCCTGCCTCGCACTGGCCTCCTCACGCGACGACCTCCGAAGGCGGTTGGGCTCGATCGTGGTGGGCTACACCCGAAAAGGCGGCGCTGTCCGCGCGAGCGACCTGGGGGCGGTGGGCGCCATGCTGGTGCTGCTGCAGCAGGCGATCCTGCCCAACCTGGTGCAAACGACCGAGCACACACCCGCGATCGTCCACGCCGGGCCGTTCGGCAACATCGCGCACGGAACCAGCAGCGTGCTGGCCCAGAAGATGGCCTTGCGGTTAGCCGACTATGTGGTGAACGAGTGCGGATTTGCCTCCGACCTGGGGGCCGAGAAGTACATCGACATCGTGATGCCGTCGACGGGGTTGAAGCCCTCGGCCGCCGTCTTGGTCGCGTCGGTACGGGCGGTGGCGGCCCAAAGCGGCTCCGCCGAGGTGAACGCGGAGACGCTGTCCAAGGGATCGGTGAACCTGGCGCGGCATCTTCGGAATTGCCGGAAGTTCGGCTTGCCGGTAGTTGTGGCCATCAACCGTTTTCCGTCCGACACGGCGGAGTCGCTCGACTGGCTGCGCGACTGGTGCCGCGACCACGGTGTGGAATGCGCGGTGGCGGACGTGTTCGGGCGGGGTGGAGAGGGCGGGTTGGAACTCGCGGAAAAAGCGGCGGCCGCGGCGGACTCGCAGGCCGAATCGCCGGCCCGGCCGCTCTACGAGGGTTCGTTGCCACTCGATCAAAAAATCGAACGAGTGGCGAAAGAGATCTACGGCGCGGGCTCGGTCCACTTCGAAGGCGAAGCGCGCCGGAAGCTGGCGCAGTTCCGCGACCTGGGGTTCGGCCATTTGCCGGTGTGCATCGCGAAAACGCAGTCGTCGGTTACGGATGATCCAAAAGTGCTGGGAGCGCCGGAGGGGTACCGGTTCACGGTGAGCGACGCGCGCCTGTCGGCGGGCGCGGGGTTCGTGGTGGCGATCGCGGGCAGCATGCTGCTGATGCCGGGGCTGGGAAAGACGCCTTCGGCGTTGAAGTTGGATGTGGATGCAGAGGGGCGAATTGTGGGAATGGAGTAGAAAGCGGGGCGGCACTGAAAAACCGGCTGGACGGGCGAATTTTCGATCCACAAGCCGGCCGTAGGCCGGAGCACCATGTGTGCGACGCTTACGTTTGAGCGCAAAGAGCCGAACTCCAGGGGCGCGCTAAAGCGCGCCGCGGGCCTTGAAGCCCCACTGATCTTCAATCCGACAGGCCGGTCGGAGACCTGGTCGGAGAGCGGCGCCACGCGGATGCTATAGCCGAACCGCGGAGATGGCGTAGTCCAGGCCGCCGAAGAACTGGTTGCGGAACGCTTCCGGCAGCTCTTTCAGCGACTCCATCGTCTCCTCGGCCGGGGTCAGGAAATCCACGCGAATCCGCCCAAAACCGAATTCCTGGAGATAGAACGCCAGCAGATCGGAAGGTACCGGCCGCTGGTGCGTGGGGTCGAGGTAGAAGTGCGTGGCGAAGATCGCAAGACAGGCCGGATTGGGGGTTTCGATCACGATGCGGCCTCCGGGCCGAAGCGCGCGGGCGGCCAACTCGACCAGGCGCGGCAGTGTCTCCGGCGGAAGATGCTCCACCACCTGGGAGCTGAAGATGCCGCCGAGATCGCCAGGCAACAGGTTCTCGAGGTAAGCGAAGAGGTCGGCGCGCTCGGCATCGAGTCCTTTGCCCCGGCAATGCAGCACGGATTCCTCGCTCAACTCGACGCCGGACGCGGGAATCCCGGCGTCGCGCATCACCTCCAGGAACTCTCCGCGGCCGCAGCCCAGGTCGATGACGCGATCGACTCCTCGGAACTCGTCGACGTACCGCGCCGCGCTTTGGCGCACATAGGATTCCTTACCGCGAAAGCGCTCGGCGAACCAGCCGTAGTCCATCTTCGGCGCCTTGGCCGCGGAGGGGCCTCGCGCATTGGCCAGGTCGGCCGCCCGCTGCCGGAAGACGCGGAGTTCTTCGTGAATCCAGCGCTCGTACTCGGTGCGCAGTTTGTCGATCTCGGCCCAGAACCGGGTCTGCATCCCTTCGTTGGACCGGTCGAGCGCACCGAGATAGTCCACGTGCTGCGCCTTGACGATGTCGCGGAAGTTGGACTCCATCTGCGTCGCCCGATGTTGGGAGGCGATCTGCAGATCGGCGACGCTGCGCAGAAACTGGGTCTCGTTGACGAGCAGCTTGCGTTCCCACTCGGGGCGCCATTGGGCCCAATGGGCGACCATGTCCGCCACCTGCCGTTCGCGGGCGTCGATCCGGCCTTCGAGCGCGGCCACGCGTTGATCCTGCCCCTCGATGCGCGCGTCCAGGGCAGCGTTGGCCTTCTGCACCTCGTGAGACGCCGAGATGAGCGCTCGGTTGAACTCATTCATCGCCTCGAGCGCGGCGTCCATCGAGCGGATGACCTGGCGGTTGAACTCCACCTGCTCGCGAACGTGCCAGTCGAGCGCCCGCGCGGTACACCGCTTCAAGAACTGCACCAGGGAGTTGATCGGACCCCCCGGCCGGGGATTGACGCTCCCGATGGAAGCGACCTTGGCCATGGCGGCATCGCGGGCACGCAGCAGCGGGGTGAGGTCGGGCGCCGGCACCTTCCACATTTCGGTGACGCCCCCGTCGGGGTATTGCCCGCGAACGCGGTCGCGAATCCCTTTCAGTATTCCCGCCAACTCCTCGGCCTTGCGCCGCTGCTCTTCGGCGAATGTGTGCCGATCGCCACCGTCAGTCGGGGTCAACGCTTCCTGCTCCGTTCGTACGTGGCGGTGATCTTCGACTCCAGCCCGCCGCGGGGCCGGAACGCGCCCTCGACCACCGCTGAAACCGGGGCGCACGCCTTCACGATGTCCCGCAGCATCCGGTTGACCACGTTCTCATAGAAGATGCCCAGATTGCGGTAGGCGAGCGTGTATTCCTTGAACGACTTGAGTTCGAGACAGGCCTTGCCGGGAACGTAGGAGACCGTGATGGTTCCAAAGTCGGGCAGGCCGGTCTTGGGGCAAACGGAAGTGAATTCCGGGGCCTGGATTTCGATCTGGTAGCCGGGGAACTGATTCGGCCAGGTCTCGATCTCCGGAAGCGGCGCGTCGAGGCCGGCTACCGCGTGTGCATCGGTGTAAGTACGGCGGGCCGGCCGAGGGGCAGGCCGCGGGCCGCTCCTCTTAGCCATGGGACACCCCAGCCGGGGAAAGCTTCTCGACCGCTCGTGCCAGATGATCCAGGAACAACCCGACGTCGGTGACCACGCCGATGGCTTGTCCGGTCCCGCGATCGCTGACCTTGGTGGCGACGGCAGGGTTGATGTCGACACAAATGATCTTGACCCAACTCGGCAGCATGTTGCCGGTAGCGATGGAGTGCAGCATGGAGCCGAGGCAGATGACCAACCCGGCGTGCTTCAACTGGGCCGCGTAGGCGTCCTGGGCCTCGTTCATATCGGTGAGAGTATCAGGCAGGGGCCCGTCGTCGCGCAGGCTGCCCGCCAGTACGAACGGCACGCGGTTCCGGACGCATTCGTAAAGGACGCCCGACCGCAACCGGCCGTTTTCCACCGCCTGTGCAATGCCTCCGGCATGGTAAATGGCGTTGATGGCCCGCATGTGATTGCGATGCCCGTGCTCTTCCTGCCGGCCGTCGGCCATGCGGACGCCGAGCGACGTGCCGAAGAGGGCCGATTCAATGTCGTGGACCCCCAGCGCGTTCCCGCTCAACACCCCGTGCACGCAGCCTTGCCGGATCAGGGAGCAGAGACCCTCGACACCGCCCGTGTGGACCACCACCGGCCCGGCCACCACGATTACCTTCTGGTCCTGATCGATCGTTTGACGGATCAGGTGCGCGGTCTGGAGGACGGCCGTATCCACCTGGCGCTCCGAGGAAATGCCGTGCGACATAAAGGCGAACGACAAGCGGTCGCGCTCTTTCGATTCAGGCTGGACGCGAATGCCCCGCATCCCCACCACCACGCGGTCGCCCGTTTTCAGGTCCCGCAAACGCCGGCAGTACGCTTCGCCCTCGTCGATCACGACGAGCGCATCCATACGCTGGTTTCGCACTTCGATCCACTGATTCTCGTGGCGCACGTAGGTGCGGTGGTTGGTGGTGGAGTAGAAATCCTCGGGGGCGCAGCGGTCCCGCTCCACGGTCTTCAGTTGCGCGTCGCTCTTGTCGACGAGGGCGCAGCCGAGACCGAGCAACTGCTGCAGCAGGCGATCCATCGCCTCGGGCGTCGGAGCTTCCACCTTCAACCGGAGGTACGAGGCGTCGCTGTTGGTGCGTCCGATGCGGAATTCTTCGACCTCGAACCGGGAGTTGAACTCCACCACCTTGTCGAAGATCTGCTCCATCACGTGGGAGTCGATCAGGTGGCCTTGAGTCTCCACCACTTCTTGAAATTGCATAGGCTTCTTCGATTCTACCGCCCGCTACCTGGCGGCCAGCCATGCGACGAACATGCCGTCGGGCGCCACGTCCTCCCAGTAGGAGATGAACTGGCTGGACACGGTCCGGCAGTGCCGGCCCAGGAGGCGTTCCAGTTCTTCCGGGCGGAACCACTTCTCCCATTCCGGCGTCCGGAGTTTGCCGAGGTGCTCGGCGTTCTTGTCGATGATCACGATCCGCCCGCCGGGCCGGACGACGCGGCAGATCTCGGCGACGGCGCGATCGATGTCGACCGCGTGTTCGAGCGACTCGGTGGCATAGGCGCCGTCGAACCAGGCGTCGGCGAAGGGCAGCGCGGTCATGGAACCCTGGCGGGTTCGAATCGGGGCGGGCACATGGCGCAGCATCTCGCCGGAGATGTCGAGCCCCCAGACTTCCGCCAGCGGATTCTTCTCCTGGACAATTCTGGCGAAGCGGCCTTTTCCGCAGCCGACATCCAGAATGCGGCTGGCGCCGGCCATCTGTTCGACCACCAGTTTCACGTGCCAGATGCGGGGGTCGATGGTGGAGGGAAAGTGTTCTTCGTCGCGGGAAGCGTCGTCGAAAGAGCGGCGGATCTCGGCCTCGAGTTCCGGGGTCAGGCGGGGTGGGGCGGGTTTGGAGAAGAGTCGTCGCCAGTTCATGGAAGCTTATCGTTCAAGCGGGGCCGGCCGGACGACAAAAAACGTCGCCCGGCGGCACTTTACCATCGCGCGAGCCACCGCTCCCTGACGGTCGCGGCTCAGTTTGGATGCGGGGCGTGGGTCGGTTTGAGTTCATGACGCACGGGTCATGAAGATTGGCAAGCCCAGTTTGTGGGCGTAGATCGGCCGGAAGCGATCGGTGTTGTACATGCTCGCGATGTCCACCTTCCGCGGCCCGAGCTTCGGATCGGGGATCTCCACCGCCTGATAGCAGCCGTTCTGGATGGCCATCATCAAGCCGGACTGGCCCTGCTCGATGCAGTCGAGCGCCATGCCCGCGAACGTCGCCGCCACCATCTTGTCGATGAAGTCGGGGCTGCCGCTGCGCAGGTCGTAGGTCAGGTCGCTGACGATCGTCTCTTCCTTCAACCGCTTCTGGATCAATTCGGCGAGATCTTCGCCCACATTTGCCTTTTTTCGATGGCCGAATGCGTCGGCCTCGCCCTTTTCGCGAAGTTCGTAGCCCTCCCACTGCGCGCCCTCCGACAGCAGAACCAGCGCGTAATTGCTGGGGTTGTTGCGCTTGTCGTGCATTAACAACTCGAACAACCGGTCGACGTTGAAGGGGATCTCCGGGATGCAGCAGCGGACCGAGGTCACGTAGGCGGTGTACAAGGCCGTGTACCCGGCGTCGCGGCCAAAGATGCGGAAGACGCCGATGCGTTCGTGGGATCCCACAGTGGTCCGCTGGCGGTCGATCGCTTCCATCGCCCGGCTGATGGCCGTCGAAAACCCGATGCAGTATTCCGTGTTCCGGACATCGTTGTCCATGGTTTTCGGGATGGCGATGATGTTGAACCCTAAGCGGTGCAACGTCGCGGCAAAGCTCAGGGTGTCGTCGCCGCCGATCGCCACGAGGTAGTCGAGACGGAGGGCCTGCAGGTTTTCGATCACCTTTTTCGACATGTCGAGGGTGACGACCTTCTCGCCGTTCTTGAGGGACTCGGCCTTCGGGTAGTCCGCTTCGTCCAATCCGGGAGGAAGGCGCTTCATTTTGGACGGGTTGGTGCGCGAGCTGTGCAAAAACGTGCCGCCCGTGCGGTCGATGGTACGCGTGTTTTCCCGATTGAGGGGCAGAATATAACGGGTCCGGTTGCCGACGTCATCCAGATCGAGATGCGTCAGTCCTTCCCAGCCGCGGCGGATGCCCACGACTTCGTATCCGATCTCACTGGCGCGATAAGTAACGGTCTTGATGACTGAGTTCAGGCCGGGAACGTCGCCTCCGCCCGTCAGAATGCCGATGCGTCTTGCTGGCACGGATGCTCCTTAAAAAGAGGAAATGAGGACTGCCTTTTATTATCTCGCAACGCTATTGCGCGCCGCGCGTCAGCAGGATGGTCTTGACGGTCTGAAACAGGATGTAGGCATCGAGGCTGGGCGAGACGTGTTTGATGTAATAGAGATCGTACTCGAGCTTGGTGATGACGTCCTCAACCGAATCGCCGTACTTATGGTTGATCTGGGCCCAGCCGGTAATGCCTGGCCGGACGCAGTGGCGCTGCCGGTAGTAGGGGATTCGTTCGGAGAGCGAATTGACAAACTCCGGCCGCTCCGGGCGAGGTCCGACCAGCGACATCTCGCCCCGCAGCACGTTGAAGAACTGCGGCAGTTCGTCCAGACGCAGGCGGCGCAGCCAGCGGCCCAGGGCTGTAATCCTCGGGTCGTTGGGCTGTGCCCACACGGCTCCGGTCTGAGATTCGGCGTCCGAGCGCATAGATCGGAACTTGTAGACGGTGAACAGTTCCCCATTCCTTCCGACACGGGTCTGCCGGTAGAGAATCGGCCCGCGAGAGGTCAGCTTGACCATAACCGCGACCAGCAGCATGACCGGCAGCAGCGACACGGCCCCGACCAGGCTGATCACAAAGTTCATCAAAGTTTGAACGGCCAGGGCGCCGCGCCTGGGCCCCAGTTCCTCGGTGAAGATCAACTGGCTGGGCCGCAATTCCTTGGTGCTGATTCGGCCCAGAACCGCTTCATAGGCCGTTCCGGATTCCTGGATCGCGAAGCCGCTGAACCGCAACTCCAGCAGATCCTGGAGGGGCATCCGCGCCCGGCGCTCGGTCAGGCCGACCACAATCAGGCTGGGCCGCACGGCTTCGGCGATTCGCCGCACGAGGCCGACGGATCCCAATACCTTCCCTCCGGCCAACACGATTCCCTCAGCCTGCTCATCGACCAGGTAGCCAGCGATCTCGAAGCCGCGGTCGGGTTGTTCCACAATGTGGTTGGCAATCTCTTCGACCAGTTGGTTGTACCCGACGAAGAGGATCCGCCTGAGTCCGACCACCCTCACGATGTAGGCCGAGTAGAACAGACGCCAGCAGAACACGAGCACCAGGGTGAGGCTACTGCCGACAAGCATGATGCCTCGTCCGAGGCGCAGGGGCGGGAAGGCATAGGAAATGAGGCCTTGCGCGAGCAGAGCAATGCCCAGGACTTGGCATAGGTCTTGGAGCAAGACCATGCGGCTGCTGACACGGATGCGGCGGTAGAGGTCGGTGAGATGTAGGCCGAGGATGACGCTGGCGACGACGAGTCCAAGGCGGAACCAGCCGTTTTCGACGTACAGGTAGGGTATCAGCTCCTCTTCGAGGACGACTCGGGCCGCGAGCAGGTAGCTACCGGTAACCAGCAACAGCTCCGACAGCAGCAGGACTACCACCGATGTCGGGATGAAGACACGGAACAGGCGAAACATGAGTCGATGCGGGCGGGCAAGAGTCAGCCCGTGAGGCGAGCCGCCGTCGCCGCCTCCGCCCCGTAGTCTAACACGCGGCCTCGTGGCGAGAACAATTCCGGGCGGAAACGTTTTGGCGAGCGGCCGGCGGCTGTGGCCGCCAACCGTTTCACCGCCCCGAAAATTGCCCTGGTTTCGGAGCAGCGTACCTGTCTGACGTGGAACCATCCGGTGAGATAATGGCCGGCAGAATAAGTTGGGATGAACAATGGCCAAAACCGGCTTCAAATCGGTAGACGAGTACATCGCTTCGCGACCCGAGGCGGTTCGGGGCGTCCTCGAACGTGTGAGGAAGGCCATCCGGAAGGCCGTGCCCGAAGCCGAGGAATTCCCGCCTACAAGCTGCAGGGTGAGGTGGTCGTTTACTTCGCCGGGTGGAAGCAGCACTTCTCGCTGTACCCTGCCATCGGTCCGTTGGTCGCGGCGTTCCAGGATGAGTTGGCACGGTACGAGGTAAGCAAAGGCACGATCCGCTTTCCGCTGTCCGAGCCTGTACCGGTCAAGTTGATCGAGCGCATCGCGAAGTTCCGCGCGCGGGAAGCCGGGGAGAGGGCCGTGGCAAGAAAGGCCGCGCGGAAGAAGCGCTAGGCGTTATTCCGGAGAATTCCCTCCAACCGCCTTGCCGGCAGCCCCGTAGCACTCTGGCTCCGGCGCGCTCCACTCGAAATCGTCGAGCGGGTAGATCGGACGGTTGATGTCCTGGAACGCCACTGCTTCCAGCCGGCCCTGACAAGGACCGGCCATGTCGAGATACAGAATGGTCCGGCTGATCGATTCGTAAGCCGGCCGGAACAGTGTGGGCGACTTGATGCCCACCATGTCCTGCTCGGACGGTTCGACGCCCTGGCTGCGGAACAGTTCCGGATCGATCATCATCACGGGAAGCGAAGCTACCACGATCCGGATTCCTCCGACCGAGACCACCGCCGTCGACCCCATCGAGAACTGGCGGCCCGTGAAGGCCGGCCCCTTGCCGACGAAGGCTCCGCTGGTCAGACGTTCAACTCGTGCGCGAATCGTCAGCGGGCGAGAGAAGCGGGAGTCGATCTTCGCCCCGATCGCCGCCTCAACCGTCCCGCCTTCGCCGGCCTCCCGAGCCCGCTCGGCAAACTCGGGGTCGACCAGATACAGGCAGGCGCGGAACTCGCCGCTCACCGGCAGCAGCAGACTCAGCAGTCCCGTGTGATCGCCGGCGGCGCCGCCGGTCGGGCCGTCATGCGCTTCCGAAACCAGGACCGGACGGTAGGGTTGCGCCCGCACCCTGGCGATCAACTGATCGGGCATGGTCCAGTCCGCGCGGAAGTCGCGGCGAATGTCCCACAGGCGCTGTGCGAGGGCCCGCACGCGCCGGGGCGTGTCCGCATCGGAATCCCAGTCCGTCCAGACGGCACTCGACGACATCGGAGTGAAATCGAGCCAGGGCTGCACACAGTAGAGACCGGCCTCCCCGCCGTGGACCTCCATCGTCTGGTCCATGACGTCCTTCAATGGCGGCTCGAAGGTCGAAGACCAGTGAGGCGGCACCATCATTGGTATGGGAATCCGGTATCGCGTCGTAGTTGCGCCGTCGAAGACGCGGCCCAGGATCGCGGCGGCGCGGCGTCCGGTGTCCCGCTGGTCGATGTGAGGATAGGTGCGATAGCCGGCGATCCCGTCCACCGCCCGGAGAAGACCGGGTTGCACGTTGGCGTGAAAGTCGTGGCTGACCGAGAACGGAATCGCGGGGCCGAGAGTCTCGCGCACACGGCGGGCGAATTCGGCGTCCGCCGAGCGGTGCTCTTCGGTTGACATGGCGCCGTGAAGCGCCAGCAGCAAGCCGTGGATTCGGGCTCCGTTCACGGCTTCGATGATCTGCGCGGAGATCCGCTCGAAACAGTCGCGGGCGAGGACCCCTCCGGAAATCGCGTTCGCGCTGACCAGCGGAACCGGTTCCCATCCGTGCTCCTGGCAGGCGTCCAGAAAGCCGGCGATCTCGGAGTTGGTGCTGGCGTGGAAGTCCGGGATCGCAGCGTCCGATTGGATCTCGAAATCACCGAGGACCGCCGGCCGCGGGGCCAGAGTGTTCGACTCCTGCATGAACCCGGCGATTCCGATACGTAGCTTCGACATCAGGAATTCCTCCGTAGGCTTGACGATCCGCCGCCTTTCCAACGGCGGGGCAGAAGAATTTCGGCGTAGTCCGACCAGTTGGCCGCCACCAGAAATACGCCAAAACACAAGACTCCGAACGCCAGAATCGTGACCAGCCAGACGGCCACCACGTGGACCGCGGGCGCGGCGGGACTGCCCTCGAAGAACAGCTTGCCAAAGTCGCCGGCGAAGTTCATGCCGAAGAAGCCGGTGAGCACGGCGCCCGCGCCAAACAGCAGGCTGAGCATGGCCAGCCGGTTGATCGATTCGGTGTTGCGGAACTGATAGTAGCCGTGCAGAGAGGCGTTCAACTTCTCCACCTCCTCTTCGATCTCCTGTTTCATATCCTCGATCCCGAACTCCGCGCGTTGGATGAGAAAGTGCTCGATCTCCTCGTCTTTGTTGGCAAGCTCGCCGAAATACCAGTAATTGGAGAAGTGCAGGAAGTCGGCGCGGAGATCGTTGGCCAGCCGGATGTTGTCTCCAGCCAGATGGCCGTGCCCCTGGTCGAGATAGAGCTGCTTGGAAACCAGCGCGGTCCGTTCTGCGAAATCGAGCAGGGTCGCCCGGTAGAACAGCGCAATCAGGGACATCAGGTAGTAGCGGCCGTCGAACATGCGATGGATGAGGAATCCCTCCCGGAGTTCGTGCTCGTCGCAGTCGAACGTGCCCATGCAGGCGGTGAGACTGGAGTAGCTGGTGAAGCCGTAGTAGGTGCCCTGGTGCGACCAGCGGGTGTACAACTGCCGGTCGAGAGCCGGACGGATGAAATCGCGGTCGTAGCGGAAGCCGGCGCCCCAGCGGTCGACGTAGAGAAGCCGGCTCAGCAGCACCTGATAGGCTTCCGAAACGAGGTAGTCCGATCCCAAGCCGGCCGGATCGACCGCAGCGTAGGTGTTGACGATCATCCGCTCGTCCAGAACGGGCTCGAATTCCTCACGCGTATAGTCGGCGAAGTACAGCAGGGACGTGATGGTGGAGGCCAGAGGCGGAAGGCAGCCGGTCATTTCGCCGCGCGAGAATGTCTCTTCGGCCAGAGCCTCGCGGCCCTCCTTGGTTTCGAGGACCCAGGCCAGGCGGGCGGGAATGCGCCCTTCGCGGACCTGGCGGCCGCTGGACGGATAGATCTTGCGCATCGACTCGTTGATCCAGAGGGCCTGCTCGACCGGGAGGTTGAAGGCCTCCACCCCAATGCTGAGGATGCCGATGCCGTTGGCGAACAGGAACAGACGAAGGTCGGTCACCTCGAGAGACGCGTCACGGCCTTTCTGATCACTGCCCTCGAACCACAGCTTCTTTCCCCCGCCGCCGACATTAATGGCATAGCAGCGCAGGAGCGCTTCCTTCCTGCCGGCGCCGGTAGCGTCCGCCGTGTCGAAGAACACGCGCCGGACGAACGGATGGAAGAACACCATGTCCTGATACGCAGACGAATCCATGTCGAACCGCGTATACGGGGCGCGCCGCCATGGGCCAAGATGGTCGACGATCTTCGAATGGCCTCGCCCGTGGTGCGCGCCGATCCACTCATCCAAGCCGTCGATCCAATAGGTGTGTTTCGTCCAAATGTCACGGTGCTCGCCCATGAGTACTTCTTTGTCGAGCGAGAAGGGGAACAGAAAGTAGGTATGAAGATGGGCGATTTGCGGGGCCATCCGCCTCCCGATTATAGCCTCTCGGATTCGTGCGAGTCTGAGAAAGATGAGATCGCCAATCTGGATGATGGCTGGCTTGAGCCTGGCCACCCTGGTTTCCGGGCAAACCCGGGATACGCACGAGAAACTGCACGCGGCGTTGTGGGCACAGAGCGCTCAGGAGTATCGGGGGGCGACGCTGCAGGCGTACCGGATGGCCCGGGAGCAGTTGGACCGCGCACTGGCCGATGCCAACTGGACGGCGGCTGTCGAGCAGGCCGGCGGGTATCGGGAATTGCCGCCCGCCCTCATCGTCGATGTCGACGAGACGATCCTCGACAACTCGCCGTCGCAGGCCCGGATGATCCGGCGCAAGGCGGAATTCGGAGAAGTCTGGGAAGAGTGGGTGAGCGAAGCGCGCGCCGAGCCGATCCCCGGAGCGCTCGAGTTTCTGCAGTACGCGTGGTCCCGGGGCGTCACGGTGTTCTACATCACCAACCGCAATCATGCCAGGCACGAGGAAGCCACGCGGCGGAATCTGACGCGGGCCGGGTTTCCGCTAAGCGATCGTGTCGACGTGGTGCTGACCGCCGGTGAGAAGCCGGACTGGACGGGCGACAAGTCCAGCCGCCGCACGTCCGTCGCTTCCGGATACCGCATCCTGTTGCTCGTGGGAGACGACCTGGGCGATTTCCTGCCAGGCATCCGGGCAACGGTGGAGAAGCGGGCGGAACTCGCCCGGCCCTACGACGCTTTTTGGGGATGCAAGTGGATCCTGATACCCAACGCGACGTACGGGTCGTGGGAGGAGGCGCACTATGGGTTCGACCGGTCGATGAAGGATGAGGAAAAGCTGTCGCGGAAGAAGAAGGCGCTACGGGAGTAGATCACTCCAGGGCGCTCAGGAAGTCCTCGACGGTCAAGCCGGCCTTGCTGATCAACACACGCAGGGTTCCGCGAGCTACCTGCGAGTGGTCTGGCACCGAAAGCGTCGCGGGATGCCCAGCTTTCGTCAAAACGATGTGGCTGCCTCTCTATCGTTGTGCCTGCCACCCAAATTTCTCAAATGCGCGAACGGCGTCGCGCGGTCTAAGCACAGGCAAGCGGGGCATTAGACCGGAACTTCGATCTCACGGGTCGTAACGATCAGCGGCTTACCTTTTTCTGCACGGACCGCCAGGCATTCGCGGATCGCGTCCGCGAGATTCGCTTCGGCTTCCGTTTCGGACATTCCTTGACTGACACAGCCGGGAATCGAAGGACACTCCGCGATGTAGACGCCGTCTTCATCCTGGTAGATGCTGATCAGGAGTTTCATTCCTCTTCCATTCTCGCCCAGATCAAGATACGGCGCACGCTCACCGGTATAATAACCCGCATGACGAGCAACGCCGGCAGAGCTGCTCTGGTCCTGGTTTTCCTCTGGAACGCCTGGAGCGCCGACCTCGAAACCATGCAGGGAATCGCTGACCCTTGGCAGCGAGCGATACGGTTAGCGGCGGGCGAAACGGTCGAGATCGGGGTGTCGGTGAAAGCGCCTTCCGCCCTCCCCACGAATGGCCGTCTGGCGGTGACGTGGAGTTCGCCTGACGCCAAAGCCAGCTTCCGCAAGGTGCTGCATGCCCTCGATCCGGACGTGTTCACCGTCTACCGCGCGCCTTCGGCCGGTGAGTACACGCTGAAGATCAACCCGGTGGAAGACGAAGCCCCTCACTTCAACGCCCCTCGGTGGCGGGAACCCGGGGTCGTCCCCAGCATCGCGGCCTTCCCGCGCCAGACTCCCTGGCCCGCTGGGCGCCGGGCGGCGGTTCGCATCGCGGTGAGGACGATCGAACTGCCCTCCTCCGGCGAGTTGATCGAGGCCGAACCGAACGACAGCCAGGCCCTGGCGCAAGCGGTTCCGCCGCTCACTAATGAAGAACAGACGGTTCACATCACCGGCGGCGCGGACGACATCGAGTACTTCGACAACGGAGCCGCCGGCAACAGCGGCGACGATTGGTTTCGTCTTCAGTTCCAGGGCACGGAACCGCGACTGCTCACCGCGAACCTCGAGTTGACGGACCCTCTGGTGGTGGCGCGGCTTCGTTTCTACGCCGCCGACGGGCAGGAGTTCAAGGAAGGCGCGAACGCAAACGAGCGCGTGCACCAGCAGCAGGAAGAG
The DNA here is from genome assembly GCA_964529305.1 of uncultured Solibacteraceae bacterium. GTDB lineage: Bacteria > Acidobacteriota > Terriglobia > Bryobacterales > Bryobacteraceae > CAZGUX01. The sequence continues at coordinate 17,154 of CAZGUX010000207.1, read as the reverse complement.
CACCGCACCGAAATCAATCGAACGTTGAAACCCGGCCAGACCTACTTTCTGCGCGTGGAAGCCAACTCTCCCGGATACGGGCTGGAACTGCGCGTCCGGAAGCCTGCGCCCTACACCGACCCGCGGCAGGCGATCCGGCAGGGGATGTACGATCACCTTGCCCAGGTGGACGCGTGGCTGCTCAATCGCCCTCGCGGGGCGGCGGTGGAGCGGCGGATTCGCGACACGGGCAGCCTGCTGGGAACGGGTTGCATGAGCTGCCACACCCAGTCGGGTGTATGGGGTGTGGCCGTTCCCATGGCGATGGGCTACCGGCCGGAGAATGTCTGGAACCTGCGCCACTTGGTCAACGTGATGTACGAGTCGCTGCGGCCGACCAACGTGCTGAAAGACGCCGCGAACAACACCAGCCTGCCGCCGCTCGATCTCGGCGATGGTCCGGCCGGGACGCGCGTCGCCGGGTACAACGTGGTGCTGGCGGAGAGAGTCGTGGCGGCACGAAAACTGCACTCCAGCCAACATGTTCGCACCGCAAACTTCGTCCTCCAGTCGAATGACCCCAGCGGCATCAACGCCGCCGGCAAGGGCTCGAACGTAGGCCAAGCCGTCGTCTACAAATTCGCGGGCGAGATCCTGGCCGAGGCCCATAAACGCACGGGCGAAGCGCGATTTCTCGAGGCTCTTCACGAGAAGGCCCAGAAGATGTTGGGCGTGGAAACCAAATTCCTCGACGATTACGCGCACCGCGTCGAGTTCTTCCGCCGGACGTTCCCTCCCGATACGGCACCGGCCGCGATGCGACAGAAGATCGACGCACAGGTGGCGGCGGACCTGAAGAAGATCCGGGCCCTGCAGCGCTCAGATGGGGCCTGGGGATTCTCACCGCAGGAAGTGGACGAGAAGCCGGACCCCGCCCCCACCGCTTTGGCGATCGCGGCCCTTCACGCTTCGGGCGCCGGTCCCGACGATCCGCAAATCCGGCGGGGGGTCGAGTGGCTGCTGAAAAAGCAGGATCCCTACGGGCGCTGGAACGAGTCTGCCCTCACGGGTTTCGTGACCACGGCTTACGTCTTGCACACTCTGGCCCGGCTCTATCCGGAGAGCCCGGTGGTGCGTCTCAGGGCGATGGATCCAGTGTCGGATCAGCGGATGCTCGCGGTCACCGCCGATGTGAAAACGATCGACCGGATGTTGGCTGGCGCCAAGCACGCGCGGCCGCATGTGAGGTATTGGGCGATGCTGGGCCTCGGCGCGGTTCACGACGAGAGTGGCGCCGCGGCCTTGATCGCGGGTCTCGACGATTCCGTCAAGATGGTCCGCGAGGCGGCCCGCTGGGGACTTCGCCAGACCTTGCTCGACGACAAGGGGTGGCAAGCCGCGATACGCGCCGGCGAAACGGGTGCGGATCGCGTACGGGAACAAGTCGCGGCCGCGCTGATCATGAGGGCCGATGCCGTCATGCCGCGAGCCCGCGTCGATTTCACCCGCCTGGGCGCGCTGCTCGATCGCATGATGAACGCCGACCCCAACCCGGCGGTTCGCGCGTGGGCGTCGCGCGCGGCGTGGAACTGGTGGATCTGGAATCCCCCGATTCGACCGGCGGTGAATCAGGCGTTTGTGAAGGCGCTGGAACGGCCGGAGCCGAGCGTGCTGGCCGAAAACGCATTGCGCTATCAGTCTCAGGCGCTGTTCATCGCTAACGGGCAGCGGGCCAACGGCTCAGTGGATCATCAGTATCCGGAACTGGCCAAGCTGTTCGAAGCGATCTCCCGGCGGCTCGACCAGTCGCCTCCGCAGCGAATGGTAGATCGCATCGTGGCCACGGCGGGGACCTTCTACAACATGGCCGGCGGCGACGGCGGGCCCGGTCAGATGGGCTACGTGACCGAACACTCCGCCGAAATGGCGGGAAAGGCCGTGCTCGAGTACCTGGGCCGCGCCGAATCGGCCAAGGACATGGACCGCGTCCGCCTGTCGCTCGAAGCGGCGGCCAACGCGACCTATCAGCCCTTGCAGAAGAAGTTGCTGGAGTACGCGACCAACGGCCCGGAGAACCTGCGGACCATCGCCGCGACGTCCGTCTCGGACCCCCGCGTGATCTCGCTGCCGGGCACGCAGGAGTTTCTGGAACCATTGATGGAGCAAGTGCGCCGCGGGGCCAGCGATCCCGAGCGCCGCGATCAGTTGTCCCGCCCGGTGATCCGCCTGTTCAATCGTGCCCGCTGGAACCTGCCCAAGACCGAGGAACAGCAGCGGATTTTCTACGGTCTGGTGATCCCCAAATTCGAGAATCCCAAAGATCCCAAGGCCAGTGAGGCGGAATGGTATCTGGCCGAGCAGCTGGGCGGATTCGTGGGCTCCAATCCGGACCTGCGCACCGACATTTTGCTGGGGCAACTGCCCAAAACGTTCGCCAGTCCGGTGGAGGAATATTTCTGGCTGCCCAGCGTGAGTTGGCTGGTCGGGTACGGCAACCCGATTCCCGACGTGCGCGGGCCGAAGGCTCCCAACGTGCGGCCGGACCTGGAGCAATGGGCCCTGAATCTGTACCTGAAACAACTCGACCCCAAAGTGGATCAGCGCTTGCGCGATACCGCTGTGCGCATGGCGTTCCAGACCGAGTTGCATTACAACAGCTCCGTGCGGGGCGCGCTCGAAAAGCTCAACCTGCCGAATCCCGAGCGGTACCGGCCCGAAGCGTTCGATCGGGAACTCGAGCAGGCCGTCGCCTCCGACCAGGGTGAGCGCATGCCGGCGATGCAGAGTGGGGCCTGGCGAGAGAATTTCCGATTCTTCCGCGACTACGTGCTGGCGGAGATGAACACGGCTCAGCGGAACGACGAACAAGCATGTTTCGGATGCCACGGCGTGCCGGGCCGGGTTCCGTCGATGGAACTGGCCGCACCGGAACGCCGCACGGGTTGGTTCTCCGCGAAGGACGCCTGGAAAAACTACCGCATCCTTCTCGAACGGGTCAACGAGGGCGATGTCGAGCAGAGCAAATTGCTCCGCAAGCCGCTGAATGTCCAGACCGGGAAAGAGGATGGGCATCAGGGCGGGCGCCGCTACAATCCGGGTGACCGTGGCTATGAGATCCTGAGACGGTGGGTTCACGACGCCGCCCGGTTGCGGCGTCAGGCGCAGCCGGCGACGACAGGATTCTGACGGTCTTTGCGCCCCATATCGAGAGGCGCCGCGCTCCTGACCGGCTTGGCCTATGCAGCTTGAAGACAAATATACAGTCGACGGCGGACGCGTCTATCTGACGGGAATCCAGGCGTTGGTGCGCTTGCCGATGGAGCAGGTCCGGCGAGATCAGAAAGCAGGGCTGCGCACGGGCGCGTTCATTTCGGGCTATTCGGGATCGCCGCTCGGCAACTACGATCTGTCGCTCCAGCGCGTGGGGCGTCTGCTGCGCGCGCACTCCGTGCACTTTGTCCCCGGGATTAACGAAGAAGTGGCGGCTACCAGCGTCTTCGGCAGCCAGATCGTCGAGATTGCCGGGGGAACGAAGCTCGACGGAGTGATCGGCATCTGGTACGGCAAGGGTCCCGGGGTGGACCGTACCGGCGACGTTTTCCGTCACGCCAACCTGGCAGGCACCGGCCGCAACTGCGCCGCGCTCGTCCTGGGCGGCGACGATCACGTCGCCAAAAGCTCCACCATTCCGCACCAAAGCGACTTCAGTTTTTACAACGTGGGCATGCCGGTCTTCTACCCCGGCAACGCGCAGGAGATTCTCGATTACGGCTTGCTGGCGACTGCGCTTTCGCGGTTCTCGGGCGCATGGTGCGCGATGAAGATGGTCACCAACGTCTGCGACGGCGGTGGCATGGCGGAGACCGATCCCGAACGGCTGGCGATCCGCCTGCCGGAAGGCTACGACAAGGTCTTCGACGCTCGGCTGGTGGTGCCCTATACCCTGATGCTGGAACACGAGATGGTCAACCGGCGTCTGGAGGCCGCCCGCGAGTTTGCCCGCCTCAACCGGGTGAACCGTTGGGCCGGCGCGCGCTCGGACGCATGGCTCGGCATCGCGTCCGCCGGCAAACCGTATCACGACCTGCGGCAGGCTCTCCGCGACCTCGCTCTGACCGAGGAGGACCTGAAACGCCTGGGCATTCGCATCGCGCAGTTCGGAATGACCTTCCCGCTCGAGCCCGCGTTCGTGCGCGAGTTCGCTTCGGGGCTCGAGACGATTCTGGTCATTGAAGAGAAGCGCAGCTTTCTCGAGCTGCAGCTTCGCGAGTCGCTGTACGAGGCAGCGCACCGTCCCCGGATTCTGGGCAAATTCGATGCGAAGGGCGACCCGCTGCTGGCGGCGACCGGGGAACTGACGCCGGAAGACGTCTCGGCCGCGCTGGCGCGGGTCCTGGCCGGGCGCGCCCTGCCTGAAGGCTTCGCCGCGCGCCTGGAGCGCATTGCCGCGATCGACCAGCGCTCTTATCCGCAGATTCCCGGGCGCTCGCCCAATTTCTGCTCGGGCTGCCCGCACAATCGCTCCACCATTCTGCTCGATGGCCAGTTCGCCGGCGGAGGCATCGGCTGCCACGCCATGTCGCAAATGCTGGGACACACGGGCCGGGGCTACTCGTTCCTCACGCAGATGGGCGGCGAAGGCGCGCCGTGGATCGGGATGTCGCCCTTCGTCGAACGGGGCCACATGTTTCAGAACATCGGCGATGGCACCTATTTCCACTCCGGAACCATGTCGCTGAACGCCTGCGTCGCCGCCGGCGTGAACATCACGTTCAAGATTCTCTACAACGGCGCCGTCGCGATGACGGGAGGACAGGTTGCCTCCGGCGCGCTGCCGATCCCCGATCTGACCCGCAAACTCGCCGCCGAGGGCGTCAAGCGGACGCTCGTCCTCACCGACGACCTGGCCAAGTATGCTTCCGTCACCCTGGCGTCCAACGCGGAACTTCGCAGCCGGGACGATCTCGCCGAGGCGATGCGCGAACTCGAAAAAGTGGACGGCGTCACGGTCATTATCTACGACCAGCAGTGCGCGGCCGAGAAACGGCGGCTGCGGTCGCGCGGCAAGCTGGAAGAGCCGGCACGGCGCCTGGTGATTCACGAGGAAGTCTGCGAGGGCTGCGGCGACTGCGTCCGGAAATCGAACTGTATGAGCCTGTATCCGGTGGAGACCGGATACGGCCAGAAGACGAGGATCCACCAGTCGTCCTGCAACAAGGACTATTCCTGCGCATTGGGCGACTGCCCTTCGTTCGTTACGGTGAACCTGAAACCCGGAACGGGGCTGAAGAAGCGCGTGGTGGACCCGGGCGCGGCGGGGCCGATCGCGGAACCGCGCGACAAGGCAAAGGCCGGCGAGTATTACGCCATCCTGTCCCCGGGAATCGGGGGCACGGGCGTGGTGACGATCAATGCCCTTCTGGCCACCGCGGCGTGGCTGGACGGCGTCTCGGCGATCACGCTCGATCAGACCGGCCTGGCGCAAAAAGGCGGGGCGGTGGTTTCGAGCATCGTGCTGAGCGAGCGGCCCATCGAGGCGGCGGTCAAGATCGGGTACGGCAACGCCGATGTCATCCTCGGCTTCGACCTGGTGGGCGCGGGCGCTCCCGAGAACCTGAAGTGCGCCGACCCGTCACGCACCGCGGCGGTCGTCAATACTTCGGAGGTCCCGACCGGAGAGGTGATCCGCGGCGAGATCCCATTGGCCGGGCCGCGGCGGGTGATGGCGCTGGTGAATCAATACACCGATCGCGGGCGGAACGTGTTCGTCGACGCCAGCCGGATCGCCGAATCGCTGTTCGGCAGCCACCTGGCCGTCAACGTGTTTCTGCTGGGCGTGGCGTATCAGGCGGGCCTGATCCCGCTCGAGGGAGCCTCGATCGAAGAGGCGATCCGGTTGAACAAGGCCGAGGTGGAACGCAACCTCGAAGCCTTCCGCTGGGGACGCCGGTACTACGGGGACGCCCGCGCCGTCGAGGCCGTGATCGCGCCCGCGGCGTCAGTGGAAGATCCTCGTCCTCTCGTGGAGCGGCGCTACGCCGATCTGGTCGAGTATCAGGGTGTCCGGTACGCCGATGAGTACCGCGCGTTCGTGCGCGAGGTAGCCGCTCGCGCGCCCGCTCTCGCGGAGCCCGTGGCCCGGTATTTGTACAAGCTGATGGCGTATAAGGACGAGTATGAGGTGGCGCGTCTTTTGTCCAAGGCCTCGTTCCGGCGGGAACTCGACGAGCAGTGGGAGCAGGTTCAATCGATCGAGTTCAATCTTCACCCTCCGTTTCTGCGGGCATTTGGGTTCAACAACAAGATCCGGGTGGGCGCCTGGTCCCTGTCCCTGCTGCGGGGGCTCGCGCGGCTCCGCTTTGTGCGGGGCACGGCTTTGGACTTGTTCGGCCTTCAGTCTTCGCGCCGCGAGGAGCGGGAACTCGTGGCGTGGTATCGCAACCTGATCCGGCGTGTCCTGCCGGAGGTCAACGATGCCAACCAGGCGGAAGCAATGCAGATCGCCTGCCTTCCGGATCGCATCCGCGGCTACGAGGAGGTCAAGCGCGCGAGCGTTCAGCAGGTGAAGGCGGAGGCCGAGTCGCGCGTCGCGGCCCTGTCGAGCGCAATCAGTGTTCTGCAGTAGTTCGGAAGCCCTCGCTTGCGGTCGGGCCTCGGAACAGGTTGGGCGCAGGTTGTGGTGTTATCGCACGCGCACGCGGGCGCACTGAATGTCCCCGTATTGCACCGTATCGGCGATCCCGATATCGGCCCACAACACCACCAGTGTTCCGTCGGCCAGTTGCGCCACCGTCGGGTAGCTCACCTGACGCCGGACGTCGCTGCTGCCGGGACGCCACTCGGGCACGGACGCCAACGTCAGCGGCTCGCCCCATTTGGCCCCGTCATCGGAGGAAACGCGTATGGTGAGCGGAGTGCGCTCCTTGGGCGACGCATTGTGCGTCAGCACGATTCTGCCGTCCTTCAACCGGAACAGGCTGTGCGACGATCGCGCCGCGACGATGTTTGCGTTCTCGGGCGTCGACCAGGTCTCGCCCTTGTCCCGCGAAACCGTACGCCACAGCGTTCCGCCGCCGGTGCGGAGATACATCAGGATCGCGCCGGACTTCAGTTCAACGATGGTGGGTTCGTCTTCGCCCTGCGGCGTCGTGATCTTTCCAAAGTGTTTCCACGTCTTCCCGCCGTCGGAGGACTTGAGCACGCCCGTCTCGCCGCCGCGAATCTTGACAATCGGCAGAATGAGTTCTCCCGTCGTGAGGCGGATGCCGTTGTTGCGGCTGTTGTAGGTGCGGCCAATGGCCGCCGGAACCGGCGGGGTCCAGGTGCGTCCCGAATCGTCCGTGGTCCGGACGTAGATCTGAAAGGAATTCTCGCCAACATTATTCTTCTCGTCGCTGACGAAGGGATAGCGGTTCCAGCGCCCCGCGGAGTAGAAGAGCCAGACGCGCTTGCCGTCGGAGAGGAGCGCGGGATCGAAATCGGAGCGGCGCGGGAAGTCGCTCATGATCTCGGGCTTCGACCAGGTGCGTCCCTGGTCGGCCGAGTAGCAGCCGATCACGGATTGGTGAACCGAGGCTTCAAACGGGCCGGAGAACCAGGCTGCGAAGAGTCGCCCGTCCGGCAGCACGATGACGTTAGGAGCGTGGTTGAAGCCAAACAGGTTGGCCCCGTCATACGGGTCTTCCCGCTCGTGCTTGTAGACGGTGGAGCGTTCGACGATTTCCAACTGGGCGTGGAGCGCGATCGCTGACAGCAACGACAGAGAGACAACGCGGAGTAAGTTCGAAGGTCCTGACATTTTCCTCCTCACTATACGTCATCACCGTGCCGAGGTAGATCCGGGAAGAATAGACCCTTCCTCGCAGACGCGGCGCTCGCGAATCGCCACCCATCGGACGGGGAACCATGCTCCTCTACACCGCGCTTCAGGCCAGAAGGGGCGGTCGTTCTTCCAATTGGAAACCAGGGACAGGGCGCCGGTTGTGAGTGTCGTCGCTCGTGTGCAAGTGATTGATTGGATTCGAGTGTCGTTGATGGAAACCGCGAACGCGTTGGACGGCCCCGGACCTCCCCCGGCGCGCAACAGACGTCCCTTGCCGGAAACTTCTATACTTGAAGCATGGAGCGAAGCGAATATATCGAGCAGCGCAACGGCGGATACTACGTCGCCGGCACGCGTGTCTCCCTGGACTCCATTGTGTACTCTTTCAAGGCCGGAGACTCGCCGGAGACCATCCTCCAGAATTTCTCTTCTCTCAGTCTGGAGCAGGTGTACGGGGCGATTGCCTTTTACCTCGCTCATGAGCAGGAGGTCGATGCCAACATCCGCGAAGGGGAAACGGAGATCGAGCGCTCGGTCCGGCCTTTGAGCGAAAGTCGCCCCAAACTGCATGGCCGTCTTGAGCACGCCCGTCACGAGATCTCAACGCAGGATCTGGCGAAGCACTGAGCATTCGGTTTCAGGCGGACAACGACCTGAAGAGGATCATTGTGACGCAACGCTGCGCCGCGAAGCGCGCGTCGATTTTCAGACAGCTCAGGCGGCCCGGTTGGATGGTCTCGACGACGAAGCCGTTCTGCGCCTCGCGACGTCGCAGTCTCGAATTCTCGTAAGCCACGACAAGCGAACGATGCCATTGGCGCTTGCCTCGTTCATCGCCTCGGGCGGCACGAGCCCAGGAGTGCTTCTCGCTATCCCTCAGGACGCGCCAATTCGAGAGGTCGTCGAGACGCTGATTTTGATTTGGACAGACGACAGAGCAAACGACTGGAAGAATCTGATCGCGAAAATCCCGTTCTAGCCACGAGCTCCGGCCGCCATCCCAAACGGGGGCGTTCGTCAATAAACCCCAGAAACCGGGACGTCCATCGCGTTTCTGCATCTTCCGCGGTAGGCTTGCGCGGCGGTCCGTTGGTGACGCAGGATCGGGTTTACTGACAGTGCCATGTGCAAGTGGCTGACTGGATTCCTGCGTCCTTGATGGAAACCGGGAAACGCGTTGGACGGCCACGGTCCTCAAACCCGGTCCTCACGTTTCTACGCGTTTCTCGGTGATCCGCCTACGCGGCTGCACTGGCCGCACAAAGTAACGGCTGGCACTCGGTCGGCCCACCGTTAACAACGACTGCGATGCTTGAAGATTTAACGGAGTCCCCTCTAAGCGCTCAGTTCAGGTTCACTTTGATGGCCCGAGGTTTGGCCAGTTCCTTCTTCGGCAGAGTGATCGTCAGCACGCCCTGAGCATAGTCGGCGCGCACGCCCTCGGGATCAACCGTGTCAGGTAGCGTGAAAGAACGTGCGAAGGTACCGTGGCTGCGTTCGATGCGATGGTAGCTCTTTGACCTTATCGTCCTTCTCGAACTTCCGCTGGCCCTTGAGCGTCATTGTTCCGTTCTCGAGCTGGACATCAATGTCCTCAAGACTCAGTCCCGCGGCATCGACCTTAAAGAGGACCTCGGTTTGGGTCTCGAAGATGTCCACTGCGGGGCTCCACGGCTTGGGCTGACTCTGATCGTTGAGGAAGCGGTTGACGGCATCGTGAAAGCACTGCACTCCCGTTGGGAAATCACTGTCGGCTATGATCCAGACGGCAGGTCACTTTCAAGCCTTTGACGGTCGTTGTCCCGGCGATCAGCCGCACTACCGTTCTCGTAGTCGCGCAGTGGCTCGCCACGCCAGTTGGACGAGATGAAGGAGAACAACCGGTGTTCCACCTTGTTCCACTTGCTCGTGCCCGGCGGGAAATGGCAAACCGTCAGTGTTAACCCAGTCTGGTCGGCCAAGCGCTGCAACTCCCACTTCCAAAGCCGCAGGCGCCAGCCGTTGCTGTCACCGCCATCGGCGGTGATCAGCAGACGCCGTGCGGGCTGGTACAGACGGCGGCCTTCCACTCGCCACCGGCCCGAATCGAAGCCACCGCAAACGCGCCCGTATCGTGGTCCTTCCCCACGTTGACGAAGCCGGTGTTGCGCCCCAGATCGTAGATCCCGTAGGGATCGGCGCGGGGCACCTCGGGACCGGGAAAATCATGTCTCTTGACCTTTTCCGCCGTCCCCGCTTTGCGCCACTGGCGGCCTTGGTACCCCAACGCTCGAGTAATCCGCATCGGCACCATAGCCTCTTCGGCGGCGTCCAGATCCAGGTTACACCCCGGTCGCCGGGGCGCCTCAAGACGACCTGCGCGCGCTGACTCGCGTCCGCTCCTACACCGCCTTCTCCCGGTCCTCCAATCGCTCCGGCACCTCCGTGAACTTCCGGTACGCCGCTGGAGGTTCTTGTGCCTCTCGACCGCCCACGGTGACACCGTGAACCAGCCCGCGCTCATCCGCACCGACTCTCCCCGCAGCACCGCCGCTCCCTTCCTGATCCGTACCCTCGCCTTATGCCGGCACACCGCGCACCGCTTGATTGGTTTGACCGTCTACTGCGTTCTCTCTCCAAACAATAAACGGCGGGCTTTCTTCGCCCGCCGGCCCGCTTCGACCCTGGCCGAGTCCGCCTGCCGCCTCCCTTGAAGAACATGGCAGCCCCCCTTGCGGTCGGCCTCTGATGGTGTGGGCCGTCGGGAGTGGTGGAGGGTGTTGGCAACCCCACGACTGAGATCGTGTAAGAAAATCGGGGCTGCCCGCTCCCTTCCGGTCGCGGCTCTGACCAAAGGCAACCCCCTCGCTGACGCCGTGGGCTCGAGGCGAACGCGCCCCTGGCGCGCCGGGCGCTTGCGCGTCAGTCAATCCGCATTTGCCGCATTGCGTCCCCGGTTACCGCAAGGGAGACCTCGCCCGATTTCGCACCGTTGATGCTCAGGACGTAGGCAACGACGTTGGCGTAGGTTTCCGCCGGCAGCGAGCCCGGCGTCGAAGGAGGCATCGTCCTAGCCTTGTCGTAGAGCGCCGCGACTCTTTTCCCCGGCCACCGGCTCTTGAAGTACTCGCCCGCGAGCGGAGTGCCGAAGGTGCCGTTGGTCAACGTGCTGCCGTGGCATACCGCACAGTTGGAATTGTAGGCGCGTTTGCCGTCGGCAACCTGGCTGGCGGTGAACTGTGCCGTGACCCGAGGCTCCGGATACGACTGCATCGATGCGGCTGGCTGGCTGGTGGACGGCCGAGTCCGGCTGACCGGCGCCCAATCCTGGGGGCGGTTCGGATCCCCCTCGCCTGCGTAGGTGAATGCCAGGATCGCCCCCTTGTCCTGCATGTCCGACGTCGCGCCGCCGCTGAGAGCCTCGCCGAGACCCTCAAAATCGGTCGCGATGTAAAGGGTGCGCCCGTCCGGGCTCACCGCCGTGTCGCGATAACGATTCTCCGACTGGAAGTAACGGCTCATGGGACCGGCGGCCTTCTGGCCATCGGCGGTCAAGGGCAACACATAAAGAGAGCCGCGTTTGAGCGTCGTGATCAGCAGAACCGAGTCCCACCCGGGAATGCCGCCGTTCTTCGAACTATAGAATTCAACGCCCGAGACGCCGACGGTGGGCCAGCAAATGTAATGAAAGCCCTTGCAGACCGGGTCTTCGAAGTTGAACCCGGTAGGGACGGTGAACATCGTCGCGATGGGTTCGCGGAACGGCTGGGTGAACGCCGATTCGGGCTCGCGCGGGACCGTGGGGTCAATCACCACGTCGTTGAAGCTGAGTTCGGAACAGGGCTTGGTCGACTCCGCCCAGCGCGCGTATTCGTAGGCCTTGTTGTCGCGCACGCCGGCCACATGCGGCCATCCATAGTTCGATCCGGCCTTGAGGACATTGACTTCGTCATCGGTCTTGGGTCCATGCTCGGTCGAGTAGAGGGTGCCGTCCGGGCTGAAGTTGAGACCCTGCGGATTGCGGTGGCCGTAGGTGTAGACGTGACTGACCACTCCGGCAAGCGTGGGGTTGTCCTTGGGGACGGTACCGTCGAGATTCAACCGAAGCGACTTGCCTTCGTAGGCGGCGTAGTCCCGGGCTTTCATTTCGGCTTGGGTAGGCAGGCGCTGCGCAAGAATGGGGAGGCAGAAGTTGCCCAGTTGGTTATTGCCCTGGTCGCCGACGGTAAGGTAGAGCTTCCGGTCCGGCCCGATTTTCAGACGCATCGCGTTGTGGTCGTTGCCGGCGGGAAGGCCCGTGACGATGTCCTTCGGGTCCGAGAGAGTTCCGGTCCGCGGATGGTAGGTGAAACGGACAATTTTGCCGAACAGGTGCCGGTAGGGGCTGGCCGGATCGGTCACGCGCGTGTCGGGAGCTTTCGTTTTGTCGATGTAGGTGTGGGCGACATACACGTAGCCGTTGGCGGCGGCGTTGAGATCGAGCGCCATCCCGAGCACTCCGTCCTGACCTCCCGGCGCCGCCGCCTCACCGATGGAGACGGCCACCTGGCGCTCACCGGTCGCCGGATCCACGCGGACAACGCGCCTGCCGGTTCGCTCGGTGATCCAGAGCTTGTTGTCGGGGCCCCAGGTGAGTTCCCAGGGTCCGGCGAGGCCGGAGATGACCACTCGCCGGTCGAATCGTTTGCTTCCGCGAACGACCGTTTCCGGTCCGTCCTGACCAAACAACGCGAGGAGAGCGACGATCGGGAGAAGCAAAGCGGCAGGTCTGATAAATCGGCTCATGGTTTTTCTTCGTGCGAACGCCATTGGTGGTTGGTACGTGATCCGGTCCTCGCTCTGGCAGTCGGGGACACGGGCTACCTGGGAGCAATCAGGGACAGAGTTGTTTATACCGTACCAGATGATGGGCGGACAAGCGCGGGAGCCGGGCGCGGCGTCCCGGCGCGCTGTGCCAAACTGATTTGTGCATGAAACGCGCCGCCTTGATTGTCCCCGCTTTGCTGCTTTGCTGGATCTCGTTCCCGTACCAGGCCCCAGCGTTGAAGTGGTACAAGGGCAACCTGCATACCCACACGCTGAACAGCGACGGCGATTCGACGCCGCTCGATGTAGCCACGTGGTATCGGGAGAACGGCTATCAGTTTCTCGTCCTCTCGGATCACAACTATCTCACCGAGGTCACGGGGCTGAACCAGGTAGTCGGGTTCGCCGACAAGTTCCTGCTGATTCCCGGCGAAGAGGTGACCGATTCGTTTCAGGGCAGGCCGGTGCACGTGAATGCGAGCGACCTGCGGGAACTGGTGCGTCCCTCCGGAGGCAGTTCCATGCCCGAGACCATCAGCCGCAACGTGGAGGCGATCCTGGCCAAAGGCGCGCTTCCCTCGCTGAACCACCCAAATTTCCGATGGTCGATGACGTCCCGCGACCTGCTGGCCGTTCGCGGCATGACGCACTTCGAGGTGTATAACGGCCACCCAACCGTGCACAACCGGGGCGGCGGCGGGGCGGAATCGCTGGAGGAGATGTGGGACGCCTTGCTCACGGCCGGACGCAAGCAATACGGCGTGGCGGTCGACGACGCCCATGTCTTCCGGCGATTCGCGCCCAGCCTGTCAAACCCCGGCCGGGGATGGGTGATGGTGCGGGCCACGGGTCTGGACACCGGCAGCATCATGAAGGGGCTGCGCGGGGGCGATTTCTACGCGTCGACCGGCGTCGAGTTGAGCGATATACAAACGGCGGGAGGTCAATTCCGGATCGCGATCAAGCCGATCGCAGACTTCAAGTTCACCACGTATTTCATTGGGACCGGCGGCACGGTGCTCGCCCGGAGCGTCGACCTGAATCCGGTTTACCCGTTCAAGGGCGACGAGCCCTATGTCAGGGCGCGCGTGGAAGCCTCCGACGGGAGCCTCGCCTGGGTACAGCCTGTGTTCCGGCCGGCACGGTGAAACGTTGGCTGCGAGAGAAACCCCGGCTATGCCGTGCCTCCGGAACCCGAGCGGCCGATCATCGATCCAGCCCGTTGACAACCGCGGGACGCGTGGCATCATAGTGAGTCAATCGCATATGGCCCTGTCGAACAACAAGGCTCCCACCATGGATCCCCGTCACGCGTGCTTCCGGATGGAAGCCCGCCCCTCCGCCATCCATCGATGGGGCGTGTACGCCCTGGAGCCGATTCCCAAGGGCCGCAAGGTGATCGAGTACACCGGCGAGCGGATCAGCCGAAAGGAGACCAAGCGCCGGTCCCTGGAGCGCGAACTGATCTACCTGTTCACCGTGGACAACTACTGGACCGTCGACGGCTCTGTGGGCGGCAGCGGCGCCGAATACATCAATCATTCCTGCGATCCCAACCTCTGGACGTGGATTTTCAAAGGGCACATCCTGTACATGTCGAGCCGGGCAATCGCCGCGGGTGAAGAACTCACGGTCGACTACCGCTTCCCCAAGGACGTGGAGAAGATCACCTGCACGTGCGGCACGGGGCTATGCCGGGGAACTATCAACCTCACCGAGTGATGATCGGGGGACCGGCCGCTTCAGGGCCTCCACCCCACCAGATGGACGTTTTGGAAGCCTTTAGTAACATAAGATAAGGAATGCCTACGCGCGAAAGTACGGAGACGCCCGCTCGAAGTGCGTCTATCCCGGAAACCGCGCGTACCCGCATCCGGCGCCTCGAAGTCGCGCTTGGCGATGCCTTGAGGGGCAAGCCCGAGGTGGTCAAGCTGACGCTGGCCAGCCTTCTCGCGCGCGGGCATTTGCTGATCGAGGATGTACCCGGCGTGGGCAAGACCACGCTGGCTCAATCGCTGGCCAAGTCGGTGGATTGCTCCTTCAGCCGTCTCCAGTTCACCTCCGACATGCTGCCGAGTGACGTCCTCGGCGTCACGGTGTACAACTCGCACACCCAGGCGTTCGAGTTCAAACACGGGCCGATCTTTGCCAATTTTCTCCTGGCTGACGAGATCAATCGCACCACGCCCAAGACGCAGTCGGCGCTGCTGGAGGCAATGAACGAGACGCAGGTCACCGTGGACGGCACGTCCTACCCGCTGCCCAGGCCGTTCATGGTCATCGCCACACAGAACCCGGTGGAACATCACGGCACCTATCCTCTGCCGGAATCGCAATTGGACCGATTCCTGATGCGGGTGCGCATCGGGTATCCGGGGCGGGAGAGCGAGCGGGAAATTCTGCGCAACGGCAACCGCAGCGGAGGAGCGTCGATCGAACCGGCATTGGCCTCGGCCGAGGTGCTGGAACTTCAGGAACGGGCCGATGCCGTCCGGGTGGACGCGTCGCTCGAAGACTATATGCTGGCCATCGTGGAACAGACGCGCAGGCACGACTCGTTGGCCTTAGGCGTGAGCCCGCGCGGAGCGCAGGCCCTCTATCGCGCGGCCCAGGGACTCGCGCTGGTGGACGGCCGGGACTACGTGCTGCCCGACGACATCAAACGCCTCGCCCCTCCGGTGTTCGGGCATCGCGTGATTGTCTCGAGCAAGGTGGCGCTGGCGCAACGGCGGTCGGACCTGAGCGACCGCATTATCGAGGACATCCTGCTGCATCTGGACGTTCCGTTGTAGCTCACCCCTTGCCGCCGCTCGATCAATCGGGAAAGATTCTGTTTTGGATTCGATTTCATGAAAACCGCAATCATCGGACTGCCCATGGTGGGCAAAACCTCTCTGTTTACCATCCTGACCGGCGTGCACCAGGAGGCGCGGATCGGCTCGACGGCCGTGCGCACGGGCGTCTCCAAGGTGCCGGATCCCCGCCTGACCGCCCTGTCTGCCGTCTTCGAGCCACCCAAGGTGACGCATGCGGTGGTGGAGTACCTTGACGTGCCGGCGATTTCCAAAGAGTCCCTGCGGGACGGTTCGTACCTGGCGAGCCTGCGCGTGGTGGATGCGTTCGCGCATGTGGTTCGTGCCTTTGAAGACCAGACGGTGCCGCACGAGTTCGGCAGCGTCGACCCGGCTCGCGACATCGACAACGTCGAGACGGAGTTGATTCTCAGTGATCTGGTCGTGGTGGAAAAGCGCCTGGAACGGCTGGACAAAGACCGCAAGAAGGTGAAGAACCCGGAACTCGATCGCGAGGCGGATCTTCTTTACAAGTGCAAGGAGATGCTGGAGGCCTCCACGCCGCTGCGGCAATTGGAACTCGACGCGGAGGACGACCGCCGCCTGCGCGGGTTTCAATTCCTTTCACAGAAGCCGATGCTCTACGTGTTGAACCTGGGCGAAGGGGACGCTCCGGCTCTGCATGAGAAGGAGGAGGCGTTTCGGACGACGATACAAGCCCGGCCGCAAACGGCCGTCACGGCTGTCTGCGGCAAGATCGAGGCGGAACTGGCCGAGTTGTCGGCGGAAGAGGCCAAGGAATTAATGGACAGCTACGGTTTGGCGGAGCCGGGACTGAACCGTATCATCTCCGCGACGTACACGCTGTTAGGGCTGATGTCGTTTCTAACCGCCGGCGAGACCGAGGTGCGGGCCTGGACGATTCCCATCGGCAGCACGGCGGTGAAGGCGGCCGGGGCCATCCACACGGACTTCGAGAAGAAGTTCATCCGCGCCGAGGTGGTGAACTGGCAGCCCTTGGTGGACTACAAAGGCTATCCGGGGGTCCGCGAAAAGGGCCTGCTCCGGCTAGAGGGGAAAGAGTACATCGTGAAAGACGGTGACGTCCTGGTGATCCGGCACGGGTAGATCGGCTTCTGTTGCCTTAAGGGCGGGGCTCAATGGCGGGCAGCCCTGAATCCAGAATTACTTTGCTGATCAGTTCCCGAATCCGGCGGCGGCATTGCCGGAGGCTCGGCGAGCGCTGCTCGGCCTTGACAGGATCCCACTCGTCTCGAATGAACTCGATCACGCGGGACGTGTACCCCGTGCCGATCGAGCGGCCGCTGGACGGGCGTGGAACGATTTCGCTAACGATCCTTCGGCTTCGCGAGTGCCGGGCCAGGTTCACCAGAAAGACCTTTGGGTCCGGGATCCGATCCGGCGTATCCGGAAACCGGGTATCGGGAACCATTAGAAACCTCGCGAGCCCGACCTGGTCCGCCAGCAACCAGGACTCAACCTCGTGCACCGCGAGCCGAAAGCATAAAAGAGGAGCCGTGTCCGTCAACCAGCGCTTTCGATGGGCAGCCGGACACCCATCGTCCCCGTCAAAGTCCGCCAGTACAATCCATGGAGAGATTCTCGCGGCCTTGTTGTATCCAGCGATTCGCTGCCTGAGAAACTGCTTTCCTTGTCTGCCGAAGACACGACTTGTTTCACCACCGGCAAGATGGACAAGCTTCTCAACGACGGCCTCATCAACCGGTCCTTCGACGGCGGCGCTGATTTGAGGCC
>CAZGUX010000206.1:0-17940 GCA_964529305.1 uncultured Solibacteraceae bacterium | reverse complement strand
AAGAAAATGGAGTATTGACCCTCGGGCCCCCCTGTAAGAGCCTCCGCCCGTTCTTCCAACGAGCGCGGGAACTCCCACGGACAGCGCTTCTGTATCCGGACACTGGGCAGCAACACTCGCTGCAAGTTCATGCGATTGACTGCGGTGAGACGGAACTCCTTCTCGGTAACCTGCTCAGGTGGATTCAAAATGCCCCTGAAGAGAACAACCGCATTGGTCGCCGCTTGGCCGGTTGTGAGATTGACGAAGAGCAACGTCACGGTCAGCTGCAGGCCTTTCCAACCCACTGACCGCTCCACTTGTGAAAAGTGACCGTCGGCGTTAGCCAAAACTAAAGACACTCTGGGGATCGCGTCCACACCCTGTTCGGAAGCTGTCGAAACTTCAAAAGTGTTGTGGAGAACCACTCGGGGATGATAAGTATTCCCATCAATGGTAAGTCCGTGAGTGCTCCACCTCTCAACCGAGTGATTAGGCAGTGTGCACTCAAATAGGAGAACCGGCGTCTCGGTGAAGCTGAACTCTTTATGCTCGTAGATCGATTCCATGGCTAGGCACTCAGCCGGCTCCGAATTCCGATCGTTGCCGAATGCGAGTTGGGACCGTTGGTGACAAACTCGAGTTCGTCGCTCAGCAATCGGCTGTTCAAATAAATCCCGCACCGGCTCGCCGTTCGCTTGTAATAGGACGGGCTCGGTTGTGCTTCTGCTTGCAAGCCGAATAGCTCGACGACGCCGCCGGGGGGCACGTCGACTCCGAACTGGCTCACCGGGCCGCTCCCTATCCCTGCGCAGCGAAGCGAGACGCGCTGCCACACTGTACCGATGGCTTGTGTAGCCGCCAGTTCATCTGTCGTTCCGCGTCGAACCAGGCTGATCGTCGATGCGGCGCCGCTGCGCGCGTACAGACTGAAGCTGCAAACCCGGTCGTTGGGGTACTCAATCGTTTGAGCGAGCCTGGCGGGGCTCGGCCCGGTATTGGACACCTGCCACGCTCCATCGGTCCCGATCGGGTCTGATAGCCCGGGCGCCATCGCGAGCCATGGCCCTGTTTCCCAAACAGGCTCGTCTAGTTGTTCGCTCCAGGCCAGCAGATTGTCGGTTGGGTCGCCGAAGGTGAAATCGAGGAGTCGTCCATGGCACTCGTCGAAGAAACGTGACAATCGGCCTAGCTCGTCGTCGGAGATGTGCTTGAACGTGAGCGTCCACTCTATGGCTCCGCAGAAAGGGTCGGCGGCGCGTACCGTCGATCCATCCGCGGCCTCGTTAAGAATTACACGCTGGAACGTCCGTTTGGAAAACGGAAACTGAGTCACGGCTCCGGTCTCCAATTGTGGAAAGACTCTGGTCATACGCTAGGCTCGATTCTGTCGCACGACGAGAGTGCCCCGGCCGCGCGCTTCGTCTGATAGATTGAATTCGACCCTTGACGAGTCGAAGCTGCAGTTCTCGTACTGAACGTGCTCTCCCGGATCCACAAATGAGAAAGTCCCAAAAGTGCCCTGCATCTCTAGAAAAAACTGTTCGAGGCGCCGGATCTCCGCGGGATCCAAAAGGTCTAGCCTGATGATCCATCTGCGTAACGGCCCTGGGTATTCACGGTAAGTCTGCACGGTGCCGTCGACGAACTCCAACACCTCGGTGCGATAGCGGATGCTGCGCGCGGTCGGGTACTGGCAGGCAGCACCCGTCTTCAATAATGGAAACGTTGCCATATTCAGACCATCAGTTCTAGATATCGTTCACGACGTCATTGATTGGATCCATGTGAAGCATCGCTTCTCGAACCGCTCGTGCAATGTCATGGCTATGGTCCAGGAACGACCGGCTGTCGAGGGCTTGAATCTGAACGGTTATGTTCTGCTCTCGGATGGCTGAGGAAGCCTGGCGTGGGAGGCCGCGCTCATCATAGGTCACGCCTGACAGTTCGACATGGTCCGGACTGGTCGTTCTCCCTGACGCGTCGAGGCGTAGTTTCGGAGGCGCCTCGTATGGAACGAGTTCGGGCAAGGGCTCCACGTCGCCTCCGCCGAACAGTCGTGTGATTGCGGTGAGAGCGGGCGCCACGCCAAATCCGCCGGCCAGGAACTTCCAGACACCCGAGAGACCTCCATCGTCCGTGGCGCTTGTCCTCGATGCGGCTGACACGACCGGCAGCGGTGACGATGGCAGCAAACTGCTGAGCGCTGCCAGCCCTAGGGATGCTCTATTCTGCGCTCCGTCGGCCGATGATCCGGAACTTGGGCTGTTCGTCGGGCTAGATTCTTCGTTACGGCCTACCAGGATCCCTGTTGACGCCTCGATAAGGTCGGCCAGGCTAGTCGAATTCTTCTCCGTGCTCGTTCCCACCAGATTCTCGAGCACCTTCTCGAACAGTTGAGTAAGGCGTGTGGATTCGTGATCGTCAGCCATCGTTTCGCTCCTTTTCGCGCTCCCTCTCGATAAGAAGAAAGGCATCTACATCTCTTGCCGGCAGATCCTCCGCCTGGGTGGGTTTCCAGCGGTTCCAAAATCCGTTCAATTCCAGCCACCGAACGCTGGCTGCCGTGATGATTGACTTTGGGCACCTTTCCGTCGCCCCCCCGGGCCACACCCAAACGGGTCGCGAGGCCGCCTCACCCGGCAGCCAGGCACATTTTCTGCTCCGATCGAGGCCGGACTTTCTGCATGCGTCGCACTTCCAGCCGGCCCCGTCGGATCTCGAAAAGTGGAAGGCGACAATCAGTTTTTTCGTTCTTCGTCGGTTAAGCCGCATTCGTCGGCAACCATCCGCGCGGCTTCTCGGAACAGAGCTTCGGGTCCCTTTGACATCAAGCTGTCGGGTGTCGCGGGCTCTCCGTCGATCGCTAGGCCGCGAACTTCTATCAAGCCCCATCGCACATAGAGTCTTTCGATCTCCGCATTGACCAGGGCCGCCTCCATCTTCTCCGCGCAGGACCCAGCTGTCAGAAAGTCGTGCCGAACGGCAAGTTCTCTGACCTCTCTGGCGAGTTCCAATCGTCGCCCGAACGAGATCTTCGCGATGATTAAGGAGACGCCCGGAACAGTTGTCGAAGGGTGTTCAACTACGCTTTCATAGTTCATCGGTTTACCCGAACGCCACGGCGATTTCGTCGTCCACCGTGCCCTGCGCCCGCGACTCCTGGAAGTGCCACTTGAGCCGCCGGTCCGTGTCATCGAACTCCGGTACTTCCGGGACCAGGCTTGGAATGTACACCCCACACATTTGGCCGTTGGCCTGGCCAAGTTGGATCATTACCGAAATTGGCGATTGAGACCGGGCAGCTTGGTACAGGGCCTTCGTCTGGAGGTCATCCTGCTCGTAGAGTTCGAGATCAAGCGTGACGGAACGCCGTCCGGGGACGACGCATCGAGCTAACGGCGAGCCGAATTCGAACGCTCGTAGATCAAGATCGTTGTCAATCACAACCGACGCGTCCGTGATGGTATAGAATCGGTCCGATCCCGTGCCGATCCACGCTTGGCCCAGATGGCCGGGCACGATCACGTAGTCGAACGTTTCGAGAGCGGGCTCGGCGGGAAAGTTGGTCAACTCACCGAGTCCCGGCACAAAGCTCGAGTCGTCGATCACATCCTGGGCGGGCCCGCTGAATTCGAACCCGTGATAGTCGCCGGTTGCGGCGATCTTCAGCCGGCTGACTGCTGCGCCGCTGACAATTCTTTGCACGGCTGAGTTCGGCGTCCAATAGTCGAAGATGCTGGCGCTCTTGAGTTGCGTACTCGGCCGATAGGTGACCGTCGGCGTTGCGGCGCTGCCCACCACTGGCGTCGTTGAAAAAGGGCTGTTCAGATGAACCGTGCTCGGATCGAGGATCGCGTCGACAAACCTCAGCTCGCCGCCCCGCACGACACCTTGGCCGATGGTCAGGCCGTGCGAGCCTGCGAAATGAAGTTGCGATACGGTCGATCCGCTGGAGATGGTTGCGCCGCCAAAGCTCTGGGGCGCTCCTCCGAGTGCGGCTTCGAACAGTGGACCATAGCCGGGCTGCCCGGTTTGGCTCCAATTCGTCATATAGGTGCGAAGTGCAAACGATGTTCTTCGGCGCGTTCCTGCCGGAACACCCTGAAAGGTTCGGCTGCCGGTTTTGTCCCGCCGCTCCCGGACTTCGCTCTGCTGTTGCGTCGTAAGCTTGACCGCCGGAATTCGGTTGCTGGCGCTGATCCCTGCTACTTGACCATAAGCGCTTTCCGCCGCGACATACAGCCGGTTGGCGTTTGATGAAATATAACTGGACATCTTGTCTCCTCGTAATCTCGTGTCCGTTCTTGTTTAAGGCCGGGTATTGGTGGATGGCTGTTATACCCGCGCCGGATCGCAGATTCGCGCCGCGGTCGAGACGATACTCTACTCGCTCAAATTCACATCGAATCGAACGGCCGCGCTCTGAACGTAGTTCTTGCCGCCATGTTTGGTGGGACTGAAGGTAATTTCGTATCCGCCCGCATAAAACATGCCGTCTCCCCAGTCGCCCCGATTCTGGTCCAACACGCGGGCAACCGCACCCGCGTAGAGGTGAGCCAGGCGGTCGATCTCCTCGACCCTGTCGTGTGTCACCCGCACTTCCACGCACAATCGAGCATTGCCTGAAAACAGGCGAAACTTCTCCTGCAGGTTGTTCAGGACTTTCTCGCACCGCACGTGCGCCATCGGATAACGCAGAGTCGGGTTCTTATCGGCCAGTTCAGCCGTAAGGTTCGCCGGAACGACCGAGCATTCGGGCATCCCGGCGGTTGTCAGGCCCTCGCCTTCGACGATGGCGGCTAGATTCTCTTCAAGCCCTGCGGGTCCTGTGAGCAGTTGCGTCGCTCGCTCCACTGGGCGTCTCGTGATCCCGACCACGTCCCTACCCCCTTTGAACCGTCAACCGGATCGGTGTATAGAACTCCGGTGGTTGTCCGTCCCCGGGTTTCGGTCCGGAAGCGCTCGGCTCGCTTGTCGCTGTCCAGCTGTCCCCCGCTGGCAGAGCAGTTGTATTCTGCCTGCACAGGATCTCTGGATCCGTCCCCAGATAAACATTCCAACCGGTAACATGACTCGGCAAGTTCAACGACTCGACGGTCAGGCCCTCGTCAGTGCCGACTGTGTAGGTGGTGATGGGACTTGCCAAGCTCTCCTGCCCGGCGGAGTTCATCCACGACACCCGGATGTAGTACAAGCCCGGGGGCACGCTGCCGCCGGTCGGCGCCACCTGGGCCAATGGGGGCTGAGGCACGGGTTCGGATACCCAGCCTGCGCCCAATTCGAAGAAAATGCTGGCAGCCCACTTCGCTAGATCGCGGTACTCCAGCCACTTGCTCCTGTACCGGTCATTCAGCCGGCTGGAGGATGCATCCCGATACGTCACGGCAATCGAGTGGAACGCCCAGTACAGGCGCAGCGCCGGAGTCACCACTAACTTGCTGGCGAACCCGTCCCCCTGTTTGGCCAGGCCGCTTCGCACAAGTGCGCTTTCCATTTCGATCGCGATTTCGTCCCTCGCGATCAGGATCTTGCGCTCGAGATCGATTCCTTCGCTCGCAGCGACGTCGAGAATCCCCGTGTCCTGAGCCGCGAGATCCTCCAGGCCAACTACCGGGCTATCCATGAACAAGGCCATTGATTACCCCTCATCCTGCAGTTCTCTCAAGCTGCGCATTTCGCGGTCGCTCAGTACGGTCACGTGTACTCGCGAAGCCGCCGCTGCTTGATCCGCGGCTTTCTTGGCCTCGGCCTTTGCTTGCCGGAATGCTGCTGCCTCTTCAGGCCCGGCCAGCCTGGCTCGGTCCTCTGCGACCATCCTTGCGGCGACGTCGCCGGTTACCTCGGTCAGGCGGCCCGCTTTCCCTCCATCGGCCGTCTCCAGACTGACGACCACCGGAAACTCTTCGTCGATCGTGTTCCTTACCTCGCGGATTCTCTCGTAGTATTTCTTCAAGTCCATGCCTGTCCCTCGGTTTCTCTCGTTGTTGAAAATGGCCGGGCGCGCCCTCTGGACGCCCCGGCCAGCTTGCCGCATCCAACTTCGGAGTTAGCTCCGCACTTGTACGCCGAAACTGTTGCGAATCACCGACGTTCCGTACAGCACGTCAACCGTGAACTGCTGGGCGAGCGTGTTCGGTTGGTAGCTCATCGTCACCCGCATCCCGAAGTTCCCCAACTCTGCGTACTCGGCGATCGCTCCCGTTCCAGGCAACGGCTGAGGTAACCGCCGGATCACCAGGCCGATGGCATTCTTCGAGAACGCCATATTGTTTGTGGTCACCGGCGAACTGCCCGTCTTCGCAACAAACTGCGAACGGAACACAAAGAAGTCTTTGAGCTTGCCCACCGATCCGTCGATCAGCGCCCGCAGTCCGGCTTCGCCCGCCGTCTGGAACTCGCTGAACCGCGGAATTTGTCGCAGTTGTGAATACGCGGTCGAGTCGACAACCAGATACTTCGGTTCGCTCGCCGGCAGCTTTGCCTGAAACAACGCGGTTTCCGCCGCGTCCACAACCGCCTCAGTCAGTGCCGTTCCGGCCGTGCCCACGGCCGCGTTCGCCGTGAAGCCCGCGTACAGGCTCAGCAGATCGCTTTCAATCCTTTGCGCAATCGCGATCACCGCCGGCTGCATGTAGATCTTCAGCAGGTCCGGAACCGCCAGGACCTTCGTCACATCCGGAATCTGAAACGTGGCCTCGACATGCGAGTTCAGGACGATTTGCGCTGTGGTCAGGCTCGGGTTCTGTGTCGTCACCGTCCCGCCCTCGGCGATGTTATTCGCCACCAGGGTCGGTGGGATCACGACATTCACCGTGTCTCCCGCCTGTGCGAGCGTGGGTTCATAATCGCGATTCACGAGGTTTCCCATCACCAGGTTCCCCACTAGCGCTGGCAGCGCATCGGCCGCTACTAGTTTCACGATCGCGTTTGCCACATTGGCTGACGTAATTGCTGGCATTCTCTCTCCTATTTGCCTTTGAAATGGGGTGTCACCCCACTGTTACTGCCCTTTCAGGGTCTGCGAGGCAACACGCAGTATTTCGAGTCGCGCCCGCTCCATTTCGTCGCGGCTCATCCCGGGACGGATCTTGTCGATCTCGATCCCGCCGCTTGGCGGAGTCATGCGGACCCCGGGCGTCGCTCCCGACCCCCCGCTGATCCGCGCCGGCAGGAATTCCGGATTCGATTGCACGAATTCCTGAACGAACTCTTTTAGGGGTACAGGACCGCTTTCGCCGTTTCCAACCAGTCGCCCGTCCTCTACACGAACAACGTCATTTTGGATCGCTTTGTAGGCGAGTTCGAGTTTCTGGACTCCGGCTCTCTGCAACTCGTTCCGGATCGCGCCGCTTCGTTCGGTTTCTTCTGCCTGTTTCCTGGCGCGGTTGTTTTCCTCCACGAGTTCGTTCACCCGGCGTTCCAACTGCTCGCGGCGCCGTCGTTCGTCGAGCAACTCCGCCTTATACGCCGGCTCCGCGTTCGACTGTTCTCGTTGTCGGTACTCCTCGACGACCTGTTTTACAAGCGCCTCCACTTCGACTGCGCCTGCGCTGATCGAACTTCGTTGTTCCTGTTCCATTCACCCAATCTCCGTTTCAGTCGCCAAAGCTCGCGTCGATTTCCTGCGAGATTTGGTCTTTGGTCTCTTGCCGTGTGTCACAGAAGTACTTGAACGCAAGCTTCTTGTACAGTTGCTTTTTTAATGTCACCGACTCGATCCCTAAGGCCAGCAACTTGCGGGCGTCGTCCAGTTCCACTCCAAAGTCTCCGATATCGAACTCGTCCAATCCGGACACGTCGATCCGTAGGTCGTCACGCCTTGCAAACTCGATCGCTCGGAGCACCTGGATCATGCACTCCTTGACTGCATCCCCGTAGGCCCGCAGTACCTCCTGCGTGATGCTGAAGTCTCGCAGTTTGCTCAGTCCCGACTGCGCAGCCGCGCTCGACTGCGGGCTCACGGCCTGCGACATCAAATAGCTCACACGGTAGATCTCGTCCTTCAGTCGCACCAGGTTCTCCGCTGCGATCTCGTACACGCTTCCTGTCGGCTCAGTCCAGCCGAACCGATCCTGGGGCCCTAATTGGATGTAATAGCTTTCGCCCACAACCTGGGAAAACGGCTTCTCTGAGTACACCACCGGCATCGCAAACAGACCCATCGTCAGGGCCCACGCCAGAGCGTTCGATTTGTTGAAATGTTCCAGCTGAAGCAGCGCCGCCTTGTTCATCAGCCAGAGGCCCTCGGAAATTCGCAGCTCGAACAACGGCACCCGGTTCAGCGATGCCAGGGCGTGTTGGCCCCGGTCGACCAGCCTCGGTGTCGACTGCCCTCCTGGCTCTTCAATCTGCTCGAAGACCTGGTATTCCTCGCGATCGTAGTAGGTCCATCGAGTCTCCTTCCTCCATTCGCTGTCTTCGACTCGGTTCTGCCGCCGCGATTCTGTCCGCAGGACAGTCCACAGCAGGTTCCCCTCTCGATCGTGGCTCCAGTTGATGAGTTCCTCGGGCGTGTAGCTGGCGAGGTACGCGCGGGAACGCCCGCTTTCGTCCTCCTCGGCCCGATTCTGTGGAGCCACCGCCGTCCGTGGGAAGTCCACTGCGACGTAGCTCGTTCCGTACGTCAACGCCTGCACCAGTTGACTGCGGAAGAACTCCGAAAGGTCCGTGCCTCTCAAATCGCAGTTCTCGGCTAGGTCGATGTAGAAACGCCGCCCTCGATCGTTCCGCCCTTCCACCAGGAGCGCTGGCTCCCGCCGCATCAGTGTCGCTCCGTACCAGTCGATAATTGATCCGATGTAATTCTCGTAGAACACGCGATGGAGCCGCTCGGCGTACACCTCTTGCGGTTCTTTGCTGCGTCGGACGAGATATTCTCCCGCGTTCCGCCGGAACTGCTCTCCTCCGGCGTAAAGGTCGCGGTATTTCCGCCACATCGCCTTCTTTGCTAAGTAGTCCGGATGCTCCCGATTAATCCAATCCATCGTTTTCCTGCTTTCTCGTATTGGCCGCACCGTTCCTCGGCTCGCGCCTGCCGATAGTCGTCTCTCCGTCAGATCCGCTTAGAACCAGATCAGGGGCTCAGCCCGCTCCCCGACGGGCGTAAGATTGCGACATTCCTGCCAGATCAGATAACCGAGCGCATCTGTTAAGTGGGTGCGGCTCCGGTCCTTCGCCTTATCGATCTCGGTCGTGTTCTCGATATAGGCAACCTGTTCGAAGTCCTTGATCAGTTCCTTGCACTGGCGGTCCAACACCAGCAGAACCTCGCCGGTCGCCGAGCGTAGTTTTGCGTTGACCAGGGTCACCCGGTCTCGAACGCTCGGGTTCGCTCGCGGAACCCGGTATTCCACATTGATGCGCTCCGATCGGAAGAACTCCGCGATGATTTCGTAATCCGAGTTCCCAGTGGTCTGCTGATTCCTGCCGGAAGCATCCCCGTAAACGACAATGTCGCCCGCGTGGTTCCCGTAGCGATCGCAGAAACAGCGGCACGCATCCGCCGTCGAGGAACGCCTCAGCACGATTTCGTCGATCACTTGAATCCTGCCTCCACGAATCTGTGCGACGACCGAGCTCATCGGATCCACGTTGAAATCCAGCGCCCATAGGAGCGGTAGCGATGGCTCGATTTCGACATCGGCCACGTGTGTCTCCCTTTCGAATGCGTGGTATACCAACCCTCCCGCAACGTTGACGTATTCCCCCAACACTTCTTGCCGGTAGAACAACGGATCGTAGCTGCCGGCCAACCTCTGGTAGAAGTCCGGGATTTGGTTGAGAAGAGCCGTGTTCTCAAAGGGTCGGGCCAAAACGACGTCGTACCCCTCCGGTTTGTCGGAAACAAATCGGCGGTAAACCCAGTCAAATCCCTTTGGCGTCCAAACCCCGAATCCGGACAACCGGGTCGCTTGGGGGTCCCGCAGCCTTCCTTCCAGCCGCAACCATGCGGCTTCCGGCGTATAGGTAAGTTCATCCAGTCCAAACCACGCGAGGTTTGTTCCCCGGAGACGCTCAAAATCGTCAACCGCGCGAAGCAGAATCCTCGAACCACAGTCCTCGAGTTCCAGAGTGTTCTCCGCCTTGTACATCTGGTAAGGCAATTGGTTCCGCTCCAGGATGTCGAGCAGCGTGGCCTGTGTTGCGTCGCGGAGCATCGGGAACGTGGGCGCTCCCAGCAACCCTAGTCGCCCTGAGTTGACATACGCGGCCCGGATCGCTTCGTGACAAAGCGCCAGGCTCTTACCCGAGCCGATCGGTCCCGAGTACCCCTTGAATCGCGCCGGCGACGTATGAAACGCACTTTGTGAAGGCAGCGGATGGTACGCTATTCGCCGCTCGAGGACTCCCCCTTCTGGTCCACCCATGTGATCTTGATCTCCTTGGTTCCGTCCTCCATCCGGTTCAACTCCCGCCGTAACTGCACAAGTCGGATATAGTCGCCAACCGTGGGCTTGACCTTGCGGTCCTTCAAAAGGGCCTCGAAGCTTCGAATCACGCTGTCCAGGACTTCGGCCACAGTGCAGCTTCGATTGCCTGCTCCGTCTTCTGCCTCGAGTCCTTCAAGCATGACTTCGGCGTCAATAGCGGGGCTGTCGGCTGCAACCCCCGTCGCCTTCTTTGTCTTTCCCCGGGTACCGTTCCCACTCCTGTCGCCCGTCTTGGTTGGCCTCTTCTTCTGTGCGCGCTTCTTCGCACCAATCGCCATTTCGCCTCCGTCCATAAAAAGGAAAAGCCAGCCTCCAGAGGCTGGCTTTCTTGCCCGGCGTCTTCGATCGGTTGAAGACCCTGCGTCTCACCTTGGCTGTGGGCTCTCGACCGTTGTCCGGCCCCGCCCTTTTTCACCGGGCTGAGAGACGAACAACCATCTCCCTTCCCGATTTCAGGCTACCTCCGTGACAACGGTGACCAACTTCTCCAAAACCTCCATCGCACTGATTCTGAAGCGATTATTTTTTTTTGACCATTGTGAACGACTCCTGCGCGGTTTTGCGGTTTTTGTGTTCCCGTTGGCTGCCATCCTGTAAGTCAATGATTGGAATGTACTTATCTGGTTGTTGAACCTGCGGCCCGTTTGACCCGGGCTTCGGGTCCGCTTGCGTTCTGCCCTCGAAGCGTTACAATGTGAGTGGAGTTGTCGGATCATTGCAGTGGGCGAAAGCCCACTTTTTTGTTGAGATCAACGCCCAACGCTTGCTGCATGAAGAATTCGGTCGCTGCCAGAGTCGAACAGATCGTTGAACGCGTGGCTGCCCCCGAGGGCATTGAAGTGGTCGATGTCGAGTTGAAAGGGTCAGGGCGGAACCGCCTGCTTCGGATCTTCATTGACAAGCCTTCGGGTGTGTCTCATGCGGATTGCGAGCTTGTCTCCCACCAGGTTGGTGCCATCCTCGATGTTGAGGATGTGATTCCGGGTGGGGGCTACACCCTGGAGGTCAGTTCTCCCGGCGTCGAACGTAAGCTCCTAAAGTTAGCCGATTTCCAACGTTTTCAGGGGAAGAAGGCACGCGTTGTCTTGTCAGAGCCGGTCGACGGTGCCTCGCACTGGGAGGGAGTTCTCACAGGTGTTTCCGGTGCCCTCGTTCATCTGTCGCCCTCGCCCGAAAAGACAATCGTGTTCCCTTTCGAAAAGGTGTCAAGGGCCAGCCTCAAGTTTGAGTGGTAATCTCCGCACTGTATCAGGTTCATCATGGGTTCAATAGTCCAGTCCATCGAACTGCTAAGCAAAGAAAAGGGCATCGACCCCCAGATCGTGTTCGACGCGGTCAAAGATGCTCTGTTGGTCGCTGCTCGGAAACACTACAAGTCCAACGAAGACTATGTGGTCGAACTGGATGAACGATCCGGAACAATCCAGTTGTTTGCCGTTAGGAAGGTGGTCGAGGCGGTGGCGGCGCCGGGCAAGGAAGTCACCCTTGAGGAAGCGCTCAAGCTCGATCCTGCCGCCGAGATCGGTGCGGAGGTTCGCATCCAGAAGCCAACCGACATTCTGGGTCGCATCTCTGCTCAAACCGCAAAGCAGGTGATCTTCCAGAAGGTCCGCGAGGCGGAACGCGAAACTATCTACAACGAGTATGCGGACCGCGTTGGGGAGTTGGTGAACTGCACCGTCAAGCGCATTGAGGGCAGCGACATCGTGGTGGATCTGGGGAAGACGGAAGCTCGGCTCCCTAAGAAGGAGCAGTCCCGCCTGGAAGGATTTTCCGTCGGCGATCGGATTCGATGCGTCATTCGCTTGGTCGACAAGTCCAGCAAGAATCCGGGGGTCACCGTATCCCGAGCGGCTCCCGAACTCGTCATGCGCCTGTTTGAACAGGAGGTGCCCGAGATCTACGACAACACCATCGTGATCAAGGGTTGCGCCCGTGAGGCGGGTGAGCGCACCAAGATCGCCGTCTATTCGCGGGATCGCGATGTGGATAGCGTGGGCGCGTGCGTGGGAATGAAGGGCATGCGCGTACAGTCCATCATTCGTGAACTGCGCGGCGAAAAGATCGACATCATCGAGTTTTCTGAGGATCCCGTGGTCTTCGCGACCCATGCCCTCAATCCAGCCAAGATCACCCGGGTGGCGGTGGTCGATGCGGGGCAGAAGCATATGGAGGTGATCGTCGACGACTCGCAACTCTCCTTGGCGATCGGCAAAAAGGGCCAGAATGTCCGATTGGCCGCTAAGCTGCTTGGCTGGAGGATTGACATCAAGAGCGAGGAAGAGAAACGCCAGGAAGTCGAATCGGCCATGGCCGCCCTCGTCGCACCCGGAGCTCCCGTCTCGATCCTGATCGATTACGGCTTGGCCGAGAAGATCGTCGAACGCCTGATTGAGTCCGGCATCGGCACGGTTGAACGGCTTGGAACCATGACGCCGGAGCAACTGGAAGAGATCCAAGGTATCGGCCCCAAGATGATCGAAAAGATACAACTGGCGGTCAACCATTATTTCGGCCAGTTCGACCCCGAATCTGAGTTCGCTCAGGAGCTTGGCCTTGGCGCCGCATCGTCGCAGGAACTGGTCGAGGAACCCATTGAGGAGCCTGTCGCGGAACCCGCTGAGGAGCCCGTCGACGAACCCGGTGGCGCCTCCGCGGACGGAGAAGCCAGCCTTACTGAACCACATCCGCTCATGGACGAGGTGTCTGATACCATAGTTCCGTCGGACTCTGAATCCAAATCCCAAGAAGGAGCTAGCGAGAGCACCGACTGAGAGCGAGTCGGTCGATTGAATGTCCTCGGTTATGAGCAAAATTCGCATTAACGTGCTGGCTAGGGAGATGGAGGTCAAGTCGCATTTGATCCTCGAGGCGCTGCCCGAACTGGGTGTCGCCGAGAAGCTGACACACTCCAGTTCCATCGACGACGATCTGGCTGTCAGGATTAAGCATCATTTTGGTATCCCGTCCTCTCATGTCGCAGATCAGTCTCGGTCGTCGGAGCCTGTTGAAGAACCGCACGTAACCCACACGGAGGTAGCTTCCGCTCCCCCACCCGCCGACATGCCTGAACCTGTTGCCGCACCTTCTCCTGCCTTGACGAGTCCGCCGGAACTTCAACAGCCCGAAGCCCAGCCCGACCGGTCGGCTAGGCCTGTCTCTCCGTTACGTCCGCCTCTGGCGACCCCAGGATCGGTGCCCCAACTGCCTCCGGCCTTCAAGCCGGCTCCGCGGCCGCCGTCCCCTTTGGTTCCTCCCATCGCTCGTCCGGGCGTCCAGCCGGCGAGGCCGCCGTTGGGGGCGCGCCCCGGACCGGCCCAGCCCGGTACAGTGGTTTCGGGTCCCAGGCAACCCCTGCCGGTGGATGCCGCCGAGCCCGCGCGGCCGGTTGTGGTTCCCAGGACGCCGCCGTCGCCTCGCCCGGAAGCCTCCGCTAGCCAGTCCTCAGCGGGCGGTGGTATTTCGCCGGCTCACCCGCAGGTTCCCGGTCCCCCCAAGCTTCCCCTGGTTCCTGGCCAGCCGGCCGCGCCTAGGCCTCGAGGTGCCTTGGCGGGTCAACCCGCTCAGCGCCCGGTCGTGCCCCCTCGCCCCGACTTGGTGGCCCGGTTGACTCAGCCACGGTTGGTGCCCGGCCAACCTGTCGGACCCCGTCCCGGCGCGCCTATCCGCCCGGCATCCTCGCCTGTGCCCGGTCAGCCGATCTATAAAGGCCCCATCCGTCCCGGGCAACCCCTGGTCGCCAGACAACAGCCCGGCCGGCCCGGCGTTCCTCCTTCGCGGCCGGGAAGTCCCCGTCCGATGCATCCAACCTCTCGCGGGCGGATCGAGCCCGGAGCCGAACTTCCACCTCCTACCGAAGTCAACCGTCGCCTTCAAGACAAGCGGCCCCGCGTCGGTCCTCGCGACCGCGCGGATCAGGAAGGAAAGCTTCTTCGTCCGGTCACCCGGCGTGAGACTCAGATGGGTCCGCCCCCCATCACCCGCGAGATCACCATTTCCGAGGGCATCACCGTTAAGGAACTCTCCGAAAAGCTCGACATCAAGTCCAGCTTGGTGATCAAGCGGCTCGTCGACCGGGGTATTTTTGCCACGATCAACCAGACTTTGGACTCGAGGCTTGCGCAGGAACTCGCTCGGGACTTCGGCGCTGCCGTGAAGACGATCAGCTACGAAGAGGAGGCCATGCAGGGTGTCGACGAGGCCGAAGTCGATCAGGACCTTGTCCGTCGCGCTCCAGTCGTGACTATTATGGGCCATGTCGACCATGGCAAAACGTCTCTCCTTGATGCCATTCGGGCCACCAACGTCGCCGCTCGCGAGGCCGGCGGCATTACCCAGCACATTGGGGCCTACCAGGTTGAGAAGAACAACCGAAAGGTCGTGTTCATCGATACTCCTGGCCATGAGGCTTTCACCCGCATGCGGGCTCGCGGGGCCAAGGTTACGGATATCGTCGTCCTCGTCGTCTCAGCCGACGATGGCGTCATGCCCCAGACTTTGGAAGCCATTGATCACGCCAGGGCTGCTAAGGTCCCCCTGATCGTAGCGATTAACAAGATCGACAAGCCGGATGCTCAGCCCGACCGCGTGAAGCAACAGCTTGCCGATCGAGGCCTGCTTGCCGAAGAGTGGGGCGGTGACACGGTCACGGTCCCTGTATCGGCCAAACTCGGGCAGAACATCGATTTGCTTCTGGAAATGATCCTGCTGGTCGCCGACATCCAGGACTTGAAGGCCAATCCGAATCGCCCCGGCATGGGCTCTGTCCTCGAGGCCAAACTGGATCGCGGCCGTGGTCCTGTGGCAACCGTTCTGGTTCGTAACGGAACGCTCCGAGTCGGCGATTTCTTCATCTGTGGGCTCGTGTTTGGCAAGGTCAGGGCCATGTTGAATGATCTCGCCCAACAGGTTCGCGAGGCGGAACCGTCGACTCCCGTGGAGGTCTTGGGTCTGGAGTCCGTTCCTGAGGCTGGCGACTCATTCCAGGTCGTCACCGATACGGCCAAGGCTAAGCAGATCGTCATGTTCCGCGAGGCCAAGGCCAAAGAAGTCGCCTTGGCCCGATCGAACCGCCTCACGTTGGAGCAACTCCACAAACAATTGCTGACCGACCAGGTCAAAGAGTTGCCCGTCATTTTGAAAGCCGACGTCGGAGGTTCCGCCGAAGTTCTCTCGGATACCCTCCAGAAGCTTTCCAATGAGAAAGTCAAGGTCAGGGTTCTTCACAGTGGTGTCGGCGCGATCACCGAGTCCGACGTCCTGCTGGCTTCGGCTTCCAATGCAATTATTGTCGGCTTCAACGTTCGGCCTGAGCGGAGCGCAACCCAGGTTGCCGATCAGGAGAAGATCGACATCCGCCTCTACACCATCATCTACAACTTGGTCGACGAGATCAAAGCTGCCATGAGCGGCCTCCTCTCTCCGGTCTATCGTGAAATCTACAAGGGCAGGCTCGAGGTCCGCGAGACGTTCCGCATCTCCAAAGTCGGTAGTGTCGCCGGCTGTTACGTCCTCGACGGAACGGTGGCTCGCTCTTGCGATTGCCGTATCGTCCGGGATAACATTGTGGCCTTTACCGGCAAGATCGGATCGTTGCGCCGATTTAAAGAGGATGTCTCCGAGGTCAAGAGCGGAATGGAGTGTGGCGTAACCATCGAGAACTTCCAGGACGTCAAACAGGGCGATATCATCGAAGCCTTCGTGATGGAGAGGGTCCAGAATGACTTGTTCGCTTCTGTCCAATGACCTGGAGAGGTTGATCTCCTGACTCATTCGCGTGGCTGCCATCGGCGTCTTGTTCTTAGAACTTCGCATCCAACACGCCCACTCCTTGAAGGACAAGCGAAATGTCCTCCAGAGCTTGAAGACCCGTCTTCGCGCTCGGTTTAATGTCGCTGTCGCCGAGATTGACCATCAGGAAACCTGGCAGCGTTCCGTCGTCGCTGCCGTCACCGTCTCATCCGCCAGGGAACATGCCGCGAAGATCCTGGAATCGGTGGAACGGGAGGCCGCCGGTCTCTTGGCCGATCAGCTTTGCGGTTCCTCTATTGAATGGATCGAATGATCCCGTGCTATGGAATCCCATCGATTTGAAAGAGTTAGCGAAGCCATCCGCCAGGAAGTCACCGAGTTGATCAATTTTGAACTCGATGATCCCCGTCTTTCCTCCGTCAGTGTCACAAACGTCATCCTTTCCTCCGGTGGGCGGTCCGCCTCCGTTCAGATTCACAGCCCGGACGACGAAACTAGCCAACGCCGGGTGCTTGCAGCTTTGCACCATGCTTCCAGCTACTTGCGTTCGCGGCTGGCCCTCCGCCTCAGCCTGCGCCGGACACCGGAACTCCACTTCTCCATTGACACCCACCCCGATTCGGAAAGCCGGGTCGACATCCTCCTCAAACGGGCCAAAAAGTTGAAATCGTCCCGCGAAAACACCCCTAAATGAAACAGTTTGTGTTACTTTTGTTTCTATCGGCGACGTGTGCGATGTCTGGCCCCTCGGCCGAGCCGCTGCGGCTTGAGGCCAGCCTCGATGCGATGGGTTCAGTATTCTCCATCGTTGCTTATGGTGACGATCGGACAACGATGGAATCCGCGGTGGAGGACGCTTTCGAGGAGGTCCGCCGTTTGGACCGTATGCTATCCAACTATCGGTCGAACAGCGAGTGGAGCAAAGTCAACCGGCTCGCCGGCAGCCAATCTGTCATCGTCTCGACAGAACTTTTTCGCCTTCTCGCCGCCTGTAACTGGTATTCTGCCGCCAGCGACGGGGCCTTCGATATCAGCGTCGGCCCGTTGATGAAAGTCTGGGGGTTCTATCGCGGCTCGGGACGTCTTCCCCATCGCTCCGAAGTGCGATCCGCCCTTCGATTTGTCGGCTATCGGCGCCTCTTGCTGGACGACCGGAACTCCGCGGTCCGGTTCGAACGTCCCGGCGTGGAACTCGACCCTGGCGGAATCGGGAAGGGTTATGCGGTCGATCAGATTGTGAAAGTCCTGAAAACGGGTGGGATCCGCTCGGCCCTTGTCTCCGCGGGGGGCAGTAGCATCTTTGCCATGTCTTCTCCGCCGAACGAGCCTGGTTGGCGGGTTGCCATCCGTAATCCCCTCAACAAGAATCTCTCCATCGAGGAAATTACCCTCCGCGATCAGTCCATGTCGACATCCGGAACTTACGAGAAGTTCTTCACGGCTGGTGGCCAGATCTACAGTCACATCATGGATCCGCGGACGGGTTGGCCGGCCCCGGGCATGCTGTCGGTCTCGGTAATTGCTCCCGCCGCCCTCGATAGCGAGGCTTGGACAAAACCTGTTTTCATCAACGGCCGCCGTTGGGCGGCCGAGCGTTTGCCGAAAGGCCTTCGGGCTTATCTGTGTGAGGACCCCGCCGGTCGCGGCGCCCGAACCCGATTCGCCGACAAAAGGATGGAACCTCAATGCGCTTGGCTCCAATGAGTAGCCGCTTTCTTGACGCGTGCCGTCGCCGCCCCACCGATGTCCGCCCCGTTTGGTTCATGCGGCAGGCTGG
>CAZGUX010000205.1:0-18319 GCA_964529305.1 uncultured Solibacteraceae bacterium | reverse complement strand
TTCTCGCAAGGCATCGTGCTCCTTCAGAAACAACGCCACCAAACCGTCAAGGCGCGCCTCGAGTTGAGCGAGTTTGGCTGATGAATGAAGAGACATGAGAACCCTCTATAGTACGACGGAAACCCGGCGGGGAAACCCGGGCAGGGGAAACCCGGGGCAGTAACCCCTAAGCGAGTTTCCTCGAGCCGGTTCCACGACATTGAAGGCAGGATGCTGAGGCTGAAGTAGACGCACGCCGAGAACCGCTCGGCGGGATCGGGCCCACGTGCGAGGTCCTATTTTCACCGACCGATCTCCTGAAATCCCGTGAATTTTCTGGAGACCCTTCTCTTGTGTAGGCGATCATCGGAAAGCGTAGTCTTCTGAACCTCGGTCGGGCCAGCGACATCATCCGCGCCCCAAGGCGCGAGTCATTCGTCCCATTATCGGTCTGGCAAAATCCGTTGTATGTGAGCTTCGAAGGCGGAGCGGAAAAGGAACCCCACCGTTGGAAGCGACGGGGTTCCCCTATGGCAACCTTCGTCAGGTCACCACACACAAGATGGTTCTAACCTGCCACGAAGCTGTCGCTGTTGTCCAGGGGCCGCCCGCGACATCGCATGGGCACTTCTGGCGATCTGGTTCTGCGACAACGGTTTTGTCTGAGCCCCCAATGCCGCGCGCTATTCTTCCTCTGTTCCCACTGTGATCGCGGACAGCGCTATTGCAGCCTCGCCTGCCGTCATCATGCCCGCCTCCATCAGCGGCGTTGCACCAATCGCCGCCATCAGCAGAGTCCCGAGGGACGGCTCGATCATCGCGACCGGCAGCGACAGTACCGCCGACGCCGGTGCCAGGCGCGCGTGACGGATCAAGGTTCCCTTTCGATCGCTGGCTCGGCATTATCCAGATGTGGGTCGGCCGAAGCAGAACTTCCACTCCCAACCGGCGCCGCTTTCCTGCCTCGCTGGCGCCAAAGTGAGCCGGGGGTGCGGCTGTGTTGCCGGGTTTGTGGCCGCAAAGCCCGTTTCATCGATCCGTTCCCACGCATTCCACGACGAAGGTGAGTCCCTGTCATGATCAGTCCTGAAACGCGCGCCCAGATCCGGCGCTACTTTTACGCCGAGCACTGGAAGGTCGGCACCATTGCCGCCCAGTTGGGTGTGCATCCCGACGCCGTGCGCAACGCCATCGAGACGCAACGTCTCGGGGGCGCGCAACCTCTGCGGCCCTCCATCGTCGATCCCTACCTGGCGTTCATTGGCCAGACCTTGGAGCAACATCCCCGGCTGTGCGCCACTCGCATTTACCACATGGCCCACGAGCGCGGCTAGGAAAACCCGAGGAAACCCCGGTGCAGTAACCGCTTTGCGGGTTTCCTTGAGCCGGTTCCGACAAGTGCAAGGGATGGTCACGGCTAAGTATCCGACCAACAACGGCTTCGGCGAGACCACGCCCAAGCCACCTGGGACAGGCAGTTCTTGCTCGCTGCCCTCCGGAAATCCAGTCAATTTGTCGTAGGCTCCTGATTGTCCCCATCATACTGATCTACTGATAGTTAGACATCTGTCGCCTCCACTCTTCACCCTTTTTCGAGAATCCCTGATTTCCCGTTCACAAGGGTCCCCGATTTATTTTTCTCCGACATCTGCCTGAATTCCCACTAGTTACGGAAAAGCGCCATCCGCGGAAAGCTCTTGACTCTTACACCTGCATGCCACAGTGAGGGTACGAGGCCCTCTTTTATGCGTCCTTGTACCGTGTGCATTCACCCGAAACGCGACGAAATCGATGCCGCGATTCTCGACGATCGTCCCTATCGCATCTTCGCCGCCCACTTCGGCATCTCGCAGCTCGCCGTCTATCGCCATAAAGCCAATCATTTACCCGATGGCTATACCCTCGAGTGGGACCGCTGCGCGTTCCCGCCACCGAGTGCCCCCACTTCCCGCCCGGCCTCCTCGACCGCGAGCGCCGCGCCATGGGCGACTATTGGTTCCGCCAGTTCGGGTTGCGCCCGGTACGGGTACAAGCGCTCCGTCACGAGTGGAGCGCATAATGGTGTTCATTCACATGAACTGTAAGCTTGCGATTGCGGGGTTGTCCTGGGTCCTGCCGTGTGTGGCCGCCGTTACCGTCGAGATCGGTGAGCCGTTTGTGTTCTTCGACCAGCAGTCCAAAGGCTTCGCTTCGAGTTCGTGCCACACCGTTCGCTGGAACGGCAAGCTTCTGCATGTCTTCCAGAAAGCCTCCGATGCGTCGGCGGGACTGAGGCCGAGTTCATCGGAATCGCCCGACGGCGGCAGGACCTGGACGGACCCGGCGCCGTGGATGCCCGCGCTGTTTACCGGCGGGCCGCAGGAGTTTCTTGCCCTGGCCCCGTTCGGCCCTACGCGTCGAGGAACACTGCTCTCCGTCGGATTTCACACACGGAGGGCCATCCGGGAAGGCAACTACCGGCAGGACGTTCGCTGGCGTCCCGGCGAACTGCTGATCGGGCGGATGGTGCGCGGCAGTTCCCAATTTGCGATGAAGACGTTTGCATCCGGCGCCTTCCTCGGGGAGGCGTTCGTGGCGCCTGGGTTGATCCTGTCCTCGGGCCGGATCGCCGCGACCCTGTGGGGCGCCCGGAAGGAAGGGGAGAATTGGCAGGCGGGTGTCTTACTCAGCGATGACGACGGAGCGACGTGGCGCTTCCGCGTGGTGGGTCCTCCGGCCGCGATGGAGATGCGGGACCAACCGGAGATGCCGGTCGGCTTCAACGAGCAGACGCTGTTTGAACTGCCGGGGGGAGGCCTGGTGTCGCTGTTGCGGGCCCGGGCGAAACTCGGGCGGATCGAGGCAAGTCCGCGCGATACCTGGTTCTTCCGCTCGGAGTCCCGCGACGGCGGGGAGACGTGGTCGGCGCCGGAACCGACGAACCTCGCCGGGACGGGCGCGCCGTCGAGCGGCATCACCCTTCCGGACGGCTCATTGCTGACCGCAGCCCGGATCCCGTATTCGCGTACCCTGTATTCGTTACCGGATCCCGCCGCGTTCGGCCTTCACCTGGCTCGCAGTTTCGATCGCGGGCGCACGTGGAAAACCGCGCGACTCCTGCAGAAATCGCCGGAAGGAAAAGCGTTCGACAACTACTACAACGCCATGAACGGTCATTTTCTTTCCGTCGGCCCCGGCGAGTGGCTTTATGTGTTTGGGGAATTCCGGAACAAGGAGAACGTACACCGGACGCTGGCGGTGAGGGTGAGAGCAGTGCGGTGACGAGTTTCAAACGCCCGCCGGGACTTCCGAGCCGCGCCTTCCGAGCCGCGACTTCGGAGCCGCGACCGTCACGATCGCGCCACGGAAGAAACACAACCCGCGCACTCACGCGCGCGGTTCGGAGCCGCGACCGTCAGCGGTGGCTCCTCACCGGTCAACATGCATCGCCACCGCTCGCTCACGCTCGCGGCTCAGAAGGTTGAATGGAGCGGTGGCCGGCCTGTCCCCGATTTTTACACGTCGTTCTCAAACGACGATCGCATGGATCTCGCCCGGTCCGTGGACGCCGCGCACGAGAATCTGCTCGATATCGCCCGTGCGGCTTGGACCCGTGATCAAGACCATCGCGCTCCGCTGCTCCACCGGCAGGGATTCGAGCGACAGGAGTTCGTCCAGGCCGGACAGTATCCGCTCCCGCGGCACCAGGACCAGATTCACCGGCGGCAGCAGCGAGATCAGGCGCGCCTCCTCGCGGCTGGTCAACAGCACGACCGTTCCCGTATCGGCGAGCGCGTAGTCCGCGCAGGTAATGCCGAATCCCGCGCGGGCGCAGATCTCGCGAAGCGCCGCGGAATCGGTCCAATTCGTTCGGACGCCGGGCAGCGCGGTGATGCCGCATTCGGAAAGAAACGGCGAATTCGAGGCCACCGCTTCGGCGCCGGCGATGCGGGCAGCCACGTAGGCCTTGGCTTCTTCTTTTGAACTCGCGCGGTAGAACGTGCCGGCCAGCCTCTCCAGGCACACCTTCATCCGGTCAATTCGCGTCTCGAGGCCGATCTCCGGAATGCGGATCCGCACCGGAGGAATCGGGGCGACTGCCTGTCCCGGCGTCCGCCCGAGCGACTGCCGAACCTTCGCCAGAACCGTTTCGCGGCTCATACGCCGGGCCTCACCGCCTCGCGCTCGCGCCACCAGTCGCGGAACGATTTCGACGCGGGCGCCGGCAGCGCGCGTTCGCTTGCCCATGCCTTGATCGGTCCGAGATTCATCACGGCGGGCAGGCGGTCGATGAATCCATCCCGTTGCGGCGCAAGAGACGATGCCACCATTCCGCCCAGTTCATAGGCCCGCGGATGCGTCATGGCCCACGCCCACATCCTGAAAGCGAAGCGCTCCACCTTGTTCCCGCCGGCCGCGGCTTCCTGCTGCTTGATCTCCTCCCGCAGGTCCAGAAGGATCTTCGGAATATCGATCTTCACCGGGCAAACTTCCGCGCAGGCGCCGCACAGGCTCGAGGCAAACGGCAGCCCCGGTTCGTGCTCGCGCCCGAGAAATTGCGGTGTAATGATGGCCCCGATCGGGCCCGAGTAGACCCACGGAAAACTGTGGCCGCCAATTTTGCGGTACACCGGACAGTGATTCAGGCAGGCGCCGCAGCGCAGGCAGTACAGCGACTGCCGCTTCTCGACGTCAGCCAGCAGCTTGGTGCGTCCGTTGTCCACCAAGATGACGTAGAACTCCTCGGGACCGTCCAGTTCGCCTTCGCGGCGCGGGCCGGAGAGGACCGAGGTGTAGACCGTCAGCGCCTGGCCCGTCGCGCTGCGGCCCAGCAGCTTGAGAAAAACGGCCAGGTCCTGGGCGCGCGGAATCATCTTCTCGATACCCGCGATCGCGATGTGGATCTTCGGCGCGCTGGTGGTGAGCCGCGCGTTGCCTTCATTCTCGACCAGTACGATGGCGCCCGAATCCGCCACCAGAAAATTCGCTCCGCTGATCCCGATATCGGCCTTGAGAAATTTCTCCCGCAGCACGCGGCGGGCGATCATCGTCTGTTTCTCGATCACCTCCTCGCGCTCGATACCGAGCTTTTCGGTGAACAGGTCGGCGACATCGTAGCGGGACAGGTGCATCGCGGGAGCGACGATGTGGAACGGGCGCTCATGCTTCAACTGCATGATGTACTCGCCCAGATCCGTTTCCACGGCTTCCAACTGGTGATGTTCCAGGCGCTCGTTCAAGTCGAGTTCTTCGGTGGTCATCGACTTGGACTTGACGATCAACTCGGCCCCGCGTTCCTTGGCCAAACGCAGGATGAAGTCGGCGACATCCGCCGGCCCCTCGCAGAACACCACGTGGCCGCCGTGCGCGTTCACCTGGGCCTCGAACTGTTCCAGGTAATGGTCCAGGTGATCGATGGTGTGCTTCTTCAGTGCGTTGGCGGCCGCGCGGAGTTCCTGGTAGTCGGGCAGGGCTTCCGCCTGGACCGCGTCCTTGCGGAGAGTCATCAGGCGGCCGGTCGCCGTGTAGACTTTCGATTGCAGCGACTCATCGGAGGTCGCGGCCCGGATTTTTTCGTCAAAGAGAACGGACATCGTGTTCAGTACCGGGTGGCGAGGATCTCCGCCAGGTGACGGGTGGTCACCTTCAGTTGGGAGCGGCGGAGGGAACCCTCGATCTGCATGAGGCAACTGGCGTCGAGACCGACCACGGTGTCTGCGCCAGTTGCCAGAATCGAGTCGATTTTGGTCCGGGCCATGCCGCCGGACACCTCGGGGAACTTGACCGAGAACGTGCCTCCGAAGCCGCAGCACTCCTCGGC
The DNA here is from genome assembly GCA_964529305.1 of uncultured Solibacteraceae bacterium. Lineage (GTDB taxonomy): Bacteria > Acidobacteriota > Terriglobia > Bryobacterales > Bryobacteraceae > CAZGUX01. The sequence goes on along the minus strand of CAZGUX010000205.1, from coordinate 12,540 downwards.
AATGTCCATCTCGCGCAGTTCCAGCCCGCGGACATTGCGGAGAAGCCGCCGCGGACCTTCCTTGATCTTCAATTCGCGCAGGCCGTGGCAACTGTCGTGGAACGTCACCACGCCGTCGAACTTCGCGCCGACATCTTCAACTTGGGCGACTTCGAGCAGGAACTGCGAAAACTCCCAAACACGTTCGGGCAGCCGCCGCGACTCCTCGAGCCGCGCGGGGTCGTCGTGAAACAACTCCTCAAAGTGATGAGTCACCATGGAGCAGCACGAACCGGAGGGCACCACAATCTGTTCGGAGTTGCGGAAAACGTCCAGGAAGTGGAGCGCCACCTGCCGGGCTTCCGCGCGATAGCCGGAGTTGAACGCCGGCTGGCCGCAGCAGGTTTGTGTTTCCGGGAAGTCCGCCTGGTAGCCGAGGCGTTCGAGGACATCGACCATCGAGATGCCGATGCGCGGGAACAACTGATCGACGATGCAGGTGACAAACAGCGAAACCCGGCGGGCCATGAGAACCCTGATTGTATCGCGGCGGGAGGAGAAACTCATGCGTGGGCTGTGCAGGCCCGCAATGGTACCTCGACAAGGTTGAGCTATGGCTTCAGGTCAGATTCCGAAGATTTGGGATTTGCCGCCGCCTGGAGTACCGATGAGAGTTGAACGGCGAGCATGCGGGACAGCAACCTCTCCATCGAGCTTACGTCGACCCTGCCTTTGGACCAAGCGTCGTCGGCCTCATCCAACGCGAGGTAGTACGGTTGCCGGTCTGAGACGATCTGGTCCGGAATTGTGCGCGTGCCCGGTATCGAGTATCCGAGCCTTGCGCACAGAACCAGGTACGACACTGCCCGGCTCGTTCGGCCATTCCCTCCAGTGAACGGATGAATCCAATTCAATCGCCACATCACGTACGCAGCCAGGTGAAGAGAAGACGCGGATGGCCAGTGGGTGTTTACGTACTCACACATCTCTTCTACCAGTTCGGCTACATCGGCCGCGGGTGGTGGTTCGTGAGTGGTCCCTGCAATCTTGACAGGACCGGTGCGGTAGTTACCAGCACACGTATAGATGTCTTGAATAGCAAGTCTCTGCAAACGCTGTATGATGCTGGGTCGAAGTTTGAAGTCCGTCTTAGCTCGCTCGACTAGGCTGACCACCTCATCGAACTGAAGAAGGCCGTTACGAGCTTCAAGCAGCGCCTTTTCTTCGGCAGTCTGGAATAACTGATGCGACGCCGGCCGGCTATCGCGTTGGATGTCGGTCCTTCGCATCGTGCGACTTCAAGGCCTCGGCCGCACGGTCGACCAGGTCCCTCGTAATATTCTCGTTCTCGAAATGAGTATTACCGTAGGCAAAGCTCCGGCGTTGCGCTTCCTTCTCCGCCGGTTCTGCCTTGTGCGCCCGCGATGCCTCGAGTAAAGCTTCGAGTTCCTCAGACATTCGATTCCACTCCCCAAACCAGTGTAGCGAAACTCGAGCGGCTCCCAGTTGGATAAGCCGAAACCGGCTACGTTGATGGCCCAACCGATGCCAGTCCAACCCCCGCCAACACAAAGGCCGCGCCCACAAACTGCAAGACATGGAGCGGCTCGCCCAGAAACGCCGCTCCCAGAAAAATCGTCAGGATCGGACCCACCGAACTGACCATCGAGACCGTCCGGGGGCCGACGCGCCGCAAGGCTTCCACCAACAGGTAGATCGGCAGCGCGGTCGAACACAGCGCCAGCCATAGGACGAGCCACAGAATCTCCGGCGGTTGCTGAATCATGCGAAGCGGCCGTGACACGAAGAATTGCGCCAGCACGCCGACGCTTGCCATCAACGCTACATCCCCGGTGAACCGCAGGGAGCCCAGCCTCACCACCATGTTCCGGCCGAGGATCAGATACACCGAGTACGTGACGGAGGCGATGAGCACCAGCGACGAACCCTTCCACAAGTCCTTCGGGGTTCCCGCGAACCGCAGGTCGCTCCAGAAACTGATGGCGATGCCTCCCAGGGCCAGCGCCAGGGCGGCGACGTCCCGCAAGGTCGCCTTGCGGCCCTGAACCACGACCATGATCACCAGCACCCAGGTCGGGTACGTGAAGAGCAGGACGCGTTCCAACGCCGCTGAAATGAACTGAAGGCCCCAGAAATCGAGGAACGTGGAGAAGTAGTAGCCGAGAAAAGCGAGGCCGGCCAGGCGCAGCCACTCGTGCGGCGTCAACCGGACGCCGGGCGCGCCGGGGCGCGCGGCCCAGGACATCCACGCGAACAGAGGCGCGGAGAAGATCATGCGCAACGCGAGCAGCGTCACGGCGTCGACCGAGCTTTTCGAATAGGCCAGCCGGATGAAGATCGCCTTTCCCGCAAAACCCAGCGCGGCCAGCGCGGCGTAGAGGGCGCCCAGGGAGTGGTTTCTCGAGGCGGGCGGCCCCCTCACCGGCGGCACTCCTCGGACAACGTGGCGAACGAGCCAGTCCTCATCGTGTCAGAGTAGCGTCAACCGTTGCGCCCCATCGCGGAAACGGCCGCCGGCACGGTCAGGAAGTACCGCCCAGGCCGGCCTTCCGGGCCCACACTTTCTCGAAGGCGGCGGCGTATTGCTCCAGCAATTCCGGCGCTTCGGCCGTCACCAGGGGCAGCCGGATGGATGTCCTGTTCACCTGCGCGCACCCCGGAAGAACGTCCGGAACTCTCGGGGCGTGGTGCCACCACCTGGCTTCGCGGTAGATCGTGAACTGGTGTTGTTCCGGGTACGGGGCCGCCGCCGCGCGAACTCCCTCCGCCTGCAGCGCCTTCAAGAGGGCGGACTTCGAAAAGCCCGCTTTGACCTCATCAAAGAAGAGAATGTTGGACGCCCAATGCACGCGCTTCGCATCGGACCGCTCGCGCTGGCGGGTCAGTCCGGGCAGTTGCGTGATACGGTCATTGAGCTTCCGGATTTGCGAGTTGATCAGTTCGTTCGACCGGTCGAGTTTGGCCAACTGGCGCCGGGCGATCGCGGCCGCCAGGGGATGGATACGAAACTTCGGCCCGAACCCCGTGTCGTGATACTGGCGATACGGGCTGTCTTCGGGAAACGTCCCCGGAAGCGTGTAGTCGCCGAACGCGGCGGCGCGTTCGTAATACTCGCGCGACTGGTAGATGCCCAGGCCGCCTTCGATCGCGGGCAGCACTTTGCTGGCCTGATAGCTCAGGATGCTGGCGCTCCCCCAGGACCCGGTCTGCCTGCCTTGCAGGCTTGCGCCGTGAGACTGCGCGGCATCCTCACAAAGAACCAGGCCTTTCTCCTTGGCGAAGGCGGCCATCTGGTCGAGATCGCAGGGCAGTCCCCACGCGTGTTGGGGAACCATCGCCCGCGTCCGCGGCGTCATCACCTTCTTTGCGTGGTCGAGATCGAAGCACGCGGTCTGAGGATCGCTGTCGACAAACACCGGGACCATACCGAAAAAGCGCATCGGGACGATCGTCGCCGAAGCCGTGTACGAGGGCACCAGGACTTCACTGCCCGGCGGCAGATCGAGCGCGAAGAACATCGACATCAGGGCGCTGGTGCCATTGCAGTGGGCCTTGACGTACGGGACCCCGAGGTACTTCTTCTCGTCCTGCTCGAGCAGTGGAATTTCCTGATAGTACCGATTGCTCTCCATCAGGTCGGCCACGGCCTGCTTCTCGTCCGGGCCGTAGCGAGGCCACTTGGTCCAAGCGCTGTGGCGGTCAGGGGGCAGCGTGACCGCCTTCGGACCGCCGTTCACGGCAAGGCTTTCCGGCCTGCGCGCGGCGCCGGAAGGAGCGGCGATTCCCGCGGCGCCGGAAACAAAGCTTCGACGGGTGGACATGACGACAGCGTAGCAGCCGTCGTGTGCAACCGCACCCGTGACGAGCCAAGGAGTTCTCGCCCAGTGCGTGTTCATGGCGGAAGGCCTGGTGCTCCCTCCGGGCCGAGCGTAGCCGGCAGTCCGCGGCTGGGCCAAGAGCTCCGAGCTTACTTCAGACGGTACACCCTGGAGCTGAACGGTTCATACTGATCGCGTAGCCCGCCCTGCTTCATCGCCACGGTGTGTGACTCGAACAGAACGGACACCTTGCCGAACCGGTCGAGTCCGCGCAGCGTGACGTCGACCGGGTTGGAATCGGCGTTCACCGCAATCAGGATCGCACCCGAGCCCGACGGCTTCGCAATCCATTCGATGCCGCGATCGAGGCTGTGGCCGGTGTCGTGATAGTCAAGGCGAAGCGGCAACTGCAGGGGCGCGGCCGCCAGTTCGCGGTCGAGCGTCCGCAGATCCGTCGTCACGGCCGCCAGGTCACTCCACAACGGGGCGTCTGGCGGGGTGTAGGAAAGGCCCCACCACAACAGGCCGTTGGCGCCGTGCACGATCGACTGGCAGGCCATGAAGCGCAGTTGGGCGCGGTTCGGATACAAGACCATCTTCGGATCCTGGTCCTTTTCGCGCAGCTTTTCCCACGCGAACGCCTGCAGCACCATGAAGATCGCGCGGGCGCGGCCGGCCACCTGCCGCAGCTTTTCGGCGTATTGCCCCACCTGACTGAGATAGGGATTGAGGAAGTCGCCCTGACGCCCGTCGGGCCATAACGCATAGCTCTCGCGGATGCCGTGCGGGACCACCGGATAGATGTCCGTTCCGAGAATGTCGCCTCCCGGGTTGTATTCCTTCAGCGTGCTCACCAGGTTGGTCGGGGAGTGATTGAGGTACACCGGATGCGCCGGATCCAGTTGTTTCAGGAATCGATAGGTGTCCTTGATCACAGCCGGCGGCACGCGCGGGCCGGGCTTCTTCCACTGGTACGAGGGCTCGTCTTCGGTTTCCCAGAAGAGCAGCGCCGGGTGGCTCCTGAATTCGTTGACAACCTTGCGAATCCGTTCTTCGTCCTGCGCGCGCTTCTGCGGCGAGATGGAGCCGACGCCGGCCCAACCGTACATACCGTGCTTGCGCGCGAGGTCGAGGTTGGCGGCGTTCGCGCCCGTGCTGGTGAACTGAAACCCGGCGTCCGCGGCCATCCGCCAGCGGTCCGTTCCGTTCGGCAGTTGATAGAGGCCATGCAGGAAGGTGCGCTTGCCGTTCAGCACGACCATGCCGTCCGCGTCCGGACGAATACCTTGTCCCATCACCAGCCGGGCGGAGGCCGCACCCGCCAAAAAGGTCCGTCGTGTGGTCGTCATTGCCTGCCCTTCAGTCCGGTGCACTCGAGATTTGTTTCCAGTATGCTTCGAGCGGCGCCGGTGCGCCAGGGTGGGCAGGAGGCTCTATCGCTTCACGATCTGGAAGGCAAACTCGCGGCTGAGGCCGCCGGCGTAGGCCAGCCAGATCCACAGCATCGCCAACGGTTCCAGCAGGCGGGCGTTCGCGAGCGGCCCCGCATCAATGGGCTGGAATCCGATCTCGGCAGCCAGCGCGTGCGCCGTCTTTTTCGCCGCGGCATCGTCGCCGCAATAAAACATAGGGACAGGCTCGCCCTCGTAATACGGATTCTCCATGTTGTTGGAGCCGGTGCTGTTGAAAATCTTTACGACGCGGGCGCCGGGCGCCCACCCGGCCACCCGCTCGGCGCCCGAGGTTGTTGTACCGAGTTCGAGGCCCGCCAGGCCGGGTAGCAGGGGGTTGGTGCAATCGAGGACGATTCTGCCTTTGAGGTCGAGCTTGGACAGAACGCCTTCGGTCGCCGGCCACGGCAGGGCGTTGACGACGACCTCACCGAAGGCGGCCGCCTGCGCGGGGCCGGCCGCGCGGGCTCTTCCACCGCACTGGCGGACGACTTCCTTCAGGTCCGACGCGTCCGGCTGCCGGACTCCGAAGACGATCTCATGGCCGTGGCGGGCCCAGACGATGCCGAGCGTCCCGCCGACGCTGCCGCCACCGAGGATGCCGATCTTCATGTTTCCCTCCTCTCTTATGATCCGCTGGAGAAAGGGCGCAGGTATCAGAGGACTCGGGCTGAACTCGCGCTTCCTCAGTTGCTCACGATGGACCCGTTCGGAAACCGCTTGGGTCCGAAGTTTCCGCCTTCGCGAGGGCATGGATACCTGGCTGCAAGCTTCTCGTTCAGGTCGATCCCCAGCCCTGGCGCTTCGTGAATGTACAGATATCCGTCGCGGATGACCGGCGTTCCGGGGAAGATCTCACGCAGCGCGTCGCTCGCCTGGAACGAGCCTTCCTGAATGCCGAAGTTGGGAGAGGCGAGGTCCAGGTGGGCGTTGGCCGCGTGGCCGACAGGCGACAGGTCGCCGGGAGCGTGCCACGCGGTCCGCACGTTGAACCACTCGCCCAGCGTCGCCAGTTTCCAGGCCATGGTGATTCCGCCAATCGCCGTGATGTGCACCCGGATGAAGTCCATCAGCCGTTCCGTGATCAGTCCGGCGTAGTCGTGGCGGTTGACAAACTTCTCGCCGATCGCGATGGGCACGCTCGTTTGCGGGCGCAGCACCTTCAGATACCCGATGTCTTCGGGGTAGAACGGATCTTCGAAGAAGTACGGCCGGAAGGGTTCCAGGCGTTTGATGATCTGGATGGTTGTGATCGGGGGAAGTTGGCCGTGCAGGTGGTGCATCAGTTCCACCTTGTCGCCCACCGTTTTGCGGACGTGCTCGAAAATCTTCGGAATCTCGCGGCCCCATTCGTCGGGGTCGATTACGTCCCCGGTGCCAATCGCGTGGCCGATCGGCATCCCCTCGGTCCCCGGCGACGGCGCGACACGGCTGCCGCGGTAGTTCATGCGGACGTGCTTGTAGCCGCGGGCCAGCGCTTTCTGGACGCTCTCGGCCATCTCCTCGCCGGTGTTGCCGGCTGCGTCGCCGTAGCACTGGACGGCGCCGCGCGTCCTTCCTCCGAGCAATTGGTAGAGAGGCATGCCGGCGCGTTTGGCCTTGATGTCCCACAACGCCATATCGATCCCGCTGACGGCGTAGTTTTCCACCGGACCGCCCCGCCACAATCCGCTGGCGTTCATCGAGTGGTACAGGTCCTCGACCATGTCGGGGTCCTTTCCCACCACGAACGGCTTCAGATACTTCTCGATGAAGGCCGCGATCGCCCCGGGACGAAACACAAAGGACGCGCAGCCCAGGCCGTAGAGCCCCGGTTCGCTCGTCTCCACCTTCGCGATCACCAACCGCTGCATGGTCGAGATCGTGCCGTCCGCATACGGTGGGTTTGTCAGGATCACCCGGACGTTGGTGATCTCGAGCGCCGGCAGGCCGCGGGTTGCGCGGGAGTACGCTTGCGTTTGAAGAAGGTCGCGCCGTCGCATAGCCGTTAGTTCTCCACGATGCCGCCCTCCCGGCGGCGCTTGGGGCCGAAGTTGCCCGGATCGGCCGGCAGAGGGTACTTCGCCGCCAGTTTCTCGTTGATGTCGATCCCCAGACCGGGCGCTTCGTTCACGTACATCATGCCGTTGCGGATCTTCGGGCAGCCCGGGAAGACCTCTTCGACAACGTCGCCGAAGACGATCCGTTCCTGAATGCCGAAATTGGGGACAGCCAGATCGAGATGGGCGTTGGCCGCATGGCCGATGGGCGAAGTGTCGCGCGGCGCGTGCCACGCCGTCCGCACCCCGTGCCATTCGCACAACACCGCCAGGCGCCGGGCGCGGGTGATGCCGCCGATGTAGGACTGGTGGACGCGGATGAAGTCGATCAGGCGGTCCTTGATCAGGCCTACATACTCGTGATTGTTGACGAACTTCTCGCCAATCGCGATCGGGACCGTGGTGGCCTGCCGCAGACGCGGCATGAAGCCGATCTCTTCGGGGTAAAACGGATCTTCGATGAAGTACGGCCGGTAGGGCTCGATGCGGCGGATCATGTCGATGCACTCCGCCGGATGCAGTTCACCGTGAATGTCGTGTAGCAGTTCTACCTCGTCGCCGCAGGTCTTTCGGACATGGGCGAAGAGCTTGGGCGTCTCGCGGATGTAGCGCGAGCCATCCTGCATCGTTTCCGTGGGCAGACCGCGCACCGCATCGGTCAGGCTCGCCGCCGTGGCCGGGACCGTGGTGTTCGAGAGTTCAATGCGGATGTGCTTGTAGCCTTCCGCCATGAGCCGCTGAGCGCTTGCGGCGCACTCGGCGGCATCGCGGCCGGCGGCGTGGGCGTAACACTGAGCCGCGGCGCGCATCCGGCCGCCGATCAACTGGTACACCGGCATTCGGGCGCGCTTGCCGAGAATATCCCACAACGCCATGTCGATCCCGCTGATCGCGTTGTGGAGTACGGGCCCGCTGCGCCATAGGGAACTCGCGTTCATGGCGTACCACAAGTCCTCGATCATGGCCGGATCCTTGCCGGTGACGAAGGGCTTGATGGATTGTTCGATGGCGGCGGCGACCGCCTCCGGCCGGAACGTGAAGGTCGCGCAGCCGACGCCGTACAGGCCGGGCTCGGAGGTTTCCACCTTGGTCACCACCAGCCGCGTGTAGGCCTTCAACTGGAAGCCGGGAAACGGCGGGCACGTCGTGATCACTTTCACGTTGGTGATCTTGAGCGGAGGCATACCGCGGGTCGCCTGGGCATAGAGAGCGCCGGCCGCGACGCCTCCCATAGCGCGGAACGTGTCTCTACGGGTGATGTGGATTCGCATCTGGAAATCTGAGTTCTATCACCGACGGCATCGCGGTGTCCAACGGCAACCGCCAGACTCGCCGCCGGCTTCCGGCCTTCAGCGGCGCGCGCGGGAATGGCGGTCGACAATTCACCGGGTTTACGAGCTTCATGTCGCGGAAATAGCAACATCACCTCAGACAAATCCGTAACTTTGACGGTCAATGAATCATCGTGAGACAATCCGCGTTGCATGATAACGAGCGATCGCCTCCCGTATTTCGTGGTCTACGTCAAAAACCGGCAGCGCACAAGAAGCTTTCTGACCGGGAATCTGGGACTCCAGGTCAGGGAACTCCAAATCCCCGACGACGCCAGCTTTGGGGGGCGCGCCATCGCTCTCGGGTTCTACGGAACCACGCTTCTGATCGTTGAAGAATCGGAGAACAACCTCCCGGGAGTGCATGCCGGCCGTCTCTATCCCTCTTTTGAAGTGGAAGATCTGGAAAGCTTTCACCAGCACGCCAAGAACAACAACGTCGAATGTGTTCAGGAGCCGCGAAGCGACGCCATCGGTGAGATTGCCGCCTACAAAAGCCCGGACGGCCTGATTGTGATGGCGTTGCAGCCGAAGAAGAAGGCTGAGAGCCACGGCATCGTGCTCTCCGGCGGCGGAGCGTACGGAGCTTTTGAGCTGGGAGTGCTGCGGAAACTGGCGGTGAAGGCTAGCGCCAATTATGCGGGCCTGAATGACATGAAGCCGTCGGTGGTGACCGGGACGTCGGTTGGCGCCTTCAATGCGGCCTGGCTGGCCTGCGCCCTCGGCGGTCCCGCCAGGCCTTTGACGGAGACGGTCGAGGCGCTGGTCGACGTCTGGCGGAAGCAGATTGCCGGCGGCCTGAATCGCAACGGCGCCTTTCGCATCCGCGGGAACCCGCTCAGTTTTCCAGGGCTGGGTGAACTCCTTCAGGACTCCGCGTTTCTGGCGGGCGACCTGGCGAAGCGCCTACTGTACGCCGGCGCGCCGCCGCCCAAGATCTCCCGGATTCTGCAGGCGCCGGATTTCAGCGCGATGATCTCGACGCAACCCTTGCGGGACCTGGTGGACGGCCTGAGTTGGGAGGCCTTGGAGCAATCACCGTGCCGGCTGCAGGTGGCGGTGACCGATTGGTCGGAAGGACAAGTGCGGCTGTTTGGGCACAACCCGGCCGGCACGCCCCTGCTGAAGACCGAAGAACCCATGTACGAATCCAACTTCCGCGATGCCGTCATGGCCTCGGCGGCCATCCCGGGATTCTTCCCGCCGGTCGAAGTGGAGACCCGGTCGGCCAGCGGGGGCAGAGAACGGCGGATCTGCGTGGACGGGGGGCTGGTAATGAATTCGCCCCTGAATCCGGCGATCGACGCGGGCGCCACCGACATTCACCTGATCTGCCTGAATCCGGATGTTTCCACTCTCGACATGAGCCCGATCAACAGCACGCTGGACACGATGGAACGGGCGCTGGCTACCGCCGTGGCGGCGGGAATTGCGTCGGAACTCGATCGGGTCCACCTGGGCAATCGGCTGGCCGGTGTGGTGCGGCGCGAGAACTCCGACGATTTCTACCGTGAGATCACGGTGCACCGCTACCATCCATCGAAGCAGGTTCTCGGCGGTGTGCCGGGGATCCTCGATTTCTCGCTCGAACACCTGGATCGGCTGATCGAGGACGGAGAACACGCCGTGGAGGATCACGATTGCGTTCGGGCAAAATGCGTCCGGCCGGGGGGCCACCTGGACCACAAAGCCCGCACCGCCAGGTAAGCGGCCAACGCGGTCCCCGATTTCGTTCCCGGGCTGACACGGAGTGTCGTGCCTGACACGCGCCCCTGATTCGTAACTCCCGGCGTTTCAACGATCCGACCTGTGGTGACCCTCTTGCCTTCCTCCCTTGCAGCGGAGGAACGAGATGGCAACTTTCAGGATGCACCGGCAACCCGGAATCGCAGCGCTGGTCACGGCGCTGCTGCTGGCCGCGGAGGGACGCGCGGCGGCCTCAACCAAGGAAGAAGGCTCGCAAGGGACGGATCGCCGCTCCCAAGAGGAGCGATGCAGCGAGGAACCGCCCGAACGGCGCCTCGTCGTCAGCCTGGCAGACCGCAAACTGGCGGTCCTGGTGAACGGCGAGGTGACGCGACTCTATGACGTGGCCATCGGCGCAAGCCGGACGCCGTCGCCGACCGGCACGTTCCAGGTGATCAACCGGATTCCCAAGCCCACCTGGTGGGGGCCGAACGGTGTCGTGCCGCCGGGGAAGAGCAATCCGCTCGGGTCGCGGTGGATAGGGCTCAGCAAGCTCGGCTACGGGATTCACGGGACCAACAGCCCGCGTTCCATCGGCAAGGCCGCTTCGCACGGGTGCATCCGGATGCGGAACGCCGACGCCGAGGCGCTGTTCGAGTGGGTCGAGACGGGCGATGTCGTTGAACTGGTGAGCGAGCCGGACGAACGGCTCGCCCGTGTTCTGCGGCCCAGACCGGAGGAAGAGAGTTCTGCCGTGCCGGCGGCTGTCGCAACCGGCGAATGAACTGGGACGGCCAGGGGGCCGTCCGCGGGCGAGGGCGCCCGCCCATAAAAGGACACGTCCTTAAGGAGGAAAGACCATGGTTCTGTTGAAGACACTGTTGACCCTTGGCAGCCTCGGTTTGTTTGGCGCTGCCGTGACCTTGATTGTGATGGACCTCTACCGGCGCAAGCGTCCGCTCGCTCTGGAAGAAGAGCCGAGCCCATTGCGGCTTGCGCTGGCCGGCAAGTTGGCCGGCTTGGCTTTGCTGCCGCTGCTGCTCGCGAACTCGATCGCGGTGGTGCCGGGCGGAACGGTGGGCGTCGTCGTGAGCCAGTTGTCGGGCGTGCTGCCCGACACGTTGTACCCAGGCGTTCACGGCGTCCTGCCGTTCATCGAGTCGGTGGTGCTGTACGATGCGCGGGACCGTGTGTTTCCCAAGCCGCCCGCCGCCGGGAAGAAGCCCGAGTCGCTCGACGTGCACACGCGCGAAGGGCTGACGGTCGGGCTCACCGTCGGGGTGCGCTACCGGATCGATCCCAAGCGTGCCTCTCTCATCTATTCAAATCTGCCGGAGTCGCTCGATGACGATGTAGTCGCGCCGGTGGTGGCCGCGGTGTTTCGCGAGACCGCGCCGGCCTATTTCACGCGGGAACTGTATGCCGTGAAGCGCGACGAAGTCCGGCGCAAGTGCTCGGAGGCCATCATCAAACGGCTGGCCGGCGACGGAATCGTGGTGAAGGAGGTCCTGTTGCGGGACCTGGTTTTGCCCAGAGAGTACGCGAAGGGATTGGAGGGTCTGCTGCTGAAAGAGCAGGAGAACGAGCGGCTGAACTTTGACGTCGAGATCAAGACCAAGCTGGTGAAGACGGCCGAACTCGAAGCGGAAGCGGAGAAGATGCGCGAGATCAAACGGGCCGAGGCGGAAGCGCAGACCACCGTACTTCGCGCCAAAGCCCAGGCGGACGCGATGCAACACACGCTGCCGCTCAAGGAGAAGCAGATCGAGCAGACGCGCCTGGAGGCGGAAGCGCGCAAGGAGTCGACGGTGAAGAACGCCGAGGCTTTGGCGCAGGCCAAGGTGATCGACAGCAAGGCCGAACTGGAGCGCGGCCGGATGATGGCGGACGCGGAGGCCAACCGGATTCGCGTGGTGGCCTCCGCCGACGCGGAGCGGATGAAGACCGAGGCATACGCGCTGAAGGACAGCCCGCTGCTGATTCAGAAGATCATCGCGGAACGGCTGTCGGATAAGCTGCAGATCATGATGGTGCCGTCGGACGGGAAGTTCTTCTTCACGAACGACGTGTTCAAGTCGGCGGCGATCACGGCGCAGGCGGCGGGATCGGGGCAGGCGCGGCCGTAAGCAGCGCTCGGAGCCGCGGGCGTCAGCGAGGGGTGGCCAGGTGAGTCCCCCCCACCCCGCGCGGAACCGCGCGGCCCCCAACGTTTTAC
>CAZGUX010000204.1:0-9262 GCA_964529305.1 uncultured Solibacteraceae bacterium | reverse complement strand
CACCTTCAACGACCACGAAGGCTCCACCAAAAGCTACAGCTACATGCGCGAGCACGAAGAACCCCTTCACGAGCTGGATTTCGTGCCCTTCTTCGAGGACATTACCGTGGACTACGAAGAAGGCACCACCCGCGAAGTCGAGATGCACGACGGGTCGCGCCTGCGCCTTCGCAAGCTCGATCGCGACTACGACCCCACCGACCGAATGCACGCCGTAGCCGCTCTTCACGAATTCGAGCGCACCGGCGAAGTGCTCACCGGGATGCTGTACATCGACAAGTCACGGCAGTCTTTCACCCAACGGATCAACATGGTGGACACGCCGCTGGCGCTGTTGACGCAGGACGTGGTGCGGCCCCCGAAGGAAGCGCTGGACATCGTGATGGAAGAACTGCGGTAACTCGAAAGGAGGACATGCCCTGTGGATAATACCGTACGCTCGATCCTGGACCGCAAGGGGTGGCAGGTTTGGTCGCTATCCCCGGAAATTTCTGTCTACGATGCTCTCGCGAAGATGGCCGAACTCGACGTGGGCGCGCTGGTGGTCGCTCGCGGAGCCAGCCTGGTAGGCATGTTCACCGAGCGCGACTATGCTCGGAAAGTCGTGCTCCAGGGCAAGTCTTCCCGCGAAACGCAGTTGCTCGAAATCATGGAGTACCCCGTCATCACGGTGACTCCCGAGGAAACCGTCGAACGGTGCATGCAGACGATGACCCGCCGGCGGATCCGGCACCTGCCGGTCGTGGAGAACGAAACGGTCGTCGGCATGATCTCCATCGGAGATCTGGTCAACTGGACGATCTCCGCGCAGGAGGAAACAATCCAGCACCTGAACGCGTTCATTGCCGGATCGTACCCGGCCTGAGCCGAACCCCGGGCCGTCACGCGGGCAGGTGGCGGCCTCGCGCAATAATGGTGTCTTGCCCGTATGAGTCACGTCAGCAGAAGACACCTTCTCGTCAGCGGAGCGACCGGCCTGTTCGCGGCCGCTTCGCATGATTCCGAAGTCATCGTCGGCAGCGGAAAGCTCGAGGCCGCGGCCGTATCCTTTGATGCGACCCCGCCTTTGGGCGTGCCCGCCGGGACGCACGGCGACGTACCCGTGATTCAGAAGATCGAGGGCCTCATCGACGCACGAGCCCTCGCGCTGCGGCAGGGGAACCTGACGGTTGGCTGGAGCAATTCCGACAATGCCGCCTTTGACAAGATGCGGGCGCGCCTGTCTCAACATCTGAAAACGCCGGTTGAGCGAACCATCCACTCGTGCACGCACAACCACTCGAGCTTCCACGACAAGGTCCTCGAGCAGGAAGATACTCCCTTCGCGAAAAGCTACTTCTCCAAGGTCGACCAAAGCGCGCAGGCGCTGGCGGCCGGTTTCCGGGAAGTTCGCTGCTCGTGGGGCGTTCGGCAGGAGCGGACCATCACCTACAACCGCAAAGGCCGGCGCCCCGACGGCTCTACGTTCTTCATGCGCGAAGAGGATCGTGTCGAGCAACCGCCGGACTACGTCGGCGTGATCGACGATCGGGCCACCGTGGTTCGGCTGGACGATCCGCGTGGGCGCCCTCTTGCCCTGATCACGCACTTCACGGGTCATCCGGTGGCCTCGTACAACCTGGAAGAAGCCGTGATCAATCCCGATTACTGCGGATACGGCCTCGGCGACGTGACCGCGCAATTCGGATCACCCGCGCCGGTGGGCTTCTTTCTGCAGGGGTGCGCGGGCGACATTAGCTGCAAGCACATGTTCGGAGGCGATGCCAAAGCGCGCGAACTCGGGTCGCGTCTTGGGCTGACGCTGCGGGCCGCCGCCGGCGACGCGCGGCCGGTGTCGAGCCCGCGGCTTACGTTTACCGACGGCACGGCGCACGTGCCGTTTGCCGCGTTGCCATCGCTCGATCAATTACGCAAGGACAAGGAGGAGTTGGAGTCCTTCGTCCGGCGCTGCGAGAGCGGGAGCCCGGACACGCTGCGCGTCCTCGGCTACAACTTCTCCCGGACGATGCGGCAGAACTACCGCAAGCGCCTGGCCGAACCGCTTCTCCGCTGGACCCACTGGGCCATCGAGCAGAGAAGCAAGGGCATCGACCGGCCCCGGCAGACCCTTCCGGTCTACGTTCAGGTGGTGACTCTCGGCGATGTCGCCTTTGTTCTGATGCCCATGGAGCTGTTTGTGGGCATCGGCCTCGAGATCCGCAAGCGCAGCCCGTTCCCCTGCACGGTCCCGGTCGCGTACACCAACAAGGTGTACCCCAACTACCTCGGCCGCGCTGAAGACATCGGCGACCGCGAGTACATGTCTGCCTTCTACCGCTACTCCCTGTTGCCGCCCTATGCGAAGCCGGCAGGCGACGTCATTGTCGACAAGGCGGTGGACCTGCTCAACCGCAGCAAAGCGGCGGTCGCCTGAACGATGGACGATCCGCGGCTTCGGGAGATTTACTCGCGCCGCACGTCGGTTCAATGGCGTGACCGCCTGCGCCGATGGCTGGAGCCTCCCGTTCCGGTGTGGAACAACCCGCGTGAACGCCGGGACTTTCCCCTCGGCAGGCACAACCTGTACATCGGCGGAGGCGGCGCCCGGGTTTCCGGCTACATCAACCTGGATTTGTTTGTCCTTCCGGGCGTCGATGTCGCGGCCGACGCGGAAACCCTGCCGTTCCGTTCTTCGGTATTCACGCGCATCGAATGTGACGCCGTCCTGGAACACGTGCGCGACCCCGATGCCGTGGTACGCGAGATCGAACGGGTTCTGGCCCCCGGGGGATACGCCCACCTGGTGACGCCGTTCTGCCACCCGTTTCACGAATATCCCCGGGATTACCGCCGCTTCACCATCGATGGACTAAAACTGCTGGCCGGGAACCTCGAGGTGGTCGACGCCGGATGGCGCAGCGGTCCGGCCGCCACGCTGCTGGTCTTTCTGCTCGAGTTCGTCAAGCTCTGGTTTCCCTGGCGTCCCTGGCGCATCGCCGTCCACGGGATCCTCGGCTGGTTGTTGTTCCCCCTCCGCTACCTGGACGCGATCCTGCTCCGGTTACCCGACGGGGGACGGATCGGGAATCACTGCTATGTCTGGCTTCGAAAGCCATAGGCGGCTTGTCACGACAGCAGCAGTTCCAAATCCTCGCGAGTCAGATTGACCGTCAGCCGGTTGTCCTCGCCGATGATGGCGTCCGCGAGTTCCCGCTTTGACTTTTGCAGCTCCAGCACTTTCTCCTCGACAGTTTCACGGGCGATCAGCCGGTAGGCGAACACGGATCGTGTTTGGCCGATCCGGTGAGCCCGGTCGATCGCCTGCGCCTCTACCGCCGGATTCCACCACGGGTCGAGCAGGAAGACGTAGTCGGCGGCCGTCAGGTTCAATCCCAATCCGCCGGCCTTCAGGCTGATCAGAAACAGCTTGCAGCCGGGGTCGTTCTGAAATCGTTCAACGTGCGCCTGGCGATTCTGCGTCTGGCCGTCCAGATACTCGTAGGTCACCTCACGCTTGTCGAGGCGCTCGCGGACAATCGAGAGCAACTGTGTGAATTGCGAAAACACCAGCGCCTTGTGTCCTTCGTCCATCACTTCGGCCAGTTGGGCCTCCAACGCTTCGGTTTTGGCGCTGGGGTCGTCGCGGCGCTGTTTGTCGATCAATCCCGGATGACACGCCGCCTGCCGGAGGCGAAGCAATGCCTCCAGAACCAGGAACCTGGATCTTTCGATGCCCTGGGACTTGATTCGGTTCAGCAGCGAGTCGCGGTAGTGGTCGCGCAGTTCGTCGTAGAGACGGCGCTGCCGGCTGTCCAACTCGCAGTAAATGGTCTGCTCCAGCCGGTCGGGGAGTTCCTTCGCCACCTGCTGCTTGGTGCGCCGCAGAATGAGGGGCCGGACCGCGTGCGACAGGAGCCGCCGGGCCTCCTCGTCGGGATTGCGAAGAGCGCCTCCGTTCGCCTTCAGCACCTTCGACGCACCCAACATGCCCGGATTCAGGAACTCGAACAGGCTCCAGAGTTCGCCCAGATGATTCTCGATGGGCGTACCGGTAACCGCCAGACGCCGGTTTGCCTTGAGCAGGCGCGCCGCCTTCGCGGATTCGCTCTCGGGGTTCTTGATGGCCTGCGCTTCGTCGAGAATCACGTAGTCGAAGCGGACATCGAGGAGCGCAACCGCATCCCGCCGCAAGGTTCCATAAGTCATCAGGACCAGATCGTATCCATCGAAGCAGAGGGCGCCTTTCTCCCGGTTCGATCGCGAGTGGTCGAGCACGCGCAGCCGGGGCGTGAAGCGGGCGGCCTCCTGCTTCCAGTTGTAGATGAGGGAGCGAGGGACAACCACCAAGGAGGGCCCGGGAGGCGCTTCGCCGTTCGCGCGAGCCGTCTCTCCGAGCACGCGTCGAGTTTCGAGCAGGGCCAGCACTTGTGGAGTCTTGCCAACCCCCATGTCGTCGGCGAGACACCCACCCAGGCCCAGCCGGTCGAGAAAGCCCAGCCAGGACACGCCTTCGCATTGGTAGTCGCGCAGGGCGCCCACGAATCCGTCCGGCTGGGGCGCCGCCTGAATCCCTTCGAACTGCCGCAGTTGCTTCCGGGCGTGCGCGAAGATTTCATCGGTCTTCACTTCTTCGCGTCCGGCGAGAAACGCATCCAGCAGGCCCGCTTGCGTCCGCTTGAACCTCAGGCCGCCGCCTTCCGCTTTGCCGAGCCGCATCAGCGTTCCGAAGCGAGCCACGAGTTCTTCCGGCAGGATTCCGAACGATCCGTCCGCCAGGCGCACCATCGTTTCCCCCCGCTCGAGCGCTTTCAGCAACTCCGGCGTCTTCGCCTTGACGGGACCGAAGTCCAGGGCGATGTTGAGATCGAACCAATCGATGCCCGACCTCAACTCCCCGTGGATGCCGGCGGCCCGGCGGTAGGATTGGCCTTCCACTTCCACGTTCCAGCCTTCCCGGACGAGGCTGGCGATGATGGAGGGAAGCTTCGACTTTAGCGCGTCGTGGCCGCTCCTTGAGGTGTACGGGCTGACCCGTACGCCCAACGCGGACAGCCGTTCGGAGGCGGCCCTCTCCGCCTGCGGATCGCGCTGAATCAGGCGCTGCGATTCGGGCTGGTAAATGCCGGCCGATGGACTTCCGGCCGCGACGGTGGTTCCCGCGTAGTCGAACGACAAGTCGATGTTCACGCGCTCGACCCCGCCCCCATACGCGTGCCAGGGCTGGCTGAACTTCGCTCCCGGCCGAGGGGGCGCCGATACCACTTCATAGCGCAACTCCTCGGGCAGCCGGAGAGGTGGCATTCGTCCGTTCTGAAGCGCTTCGCTCAGAAACAACTGAGCCTCGGCGGCGGGAATCTTGAACGGCCGTCCCGAACCTAAAATCGGGATCCACTGGAAGCTGTTGCGGTGCTCGAACTCGCAGGCCGTGTTGTCCACGACAAACAGTCCGTCCGCAAATAGCGCTGCGGGCGACGACAGGTCCATCCGTTGTTCCCCTCGTGACAGGGACCCGGCAAGCCGGTACTGGTTCCCTTCGCGCTCCATCTGTACCTGAAACTGCCAGGGTGGGCCGGGATCCCACAAGAGCTTCGGGGGCAGATCGTTGGAAGGCGTCTCCGAGCGGCGCACCAGGCAGCGCCCGGTGGCGCAGAGCTTCGGCAGCAGGAGTTTCCAAACGGAATTCCGCAAGGGGTACATCGACGGGAACGAGTCCTGCGTTCGCCAGTCGTTCACCGGGGCGGTGGCGGCGCCTCCCAGGGCGACCAGAAACTTGCGATCCCGCTCGTCGGGTATATCGAGGAGCATCCGCCGGGGGATTCGTTCGCTCTTGAGTTTTCCCCACTGGCCGTTCTGCTTGAGGTCCCGGACTTCGACACAGAGGACCAGGGCCTCCTCATACCTGGACCGGTCAAGGTCTACGACGTAGTAGATTTCGCGGCCGGTTCGCCATTCAGCTCCCGTTACGGGGGCTGTGGCCGGTGGCAGCGATTCGAGGACTTGCCTCCACGCCGGCTTCGAAGGAGCGCGATTCCCCGATCGCGTGTTTGCCGGCCGCCTCCATTCGTCTTCGAAGTCGTCATCGAACTCGTCGTCTTCATCGCCGGGTAGGTCGAGAACGAGTTCCACGGGGCCTTCGTCCTTCGATCGCCCTCGCAAAGCCCGGTTCATGTCCGCCAGGAGAATCGCCGCCCAGATGTGAGAACAAGGTTGCTCGTTGACCGCAAAGCCGTCGCACTCGCAATCGGCAAACAACAAGTTGCCGCTCCGCTCGAGCGACACACAGATCTCGGGCGGTATGCCGATTGAAGCATCGACCGAGAACTGGCCGGCTTCACTCAGATTGACCACACCGCTGGCTACCAGGCCGGCTCCTGCCTTACGCACCTTGTCCTGGAAGGCGCCAGCCAATTCTTCTTGGAGGGACATCCGCTGCTTACGAGGATCGCATACGAAGGCCCGGCTTGCGTACCGGCCGCGGGCCGGTCAGGACAAGCCCGTAAGCCGCTCTAACGGGAGGCCAGGTACCACTCGCTCGACTTCCCGAGCAACTCCTGAATGCGGTTGACCATCGCGTGGGGATCCCGCAGATATCCCTCCATCAGAAGCGCCGCTTCGAACAACTGCTCTACGGCCAGCGCGAGATAAGGGTCCGCCGGGTCCTTCTTGTAAACCTCCAACAGGTTCCGGAAGATGCGGTGATCCCGGTTCACCTCGAAAACCTTCTTGGGAATCGAAGCGTCCTTGTTCAGGATCTGCAGCACCTTCTGCATGGAGGAGGTCATCACGCCGTCCGGATTCGCCAGGCAGCAGGGACTTTCGTGCAAGCGTTCGGAGAGTTTGACCGACGTGACGCGCTCTCCCAGGATCTCGCGGATGCGCGCGGCCAGGTCCTCCATCCGCTTGGTGTCGTCCTCCGAGAGCGGTTCCGGCTTGCCGGCATCCTGGGCGCTTGCGAAGCCCTCGAGCGTCTTTGCGTCCGCGTGCTCCACCGATTGCAGCGTGAACTCCTTGAACTTGCCGAGCGACTCCAGCGCGAACTCATCGACGGGTTCATACAGGTACAGCACCTCGAGTCCCTTGGCGCGGAAAGAGTCCAGGTAGGGGTTGGTGCGCAAGGCGTCCCGGCTATGGCCGGTGACGTAGTAGATCTGGGTCTGGCCGGGTTTCGCGCGGGAGGCGTATTCTTCGAGCGACGTCAAGCCGTCGGCGTCCGTGTGGCAGGAGGAATTGAAACGCAGCAACTCCGCCCATTTGTCGCGATTCGCATAGTCGCCGTAGCCGAGTTTGAACCGGCGTCCGTGGCTCTTCCAGAACGAAACGTATTTCTCGTTGTCGTCTTTCGCCATCTTCGCCAGGTGAGCCAGAACGTTCTTCACCACGGTCTGCGAAATCTTGAGCAGCATGGTGTTTTCCTGCAGCGTCTCGCGCGAGATGTTCAGCGGCAGGTCTTCCGAGTCCACCACCCCGCGGAGGAAGCCGAGGTGCTCCGGCACCAGGTCCTTGTTCTTGTGTTGGATCATCACGCGGCGCACGTAGAGATCCAGGCCTGAATCCTGGCGGGTCCACTCGCCGGGAGGGTCCCCCTCCTTCGGGATGAACAGGAGGCTGTAAAACTGGACGGGTGCGTCCACGGCCTGGTGCAGCGTGTCCATGGGGGGTTCGCTGTCAAAGGTCAGGAACTTGTAGAACTCCTCGTATTGCTCCTTCTTGACTTTGAACTTCTGTTCGCGCCAGACCGCGGCCACCGTGTTCACCCGGTCGTCGTTCACGAAGATCGGGAAGGAGATGAAGTTCGAGTGCTTCTGGATGACCGACCGGACTCGGTAGGGCTCCACGAAGTCCACTGCTTCGTCTCGAAGATGGACCTCGATCGTGGTGCCGCGCTTGAGCGGTCCCTCCACATCGTTCACCTCGTAGGTACCCGTCCCGTCCGAGCGCCACTCCACCGGGCTGCTCTCCGGCTGGAACGATCGGGTACGAATCACTACCTGGCGCGCCACCATGAACACCGAGTAGAAGCCGACGCCGAACTTGCCAATGATGGAACCCATGTCCGCGCCCGTGCCGGCCTGTTTCAGGAACTCCGCTGAACCCGATCGGGCAATGGTTCCGATGTTCGAAATCACCTCGTCGCGGGTCATGCCGATGCCGGTGTCCGTCAGCACCAGCATCTTCCTGTCCTTGTCCAGTTGAATGCGGATCTCGAGTTCCAGGTCGGGATCCGCCACGGCGGTACCGCGCGTGCTCTCGAACCGGAGCTTGTCCAGCGCGTCCGAGGCGTTGGAAATCAGCTCCCGCAGGAATACTTCCTTGTTCGTATACAGCGAGTGAACAAGAATATCCAACAGTTGGCGGATTTCCGCCTTGAACTCGAATTGGTTCCCGGAATTCTCTGCCATATCTTTACCCACAGTATATCAACTATGTCAAGTAGACGGCATTTCTCTTATCAGCGGCGAGCGGGTTATTCCCCGTAATTCGACCGGTTCCGGGCCGGCGATCCGGCGTTGTCCCGGCTCCATGGGAAATCCGGCATCGCGGTGATATACTTGTGGCGCTGCCCGTGCGTGGCCAGTCCGGCCTTGTTGGGTGTAACCCGGCCGGAGCGGACGCGTAGGACAGGGTGATCGATCCATCGCCGCCCGGGTTGTCCCACCGGCCGGATGTGGGGTGTGCCATGGCGGACCTCTTAATCACGCGCGCCGCTTTCATAATCGTTCTTGCGGCTTGCGCGTTTGTCTTGCGCCCTTTTGACGCTCCAGCATGGCTGGCGGCGCTGGGTGGGCTTGCTGTTGGTTTGGGCATTATTCTGTTCGAGATGCGCGTCCAGAAGATCAGCCTCAAGAGGCTGATCGGGGCGGCTTTTGGCTCCGTCCTCGGCATCCTCGGCGCCTTCCTCATGTCCCTGGTGATCGGACGAGGCGCGACGGATGGTTCGCCGACCCTCCATTTCCTGCAGATCTGCCTGCTCTTGTGGATGATGTACGTCGGCCTCGTTGTCGGAGCCAGCAAGGGCGACCTGCTCAATCTCTCGGCCTTGGGCGGCGTCTTCGGCGGTGAAAAAGGCCCGAAGAAATCGTTCAAGATTCTGGATACCAGTGTCATTATTGACGGGCGCATTGCCGACGTAGCCGAGACCGGTTTCCTCGACGGCGTCCTCGTGATTCCGCAATTTGTCCTGCGCGAACTTCAATTGGTCGCCGATTCGGCGGACTCGATGAAGCGCAATCGCGGCCGCCGCGGCCTCGACATTCTGCAGCGCCTGCAGAAGATGCTGAACCTG
>CAZGUX010000203.1:0-19438 GCA_964529305.1 uncultured Solibacteraceae bacterium | reverse complement strand
CAAAGCCGACTAGTCCTGTTTTGAGGGTTCCGGCGCAGGCCTTGTACCGCTCCGATTCCGCGACCCCCGGCCGCGTGTCGAGAAATGGCGCGAAGTTGTGGGAAAACGGCGGATCCTTTGCATAAATCACGTTGTTGGCCGTCGTGCCCTGCGCGGAAAAGAGCCCCAACTCCGGCTTGGTCCAATGAATGGCATCGGCGGACTCGGCCACGCACGTCACTTCATCGCCGCGTCCGTCCTGCCCCGCGTTCGGCACGCCCCGATAGAACATCCGGAATTTCACGCCATCGCGAATCAGCGTAGTGTACCCGCAGAAGCGGCCTTCCCACGGCTTGTCGAACCGGATCACCGGTCCGGCGTCCACGGGGGTCGCCAGGCGGAGTTCGGCGTTCTGCATCCGGTCGATCAGGTAGCGATCGGCCATCAACTCCCGGCGCGTGCCGATATCGACCGGGCCCGCCGCGGCCGCGGCCTGAGCCGCCAGCGCGCCACAACCCAGCGTCTGCGTAAATTCTCTTCGATTGATCATGTAGTTACCGTGATGGACAGACCTGCGGCCAGCCGTTTTTGGAAACCACGGGGCCTGAACGGACATCCAATGAAGCCAAGGGCATTATATCGCTGGCGTGCCCTGTTACTCTGAAGGAAAGACCCGAATGGAAAGAAGAACAGCGATCGGATTGACGACCGCGGCGGCCGGACTCGGGGGATTGGCCACTTGGGTGTACCGCCAGGCGCCGGCTTTCTGGAAGCAGTACTTCAACGAGATGTCGCGCCCGATCGCTCGGGCCGCCCATTATCCGGACCCCCACCTGTGGCCGAACACCGGCGTCCATGGCGCGTGGCTTGGCCACTCCACGGTGCTCCTCAAAGTCGACGGGTTCACCCTGATCACCGATCCGGTGTTCAGCGACCGCGTTGGCCTGAGTTTCGGCCCCGTGACCGTGGGAGTGAAGCGCTTTGTCGAGCCAGCCCTGCCGCTCGCGCGAGTTCCCAAGCTGGACTTGATTCTGTTGTCTCACGCCCACTTCGATCACTTCGACACGCCCACCCTGGCCAGCCTCGAGAGCAAACTCACGTCGGTCGTCACGGCGTCCCGCACCAGCGACCTGCTGAATGCCGGGCGCTATCGCGACGTAAAGGAACTGGCTTGGGGCGAGCGCGCCCAGGTAGGGCCCGTAAGCCTGCGCGCCATCGAAGTCAATCACTGGGGGGCCCGCATGCGCACCGACACGTATCGCGGATACAACGGCTACGTCCTCGAGATCGGCCGTCACCGCATTCTGTTTGCCGGCGACACCGCGAATACCGGCGCCTTCCGCGAGGTGAAATCCTCGCGGCCCTTCGATCTGGCCATCATGCCGATTGGCGCGTATCAGCCGTGGATCCGGTATCACTGTACGCCGGAGCAAGCCTGGCGGATGGGAGAGGATGCCGGCGCGGATCGCTTTCTGCCGGTGCATCATCAGACGTTTCCGCTCAGCCGCGAACCGTACTACGAGCCGATTACGCGCTTTCACTCGGCGGCCGGGTCGAGTCCCGATCGCATTGTGCTGGGAGAAATCGGCCGCGAATTCGCCCTGTAAGGATATCGTCGCGACGTCCCCGTTGTAGCATGTCTGGAGCATGCTGAAGCCACTCGCTGTCCTCGCGGCCGCACCCCTTCTGTTCGCCCAGTCCTACACTCTTGGGCCGGATTCCCAGCGCCAACCCGGTGTTCCGGCCGGCACCGTGACCCAACACACCTGGACCAGCAAAATCTTTCCGGGCACTGTCCGCGACTACTGGATCTACGTTCCGGCCCAATATCAGGCGTCGTCTCCCGCGGCGCTGATGGTGTTTCAAGACGGAGGAGGATTCGCGAGCGACCAGGGACGCTGGCGCGTGCCCATCGTGTTCGACAACCTGATTCACAAGCGTCAAATGCCGGTGACTCTCGCGGTCATGATCAACCCGGGCGTGGTCCCCGCCTCTGGTCCCGATCGCGAAGCACGGTACAACCGTAGCTTCGAATACGATGCCCTCGGCGATCGCTACACGCGGTTCCTGCTGGAAGAAATTTTGCCCGAGGTCGCGAAGCGTTACTCGATTTCCGCCAACCCGAACGACCGGGCCATCGCCGGTTCGAGTTCCGGCGCCATCTGCGCCTTCACCGTCGCCTGGAACCGGCCCGACGCGTTCCGCCGGGTGCTCAGCTTTGTCGGCAGCTACACCAATCTCCGCGGCGGTGAGATCTATTCGTCGCTCATCCGAAAGACGGAGCCCAAGCCGTTACGGGTGTTTTTGCAGGACGGAGAAAGGGACAACAATCTGTACGCCGGGAGTTGGTACATCGCCAATCAGGACATGGCCTCGGCGCTGGAGTACGCCGGGTACGAAACCAAATTCGTCGTCGGCACCGAGGGACACAACAACATTCACGGATCGGCTATCCTGCCCGATGCCCTGCGATGGCTCTGGGCGGGCCATCCCACGCCGGTTGGCCGCCTGGACAAGACCGTCGACCGTCATTTCGTCAAAGAGATTCTCATGCCGGGCAAGGGATGGGAACTGGTGAGCCAGGGGCACATCTTCACGGAAGGACCTGCCATCGACCGGCAGGGCAACATCTTCTTCACCGACATTCCCAACAATCGGATCCACAAGATCTCGACCGATGGCAAAGTGACCCTGTTCAAATCGGATACGGGCGCGGCCAACGGCTTGCAGTTCGGGCCGGACGGGCGGTTGTACGCCTGCCAGAATGCTCGCAAGCGGATCGTGGCCTACTCGATGGACGGGGCCGAACACGTCGTGACCGAGGGGGTTGAATCGAACGACTTAGCGATCACCAGCGGGGGAGCTATCTACTTCACCGATCCGATCAACCATCGCGTCTGGTATCTCGATCCGAAAGGCGTACGGCGCCTCGCGCACGAAGGCATCGAACGGCCCAACGGAATTCAACTTTCGCCGGATCAGTCGTTGCTGAACGTAGCGGACTCGCGAGGCCGGTGGGTTTGGTCGTTCCAGATTCAACCCGATGGATCGCTGGCCCATGGGCAGCCCTTCCATCGGCTCGAGATCGCCGACGATTCCTCATCCACCTCCGCGGACGGCATGACCATCGATCGCGACGGCTATCTGTATGTCACCACCCGGATCGGTCTGCAGGTCTGCGATCCGCCGGGCCGCGTAGTCGCGATCATCGACAAACCTCAACCGGGCTCGCTCGCCAATGTCGTGTTCGCCGGTCCGGACCTCGACTGGCTCTATGTAACGGCGGGCGACAAGGTCTTCCGCCGTCAGGTCCGCCGGAAAGGCGTGCTTCCGTGGAGTCCGCTGAAACCGCCCAAACCCCAGTTATAAGGGATCGATCCGCCCCCTGTGCGCGGCCGGCAGGTCCACCGGCCGCGCATCCTCCCCTCGATCACATCAGCTAAGGCTTGTGCGCCCGCGCCAGCGCATTGCCGGTCAGGAACCCGATGATTGCGGCGAACGCCTGTTTGGTCAGGTCGCTCTCTGGAATGTGAAGAGCCGAGGTGATCACCGTCGTCACGTACAACATGAACAACAGAAGCGTCTGCCCTCCGTACGTCTCGATTGCCAGCATCAAACGGAACAGCCAGGTGTCAGGCGGCACGCGATCACCCCTTTTGCGTGCGGAAGGCCATGTAAGCCATCTGCACCGCGGCGTTCAGGATTCGGGTCGCCGTCCCCGGGTTCTGCCGCCCGAGCAGCGTGCTGGCCGCGTCCAGCAAGGCCAGTCCACGTTTGTCGGCCGGCAACGACAGGAAGCGGTCCACGTAGGGCAGGGAATACTGCCGGAACAGGGCAACGATCTCGTCGTCGGAGCGCGAAGGCGTCAACGACGCCAGCGTTTCCACGAGCGGTAACGCTACGCCTGCCAGGTTGCGGGCGGTAACCAGGTCCCTCTCGGCCTGCCCGCTTTGAAAATAACGGCCGAAAAACTCGACCAACTTCTTCAGGTAGTTCAACATTTCTGTCCTCTTTCAGGAAAATCGGCGCCAGGGGAGCCGTGCCGGCAAACGAAGTGGCCCGCTCCCTTCCGGTTGCGGCTCCGCCGTTTTTGGCGCCGCACTGCTAACGCACGACAAAGGGCAGCGCCACCTGAGCGGCCGGCGACGCCAGGTTGAGCGGGATCCGAATCCATCGCGGCAGCGGCTTGAGCGCCTCGGCCAGATTCTTCATCACCGCCTTGCTCTGTGCCGTGGTTTCCACGCCGTTCGTCGCCGTCTGTTCCAGGCTTGCGGCGATCCTTGGCGCGGACCGTTCGACTTCGCGCGAGGCCCGCTCCATCGCACGGCTCAGAGAGACGTAGCGGTTTTCCAGGCAATCCGGGTTGGCCTCGCAATCCCAAATCTGCGATGTGGCCCGCTTCAGGTCGTCGGGAAGGCCAGCGTATGCGTCCGCGAGACGGACGACGCTCCCAGTGGTTTGGCCGATCCCGGCCTCCGCCATGGTTCCCAGCCGGTCCAGGTGACGGTTGGTGTCGGCGCGAAGAGCTTTCACCTCGTCCAATACGTTCTGCCGCGCCGCGGTCAACTGACGGTTCGCCTCCCGATCCAGCCGGTCCACCCGGCGGAATAGTTCCGCTCGCGTCTGCCGCAGCTCCGTCAGCGCTTCCTGCCGGGTGAGGCGGACCTCTTCGCGGAGAATTGCTGGCGCCGCCTGCACCACGCGACGGGCGTCGCGAATCGCCAGCGAGGCCGATACCGCGCACCCGGTCAGCGCCGCATACCAGGCCACGCGTGCGAACATCAACAACCCTTCAAGCCGCATGGCGCGCCTCCTCGATCGCCTGCAGCACATTCGTCTGCCGGCTGATGCGCAGCAATGCCTGCGCGTAATGCGAAGCCGTGGCATATCCCGCGGCCGCGATTCGCTCGATCAGCCCTTCCACGTCGCCGTCCTGCCGGAAGCGCTCGAACGCTTCCCGATATCGGGGACTGTTCATGATCAGCGCCGTCTTGTCGCCGAGCGCCTCGTCGAGGCTCTCGTACGACGCGAATTTACGGTCGAGTTCGATTCGGAACCGCCCCGCCCCCAGCGGGATCTTCGCGCGGATGGTGGCCCGTTCATCCTCCGGTAGAGTGGCAATCTGCCGCTCGGTCATCTCCTCGCAGGTCCGGCAGAATTCGAAGGAGCGGTGCCGCGCCGGATTGAAGGTGATCCCGAAGAAGTTGTTCGCGCCCGACGGTTTGGCCCCCCAGTTCGACTCGAGGGCCCACTGGGCGAGCAACAAACGCGGCGGGTAGCCGCGGTCCACCTCCAACCGGACCGCGGCTTTGGCGATCGCCGACAACCGTTCTTCCCGCGTTGCCATGTCAGCGTCCGTTTACCCGCTGCAACGCTCCGAGTCCCCTCTCGATGTCGTCGGAGATCAGCTTTCGCGCACCGGCGGGATTGCGCATCAGGGCGTTGGCCGCTTCTCCCGCCGAGATCGGCCATCCCCGGCCGCCATCCAGCGGATTGGCGTAGGAGGTGTACACCCGGATGAATCGCATCGGGTGAGTGAAGCAGATGCCGATGTGATCCGCGCCGGTGTAGCTGGGGCCCCCAGGGCATCCCCAGAAGTTCCGCTCTTCGATTGCGGGCTGCGAACCCGGCGCGAGCTGTTCGATCAGTTTCAACATCTCCCGCGCCGTTTCAATCGTCGCGAACGCGTACGGGCTCAGGATCACCGGTGGAGCCGGAGGTCTCGGCCGTTCCATGGACTCCAGCCGAAAATCGAACAGAATCGCGTTTTCGAACGTGTACGGCTGACGCACGCAGCGTGAGTCGACAACGGCGCCCGTCCGGGCATCGAAGAAGTATCCAAAGACCTCACGGAGTCCGCTGAGGTCGCAGTTGGCGGAGGCGGAAGCCGGCGCCAACGCAAGGGCAAGGCAGAAAAGCAGTTTCATCGTGTTTCTCCTGGTCGGGCCCTGAAGTGGCCCGCCATTCCGCGTGGGAAAACCGGCGAGCGGGCGATCCGGCCGCAGAGTGCGCCGAAATCGTTGGGAGGCCCGCGCTCGCTATCGGGTTTCGCTCCACGGCAGGTAGATCGGTGGCTGGCCTGGATCGGCGAAGCGGGTTTTATTGGACAGGGCCATAATGTCTCTTCCGCTCACAGAATTAGCAGCGAGTTTAGCCCCTATAATTCTGAAAACCTGGAACCTATTGAAACGAAATGCAAAACAAAAAATCAGTCCTTGTGAACGGTGGAAATGAGAGGAAACTGCGGCGGGACGATGGCTCCGAACCGCGGGTGTAAACCCGCGGGTTCTTCGGCGCCGCGACCGTCAAGGGAGTCCCCATGGGCCTACGGCCCACCAAAACGAATGAAGAACGCGTTACAGCCCCGACCGTAAGGGAGGGGGTTGCCATGTTCTTCAACGGAGCGGTGGCTGGTGCAGCATTTTTTCACACCTTCAAACCCCGCGGGTACCGTGAAGGCGGATTCGAAGGAGACCCTACAACCCCAGACCTGCCGTTCAGACGAGAGTTTCCGCCGCGACTGCCGCCTTCGTGGGGCGGGTACCCCGGCCCGCAGCCGGCCCACCGGCCGGCCTTCTGGAAGCAGTGAGGCTAGGTTTGGCTTCGTTCGGCAGATTTCAGCGAGAGCCCGGCATCAGGGCGATCGCCCGCTGGCGCCAGGATTGGAACGACCTCCTCGAAACGGAGTTGACTCCTGCCCTCGATGATGAAAAGTACGGTTCGGCTGAATGCCTGGCGGCTGCTACTCCAGAATCATATAGGTGACCGTCGCGATGGCGCAAAGTACGCCTCGCTCGTCCGACATCTCGACGGTGCCGACGCAGAGCGTCCGCCCGCTTTTGACCATTTTCGCGCGGGCCCGCAGAGTGCGCGTCTGCCGGATGGCCCGAAGGTAGTTCACCTTTAACTCCACGGTGGTGGCGCGCGGCGTGCTCTCTCGCGCCGCCTCGATGGCAAACCAGACGGCTTCGTCGGCGATTGTCGCGATCAACCCCCCGTGCAACGAACCGTCGGGATTGAAATAGAATCGCTTCAGACGGCACTCCACCGTCACGCCATCCTCGTGCCGTTCGGCAACCCGCATCCCCAGAAAGTCCGTGAAGTTCATCACGGACCATGCTATCCGGAAACTGATATGGAAGAATGAAAGGCGTGCTCGGCTACGTCTTCTGGCACTATCCCCTGGCCGGCGTTGCCGCCGCCGACTACGAGTCCTCTCTGCAATCCTTCCGCTCCGCCCTCGCCGCGCATCCCCCCGCCGGCTTTCGAGGCTCTCTCACGTTTGCGATTCCTCGTGTGCCGTGGCTCGAGGCCGGCGCCGCGTACGAAGACTGGTACGAGATCGACGACTTCACCAGCCTCGGCGTCCTGAACGAAGCAGCCGTCTCCACGTTCCGCAAAATGGCTCACGACGACGTGGCTCGCATGGCGAGTGGTGGCGCCGGCGGCCTTTATCGTTTGATCTCCGGTTCAGGTGCGCTGCGCACCGCGCGCCACACGACATGGATTCGCAAGCCGGCGGGGACTTCCTACCCGCGGTTCTACGAAGACATGGCTGATCTGCTGGCGGCGCCGCACGTCAGCTTGTGGCAGCGCCAACTGACCCTCGGACCGGCCACCGAGTTCTGCCTTCACAGTGAAGAGGAGTTGACCATCCCCACGGACTACGCGCCCCTCACGCTGACCGTTCGCGTGCTATAGGCGTGGGCCTCACCTTGAAGCGATAGACCAGCGCCCCCAGTCCGATGGTTCCGAGCGCGGTCAACGAGATGGCGGGTTTGAAGACCACGCCCCAGACGGTCATCCCGATCCCGACCACGATGTAAAGCACCGGAATGAGCGGGTAACAGAAGCTGACTGCCCGAAGCCGTTGCCAGCCCTGGCGGCGCCGGAAGACGAACAACGATGCCACCGCCAGCACGGTGAAGATGGTGAGGCTGAATCCGATGAAGACAAACAGGTTCGGGATCGGCGTCAGGGTCATCAGAATCGCGCAGACGCCCTGGCAGAGAATCGCGAAAATCGGCGTTCGCCAGGTGGGATGCACGTTCGCGGCGGCGGCGAAGAACGCCCCATTCTTGGCCATGGCATAGTACACGCGCGGGCCGATCGTGACCATCGCGTTGACTGTGGACATGATCGAGATCGCCATCAGGCCCGCGAACAAGGCGGCGCCTGACGGCCCGAACAGATTCTCGGCGGCCAGCCTGCCCACCGCTACCACGCCCTTCATCTTCTCCACCGGCGTGGAGTAAATGAAGATCATGTTCAAGCCGACATACAGCGCAGCCACCAGCGCGGAACCAACAGCCAGCGCCGCCGGCAGGGTTCGCTCCGGATTCCGTAGTTCCTCCGCCACGTACGTCGCGGCGTTCCAGCCGCTGTAGCCGACCATCACGAAGAAGAGCTGAATGATAAAGTCCACCGGCAACGGATTGGCCGAATCGCGCGGGGCGACCGTCGAGAAGTTCTCCCAGCTTCCCTGGCCCATCCAGAATCCGAAGGCGATCATCGCCACGATGATCAGCACTTTGACCGACGTGAGAACGTTCTGGATCTTCGCTACCCGCCCCAGCCCGAAGCAGTTCAGCACCGTGAACACGGCAATCAGCAGCGATGCCGTGATCTGCGCTCCGCCGAGTTTCAGGGCGTACTCGCCAGTGCCGATCGAGAACATCGCCCGCGAAGAGTCCACCGCGGGAATGAATTCGGCCAGGTAGTTGGAGAAGATGAGAGCGGCGGTCGCGATGGGTGCGGAAAATCCGGCGAAAAACGAAACCCACCCGGTGACAAAGCCCCAAGCCGGACCATAGGCCTGGGTGAGATAGACGTACTCGCCTCCGGAACTGGGAAAGTTGACGCCGAGTTCGGAGTAGCTCACGGCCCCGGCCAGAGCAAACACCGCGCCCGCGCCCCACGCCATCAGAATCAGCCAGGGATCGCCCAGCGCGGAGGCCATGAACCCGGTCGCCCCAAAGATCGCGGCGCCAATCATGTTGGAGACGACCAGGGCCGTGGCGCTGCCCAGACCCAGTTGCCGCAACAAGGCGGGCGACGCTCCACTCCGTGCCTGACCCGCCGATTCTGTCGCCATTAAGACCCTAAGCTGTTATATCCTTGCGCCGCAGCGCGACGCAACCAACGGTCGCCGCCGCGCCCTTCACGAAAACCACAGACGCGTCGCCGTGCCGCCCAGAATCAGTTCGCGTTCGGGCGTCTTCAACGGCAGATCCGATGCGAAGATCCGCAGGTGCTCGGCGTAGCTGACGCGCGGCGCCCACAACTCCATGGGGAAGTCGCTCCCCCACACGCAGCGGCCGCCGCCGTAGGCGCTGATCACCTTGAGGCACGCCTCCTGCATGTCGCGGCAGGGATACTTTCCGGCGCTCCCGGTCGGGATGAACGTCAGCTTGGCGTTGAGGTTGGGGTGCAGCCCAAGCTGAAGCACGGTCTCCAGCGTCGCCGCCATCTCCGGGCCGGCTTTGAGACCCAGGCAATGGTCCAGCACCACCGGGAGCGTCTTGAACTCCGCCAACAGGCGATCGAGTTCGGCCGCTTTGTCCCGCCCGGTCAACACATTGATCACCACGCCTAGATCCGCGGCCATCTTCCACAGCGCCCGGACGCCCGGATGGTCCAGTCTCCCGTCCCGCGCGGCGATGCTGCGCATGCCGCGCGCGTTGAACTCCCGCACGTAGGTCTTCAGCATCTCCGGGCTCTTCGGATTGTCGGGAGAGAGCGTGCAGATGCCGGCCGCCCATGCCTTCGAGGCCTTCGCCGAGTCCATCGTGTACCGGTTGTCGAAGCCATAGAACGTGCTGGTCTGCACCAGGCACGCTTTGGCGACCCCGTGCGCCAGCGTCTCCCGTCTCAGGTGTTCGAGCGATCCCTTGCCCGGCGGCGGGCGAAGCGGCTTTTCGATCACCGGATATTTCTTCTCGTCCGGCGAGTAAATATGTGCGTGAGTGTCGATGATCAGCATGGCTACAACGTCAACCCTCCATCGATGGTCAGCGCCTGGCCGGTGATGTAGTTGTCCGGCTCCAACAAGAAGCGCACGGCCCGCGCGACGTCCTCGGCGCGGCCGAATCGCGGAACGATCTCTTCTTCGAGAAACCGATTGTACTTGCCGGACGCGATGCTCGTCTCCGCCATGCCTGCCTGCATCACGCCCGGGCTGATGACGTTGACGCGCACATTGGCCGGCCCGCGGCACTCTTTGGCCAGGATACGCGCGGCATGCAGCAGCGCCGCTTTGGGCGCGGCGTACGCGGTCGACCCCGAAAACAGCGCCATCGCCTGCATGGTCGAGACCAGCACGATGCTGCCGGCCGTGCCGCGGTGCTTCATGCGTTCCGCCGCTTCCCGCGCCAGCAGGATCGGCCCGAGGAAATTCACTTCGTGCGAGCGGCGCAGGGTCTCTTCCATCCGGTCGGGCGAGGTCACCCGAGCCGGGTCGCCGGCCAATACTACCAGTCCGTACAGGTCCTCCGCCGCGTCCAGCAAGGCTCGACGGTCCTCCTCCCGGGTCAGGTCCGCCCGCTCCACCCTTCCAAATGCCACGGCCCGCGCGGCCCTGTCGCTTCGGGATCGGTACGTCACGATCAGCCGCGCGCCGTCCTCGTGCAGCCGTAGAGCGCAGGCGTACCCGAGTCCCCCCGCGCCTCCGGCCAGGAGGATCTGCCTGCCCCGAATCCCGTCAGGCATGTTGCTCCTCGGGTTCTACCGCGACATACCCCGCCGCTGCCACCACCAGAAACATCGTCAGAACCTCGCTGTCTCCCAGATTCAACTCGAACAGCCCGACGATCATCGTGGCGATGACCACCGCAATGGCCCCGTGCAGCAGGAATCTCCGGTCGTCCTCGTCCTCCGGCAGCCTCCGCAGGCCCCTCCAGTAGTCGGTTAACATGCGGGCGAACATCCACAGCAGCATCAGCATCGCCGGAATCCCACGCTCGGCCGCATAGTGGAGATAGACATTGTGCAGATGACCGTACCATCCGGTGGGCAACGGGCGTGCAATGTCGGCCGGCACGTATCGGTCGAATTCAATCCTCACGAACTCGGGTCCGAGCCCGAACCACGGATGCGACTTCACCATCTCGACGCCAGTGCGCCAGGTCACCACGCGATGCAGGTTGGAGTCCGCCTTGCCGGGTTGGAGAATCGAGACCGCCCTCGACCGCACCGACGCCGGCGCCACCAGGAATCCCGCCGCCGCCAACGCCGGCAAGGCGAGTACCCACACTCTCCGCCGGTTCCAGACCAGGTATACCAGGCCTGCCCCGGCGCCAATCCAGATGCTCCTTGTGAACCCGAGGACGATGGCGCTGAACAACAGCAGTCCGGCCAGCAGCCAGACCCAGCGCCGCTTGCGCGATTGGGAAGAGAAGAGCAGGAACGCGGTCAGCATGAGAGCGACATACATCACTTGGCTGCCGAAGGTCATCCAGTGGCCCATGAACCCGCTGATGCGCTGGCCGACGTAGTCCTGATAGAAATCGACGCCGTGGGCTCGCGCTTCGGCCCACCGGGCGCCGAACTGTACCAACCCTCGAGCCGCTACCAACCCGCCCACTACGGCCCATGCCTGCATCATGAGTCTGAGCGTCACGATCCCGCGGATAGCCGAGAAGCATACGACGAGCATCGTGTACACAAACATCTTGCGTACCTGGACGAGGCCCTTTGATGGGTCGGGCGACAGCGCGAGCGAGATCAACGTGCCCAGCAGAAACAACCCCAGCGGCAAGGCGATCGGGGGCACGCGAAGCCGGATGTCGGAGGCCAGCAGCGCTACCCAGGCAAGGGCCAGCAGAATCTGACTGGCGGCGATCGAAAACAGGATACTGACCGCGGAAGCGAGCGCCAGGTAAAGAGCAGGAGTTTGCAAGCTTCAGTATCCCATGCAGCCTCCCGGGCGACGCATCCGCCACACCCTCCTTGCGATGACAAGCCAGCCGTGATCGAATAGCCGCGGAGGAAGCCGAACATGCCAACGAAATCGATCTCGCGGCGGCAGGCCGTCGCGGCGGGCGCCGGAGTGGCCGGTCTGGCCACGCTCCCTGCCTGCACGGCAGGCAGGAAAGAACGCATCACCATCACGGCGGTCGACTTACAGCAGGTGGTCGTGCCGATGAAGCCCGACATCACCGCCGACCCGGAGGTGGCCGAGTCCAGCCCGTTTGACCTGGTGCCGAAGACCATCGTGCGCATCCGGACCGATTCCGGCATCACGGGCATCGGCGAGAGCGGACGCGGCGAGGATCTGGCGGCGATCCGGAAAAGCGCCGGCTTTCTCATCGGCAAGCCGGTTCTCGACCTGAACCTGACCCGGTTGGGCCTTCCGGCGCCGGCCGGCTACGCCGCCTTCGAGATGGCGCTCTACGACATTGTGGGCAAGGCCGTGGAGTGGCCGGTCTATCGTTTGCTCGGCGGCCTGGCGCAGCCCAAGGTGCTGGTGGGCTACTGGTGCGGGCGCAAAACCGCCGAGGGGATGAAACGCGTGGCGGAGCGGGCCCTCGCCGGCAAATTCACCAACATCAAGATGAAGGCCAAGCAGGGCGACCCGGTCGTGGAGTCGATCGGCATGATCGCCAAGGTCGCGCCCGGGATGAAGGTGACCCTCGACCCGAACACCCGTTACAACAGCCTCAACGATTTTCTGGACGTGGCGCGCAAGTTGGAACCCCTGGGTAACATGCTGGTGTACGAGGACCCCTTCGACAAATCGGATTTCGAGGGGTATCGCAAGCTCCGTAAGGAAGTGAAGACGGACGTGGCCCTTCACCTGGGGAATCCCAAGGCGATGATTCAGGGAATCTGCGAGCGGGCCTGTTCGGTGTTCAACACGGGCGGCAATCCGGGAATGGCCAGCTTTGTCTCCAACTGCTACCTTGCCGCCTCGCACGGGATGGCTGTGTGGCACGGCTCCGGCAACGACCTGGGCCTTGTCGATGCCTCGTATCTGCACTCCTGCGCCGCCGCGCCCAACTGCACCTTGCCGAGCGACATCCTCAGCTATCTGCGCGAGGACGATCTGATTGTCCAGCCCATCGAAATCCGGGACAGCTATGCCATCGTGTCCCACAAACCGGGTCTGGGAGTGGAATTGGACGAGGATGCTTTGAAGAAGTACGCGGCCAAGGTGTGAGAGACAATGTAGGTTGGGTGTTTCGAGCGCAGAGGAGAAATGTCCGCAAACGATCCCGTTTACAACGAACCGCGCCTTGCGCTCAACCGCATCTACACCCGGCGCGGGGACGCGGGCGAGACCAGCCTGGTGGGCGGCCAGAGGCTGGGCAAGGACCACCCGCGCATTGAGGTCTACGGCACCCTGGATGAACTCAACTCGCTGATCGGCGTCGCGGGCGTGTCGGCCGGCCAGCAGGACTCGACCCGGGAATTGGTGGCGATCCTGAAGCGGGTGCAGCACGAACTCTTCAATCTCGGCTCCATCCTGGCGACCCTGCCCGAGGACGTTCACCCCAAGCAGCCCAGGGTGACCGAACTCGAGGTCCGGCAACTGGAGAGCGAAATCGACCGCATGAACGAGGAGCTTCCGGCGTTGCGCTCGTTCGTGCTTCCCGGAGGCTGCCGCCTGAATGCCGAACTCCACGTATGCCGCACCGTGTGCCGGCGGGCGGAACGACTGGCGGTGAGCTTGGCGCGGGAAACCTCGATCCCGGCGGAGTGTGCGCGCTACCTGAATCGCCTAAGCGATGCCTTGTTCGTGTGGAGCCGTTGGGCCTCGCGGAGGTTGGGCTGTGATGAAATCCTGTGGGAGCCGAACCAGGCGTCGTCCGCGTCCGGTTCTTCCACGTGACTGGCGGAGGGGCGAGTGCGCTGGCTGGAGCGGCTGCGGGCAATTCGCGCGAAAGAGCCACCGCTCGAGGGCGGCTCTTCGACACGCAGGCTAAAGGTGTACACCGCCGAAAGCGGATACGTGTTTCAGTACGTCTATGAAGGCCACCGCCTCACACGCAAGGGGGTCGCCGAACATGTGTTCAACGTCTCCGGCGACCGGAAGACGTATTTTCCCGTGAGCGTGTTCCTCCCCTCGGAGTCCTATCTCGACTGGCAGCGAGAGCAGGGCCGCGACCTGAGTCCGACGGAACGGTACGCCATCGTGAAAATGGCGCTGTTTCACGCGTTCGATGCGCGTGACGACCCCGCCGCCGTCGGCGCCTCCCCCGTGCTCGTGACCCCTCAGGAGGTAGCTCAGATTCTGGAGGCTCTCGGGATCGACTGAATCGCGGGCTATGATGATGGGTGAATTTCCATGACGCCGGCGCCGCTTCCGCCCCAACTCGAATCGCTCCGCGGCCGTACCTTCTGCTTCTATCCGGCCATCCTGGGCATCGAACATAACGAGTGGAAGCTCGGACGCGCGACATGGTCCGAAATCGAAATCGTCAACGGCCGGAGCGGCCAGGCTCTGTGGATTGCCCGGAGGTTCTTCGGGGAAGTCTCGCCCGTCGACCATCCCATGACGATCGTCGGCCTGACCAAGGGCCTGGAGTTCAGAACCGGCACGGTGTGGCCGGTGCAGAAGCGCGTGATCGAGATGCCGGTGGCGGTGAACGCGCCGCCGATCAACCGGCCGCCGGAGCGGTCGGAAAGCGCCCCCGTTGTCGGCATCCGCCTGGAACCGGGAACCGAAACCAAGGCCGGCCGCCTGGTTCTCGGCGCGCTGTTGGTGGTGGCCGTCGGGATTTTCGGTGTGATCCTCGCGACCAGGGAAAAGACCATCATCCCGCGAACCACCTACACCAATGCCGACCAGGCCTTTCTGAGCCTCACGTACAGGGATGACTACCATTCCGTCATCCAGCGGTTGGGGACGCCCGGCAACGTCCGCTCGCGGCAGACCGCCGACATCCGCTACCAGGCGCTCGACTACTCGAAGCGTGGTTACCTGGTGATTCTGATGGGCGGCAGCGAGGGGGAACTCCACTACATCGGGTCGGTCGACCGGTCGTGGAACCTCTTGCACTTCGTGCAGCGGCCCGACGGGAGAGACACCGCCTCCATGGTCCGGTCGCTGGGCCGGTTCTGATCGAAAGTAACAAGCGGGCTTCCCGCCGCGTCGTTAGAAGTGCCGACCGGTGCGGTACAGTGAAAAGAGGCGGATGCGGCACCGGGTTTCCGCGCCGCCGGACATCCCGACAATGTTCACTTGGATTTGCCCACAATGCGGACGCGAGTGCGCCCCTTCCCTGACAGAGTGCCCGGATTGCGCGGACCGGGCGAAGGCGCGGTCCGCGCCGGCTCAAACGCCAGCCGCGAACTATCCCGCGGCTACGGTGCCCGTGCAACCAATGCCGCAAGCGGCGTTGCCTCCCCCTCCGGTAACGCCTCATGCCGCCGTGCTTCCCGGTACCGAGTCCAGGAGTGGAGTCCCGACCATCGTCATGGTCGTTCTGTTCTCCGTGGTCTTCGGCGCGATCTTCTTTGGCGCCTATTACTTCATCGAGCGAAAGAACGGAGCCAGGGCCGGCCTTGGGTTTGAACAACCACCGGTGGCTCGCGAAGCGGGATCGGTGAAAGCCGACCCAGTGATGCGCCATCTCGAAGTCGTGGGTCTGCGTCTCATCCAATCGAGCGCCCAGAAGGTGGAGATGAAGTTTGTCATCGTCAATCACTCTGCCGGAGCCATTGCCGACCTCAACGCCAAGGTGAGTCTGTTGGCCGAACCCCGCGGCGGGCAGGAGACGGTGGTGGGAGAGTGCCTGTTGAAGGCCGGCGAGCTGGGTCCGTTCGAGTCCAAGGAATTCACCGCGCCCCTCAGTACGGACAAGAAGGCCTACGAACTGCCCGACTGGCAGTTTCTCCGGGCGATCCTCGAACCGGTCAAGAACTAGCACTGCCGTGCCTCAGGACTCCTGAATGGTGACCTCCGAGCAGCGGTAGGCTGCGGTGTCTCCTCCGATAAGGGCGGGCAGCGTGGCCTGCCGGTATCGAAAGATTTCCTTCAGTTGATGGCCGACCACGAGCGCGTGGCCCACGCTCCCCAGCGGGCCCAAGGGTAGACGGTACTCTACCTCGTCGAGGACCCGGCTCCCTTCCGCCGCCGCCGTGAACTCGTGAGTGTGCCTCCAGAACCGATACGGACCCTCTTCCTGTTCATCGACAAACCGGTACGGCGGCTGGTAGTCGCGGATCACCGACTTCCAGCGAAGGGGCAGACCGAACCAGCGGATTCGATAGTCGATCCGGGCGCCTCTGCCCATGACGACCCGCTCGTTGCCGGCGACTTGGAACTTCAGCCACGGAGGAGTGATCTTCGCCAGGTTGTGAGGGTCCTCGAAGACCCGGAACGCTTCTTCGAGGGTGACGGGCGCGCGCATTTCGCAGCGTAAAGTGTACAGTGTCATCTTGTCTCCGCGAGGGCCGCCAGTGGTTCCTCCCCTCTCCCTTGGTCAGATGCCACCTCGGCGATCTCCGGTGCAAGTTTTTGGTGGCGCCATCCGAGGCCAGAGCACCAGGGAGGGCTTCTGTTTCGGTCACGGCAACGCGGCGTCCAATCCGTCCGAGTTCGATCTGGGAAGCGTCCCGGTGGGAACGCTAACCCTTCCTCGCGGCCGGGCCTCGGATGCGCTGAAGAGGCCGGTCTCCCACGACGGCAGCGGAACTGGTGAGAATGAACGAGGAGGTCTTCTTTGAAGCGACGAACGTTTCTCGCCACGGGAGTCGCGGCCCAATCCGCGCTCGGCCTGTCGCAAACCCAATCCACCAAGCCGCCTGGCCGCCTGACGCGGAACTACCGCCTCCTGTGGGACCAGAACCACGGCCAGGAAGGTTTCTACAACCCGCCCCTCGCCGCCGAAACCGAAGCCCAGGCCCATCTTGGCTTCTTCGAGGGCACTCCGGTCGACGCCTATGTCTGTGCCTTGGGTCCCGACTGCGGATACACCGTAGCCTATCCGACCAAGGTCAAGGGAATGGAATTTATCGTCGACCGTTTGAACCAGGGCGCGAAGGTGGGCAATGTCCGCATCTGGAGCCTGGCGGAGAATCTCCGGCGCCTCTGGGCACAAGGCATCGATCCCCTCGAAGTCCAGGTGAAGGAGGCGCGGCGCCTGGGCATCGATTTCTGGTTTCGCCTGAGCATGAACGACTGGCACCATGCCGACCACGAAGGCAACGTCTACCGCCTGATGGGCTCTCAGTTCTACATCGATCATCCCGAATACCGCATCGGCAAAGAGGGCGTGAAGGGCTGGCCCGAGCGCGTGGCGCAGGCCCTCCAGCCGCTGCAGAACTACGCCCACTCGCAGGTCCGGCAGCTGCGGCTCGACATCATGGCCGAATCCTGCGAGCGGTACGACGCCGACGGCTTCCTCTTCGACTTCATGCGCGTCCCGGGCTACTTCCCCTTCGGCGAGGAAGAGAAACACCTGCCGCTGATGACGGAGTTCATCCGGCAGGCGCGCGCGATCCTCGACCGGATTGGAACACGGAAAGGAAAACCCATCGGGCTGGCGGTGCGAGTGCCGAACACGATCCGCGGCGCCCGCCGGCTGGGAATGGACGTACCCGCCTGGGTGAAGGAGCACTTGATCGACATTCTGATCCCCTCGACGTTCTTTGCCGCCGACCTGGAAGAAGACCTTCGCGAGTGGGCGGCCCTGACCCGAAATACGCCGGTCCGCCTGCACCCGGCGATCGAGGAGGGATACCGCGCGGGGCACACCGGAGGCGTCCGGACGCTCTCTTATCACCCGCCGGTCATGCTTCCGCTCACGTATGACATGATCCGGGCGCTGGCCGCCCGTCACTGGAGCGACGGAGCGGACGGCCTGTACCTGTTCAACTGGTTCGGGACCATTGTGGCGTACGACTACGATCCCCGCCGGGTCCTCGATGACATCGGCGACTCCCGCCGTCTGCAATACAAGAACAAGCGGTACGTCCTCATGCGAACCGATGAGAGCTTTACCAATTGCATGCCGTCTCCGCGACAAATCCCGGCCCGCCTGACGGCACAGCCCTTGGCGCTTCGCATGAGGGTAGCCGATGATGTGGTCGCTGCCGGCGCACGCGTGGAAGCGCTCACGCTCCACACCCACCTGGCGAACCTGACCATCGTGGACAAGGTGGAAGTCCGGTTGAATGGGCACCGGCTGCAATGCGAGAACCCACTCGTGCCGGGCGCGTACAATGCCTGTCTGACCCAATGGCAGAACTACGCGGTCCCGGCGGGCGTGGTCCGGGCGGGAGACAACGAAATCGTCTTCGAGTGGGTCGAACGCAACCAGCGTCTGGCCGCCGAACTGCCGGTGGAAGTGGCCGATGTGGAACTAGCGATCCGGTACCGGTATCCGAATGGAGAAGCGGAACCTCGCCCCCCGCGCACCAGCGGCCAGACCTGAACCCCCGAGGCCCGGAGCCGCCAGGGAAAGCCTGACCCTTTCGCGTCCAGTCCTTACCGAAGCACCAAAAGATTGACCTCCGGACGGCAGCGAAACCTGATGCCGCCAAGACTGCCCACACCCCGGCTCACGTGAATCTGGCGTGCGCCCCAGAGTGCGAGACCGCCGATGTAGCGCTTGTCCACCACAGGCGCAAATCGCGGTCTGTCGAATGGGAGGATCACTTGACCACCATGGGTATGACCGCTCAACATCAAGTCCCACGGGTAGTTCCCGAGCAGATCTTTACTGTCAGGATTGTGAGACAACAACACGACCGGCATTCCAGCCTCCACCCGCGCAAATGCCGGCTCCGGCTCCATCTCGTCGGCCCACAGGTCGCCCAGACCGACAAGCACCAGTCCAAGGTTTCGGATTCGAACATGG
Source organism: uncultured Solibacteraceae bacterium (assembly GCA_964529305.1). Taxonomy (GTDB): domain Bacteria; phylum Acidobacteriota; class Terriglobia; order Bryobacterales; family Bryobacteraceae; genus CAZGUX01. Next base: position 656 of record CAZGUX010000203.1, on the reverse strand, counting down.
CTGGAGGCATTGTGGAGCAGCCGGATTCCGCTCTGGTCGAGCAGGTGTTCCACCGCACCATGATGTGAATACCCTCCTGCGTTTTTCGCCCAGATGCCGCCGTCATGATTTCCCAGAACCGCAAAGGCCGGCGCAGCCGCGGAGAGCCGGGAAAGGGTTCGGGCATAGCTGCCGGTGCCGACGTCCTCCCTGCCTGTAATGAAGTCGCCCGTCAAGCAAATCAGATCCGGCTTTTCCTGAAGCCCGAGCGTGACCGCGGATTCGATGAGACTCAGCGGGACGGCGAATGACAGGTGCAGGTCGGAAAGATGAAGGACTCGGATCGGTTCGCCCAAGCGGGCGCGCCCAAGATTCACTTGCGGTCGCGTCACTGCCAGCCATCTTGGCTCGAAATAGGCCGGGTAAGATGCTGCCATACCGGAGGTCCCCAGAAGTGAGTAGACGAACGTGCGCCGCGTCACATCAGAAATGACGCTGCCGAACTGACATTCGTCTAACCCAAGGGGTCCCCGATATTGATCGGGTCGAGTGCCGGGGATTGCGCCCCGGCACCCTCCCACACCACCGGACGTGCGGTTTTCCGCATCCGGCGGTTGGAACCCGCGCGTTAACAACCCGCTAGATCCGATGGCATAAGAAAGCCATAACGCCGGAGC
>CAZGUX010000202.1:0-85322 GCA_964529305.1 uncultured Solibacteraceae bacterium | reverse complement strand
GGCGAGATGCTGGCCCGCCTCAAGCGCCACTTCCCTTTCTACAGTCCACGCTACGTCGCTCACATGCTGAGCGACCAGACGCTGCCGTCGGTCCTCGGCTATTTTGCCGGCATGCTGTACAACCCGAACAACGTGACCCCGGAGGCCGCGCCGGTGACCGTGGAGTGGGAACTCGAGGTCGCTGCGGACATCCTCCGCATGCTCGGTTATTCGCCACCACCTCCAATTGGGGCTCATCATCGGGAAACCCGCAGAGAGTTTGGCTGGGCCCACATCACCAGCGGCGGGACCGTCGCCAACCTGGAGGCCCTCTGGGTCGCCCGGAATGTCCGGTATTTCCCTTTGGCCGCCCGGCGGCTATGCCTGTCGGAAGGCATCGGCCTCGCGGTCAAGCTGCCCGGGCAAACCGAACCCATTCCCCTTGCCTCGCTGGACGACCGCCAGTGCCTCTCGATCCGGCCCAACGAGGCGATTTTCCTGCTCCCCCGCCTGATTGAGGCCGTGCGGCAACAATTGGGCTTAGCCGAGGCCGAAGCCGTAAGCACCGTCTGGAGCCTGCTCGCCAAAACCGGCGTCGACCTGCCCGGCCATGGGGTGCGTCACGCCTTCCAGGCCTGGCCTCCGGCGGTCTTCGTGTCCGGCACCGCTCACTACAGCGTGGTCAAAGCCTGCGATCTGCTCGGCATCGGGAAGGAAAACGTCATCCTTGTGGATGTCGACCGCCAGTTCCGCCTCGACCTACGCGACCTGGAAGCCAGGGTCGGCCGCGCCCTCGATCAGGGGATGTGCCCCCTGGCGGTGATTGCGATCGCCGGCACCACCGAGGAAGGGTCGGTTGACCCCATCCATGAGATCTGCGACTTTCGGCGCCGCCTGGAGGCGGATCGCGGCGTCAGCTTCTGGCTCCACGTGGACTCCGCCTGGGCAGGGTACCTCCGCACCCTGTTTGTCAGCCGCGATTGCAGCGAGAATCCCGCGGAATCCGATTTCCCCGCGCGCATCGCGGAGATCAACCAGTTCGCTTCGCGCCGCCTCCTGATCCGCCGGGGCCTCTACGAGCGCTCGATCGATCTGCGCTGGGGCAGCCGGGAAGTCTGTTCGGCCTATCTCACCTTCCCGAAGGCCGAGTCCATCACGGTCGACCCGCATAAGATGGGCTACGTTCCCTATCCCTGCGGCGTGGTGGCGTTCCGAAACGATCGGGTCCGCCACTTCCTCACCCAGGATGCGCCGTACCTCACGGTGACGACTCCCGAAGACGTGCAGTCGAAGGTATATCAGCCGCCGTCGAACGTCGGCCCGTTCATTCTCGAGGGATCCAAACCCGGAGCGGCCGCGGCCTCGTGCTGGCTGTCGCACCGCACCATTCCGCCGTCGCGCGAAGGCTACGGCGAGATCATGCGTGCCTCGCTGCTGGCGGCGCGCGAGCTTTACGAACGGCTGGTGCATTGGGAGCAGTCCTGCCGTGCCAACCATGAGGAGACCCGGTATCGCTTTGTCCCGATCACGGCCCCGCCCCCGGACACGAACATGGTCTGCTTCGTCGTCAAGGCCAAGGAATCGAACTCGCTCTCGCTCATGAACCGCCTGAGCGAGGCCGTCTACAAGCGATTCACCATCCAGGCCGAGTTGGGCGAACGAGACTACAGCTACTCCCAGCCGTTCTTCCTGTCGCGCACGCGTTTCCACCTGCCGCAGTACTCGCCCCATTCGGTGGAGGACCTGTTGGCTCGCGCGGGGGTGGACCCGGCCGGCTACCCTGACCAGGGCATCTTCGTCATTCGGGCGACGGTGATGAATCCGTACATCCTGCTCAGCGCGGAGACCGGCCATCGCCAGGAATTCCTGGCCGACCTGGTGGAACGGATCGCGGCAGAGTCCGCGCGCTGCCTTTCCGAACTCGAGTGATCGTCACTACGTGGTCACCCACGCGCGGATCGCGGCTGCGAGAACTCCTTGTGCACAACATCGCGGAGGGCGCGCATGTAGCCGATCATGTAGGCGGTACTCAGGTCCGCTTCGACGCCGGCGCCCGGCACGTGATCGGGGACGATCACTCCGTTGAAGCCGGCCTTGCGCAACTCCCGCATGATTTCGTGCATGTCCAGATAGCCGTCGTCCACAAACGTCTCGGTGAACCGGGGCAGCGGCCGGTCGACGTTGCGGAAATGGATCTTGAAGATCTTGCCCGTTGGAGCGAACGTGCGGATCATCTCCGCGGGAGACTTGCCGGTGGCCTTGCCGCCCTCGGCCCAGGTGCCGACACACAGACAGAAACCGAAATGCGAACTGTCCGTAATCTCGAGCGCCCGGCGGTAGCCCTCCTCGTTGCGAAACACGCGAGCGACGCCTCCGAGGGTGGGGATCGGCGGGTCGTCGGGGTGCAGGCCGATGCGCACCCCTGCTTCTTCGGCGACCGGGACCACTGCCTTCGCGAAGCGCGTGAAACTCTGCCAGATCACCCGCTCGCTGAACTCCCTGCCGTGCGACAGCGGATACGAGCGGGCTACCCCTTCGTCAAAGACGCGGGTGACCAGGCCGCGCGCCCGCCCTCGGCCCGTCACCGAGTGCCCCAGCCGCAGGTTGGCCATGTGTCCGTACGTGGTGTACGGAACACCGGCCTTTCCCGCGGCGCGGAGAAACTGCTTGTACCGTTCGAGCCGATCTTCCACGCCCGGCAGGCCCAACACAATCACGGGATCGCAGTGAAGCCCGATGACGTTCACGTTCAGCAGGCGAACGCCCTGCTTCTCCATCTCGTCGCGCCGCCGCGCCATAAAGTCGTAATCCACCTGATCCAGGCGCGCCAGAATGCTGCCGTACTCGATGCCGGCCGTACGGTAGAGGGTGAAGACTCGCTGGTCCGGTTCGGCCGGGAAGCGGTGGCCGATGCGAATCCCGGCGCCGGCGGCGAACGGATTCAGCGGCGCCAACGCACGGGGTCGTCCCGCCTCGGGATCTCCCAGTTCCAGCGGCTGCGGCGCCGGAGTGCCGGGCACCAGCGGGCCCTGCGGGGCGGCGGACGCTTGGGGTGTCCAGCCTTGCAGAATGCCGGCTCCCAGTGCCTTTCCAAAGCCTCTTCTTTCCACGATTCCCCAATCCGCGAGCGGCATTCAACCCACTTGGCCCGCGATTTTTCCTCTCATCCTACAACGCCGGTCTCGCGGCGTCTCACCGTCAGCCGGGGCGAGTTCACCGTTTTTCGGCCAGTTCGTCGCAGCGCTGGCCCGCGTAGTCCCATGCGGAAAACCGGCAGTCGCTGTCCGATGATCGGATCCACGGATCCTCGCCAAAGCTGATGTACTGGTGATTCAGTTCGGCCGCCGTGCAGTCGAGGTCGCACCCGGCCAGGAACTCATCGACAATCCGTTTGCAGGCGGCGATCGCCGCCGCGCAATCTTTGAATTCCCCCAGTTGGTAGCGCTCGCTTTCGTCCATGTAGTGGAAGTTGTCGTCGACAAACACGGTATAGAGAGCCATGTTCGACTCCGCCGTATCCGGCCCGGGGCCGACTGTCAAAAGCGCCAGCGCGGGATCGCCTTCGCTGGAGTGATGACTTCTTCCAGGTACGTGCCGGTTTGCGCCGGAGGCTGGGCCTCCCGGGACTCCACGTCTTCATGAATGCGATACCCCAGCACGTGATGCCATTCTCCGTCGGCCAGTTGTACATTCGCCGAGGATGGGTGATCGACCCGCCACATGGAGCCACCGGGCGGAGGGCCGAACTCGGCATCGCAGTCCCGGGCGATCACCGGCGGTTCGAGGGCGTTCCGTTCCCGGTTCAACGGCCACAGGCAGAGGGTCTTGCGGGTCCAGCCTCCGCCCCGAATTCTCCCTGAGCGATCCTTGGGCACCCGGAACCTTCCGGCAATCGGTTCGAAGGGGACCTGATACAGGTTCGCGCCGATATAGAGGCTCGAATCGGCTGCTTCGTTCAGCGTGATCGGCCCGCTCGAGATGATGCCGCGGACGTGAATGACCTTGGTCCACGTCGCCCCTCCATCGGCGGAACGCCATACGCGGGCGTCATAGTAGTCGGGTTCGCCGGAGGCCCTCGCGGAGAACAGCAGCGCGCCGTCGCGGTCCCGCACCAGGCTCGCTTCACTCGACCGGTCTTCTCCGGTCACCGGGGTGAATGCGACAGCCGCCCATTTCTGGCCATTGTGCTTCCAGCGCATGACGCCGGCGCCGCCTTCCGATCCTGGCTTGGCCGCGGACATGCCCACGAGAAAATCGTCGCCGTCGGGAATCGCGTTTGCCAGCCCCTCGCCGGTCACCTGCCAACCGGCCAGCAGGTCGCGGTCGGCCACCCGGCCGGTGGCGGTCACCTTCAGAGACTTGCCGTCGTAGGCGAGCTGATGAACCTCGTGATAGCTGTACCCCTCTTCGCGCGCAAACGTTCCCACCTCGTGATAAAGCGAACCGGACGGCCCGATGCGCCGCGCAATGGCCTGGTTGATCGCGAAGCCGGTGCCGGCCAGCGGATGGGGCGATCCGTCGGGACGTTTTGCCCCGAGGGGCACGAATCCGCCGCGGGCGGGGTATTTCACCATCACGGCGCGAGCGCCCGCGGGCTTGGAGTTGGGGTTCGGTTCCTCCTGATTTCGGGTCAGCACCAGCGGCGCCTCCGGCCTCGGCGACGTGAGGTTGTCGAACAGGACGACATCGACGCCAACCTCGAAGTCATCGCCTCCCGGGTCCAGGGACAGGACGCCGTCGCGGATGCGGATGTTGACGAACGCGGCGGCGAGTTTGGGCGCGACCTGAAACGGCAGAGCCAATCCATAGCGCAGGGTCTCGCCCGGCGGGGCGTCGGGCGGGATGCGCAGGTCGGGTCCGCCGCGAGTCACGCGCAGCGGTCCCTCCGGTTCGGCCGCTTTCCGGGGACGAGAACAGGCATCCAATGCGATGGCGCAGAATCCCGCCCCCGCGCGTCCCAGGTCCCGTCGAGTCAGGTACCGCGATTGGTGTTGGTTGTCCAATGAAATCCCTTGCCTCCGAAAAGCTACAGGCTATCACTGTTGCGGCGGAGGCTGAATCGCGTCGCGACTGACGACTCGTGGTCAGGTCCACCGCTCCAGAACATGGCGCAGGCGGGCTCGGTCGATCGGCTTGACCAGGAAGTCGTCCATGCCGGCACGGCGGCAGCGCTCTTCGTCTTCCGGGAAAGCGCTGGCCGTGAGCGCGATGATCGGGATGCGGGCGTCGGGCCTCTGCGCGGTGCGAATCCGGCGGGTGGCCTCGATCCCATCCAGTTCCGGCATGGCACAGTCCATGAGGACCGCGGCATAAGCGCCCGAGCGCACGGCGTCCACGGCCTGATGGCCGTTTTCGACAATATCCACCGAGAAGCCGAGGTTTTGCAGCAGATGGCGCGCGACCGTCTGGCTCGTGGTGTTATCCTCCGCCACCAGGACTCGCCTCCGGGGGTTTACGCAAGAGCAGCCGACGGCCGCCGCCATCGCCGCGATCGGACGTCCTTCCCGAATCCGCTCGAGATGCTCGGCCAGCGTTCTCAGGCCGACGGGCGCGAGAGCCAGAGCCCGGACGGCGGAGTTTTCGAAACCGTTGAGTTTGGGCAGATCCGACGGCGCGGCCACCAGCATCAGGGGCATGCCGCGCGGCACGGGTTTTCGTCCGTCGTCGGTCACCAGTACCTCGGCGTCCCGCATCGTGTCCACGAAAATCGCGCCGAGCAACTGGAGTTGTTCCCGAAGGGTTTCGCGGGTCACGCGGGAGGCGACATCGAGATAGACTCGAAGCCCGGCGACCCGGCCCGCTTCGGGATGGGTCTGCTTCGCCGACACCCCGAACGGGACCACGAAGCGAAAGGTGGAGCCTACGCCCGGTGCGCTTTCGACCTCGATCTGCCCTCCGGCGGCTTCGACAAGCTTTCGCGAGATCGTCAGGCCCAAGCCACTTCCGCCGGCCCTGCGGGCATGGTCTGCGCCCAACTGGCGGAACGGTTCGAACAACAGAGGCAACGCCTCGGGGTCGATGCCGATGCCAGTGTCCTCCACCGAAATGCGCGCGACGACGCCGGCGTGGTCCTGAATGCCCGCTTCGGCTCGAACGATGACAGAGCCGCGCTCGGTGAACTTGACGGCATTGCCGAGGAGGTTCAGCATGATCTGGCGGAGGGCGTTGGCGTCGCCGATCAGTTCGGCGGGCAGGCTGGGATCGACAAAACAGCCGATGTGAAGATTCTTCTGCCAGGCCGTGCGCGCGACGACCGCCAGGGATCCCTCCAGAACATCCCGCAGCACAAAGGGGATGTGCCTGGCGACGTATTTGCCCGCCTCCAGGCGCGCCAGGTCGAGGACGTCCCCGATTACGGCGAGAAGAGATTCCGCGGACTGGTGCGCCGACTCGGCGAACTCGCTTTGCAGCGGGCTCAGAGGTGTTTCCCTGAGAAGGTCGGTCATGCCGATGATGCCGTTGATGGGCGTGCGAATCTCGTGGCTGACTGCGGCCACGAACTGCGACTTGGCCTCCAGCGCCCTGGCCGCGGTTTGTTGGGCGCGCCGCAGCAGGACGAGGAGAATCGCGCTCGCTAACAGTCCAACACCGGCGATGAGGGCCGCCCAGAGATTCCGCCGGGAACGGCGCCGCTCGTCGGCGAGTTCGGACATCAGCTCACGGTTACGTTGCCCGATGGAGGATGTGGCGGCGAACCGGAGAACCTGTGCCGTTTTGAAACGAGGGAACTTGCGGCTGCGGGAAGGAACGACGGAGGTGGGTAGCGCCGAGCCCCTCAATCCCACGTCGAGCGGCTCCGCCCGATGCCGATGCCGTGCCGGAATTCGTGTATTGCCGAGTGGTGACTTTGGGCGGAGTAGCTCACAACCAGGCGTCCCAGCGGCGAGCAAAACGGCCAGCCACGCGCCAGCAACCCTCGGGGCCAACAGTGCCCGAGACATGTTCAACTGAAGCCATGGTGGCATTCCCCTGTGCGCATTCACAGAGACCCGAGGTACTCGCTGTAATGGCAAAAGGGTAGTGCCGTACTAAGGAATTACTCCAGGTAGATGAATTCGTTGGCGGCGATCAAGGCGTGGCACAGGCTCTGCCACGAAACCAGCCGGGAGCCGTCTGTCCCCAATTTCGTCATGAGGGAACTGACATAAGTCAGGGCCTGATCGGTTTCGGAGGGCGAGGCGGGCCGCGACAGGACCAGCCGATAGAGCCGGTCGATGCGTTGGGCGTCCGCTAGCGCCGAATCCGCGAGCAACTGGCGCGCTATGCCGAGGGCGTGACCGCGGACGTACTCGCTGTTCATGATGAACAGAGCCTGGGGGGCGACATTGGTGCGGGTGCGGCCTTCGCTCGACGTGGTGGCATCACCGAAATCAAATGCGGCCAGTACAGTGTGGATGCTGCCGCGTCGCACCGGAAGGTACAGAGTGCGGCGCACGACCTGATCGGCCTTGAGTGCCCGGCCTCCCCGCCGGCCCTCCGTCAGGAGGCTGCCTCCGAAGGTGCGGTCGAGGCTGCCGTCAAAGGCCAGCATGCTGTCGCGGATCTGTTCGACGGAGAGGCGCTGGCGATTGAACCGCGACCAAAGCCGGTTGGCCGGATCGATCTCCCGAGCGCCTCGGGAAGCCACGGTGCTCATGCGATAGGCGTTGGAGGCGAGAATCAGGCGATGCATCGCCTTGATGGACCACCCGCTCTCGATGAAGCGGGAGGCAAGGTAGTCGAGCAACTCGGGATGAGTCGGCTTCTCTCCGGTCGCGCCCCAGTTGCTGGGGGTCCGGACGAGAGCTTCGCCAAAATGCCACTGCCAGATCCGGTTCACCATCACCCGCGCGGTGAGAGGGTTGTCCGGTGACGCGATGAAGCGGGCGAGTTGCAGGCGGCCGCTGCCGGTGATGGCGGGCAGGTCTTGGGACTTCGAAAGCACGAGCGGGAAGCGTTTGGGCGCCGGACCGCCGGGGTTGTGGTGATCGCCGCGCACGAAGATGCGCTGGTCGGCGATCTCGCCATCCACCACACCGCTGGCCATCGCGGGTTCGTCCGGGACGGTCTCTTCCAACCGGATCCACTCCTTGCGAAGCGCCGTAACCCTGGGGCCCTCGACGCCGCCGAAGGGTCCATCCTTCGACACGACGCCGGCGAAGAAGGGGTGCTCGAGAGGATCGGGTTCGGGCCGCGGTTGCAGGTCGCGGCCGCGCGCGGCGTCTTCTTTGTAGCGCTTGCGCCACCGGGCCAGGCGCTCGTCGAATCGCTCGGCGGAAGCCTGGTACGTCTTCTGATACCGGGCGGCCACCTCGTCGATCGTATCGGCGGTCGCTGCATAGTAATCCCTGAGGTGTTTCTGCTCTCCGTTGGCGGGATCGAGATAGCAGATCCACTTCGCAAGAACGGCGCGGTCCAGGCCGCCGCTGACTTTGCCCTCGTGGACGGCCCGCCAGGCCGCAACCATATACGATGCGACCTCGCCTCGGAGCGATTTGTCTTCGGCCAGCGTTTCTTCCATCTCCATCCGCTTGCCCCACATCGTCTCGCGGTGGCGCTGCCAGCGAGCGTAGGCTGCGGGGTCGAGAGGTGTGTAGTGCAGGTAGGAGACCGCGCCGGGCCTGCCGAGATCCCGGAAATTCTTGGTGCTGGCGAACATGCCGGCCATGGCGTAATAGTCGCTGGTCAGCAGCGGGTCGAACTTGTGGTCGTGGCAGCGCGCGCACGCGAGCGTCAAGCCGAGAAAGGCCTTGGACGTGACATCGATCTGCTCGTCGACCACGTCGTAGATCATCTTCACGCGATCCTGCTGGGCGAGCGGCTTGGGGCCTAATGCGAGAAAGCCCGTGGCCACGTGGACCGGTTGGGGCAGAAGGTCGCCCGCCAGTTGCTCGACGATGAAACGGTCGTAGGGCAGGTCGCGATTGAACGCGTCCACGACGTAGTCCCGGAAACGCCAGGCATGGGGATACATGTGGTCTTCGTCCATGCCGGTGGAATCGGCGTAGCGGGCGACATCCAGCCAGTGACGGCCCCAGCGCTCGCCGTATTGCGGAGTCGAGAGCAGGCGGTCGACCACCTTTTCGAACGCGCGCGGAGAATCGTCCTTCAGGAACGCGTCGAGTTCGGCGGGAGTGGGAGGCAGGCCGGTGAGATCGTAAGTGACCCGGCGCAACAAGGTCACCTTCTGTACGGGCGCGGCCGGCGTGAGACCCTTCTCTTCGAGTTTGGCCAGGATAAACGCGTCGATGGGGTTCCGGACCCACGCACCCGCCTTGCCCGCGGGCGGCTCAGAGCGAACGACGGGTTGAAACGCCCAATGTTTGCGCTGTCCCGGAGTGATTGTGCCCGTAAGCGCAGGCTTCGATTCGGGCAGCCAGGCGCCCTGCTCGATCCAGACGCGGAACGCGGCGATTTCGTCGTCCCCCAGTTTGCCGGTAGGCGGCATCTTGTACTTGTCGGCGTAGGTCAGCGCGATGTAGAGGCGGCTCGCTTCCGGTTTTCCGGGGGTGACGAATTGACGTACGCTCTCGTCGGTGACGTTCAATCCACCCATCTTCGCTTTGGCCCCGTGACAGGACTGGCATTTGGCCGCAAAGAGCGGCCGGATGCTCTTCTCGAAGTGATCGGCGGGCGAATCCGCCGCCATCAGGGGCGTGCACAAGGCAAAGAGGGCGGCCAGTCTCATGCGAGGATCTTGGGGTGCAGCGTTCCGGCGACGTCGGTGAGCCGAAAATCGCGCCCGGCCCATCGGTACGTCAGCCGTTGATGATCGAGCCCGAGGATGTGCAGCAGCGTCGCGTGCAGGTCGTGAAGATGCATGCGGTTCTCCACCGCGTGATAGCCGAACTCATCCGTCGCGCCGTAGATGAAGCCCGGCTTGACGCCCGCGCCGGCCATCCAGAGGGTGTAGCCGTACGGATTGTGATCGCGGCCGTCCGCGCCCTGGGCCCATGGGGTCCGGCCGAATTCGCCGCCCCAAATCACGAGCGTATCCTTCAGGAGTCCGCGGGCCTTCAAGTCCTTGAGCAGTCCCGCGACGGGCTTGTCGACTTCTTTGGCGTTGTTCGTGTGCAGCTTGAACAGTTCCGAGTGTTGGTCCCACTTGTAGCTGTGCCAGCACTCGACCATGCGAACTCCGCGCTCGGAAAGCCGCCGGGCCAGCATGCACTGCCAGGCAAAATCGCGGGTTACGGGATCGTCGAACCCGTAGAGCTTTTTGGTGGCCTCTGATTCCTTCTCCACGTCGAAGGCTTCCGGCGCCTCCGCTTGCATGCGGAACGCCAACTCGAACGACTCGATGCGGGCTTCGAGGTCGGGATCGTGCTCGCGCGCCGAGGCGTGCGCGCGATTCATGTTCTGGATGAAGTCGAGTTCGTATCGCTGATGTTCGGCGGAGAGCCCCTTCGACTGCAGATAGGGCACCGGCTCTTTTTCGATCTCTTCGACTTTCAGTCCCGAGTTGCCGATCGGAGTGCCCTGAAACTCGCCCGGCAGAAAACTGGAACTCCAGTTGTTCTGGCCGCCATGGCTCAGCGAGGGTTTGATGGTGATGAAGCCGGGCAGGTTCTGATTCTCCGAACCCAGGCCATAGAGCACCCAGGAGCCCAGGCTCGGGCGTTTGAACGAGAACACCCCCGTGTGCAACTGCAGGAGGGCCGCGCCGTGATCGACGCCGTCGCCGACCATGGAGCGGACCACGCAGAGATCATCGGCGCACTGAGCGACGTTGGGAAACAATTCGCTGACTGGGATGCCGCTCTGGCCGTGCTGCTGGAACGACCAGGGCGACTTCATCAGGCCGCGAACAGCATCCTCGCCAAAGGTCAGCGAGCGCTTGAAGGGAATCGGCTTGCCGTGGTCCTGGTCGAGGCGCGGCTTGGGGTCGAACGTGTCCAGGTGCGAAGGGCCGCCGTGCATGAACAGGAAGATCACCCGCTTGGCGCGCGGCGCGAAATGGGGCGCCTTCGGACCCAGCGGATTGGCGGCGGCAGCGGCGTCTGCCAGGAGCCCCTGCAACCCCAGCCAGCCCAAACCGGCGCCGCTCTTCCGCAGCAAAGCGCGTCGAGAGAGTCGTGCCCGAGCCTCGTTCATAGCAGGTTTATTGGGCCAGTTGGCACGACTGGTGAGCCACCAGTTGCCAACGGCCCTTGTTCTTGGCCCAAAACCGCAGGTATCGCATCTGGCGCGGCGACGTTTGGCCGCGAGCGGTGATCACCATCTTCACCTTGCCCGCGACCGCGGCCGTCTTGCCGTAGTTCCGCACGGTCATCTCTTCAATCTCGACGGACTCGTATTTCCGCGTGCCGTTCTTGAGGGACTCGATGAACTTGGCCTTGTTGTCGACGACCCCATTGGAATGGGTGTAGATCATGTCGTCGGCAAGGATCTTGTCGAGCGCGGCGTAGTCCATTTTGGTGGTGGCGTCGGACCATTGCTGTTCGGCTGCGCGCAACGCTTCGTCGGATTGAGCGGAGGCGATCATGAGAGAGGTCACTGCCAAAAGAGTCGTTCCTAAGAGTCGCTTCAAAGCTGTCTCCTCGTCGTTACTGGACACGGGCGGACTGGTGGGCCGCCAACTGCCAGCCACCTTTGTTCTTCACCCAGACGTGCAAAAAGCGTAGCACGTTGTCGAACGGCTGCCCCTTGCTGTTCCCGGTCATACGGACTCGGGCCGCGGCAAACGCCGTCTTCCCGTAAACATGGACCACCAGATCTTCGTACGTGATGGAGTCGTACTTCTGGCGGCCGCTCTTCAGGGCCTCGGCAAACTGCTCGCGCGTCTCGACCAGGCCAGTGGAATGCGTATACATGAGATCAGCGGCCAGGATCTTGCCAAGGCGATCGAAGTCGTTGCGGGAAACGGCGTCGGCCCAGTCCTTCTCGGCGAGGCGCACCTTTTCCTCGGCGCTGACGCTCGGCGTTTCGCGGGCGCGCGCTGCCGCGTCGCGGTTCCACACCTGCTGATCGAGGGGAGTCTGGCGCTGCGGGGCGGGTTGGGGCTGCGGATTCCCGCCGGTGCGCTGGGCGGCCAGCGGAAGCGCCAGCCCGACGATCGCAAGGACAACCTGTGTTCGCATCAGTCCTCCAGGCGGCGGGGAGTCAACCGGCGCCACATACAATAAAAGGATATGCGAGAACTCGGGGTCCTGGCGCTGGCCTTGCTGGCGGCGTTCCCGGCAGGCGCGGCGCGAGACCCGGTGCGGGCCCGCCACGCGATGGTGGTCACGCGGGAACCGCATGCCACGGAGGTGGGAGTCTCGATTCTGAAGGGCGGCGCGAATGCCGTGGACGCCGCCGTCGCCATCGGCTTCGCGCTGGCCGTGACCCATCCGTCGGCGGGGAACCTGGGGGGCGGCGGGTTCATGCTGGTCCGGATGGCTGATGGGCGTTCGGCATTTTTCGATTTTCGCGAACGCGCGCCGCTCGCCGCGACGCGGGACATGTACCTGGACGAGAAAAGCCGCCCCCGCGATTGGAGCCTGATCGGCTACCTGGCGGCGGGAGTGCCGGGCACCGTCAAAGGACTGGAGGCGGCGCATGCCAGGTTTGGCCGGAAGCCGTGGCCCAGCCTGGTGGCGCCTGCGTCGCGCCTGGCGCGGGAGGGCTTCCCCATCAGCTATGACTTGGCCCGGTCGCTGCGCGGTCATTGCGACCTGTTCGAGCCGTTCCCGGACTCCCGGCGAATCTTTTTGAACCGCGGGATGTACTACGATCCGGGAGACGTGCTGATTCAATCCAATCTGGCCGCGACGCTGGACCGGATCGGGAAGCAGGGGTCCAGAGGCTTCTACGAAGGAGAGACGGCACGGCGCCTGGCCGAAGATATGAAGGCCAACGGCGGGCTGATCACGGAACAGGACCTCCGCGAGTACACCGTGGTGGAGCGGACACCGCTCGAGGGTTCGTACCGGGGCTACGGCATCCTGACCGCGCCTCCACCCAGTTCCGGCGGAATCGGGCTGCTGCAAATGCTGGGCATGCTGGAAACGACCGGCTACCATCGGACCGGAGCGGGTTCCGCGGCGGCCATCCATTGGGTGGCCGAGGCGCAACGCCGGTTCTACGCCGATCGCAGCGAATATCTGGCGGATCCCGAGTTCGTGCAGATTCCGGTTTCGAAGCTCCTCAGCAAGCCGTACATTGAGGAACGGCGGAAGACGATCGATCCGGCGCGGGCTTCGACGAGCGAGGAGATTCGCCCGGGCAAGCCCGAATCCGTCTCGGAGAGCGCGGAAACCACGCATTACTCGGTGGTGGATCAGGAAGGCAATGCCGTGGCGGTGACCTACACGCTGAACGGCGGATTCGGCAACGGCGTCACGGCGAAGGGACTGGGATTCCTTCTGAATAACGAAATGGACGATTTTTCGGCGAAGCCCGGCGAGCCCAACCTGTACGGCGCCATTCAGGGAGAGGCCAATGCCATCCAACCCCGCAAGCACCCGCTCTCGTCGATGACGCCGACGATCGTGACGAGGGACGGCGACCTACGCATCGTGGTCGGCTCACCCGGCGGGACGACGATCATCAACACGGTGCTGGAAGTGCTTCTGAATGTCATCGACTTCCGCATGAACATTCAGATGGCGGTGGAGTTTCCCCGCTTTCACCACCAGTGGATGCCGGACGAGCTTCGCCTGGAGAGTGATTTCTCTCCCGACACGATCGACCTGCTGGCCGCCCGCGGGCACAAGATCCGCAAGGTAGTGCAGCAGGGCGAGGTCTGTGCCATCCTTTGGGACGGTAGTTGGCTTCAGGGCGCCGCCGACGGGCGCACGGAAGCGACGGCCGCCGGCTATTGACATGCTACGTGTTCTTTCCACTCACCTCTTTGTGAGTCATCGCCTCACGGTGGCGATGCTCGACCGCATTCTGCATGCGGGGATTCCAGCCGTGGAGATCTTTTTCGCGCGGCAGCACCTGGATTGGCACAACAAGAGCCAGTTGACCGAGCTTGGCCATTGGTTCCGCGAGTCGGACCTGAAGCTGCACTCGATTCACCTGCCGATGTACACGGACGAATATTGGGGACGCTCGGGCCCGGATTCGGTGATCGACATCACCACGCGGATCAAGACCAAGCGGGTCCCTATGGTGGACGAGCTGAAATGGGCGCTGGAGATCGCCGAACTCATCCCCTGCCGGTTTGCCGTCCAGCACCTGGGCGTGAATGAGCAGGAATTCAGCGACCACGCCGTGGAAGCCGCCTTTACGGTGCTCGAGGAGCTGAGCGTCTTCTCGCGCCAGCGCGGCGTCCGGATCCTGCTCGAGAACATCCCCAACGATCTGTCGTCGGCCGAACGCCTGAAGTACTTCCTCGGAGTGACGCATCTCGATCTCGACTTCGTGTTCGACACCGGACACGCCAACCTGAAAGAGGGTGTGGCCGAAGCCTTTTCGACGATGCGGAAGAAGATCCGGTCGTTGCACGTGCACGACAACGACGGCAAGACCGACCAGCACCTGTTCCCCCTCGTCTCGGACGGCGGCACGATTCCATGGCGGCGGGTGATGAAGCTCCTGCGTTCGGAGCCGGATCAATATCCGCTGCTGCTGGAGTTGCGGGAGGTCGCCGGAATGGCGAATCCGCTGGACGTGGTGAACGAGGTTTTCGACCGGCTGGAGAACCTGGAAGAAGAAGATGATCGAGAAGGGTGATTACATACGCGACCTGTTCGGCAGGACGGTGCCGGGCGTGGCGGAGGCGCGCGGGTGGGTGAAGACCCGGCGCGACGGCAAGGGCGTCCACTTCGTACAGCTCAACGACGGGTCGTGCTTTCAGGATCTGCAGGTAGTGGTGGAGGCGGGCGCCGTGCCGGAAGACGTGATGCGGCACGTGACCACGGGCGCCTGCATTCGCGCGTCGGGCGAACTGGTCGCGTCGCAGGGGGCCGGACAGGCGGTGGAGTTGAAGGCGCGGGAAATCGAAGTCTACGGCCCCGCGGACCCGGTGACCTATCCGCTGCAGAAGAAGGGCCACACGATGGAATTCCTGCGGGATATCGCACACCTGCGAACCCGCAGCAACACCTTCGGCGCGGTGTTCCGCGTAAGAAATGCCCTGGCCTTCGCGATCCACCGGTTCTTCCAGGATCGCGGGTTCCTCTACGTCCACACCCCGGTGATCAGCGCTTCCGACGCGGAGGGCGCGGGCGCGATGTTCCAGGTGACGACGCTCGACCTGATGAACCTTCCGCGCGGAGGGGTCGACTACGCACAGGACTTTTTCGGCCGCAAAGCCTTTCTGGCCGTCAGCGGCCAACTGGAAGCGGAGATCTTCGCCCTGTCGTTTTCAAACGTCTATACGTTCGGTCCGACCTTTCGCGCCGAGAACTCCAATACCCCGAGACATCTGGCGGAATTCTGGATGATCGAGCCGGAAATGGCGTTCTGCGATCTCGACGGTAACCGCAAATTGGCGGAGGAGTTCCTGAAGTCCATCATCGGCTATGTGTGCGACCAGTGCCGCGCCGACCTGGAGTTCTTCAATAAGCGGATCGATCCGACCGTGCTGACGACGCTCGACAACGTGATGAACAGCCGGTTCGAGCACATCCCGTACACCGAAGCTGTACGAATTTTGGAAAATGCTCGCGATGCCGGGCGCGCGTTCGAGTTCCCGGTCGGCTGGGGCATGGATCTGCAGAGCGAACACGAACGCTACCTCACCGAGGAGACGTTCAAGAAGCCCGTGGTGGTGACCGACTATCCGGCGGAGATCAAAGCGTTTTACATGCGGATGAACGAGGACGGCAGAACCGTACGGGCGATGGATGTGCTGGCGCCGCGCATCGGAGAGATCATCGGCGGCAGCCAGCGCGAAGAGCGCCACGACGTGCTGCTCGACAAGATCCGCACGGCCGGCCTGCCGGAGGAAGACTACTGGTGGTATCTGGAGCTGCGCAAGTACGGCTCGACGCCGCATGCGGGCTTCGGTCTGGGATTTGAGCGGATGATGATGTACCTGACCGGGATGAAGAATATCCGGGACGTGATTCCGTTCCCACGCACGCCCGGCAACGCCGCCTTCTGAACGATGCGCCAGTCGACGATCGCGATCATCGGAGCGCCGCTCGACCTCGGCCAGGACCGCCGGGGCGTGGACATGGGTCCATCCGCCGTGCGCGTGGCCAACCTGCACAAGCGGCTGCAATCGCTGGGCTATGTCGTGGACGATCTGGGCAACGTGTCGGTGGAGGTGCGGGAGAGCCTGCCGGAAGGGCCTTCGAACGCGCGCTACCTGCCCCAGATCGTGGAAGCGTGCCGGCGGTTGGGGCTGATGACCGAGAAGGCCTTGAGCGGCAGCCGGGTGCCGCTGGTGTTGGGGGGCGATCACTCGGTGGCCGCGGGAACCATCGCCGGCGTCTCCCGGTACTTTCGCAAACAGAAGCAGAAGATCGGTGTGATCTGGATCGACGCCCACACCGATATGAATACACCGGAGACCAGCCCGAGCGGGAACGTCCACGGCATGCCGCTGGCGTGCTGCCTGGGCCTGGGTCCCAAGGAGATGACCGGTCTGTTCGGGTTTTCGCCCAAAGTGGCGGCGGCGAATGTCGCGCTGGTCGGCATCCGCGACGTGGACGCGCTGGAGCGGCACCACGTCCGCGATTCGGGGGTGCGGGTGTTCACGATGCGGGCGATCGACGAGCGTGGCATGCGCGCCGTGATGGAGGACGCCATCCGCTTCGCAAGTGAAGGGACCGCTGGGTTCCATCTCTCGCTCGACATGGATTTTGTGGACCCGAGCGAGGCGCCGGGAGTCGGCACGCCGGTCAGGGGCGGGGGCACGTATCGCGAGGCGCACCTGGCGATGGAGATGATCAACGATTCGGGCGGCATGGTGTCGATGGAGGTGGTGGAGGTGAATCCGGTGATCGACGAATCGAACCGGACGGCAGACTTGGCGGTTGAGCTGATCATGTCGGCCATGGGCAAGAGGATTCTCTAAACGACCGTGCCGCCGGGCGACGTTTTTTGTGTCGCCCGGCGGCCGTAGTCACTGAGAGGCTGTGAAACGCCGGACGCTCTCGCCACCGCTCTGTGAGGCTCGTGAAACGACCCACCTTCTTAAGAAATCTGCAAAGCGGTTGCCGTCCCGTGTTTACCTTCTGTGCGCGCCCTACACGGCTGGCTAGAGCTAGCGGTTCGCTGGCAACAGCCCGGAAGCCGGCTTTGTGACGAGCGCCGCCAACGGCGGGGCCTCGGTCAAGACGATCATGCGCCAGACAGGGCACCGGTCCTTGGACATTCTCCTGCGCTAGCGCGATGCACTGGGGTGACGGGAATTTGCGTTTGCGCCAGCCATTCAAGCAGTCGGCTTACGCTTCAGTTGCATTTTCCGATGCCCTTTCGGCCCTGGCGATTTTGTCGCAACTGGCTGTTCTCCATCACTCACCCGGCTTTCCTTCTGTGGGGGCGCAAGGCGAAGAAAAGGAATGGGCGGAGGCGGTATGTGCATCCGTAGCGTAGTGTTTTGAACAAACTCCCTAAAGTAGGGCCAGCAGTTGAAGATGACATTTCCCTTGTGAAAGGCTGTGATTTGCACCTCTGTGGGGTCAAACTCGGGCCTCAGGGTGTACTCAGCCTCCAGTTTGCACGAAACCCTGAACAGATCCTTCGACTTGACCGATTCGTCGCCGGGACCTCGGGCGGTGACCAGGAAGTCAACGACAAAAACGATCGAGTCCTTTTGGCGCCTCACGCCCGAAGGACGAAACTCTAGCTCACTATCTACGTCCAGCGCAAGGTCATTCGGAGGCGTGCTCCACAGTGCGGCTTCCGCAACCCTGATCCGTTGGATCGCGCAATTGACGTTTAGAACCAGTGACTGCTTGATCTCTTCTTCGCTCTGGCGAATAAACATAGTTTAAGCGAGTTTCTAAGCGGCGTGAGCCGTTTCCGGTGTCTCTTCCACGGAGAACAACGGCAACCGAGTCGCGATCTGGTTAGACTTGTTCCAATCGGCTCGATTTCTATAAACCACTCGGAATGAACTCGATGCCCAGCGATGGACACCCCCGGGGTTGTCGACCGGACTAGGCTTCACCTTCACCGTATATCCGAGCGCAAACGCCAAGTCCGCAAAAGTGTGCAGGGTCATGTTCCGTGTACCACTCAGAACTTGCGTAACATACGCCCTACTTCTCCCAATTTTCTTCGCAAGATCGGCCTTTGTAACGCGCTCTCGTTCCATGAGATCGCAAATCATTTCCGTCGCCTCAAATGCGAGAGACTCCTGCTCGAACAGACGGCGCCGGTTAGGATCTTGAAGGAACTCGGAAAATTTGTCTTTAGACATTGCATCACCTCTAGTGGAGATGGCTAGCACGAAAAGGGCGGCCCTTTCTTTTGAAAGCGTGATGAATCTTCACCCACAATGCGACGAGCCCGCAAGATTTCTTGCGGGTCCATTTGGTCGTTCTTCTTTCGAAAGCCGTGGGTAATGAGCACAAGACTGCCTAGCTTCACGCACGGCATGCGGAGCTGGTGCGATTTGAACTCAAGAAACTCAGTCCCCTCGATCCGCTTGAACTTCTGATCATTCTTGATCCAGCCATGATCGCCCAACCACTGAAATAGCTTGTTCAGTTTGGCCTGGTCTCGGGACGATTGAGCACAATAGAAGTCCAACCCGGGGCATGAGCCATTCAGGCAGACCGCATACTCTATGGTTACGAGCAGTCCTTTGAAAGCTTGCGGTCGTTCCATCCACGTGTCCAGGTTAACATATAGATTAACCTCCGGCAAGGGAATAGCTCAATAACCTTATGTGGCGTCCTCAAACGACAGGACCCCAAGGGGTTGTGGCCCGGTGGACCCAGGTCGCGAATACTCAGCGTTTGGACTCACCCCAAACGAATGCATCGGTATGGCTTAGGTGAATTTTCCACTCGGCATCCTTTCCATTCCTACCCTACTTCCACCAGGGAAGATGGCAAATTCGTAAACCCGCAAATCCTTGATAAATAGGGCGAAATAAAACAACGACCCTTGTGATTGCTAGAGGTTGCATCGGCCCGGCGGCCCGCACGATCGGCTCCTCCGTCTGCATCTGCGTCCGCCGGGCCGAAGCAATCCTTTAGCACTGACAAGGGTCGCCGTTCGCTAAGTAGCTTGGATCCATAGAGTTGCCGGCTCTAAAAGTGGGTTCCTTTGACAGGGTGGTATCCCTGGGCTGGAACGCCTGACACCTTTTCCAACCTGGACCGGCTTCCCTCAAACCTGGTGGATTCGCTTCAACCCCGCCCACCGGTCGAAATCAGCGTCGAAGCTCAGGATGGAACCAACGGCGTGACGTTCCATAACGGCAATGTGGACGGCGTCGCGCGCCGGGAGCTGAGACGGATGCTGAAGGATCTCGGCCGCCCGTAAGACATCGCGCCTTTCGATTGCAAACACATCATCGACCACCTCCAGGATGACCCGGAGCGCAGGCTCGATGGCTTCCCGTCTGTGGATGGCCGTGTAGCGGTGAAGGATTTCCTGCAGCACCTCCGCGTCCGTTACCAGACGTTCGCCGGCGGCGATCAGGCGTTCCAGCAGGATCTGTGAATCGGTTTTGTGCGGATGCGCGGCTCCAACGAGGTACATCGCCACATTCGAATCAACGAAGATCAACTCCTGTAGCCTCGTTCAATCTCGTCGAGCATTGTCTCGATATCGGCCGTGGGGAAGGCAAACCCGGCCGCGCGCCGGACGGCCTTCAACTTGGTTTCCGAATCGGTCGCCGGCTTGCACATGCGCGCTTCCCGCAGGGTTCGACGCACCCATTCTCCGACGGTAATCCGCTCGCTCCGGGCGAGACGCTGTATTTCCAGCATCTCGCCATCAGGAACCAGCACTTGAAGCCGTTTACTCACATAGTGAGTATACTATACTGAATCGGTGAGTGATGTCGGGAGAAGAGGCAACCCGCTGTTTACGGTGTCAGCCCATGCATCGCCGGGTAGAAAGATGGCCAGCCAGTAGAGCGTGTCGGCGAAGATCCGCCTCACCGTTTTGGCGTTCCGTAAACGTAGTGGTCGATCTGGGAGAGATCCCTTGCAAGTCGGGCGCCTGCACCAGGCCGACGCGAGCGTCGGAGCCGCCGTTCAGCGACGAATCGGGATCAAGAGGCGGTGATTTTCAGTGCTCCGTTCGATATGCACTTGAATGCATAGTTATCCTAGTGCATACTGCATATGTGAGGTGGGAAGTGGATTTCCACGACGATTTCGTCGTGGAGTACCGTGGCCTGCACAAGGACGTACAAGACGAACTCCTGGCGTGTATCGTCCTGCTGGAACACTTCGGTCCGCAACTCGGCCGGCCCCGGGTGGATACACTCAACGATTCACGTCACGCCAACATGAAGGAATTGCGCTTCGACGCGGCCGACTGAACCTGGCGTGTGGCCTTCGCGTTCGACCCAAACCGTAAGGCCATTCTGCTGTTGGCCTCCGACAAGTCAGGCGGCAGCCCAAAACGGTTCTACCGCCAATTGATCGCCAAAGCCGATGCCCGTTTCGATGGTCATCTGGCGAAGATCAAGAGGCGGCAGTCGAAGAAAGGGAAGTAGGAACCATGACCAACCTGGAACGGATCAGGAAAGAACTGAGCCCCGCGCGCCGCAAGAAGGTGGCGGCCCGTGCCGCGCAGCTCATTGCGGAGGAAATGACCCTTCAGGAGCTCCGCCGGGCTCGTAAGATGACGCAGGCGCGGATGGCCAAGGCGCTAGGCATCGGACAAGACGGCGTGTCCAAGCTCGAAAAGCGCGCCGACCTGATGATTTCGACTTTACGCAAGACGGTCGAGGCCATGGGTGGAAGCCTGTCTCTGGTAGCCGAATTCCCGGATCGTGCGCCTGTCGTCCTCTCAGGCATTGCGGAAGAATAGAAAAAAGAGCCAGCTTGCCCGCTATAACGCCGCGTTGTTTCTCGTCGATTCAAAATCTTCCCGTACAAGTCGCTATAGCGCGCAGAATCGCCGAGACAATCATTCCGGTGTGTTATCATCACCTGAAGGTCGTGATAACATGATCCGCACGCAAGTCAGCCTGGATGAACGCGAGTACCGTCTGGCCAAGCGGCAAGCCCAGGTGCTCGGAGTCTCGGTCGCCGAATTCGTCCGGCGGGCCGTGCGCGAGTCTCTCCCGCCCGAGGGGCAAGGTCCGTGGATGCAGTACGCCGGGTTCGTCGAAAGCGGGGATTCGCGCTCCTGCCAGTCGATTGACGAAATCGTGTATGGCCAGAAAGACTGAGTGCTACCTGGACACGCCGGCGTTGATCGCGTTTCTGGATCGGTCGGATAGTCACCATGCGCTCTTCCGCCGGCTGTTCGCCGCGCCTCCGCCGTTGGTGACCTCCGCCCTGGTCATCGCGGAAGGTCACGGATGGTTCTTGCGGCGCTACGACCAGCGGCGGGCCATCCAGTTCCTGGCTTTTGTCGAGGCTCTGCCCCATCTGGAAATCACGCCTTTCGACGCAGACGCGCTGGCCCAAACAGGTGCGACCGTGAAACAGTACGCCGATCGGAAACTCACCCTGGCCGATTCCCACGGACTCACGATCATGAACACGCGCCAGATCGCTCTATGCTGGTCAGTAGACCGCCACATGGCCTCGGGCGGCGCTCAGTTAGTCGATGGGTGAGTTCGTCCCGGCAACACAGGCGACGGGGATAAAAATGACGAGCAAAGGAGAAGTTGATTTGAAGACACGGGTGGCGGTGTTGTTCGGCGGCCGGAGCGGGGAGCACGAAATCTCCATTCGCTCGTCCAAATCGGTAATGGAAGCCCTGGATCGCGACCGGTTTGACGTGATCCCCATCTTCATTTCGAAGGAAGGCAAATGGGATCCGCAACCGATCTCGCCGGAGCCCGGCGCCAACCCGGGAATCGACGTCGTGTTTCCGATGCTGCACGGCACATTCGGCGAGGATGGAACGGTGCAGGGGTTGCTGGAACTCGCCGACTTGCCCTACGTGGGCCCGGGCGTGATGGCTTCTTCGGTCTCGATGGACAAGGACATGATGAAGCGCGTGTGCCGGGAGAGGGGCGTTCCCGTCGTCGACTACGTCGTGTTGAGCCGCGACAACCTGGACGCCGGACAAGTTACCTTGGACTATCCGCTGTTCGTGAAGCCGGCCAATCTCGGGTCGTCGGTGGGCATCTCCAAGGTTAGGAACGCGGGGCAATTGAAAACCGCCCTGGAGGAAGCGGCGCAATACGACCGGAAGATCATTGTCGAGCGCGGCATCGAGGGGCGCGAATTCGAGTGCTCGGTGATGGGCAACGGACAGCCGTTCGCCTCCGTGCCCTGCGAGATCCTTCCCTCGCGCGAGTTTTATGACTACGACGACAAGTACCTGCTGGATGCCGCGAAGACCGTCGTGCCGGCCAGTCTGTCCCCGGAGGAAACGAAGGAGTTGCAGAGACTGGCCGTGGAATCGTACAGTGCGGTGGGCTGCGAGGGAATGGCCCGGGTCGACTTTCTGCTGGAGCGCTCCACCGGCCGGCTATTTGTGAACGAGGTGAACACGATTCCGGGATTCACGTCCATCAGCATGTTCCCCAAAATGTGGGAGGCGAGCGGACTTGGGTTCCCGCAACTGGTGGAGCGGCTGATCGATCTCGCCATCGAGCGCCACGGCGAGAAGAAAGCCACACGGTTCACGAAATGATCTGGCTGCTCCTGTTATCGCTGCTGCCGGGCATGTATGCCGCCGAGCAGGCGGATCTCGACCTGGACAAACACGTCAAGGAATTCGTGGACGTGTTCGCCCTGGTGGAGCGAGAGGCGGCCGAGCCAATCGACTACGACAAGGCCTTCTATGAGGGCGCCATCCCCGGCCTGCTGCGGCGGTTGGACCCCCACTCGGTATTCCTCGAGTCCCAGCAGTTCGATCAGTTGAAGCAGATGCAGACGTCGACGTCGAAGGGATTCGGCAGCGTCGTCAGCGTTCTGCCCGGGCGGGTAATCGTATTGCAGGCGCTGCCGGGAACGCCCTCGGCCAAGGCCGGCATCGCGCCGGGCGACGAGATTCTGGCCATCAACGGATATCATCTCGACCGCTTGGAGATGGAGCAACTGATCGCCCTGCTGACGCAGTCGCGCCAGCAACCGGCTCGCCTGAACGTCCGCCGGCCCGGGAACGTGCGGCTGATGGAGTTCGTGCTGGTGCCGGAAGAAATGCAGTCGCCCAGCGTGGACCGGGCGTTCCTGCTGAGGCCCGGGATCGGGTACCTACGGGTCACGAGTTTCGACGAAAAGACCGGCTTGCAGGTGCGCGAGGGGATCGAGAAACTCGGCGGCGCCTCGCTGAAAGGTCTCGTCCTGGACTTGCGCAACAACCCCGGCGGCGTGCTGCCGGCGGCGCTCGAAACCGCGTCGCTGTTTCTGAAGCCGGGACAGCGCCTGCTGAGCGTGGGTGGACGGCGCGTCCCCGAGCAGGAGAAGAAGGCGCCGGAGAGCAACAAGCCGTACACGTTCCCGATGGCGGTGCTGGTGAACGGCAAGAGCGCCAGCGCTTCGGAGATCGTGGCCGGGGCCGTGCAGGACCACGACCGGGGCGTCGTGGTCGGCGAGCCGAGCTTTGGAAAGGGATTGGTGGAAAGCGTGTACCCCCTGTCCTTCAACCACGGCTTGGCGCTGACGACGGCGTTGTATTACACGCCCAGCGGCCGTTCGATCCAGCGGCCGTTGGGGAAGGAGTTCGCCTTGTCGGAGACCTCCGCCAAGAACGACCGTGAGTTCAAGACCGATTCCGGACGGACAGTGAGAGGTGGAGGAGGGATTCAACCCGATCACGTGGTCTACCCGGAATCGCAAACGCGCCTGCGTGTCGTTCTGGACGCCACCGGCATGTTTCCGTCGTTCGCCACCGAATACCTGAGCCGGAACAAGATCACGGAGAAGTTCGAGGTATCGGCGGCGGTGTTGGATGAGTTCCAGTTGTTCCTCTCGCAGCGGAACATCCGTCCCGGGGTAGCGGAATGGTCGAGCGAGCGCGACTTCCTGCAGGGCCGATTGAAGACGGAGATCTTCAACCAGGCTTTCGGCGTCGAAAAGGGCGATCAGGTCGAGATTCCCCGCGACCCGGTAGTCCGCAAAGCGCTGGAGTTGATCGCGAAATAGGGTCGAAGGCGGCGCGCCCGGGTGGGATAATGGCGGCTTGGGAGAGTCCCACGGATGAGCACGCAGACCACGCAGTCCCTTAGTTTCGAGCAGGAGACGAATCCCTGGCTGGCCGCGGAGACGCGGTTCGACGAGGCGGCCGCCAAGCTGAACCTCGACGACGGCATGCGCAAGATTCTGCGCAGCCCGGCCCGGGAACTGACGGTCTACATTCCGGTGCAATTGGATGACGGACGGCTGGAGGTGTTTACCGGCTATCGCGTGCAGCACTCCATCGCGCGGGGGCCGGCCAAGGGAGGCATCCGCTACGGACCGCACGTGACGCTGGATGAAGTCCGCGCGCTGGCGTCGTGGATGACGTGGAAGTGCGCCGTGGTGAATATTCCGTTCGGCGGCGGAAAAGGAGGCGTCATTTGCGATCCGTACGTGCTCTCGGATAGCGAACTCGAACGAATTACACGGCGTTATGCGGCGGAGTTGATGGACATCATCGGGCCGGAACGCGATATTCCAGCGCCGGACATGAACACGAACGAGCAGGTGATGGCGTGGTTCATGGATACCTACTCCATGCACGCCCGGCACACGGTGACCGCCGTGGTCACCGGCAAGCCGCTCGACCTGGGAGGCTCCCGGGGACGCCCGGAAGCCACCGGGCGCGGATGCCTGCTGGTGACCCTGAAGGCTCTCGAACGCTTTGGCATGAAACCCGGGGACACCCGTGTGGTTGTACAGGGGTTTGGCAACGTCGGAGGGATGGCGGCCAAGCTGATGCGCCGCGCCGGCTTCAGGATCATCAGCGTCATCGAGTGGGACGGCGCCGTCTACAATGCGAACGGCCTCGACGTGGAAGCGTTGATGGTCCATCGCAAGGAAACGGGGTCGGTCATCGACTTCCCGGGGGGCGAAAACATCGCCCGCGACGAAGCGATGTTCCTCGAGACGGACGTGCTGCTGCCCGCGGCGATGGAGAACGCAATTACGTCCGAGAACGCGTCCCGCATCAACGCGAAGATCGTGTGCGAAGGGGCGAACGGTCCGACAACGCCTGTCGCCGACGAGATCCTCGCCGCGAAGGGCGTCTTCGTCCTGCCGGACATTCTGGCGAACGCTGGGGGCGTCACCGTGTCCTACTTCGAGTGGGTCCAGGACCGGCAGGGCTTTTTCTGGAACGAACAGATGGTGAACGACCGCCTTGCCGAGATTATGAACGCGAGTTTCGACTCGGTGGTGTCCTACGCCGACAAACACCGGGTGCACAATCGCACCGCGGCGAATATGCTCGCGCTCGACCGCGTGGCCTTCGCGATCAAGTTGCGCGGGATTTACGCGTGAAGGCCGCCGCTTGATGTCCGCCGACGCATCGACGCCGCTCATGCGGCAGTATCAGGCCGTCAAGCAGCAGGCGCCGAACGCGCTGCTCCTGTTCCGGCTGGGCGATTTCTACGAGTTGTTCTACGACGACGCAGTGGTGGCCGCGCGTGAACTGGAAATCACCCTCACCTCCCGCAACAAGGAAAAAGGCACGCCGATTCCCATGTGCGGCGTACCCTACCACTCCGCCGAGGGCTACATCGCCCGGCTGATCCAGAAGGGCTATCGGGTGGCCATCTGCGATCAGATGGAAGAGGCCGGGCCGGCGCGCAAACTGGTGAAGCGCGAGATCACGCGAATCGTCACGCCCGGCACCGCGACCGACGCCAACCTGCTTCGCTCGCGCGAGAACAACTATCTGGCGGCGGTGTTCCGGGCCGGGCCGAGAGCCGGCATCGCCCACGTGGATATCTCGACCGGCGAGTTCAAGGTCACCGAAATCGAGTCCGGGGAAACCGCGGCCGTTCTGGAACACCTGGCTCCGCGGGAAGTCCTGCTGCCGTCGCAAATGCCGTTGTTGCCCGGTGGAGGGTCCGAGGGCCGCTACGTCGTGACGGAAACCGACGAATGGGCGTTCAGTCTGGACTATGCCGAGCGGATCCTGAAAGAGCACTACCGGCTGCACTCGCTCGATGGCTGCGGCCTGGCCGGCCGGCAGACCGCGGTGTGCGCGGCGGGAGGCGTCCTCCACTACCTGCGGGAGACGCAGCGGAGCGCGCTCGACCACCTGGACCGCCCTGCCTTCTACGACCGGGCGGAGTCGATGGTGCTCGACGCCGTGACCGTTCGCAACCTCGAAATCCTGGAGCCGCTGTTTTCGTTTGACACCGGCACGGGCAAGTCTCCGACATTGATTTCGGTTGTGGACCAGACGGCCACCGGAATGGGCGGCCGTTTGTTGCGGCAGCGGCTGTTGCGCCCCTCGCTCGATCGCGGCGAGATCGAATCGCGCCTGGATGCCGTGGGCGAACTGCAGCACGAGACCATCGCGCGGGCGGAACTCCGACGTCAACTGGCCGGGGTCCTGGACATTGAACGGCTGCTGGCGAAGGTGACGCTCGGCACGGCCGGGCCTCGCGAGTTGCAGGCCCTGGCGAAATCGCTGGAGCAGGCGCCGGCCATCCGGCGGCAGGTGGAAGCGTGCCGGACCGAACGCCTGCGAAGTCTGTGCGGCCGTCTGGACGAGGTTCCGGAAGCCTCCCGCGCCATTCTGGACGCCATGGCCGACGAGCCTCCGGCGAACGTCGCCGACGGCGGTGTGATCCGTCAGGGACACCACGCCGAGTTGGACGAGTTGCGCGACCTCAGCCGGAACGGCAAGCAGTATATCGCCCAGATCGAAGCGCGCGAGCGGCAGCGGACCGGTATCCAGTCGTTGAAGGTCCGGTTCAACAACGTCTTCGGCTACTACCTCGAGATCTCGAAGGCCAACCAGCACCTGGCGCCGTCCGACTACGAACGAAAGCAGACGCTGGTGAACGCCGAGCGCTTCACCACGCCCGAATTGAAGGAATACGAACGGAAGGTGTTGGACGCGGAAGAGAAGATTCTTACGCTGGAGAGGGAATTGTTCACCCGGCTGCGCCAAACGGCCGCCGGCCACGGGCCGCGAATCCGGCAGACGGCTTCGGCCATCGCGGAACTGGACGTTGCCGCGGCACTGGCACAAGTGGCGGCAGAGAATCGTTACGGCCGCCCGCGCTTCGCGGACGACGGCGGCGAACTGCGAATCGCCGCCGGACGGCACCCCGTGATCGAGCGCATCTCGGACGAGGGCGCCGGCCGCTTTATTCCCAACGACCTATATCTCGACTCGGACGCCCATCTCATCGCCCTGATCACGGGTCCCAACATGGGGGGCAAGTCGACCTACCTGCGGCAGACGGCCCTGATCGTCCTGCTCGCGCAAGCGGGTTCGTTCGTGCCCGCCGAGTCGGCCGTGCTGCCCATTGTGGACCGGATCTTCACTCGCATCGGCGCATCCGACAATCTGGCTCGAGGGCGGTCGACCTTCATGGTTGAGATGACCGAGACTGCGGTCATCCTGAACACCGCCACGCCGCGGAGCCTGATCATTCTCGACGAAATCGGCCGCGGCACGGCGACGTACGACGGCCTGGCGCTGGCGTGGGCCGTGGTCGAGCACATTCACGACCGCACGCGTTCCAAGACGCTATTCGCCACGCACTACCACGAGCTGACCGAACTGGCCGATCAACTGGACGGCGTCCGCAACCTGCGAGTGTCGGTGAAGGAAGCCGGCGATCACATCATCCTCCTGCGCAAGGTGGAGACGGGCGCCGCCGACCGGAGTTACGGCATCGAGGTCGCGCGCCTGGCCGGCTTGCCTCAAAGCGTGATCACCCGGGCGCGGGAGGTATTGGAATGGCACGAGCGCACTGAACACACCGCAACCGCCGAACTGTCGCCGGGAGCGCATCCTCCGTCCATGCAGATCCAGCTCTTCGAACCGGTGGGCTATCAGATCGCCGAACGGATCCGCGGCTTGAAGGTGGATGAACTGCGGCCGATCGAGGCGCTGCAATTGCTGAACGAGTTGCAGCAGGAACTCAAGAGGAACGGCTGATGCGGGTAGCCGGAATCATGAGCGGCACCTCGCTCGACGGAATCGATGTCGCGATCGTGGACATTCAGGGCCGGGCTCTCCAAACCATTGGCTTCCACGGCAAGCCCTACTCCGCGACCCTTCGCCGCCGGTTGCTGGGTGTTTCCAACACAGCGACGACCACGGCGGAGATCTCGCGCTTGCACTTCCTGCTAGGCGAGGCCTACGCCGCGGCGGTGATCGAGACCTGTACGAAGTCCGGCGTGCCGATCGAGAGCCTCGAACTGATCGGGTGCCACGGCCAGACGATTTATCACGAGAGCGGCGTGAACACGCTGCAAATCGGTGAGGCGGACGTCATCGCGGAACGGACCGGAGTTCCGGTAGTCTCCGGGTTTCGAACCCGGGACATCGCGGCGGGAGGCAAAGGCGCGCCGCTGGTCCCCTTTGTCGACCAACTGCTGTTCCGGGACCGGCGCCGCACACGCATTGCACTGAATATCGGAGGCATTGCCAACCTCACGGCGGTGTTTCCGGACGGGCGTGTGGTGGCGTTCGATACGGGTCCGGGCAACATGGTGATCGACGCGCTGGTGGAAGAATACACGCACGGCCGGCGGCGGTTCGACCGCGGAGGCAAGATCGCGGCACGAGGCCGGCTGCGGCGCGATCTGCTCGACGCGCTGTTGCGCGATCCGTACTACCGTGCGAGTCCCCCGAAGACCGCGGGGCGGGAGCAGTACGGCCGTGAGTTTGTCGCCCGCATGAAAGCTTCCGGCGCATCGATGGAAGATCTAATCGCGACGGCGACCGTGCTGACGGCCTCGACGATCGCGCTGGGCGTGCGGCAGGCGGCGCCGGAGGCGTCGGAGGTGATCGTTTCGGGCGGAGGCGTGCACAACCCGCGGATTCTGGCGCACCTGGCGGCACTGCTGCCGGACGTGTCGATCGCCCCTTCGAGCGACCACGGCATCGATCCCGACGCCAAGGAAGCGATCGCGTTCGCGGTGTTGGCCTATCGAACGTGGCGAAGCCGGCCTTCGAATGTCCCTTCGGCCACGGGCGCTGGCCGGGCGGTGATCCTGGGGAAGATCAGCCCCGCAAACAGGACTCGCCTGTAAAAAAGGAACCGCGACCGGCAGGGAGCGGGCAACTTCGACTCCTGCCACGGGCTGCTAGCCGAGAGCACCCTTCAGGACTTCGCGGATCCGGCGCGCGACAATCTGTGCCTCGCCGGGCTGCAGCATCCAGACGGCAACTTCCAGAAACTCCTTGCTTCCGGGCCGGACCTCGATCGAGGGGTCGCCGTCGCGGAGTTGCTTGACGACGTCCTGCGCCGAGATCTTGGACTGATCCCAACTGATCCGGAGGTGCGGGACGGCGTTGGCGATCTCGGGCACGAAGGTCTCGGTCTTCAGTCCCTTGAGCGAGGTCAGGCTGTCGGCGACGACCTTGACGCGCTTCTCCCATTCGCGCCACTCGGCCTGGTGATCCCGTTTGACGTACAACTCGACGGCCACCATCATGGCGAGGAGTTCTTCCTTGTTGACCTTCATGCCCCGGCCGATGGAGTCGCTGTAGGGCGATGCGTTGAGACGGGCCGCCTCGATCAGGTCCTTGCGGCCGAGCAGCAAGCCGGCGCTCTGGGGGCCGCGGATGCCTTTGCCGCCCGAGAACGTCACCAGGTCGAAGCCCATCGAGATGTACTTGGAGAGATTCTCCTTGGGTGGAACATCGGCGGCCGCGTCGTTGAAGGTTGGGATGGAGTGCTTTTTGCCCAACTGCGTGAACTCGGCGGCTTTGATCTGGCCGTTGGGCTCGGCGCCGTTGAAGAACAGCATCATGGCCGTCTTGTCGTTGACGGCGCGCTCGAGTTCGCCGGCGGTCTCGACCTCGACGAACCGGATGCCGCAGTTGCGGACGGCGTGGTCGTAGCCGTATCGGTGCGACTTCTGGATGATCACCTCGCTCTTCATGCCGGCGATGTCGGGCAGGCGGCGGATCTTGTCCTGGTCCTTGCCCGCGACGCAGGCCGCGGTTCCGACGGTAAGGGCGCCGGCTGCGCCCGAGCTGACCATGGCTGCCTCGCAGCCAATGAGTTCGGCGATGCGCTTGCCGACGGCGTCATGCAGGTCGATGAGATGGACGAAGCTCTTGGAGGCGTACTCGATTGCCTGGACGACTTCTGTGTGCATGAGGGAGGCGGTGAGCGTGGTGTAGGTGCCCGCGGCGTTGATAAAGGGCTTGATATTGAGTTCTTTGAAGTAATCGCGTTTGGAGGGGGCGGCGAAGCTGAGGCTGCCGGCCATGGGCACGGCGGACATACCTTGAAGAAAGCGGCGGCGGTTCGGCATGGCAGTGGTTACTCCTGAAAGTGGATTGGGATCAGTGTACCCCATTTGCGAAAGGCGGGAGAGGGAAACAACCCTCATGAACTTCACACGGAAGGCCGATAAGAAGACAGAAGTGACCGAGGCATGCGGTCAGAGATAACAGGATACCCAAACGGAGGGGCAAACGACGGAGTCGGATTGCTCGACAGTTGGCCGGCGGCGATCGCCGGAGCGTGGAACGAGAGCGTACGAGAGCCGGCGGCGAATGCGCGGGTTCTGGTCGTCGACGACCTGGACATTCATCTGAAATTGGTGGAGGCCATTCTCCGGCAGGATGGCGTGGAGGTGGTGACCGCCCGAAACGGCCGGGAGGCTCTCGGCCGTCTTAGCCGGGAGCGGCTGGACTTGGTGGTGGTGGACGCTGTCATGCCTGGAATGGACGGAGCGGAGTTGTGCCAGGAAATCCGGTCGAATCCGAGCACGAAGCTGCTGCCGATCCTGATGCTCGCCAGCCTGGACGACTATGAAGGGGCAGGGGTCGCGGCGGGCGCCGACGAGTTCATGCAGAAACCGTACACGCCGCAAGCCCTGCGGATGCGGGTACACTCCATGCTTCGCCAGCGGGCGGTGTTCGAGCGGCTGGAGGAGTCGGAATCCATCCTGTTTTCACTGGGTGTCGCCGTCGAGCAGAGGGACCCCTACACCGCGGGCCACTGCGAACGGCTGGCGTTGTTCAGTGTGGCCATGGGACTGCGGATGAACCTGCAATCGGCCGATCTGCTGGCCCTGTACCGGGGTGGTTACCTGCACGATATTGGTAAAGTCGGCATGCCGGATTCGATCCTGTTCAAACCCGGCCCGCTGTCCGAAAGCGAATGGGAAACCATGCGCACGCACCCGGTTCGGGGCGAAGCCATCTGCCAGCCCTTGAAGTGCCTTCGCCCGGTGCTGCCGATCATTCGCAGCCACCACGAACGTTGGAACGGAACGGGCTATCCCGACGGACTCCGTGGAGAGGCCATTCCGCTGTTGGCGCGGATCCTGAAAGTCGCCGACGTCTTCGATGCCCTGACCACCGAACGTCCGTACAAGACGGCCCTTACGGTGAAGGAATCGCTGCGGGTGATGCAGCACGAGACGGAGGAAGGCTGGCTCGATTCCTCCTTGATGCAGGTGTTTCTTTCCCTCGATCACGAATTGCTTCACTCGACGGCGCGCGTGCAGAACAAGGAGTGGAGGGATCTTTCCGAGATGAAGCGGTCGCTCGAGAACTTGAACTTCGCCCTGGCTTGAGGCGGTGTACGGGGGAAGTCATCGTGCGGCGGTCCTGATCCACCCGGAACGCATCCTGTCACGGCACAAGGCGGCATAAGGCGAACCCCGGATGGCTCTCTCCAGGCGGTTGGGCCGTCGCGAGATGCCGCCTGGGTTCCCTGCTATTCTGGAATCTCCCCTCTATGTTCCTGAAGATCCTGGCGCATCCTGTGTTCGTCAACCTGAACTATCACATGCCGATGATTGTGGATCTGCGGCATCCGTTGATCATGCTTCAGGGAGAGAATGGGTCCGGCAAATCCACCCTTCTGCACTCCATTCACCTCGCGCTGCGCGATGAACAGGTCGACGGCTATGTGTATCGACTGGATCCGGGCGACGTCAAGATCGGTGAAACGTTTCTGTTCGACGCCGAAGCGCACAACCCACGCACGAATCTGGAGTTTTTCAAAGACGAACCGCGGATGCTCGAATTCCTGCGCATGGCGAGCCACGGACAGGTGATGTTGTCGATGTTCTCGCAGAACTTCCCCAGCTTGCCCGAAGGGACCACGCTGCTGCTGGACGAACCGGAGATGGCGCTTTCGCCGTCGAACCAGCGGCGCATTCTGAAGATGATGAAGGAACTGGTCGCGGAGAAGAAATTCCGGATTATCTGCGCAACCCACTCGACCATCCTGGTTGAAGACGGCGACACCTACGTCATCAACCTGGACAATCACCTCAACAAGAACGTGCCGTCGATGGACCTGGGCATCGAAGGCGCGAGCATGATTCAATAGCAGACGCCTGCCGTGGCGCGAGAAACGCTCGTCGATTTTCTGGCTGATGTGGCGGCGTCGGACGAGGAGTTCCTCGTCTACGACGACGGATACCGAAGCTGGCGTTACCGGTACCGCGACGTCGCGGCGGCCGCGCGGGGATTCGCGGCCCGTTTGCGGCGAGAGGGGTTCCAACCGAACGACAAGCTGATCCTCTGGTGCGAGAATCGCCCCGAGTGGATCGTGGTTCTGTGGGGCTGCCTGCTGGAAGGCGTGGTCGTGGCGCCCATCGACTTCCGTTCCTCGGCGGAACTGGTGCGGCGCGTCCAGGCCATCCTCGGGGCTAAGGCGTTGGTCGCGGGACATGAGGTACCCGCGGGGACCGTCGAGGGCCTGCCTCGCTGGCCTGTCGACACGGTGGAATGGACCGATGGTCCCCCGGCCGCACATCAAGCCAATGGCAAAGACTTGGCGCAGATCATCTTCACTTCCGGCGCGACCTCCGATCCCAAGGGCGTGACTATCACGCATCGCAACGTACTGGCCAACCTGATCCCGGTCGAAGGCGAGGTCCGCAAGTATCTGCGGTACGCCCGGCCGTTCCACCCCGTCCGCTTCCTGGACCTGCTGCCGCTCAGCCACATGTTTGGCCAGGTGATGGCGGCGTTCATCCCGACCATGCTGCGGGGGACGGTAGTGTTCATGCGAGGCTACAATCCGGCGGACATCGTGCGGCAAATTCGCACCGGGCGGATCTCGGTGCTGGTCTCCGTGCCGAAAATCCTCGAAGTCCTCAAGGAGTACGTCCTGCGACAGGTCCCGGAGGCGGGCGAACGGGTCCCCGGAAAGACCCACTGGCTGTACCGCTGGTGGCGGTACCGTCGCGTGCACCGTCTGTTCGGGTATAAATTCTGGGCCCTGATCGTGGGCGCCGCGCCGCTCGACCCGGACCTGGAGGAATTCTGGTCCCACCTGGGCTTTGTCGTGATCCAGGGATATGGGCTGACCGAAACCGCTCCGGCGGTTGCGGTGAACCACCCGTTTCACACGCGGCGGGGCGCGGTGGGCAAGCCCATCGCCGGAGTGGAAGTGAAGGTGGCCGACGACGGCGAGATCCTGGTGCGCGGCGACAACGTGACTCACGGGTATTTCGGCTTGGACGCGGAGAATGCCGCCGCGTTTGCCGACGGCTGGCTGCACACCGGCGACATCGGCGAGATGGACAGCGAGCGGCGCCTGTACATCCGCGGCCGGAAGAAGGAAATGATCGTGACGCCGGAGGGGATGAACGTCTTTCCCGAGGACGTCGAACGTGTGCTGCACACAATGGACGGCGTTCGCGATTGCGCCGTCGTCGGCCGGACCGAGGCGGGGAAGGAGCGCGTCCACGCCGTCCTTGCGCTCGAGCCCGGCGCTGACCCGCGGACCGTCGTCGCTCAAGCCAACCAACGGCTCGAGGATCACCAGAAGATTCGCGGAGTATCGCTCTGGACGGGACAGGATCTCCCGCGGACCGAGGGGACGAAGAAATTGAAGCGGACCGAGATCCGCAAATGGGTGATGGAAGGCGAGCGGCCCCCGGACGCGCCGGCCGGCGCCGTCTCCGGCGTGGAAGCGGTCCTGGCCAAGTACGCGGCGGGCCGCCCCGTCACCGCCGAGACCCGTCTCGACGACCTTGGCTTGAGTTCCCTAGAGCGCGTGGAATTGCTCATGGAACTCGAGGAGCGGTTCGAACGGCCGGTCGACGAATCGCGTTTCTCGGGCGCGCAAACCGTAGCCGAGATCCAGCGGCAGATGGATCACCCGGACGGCGAACCGCCGGCTCCGCTCGAGGCGGTGGACTTCCCACGCTGGAATCGCACGCGGTGGGCCTGGTGGATCCGGCGGCTTAGCCTACCCACGTGGGTGCTGCCCCCGGCGCGTCTGTTCGCCTGGGTGCGTACCGAAGGCCTCGAGAATCTGCGCGGCGTCGACGGCCCGGTGATCTTCGCCTCCAACCATCAAAGCCACTTCGACACGCCCGGCATTTTCTGGGCGCTGCCGGCCCGTTTTCGCTACCGCGTCGCGCCGGCGATGTCGAAGGAGTTCTTCAAGGCGCACTTCTTCCCGCGGGGCTGTTCCCTGTATGACCGCTTCACGACCTCGCTCGAGTACTACCTCGCGTGCCTGATGTTCAACGGGTTTCCCTTTCCGCAGAGGGAGACGGGGGCCCGCATCACCCTTCGCTACGCCGGTGAACTGGTGAGCGAAGGCACTTCGATCCTGATCTTTCCGGAAGGGCGGCGAACCGTCGCGGGCGAGATCTCCCGCTTCTTCCCCGGGGTCGGCATGATGGCGTCGCGGCTGAAAGTACCCGTGGTGCCGATCCGGATTCTGGGTTTCGACCGGATTCTGCACAAGGACTGGCGGATGGCGATTCCCGGCCGGGTTCGCGTGGTGTTCGGCCAACCGATGGTGGTCGAAGGCGAAGACTACGCCGCGCTGGCCGCGCGGATCGAGGAGGCGGTGCGGGCACTGGCAAAGGATGCGTGAGCGCAGGCGTCGCCGCGAAGCCCCGCCTGCGGCCAAGGAACTCAAAACTCTCGATCGCGTTCTGTCACGAGCGGGCCTGGGGTCGCGTACCGAGGCGCGGCAGTGGATCGGCGCCGGCAGGGTGGCGGTGAACGGCCGGACGATCCAAACGCCGGATCACTGGGTGGATGCCGGCCGCGACCGCGTCTCGCTGGATGGCCGGCCGATCCGGGCCGCGACCAAGCGCTACCTGCTGCTGTACAAGCCCACGGGCTATCTGACGACGTACAAGGATCCCGAAGGACGGCCGACGGTGTATGATCTGCTGACGGACGTGGAGGAGTGGGTCTTCCCCGCTGGACGCCTGGACCTCGACACCAGCGGCCTGCTGATCCTGACCAACGACACCGGGTTTGGGGACCGCCTGACGGATCCCGCGCACAAAGTGCCGAAGACGTATCTGGTGAAGGCCTCCACGCGGTTGAGCGACGAGCAACTGGATCGGCTGCGGCAGGGGGTCGAGTTGAGCGACGGCCCGACTCTCCCGGCGCGGGTTGAACGCCTGAGGGATTCGGAGAAGTACACCCATCTCGAGTTGACGATCGCGGAAGGGCGCAATCGTCAGGTCCGGCGGATGATCGAAGCGATCGGGAGCAAGGTGTTGAAACTGGTCCGCACGGCGATCGGCCCGATTCGCATCGGCGACCTGGCGATTGGGAAGTGGCGGGCACTGACGGCGGACGAGCTGCGCCGGTTGCAGCGTGGAAGCCGGTCTCCGGCGGATGGTTCAGACCAGTTCCACGCGAATCTCCCGCCCAAGGACTAACGCGGCTTTGCGCAACGTTGACAGTGTCACAGCACCGTTTTCCGGATCAAGGAGTCGATTGAGAGCCGCGCGGCTGGTTCGCATTTGGCGCGCCATCTCGGTGCGGGAAACGTTCTTTTCCTTCATCGCCGCTTCAAGCTGGCGTGAAAGGACGCGCTTGATGGCCGCGGAAGTCGCTTCCTCGTACAATCCTTCCGCTCGGAGCCAGCTATCGAAGGATGACCCCTTGTTCTTCCGCTTCACGCTCCTACTCCTCCTTTCATCCGCTTGAGCGCGAGATCGACTTCCACCTTGGGCGTTTTCTGCGACTTCTTGATGAACCCATGCAAAAGGATCATGCTCTCTTCATCCACGCAGAACAGCACACGGGCGATTCTTCCCAGCGGCAAACTGCTGCGCACTTCCCAAAGCCCGTTGCCCATGCTCCTCACGAGAGGCATCCCAATCGGCCAGGAGAACTCCACGTCCTTAATGTCCTCTCCGATGGCTTTGCGGTCTTCGGGATCGAGACCCTTGAGCCATTCCCGCACCGGTTCCCGCCCCCTGTCCGTGCGGTAGAAGACCGCGGGAAGACGCTTCAGGGGCTTCATCCACTCACTGTATCATTTTCGATACAGTGAGAGTCATTGGTTCGGGTCGATCCGGTCATGGATGGCGGCTGCCTGCAAGAGCCAGGTTTGACCGCGCGCCGGGCGACAAACAACATCGCCCGGCGCCACACCAGCCTTACAATTGGGAAGTACCATGCTGACCGACCTGGTCCAGATCGCCCGCCTCGGCGAAAAGAAACGCGACGAGAACTTGCGCTTTCGCATGCGCCTGAAGCAACAGGTCGTCCATGAGAAACAGCTCAAGCGAATGGCACAGGCCGTGGAAGAAGAGATCGACTGCACGGTGTGCGCGAACTGCTGCAAGAAGGCCACGGTGACCCTGCAACCCCGGGACGTCGACAAACTCGCCCGGCACCTTCGCCTGCGGGAACCTGACTTCCTCCGCGACTATACACAGCAATCGGAGGAGGAAGGGTTGATCCTCCGGCGCACCGAGGCCGGCTGCATCTTCCTGGACGGCACGACGTGCACCGTCTACGAGGCCCGGCCCCGAACCTGTGAGAACTTCCCTCACCTGACCGGTTCGGAGGGTTCGCTCGTCAGCCGGATGTGGCAGATGGTGGACCGCGCCGTCTACTGCCCCATCGTCTACAATACGCTCGAAGCCTGGAAAGACGAGTTAGGTTTCCGGCGGCGGGTCTGACCAGTCCCGTGAATCAGCTTAAAGAGAATCGAGCCGGCACGGAACTGCTCTCTGTGGGACGGCTCTTCAGGCCGCGGCGGGCTTGAGCCCGCCCTGCGAGCCCGTTGGGTCACGGCCCGATCGCTGCCTGAAAGAGGAGTGTCAATGAACAAAGCGGTACTCGGCCTGGTGCTCGGAGGGGTGCTGGGCGTATTTGACGGGTTGACGGCGTGGTTCACCCCTGCGGTGAGAGACCAACTCGCCGGGATTGTTTTGGGCTCGACGATGAAGGGGGTCCTGACCGGAGTCATCACCGGCGCCGTGGCGCGCAAAGTCAAGTCCCTGCCTCTTGGAATCGGCGTCGGACTGACGGTGGGCCTGACGCTGAGCTATCTGGTCGCGGCGATGCCGGACCCCGGCGGACAGCATTACTACTTCGAGATCATGCTGCCGGGAAGCCTCCTCGGCGCCATCGTGGGCTTCGCCACGCAGCGCTATCCCAAAGCCGTGTAGGGGAGCCGGGCGCCACGACTGTCCGGGAACGGCGTGGGGGGAGAATCCGGCAGACCGTGATCTGTTCCGACTGCGAATTCCGCTACTGGGACTGGAGAACACGTGCGATGCTCCACCAGATCGGATTCCTTCTACTCGCCCCCGCGGCGCTCGCGGCCCAGACGGCAAACTTAGTGAGCGACCCCCAATTCGGCTTTTCATTCCAGGTACCGCCGGGGGCGCGAGCAGAACGCGAACCGCTTTGGTTCGCCGTAGGCAGCGCGACGCTGCCTGGCATGACCCTGGTGATGCCTCTCGAGGAAACCAGCATGGCGAGCCTCCGCAAAACGGCAAGCGAGGGTTTCCTTGCCGGCAAAGACGTGCAACTGCTCCCGTCGGGTCCGGTACAGACCTTGAGTCCGGCTTCGCTGGGGATTCCGATGCAGGGCACGATTCAGGGAAGCGCGGTCCGGGCGTACGCCATTGCGATGCTGGGGCCAGGAAAGGGCGCCTATATCATGGCTGGATCGCCCGTGGCGCAATTCTCCGAGGGGCACGTGGCGTTTGTGGCAGCGATCGCAAAGACGGTAAGATTCGGCATGACACCGGCAGCGTCCGGCGTGCCGGTTTCCACAGACCCGGCAGTCGCGGCCTGGAATCAAAGGCTGCGCAACCGGCAACTGCACTACTTCAGCCGCTACAACAGCTCGACCGGAGGCAACTATTCCGGCTACAGCGAACACAAAGTCATCGGATTGTGCGCGGATGGCAGGTACTCGTTGAACGGGCAGTTTGACGCGGCGATCAACGTTCCGGGCGCATCGGCCACGGGCGCCAATCCCCAGTCGACCGCCGGCCGGTGGAGTCTGGTTTCGAAGGGCGGGCAGGTCTACCTGCTACTAGGCAGTGAGACCATTAGCCTGACCACGGACGGATCCAAGACGTACCTGAACGGCACTCGATGGATGGTCGACGACCGTTACGACTGCCGCGGCAACTAGAGAGTGCCGGCGTCGGCCCGCTCTAGGTCACATCTAGAACTCCAGGCGCGCCCCCAGTTGGATCGAGCGCGGCGCGTTCGCCTGATTGGTAATCCGGCCGTAAGCCCCGCTGGACGGAGTCAGATTCGGAGCGCCGTGCTGAAGCCGGTTCAATGCGTTGAACGCCTCTCCGCGCAATTGCAGGCGCAACCGCTCGGTAAGCCTGACGGACTTGGAGAGCGAGAGGTCGTAGTTGACGATGGCATCTCCGCGCAGGCGCGCCAGGCGTGTCGATACGTTTCGCAGAGTGAAGGACGGCAGTGGGGCGAACGCGGCCGTGTTGAACCACTTGGTCACGGACCGCTGGTCCGGCGGCAGACGCGGATCCCCACCGGTATAGAGCACGTCCGGCAGCAGCAACGCCGGGCTGCTCTGGAAAGTCTGAATCACCGACAACTGCCAGCCGCCCACCAGTTTGTCGACGATGCCTGCCTGCTTCAGAAAAGGCTTTCCGGCGCCGAAGGGCAGTTCGTAGACGCCGCTGAGCGTGAGGCGATGGGGCGCCCACATGAATCCGATGGACTTCGACGGCCCGGGGTCGCTGTCGTTCAGGAACTGGACCCGCTCGATCTGTCGTGAAAAGGTGTAGGTGCCGAGGAATTGCAAGCCGTGTGAGAAGCGCTTGGTCGCGGTGGTCTGCAGGGCGTGGTAGTAGGTCCGGCCCCCGGTTGAGCGGCGAACCGTGAGATCGCCCATCTGCGACCAGGTGGAGAGGAGATTCTGCACAGAGATCGTAGGACGGCCCAGAGCTACGCTGGATGGAATCAGGCCGGCGAACGGATTGGGAACCGTCGCCTGCAAGCGGGAGCCCAGCGCGAGGTACTGTGCCGGCAGCACCTTCAACTGCCGTGTCATCTCCCCGTTGCTGCCGCTTGTCCGGTTGCCAAGGTACAGGCTTTGCGCCGTCTCGCCCACGTAGTTGATTTCCAGGGAGAGATCCTTCATCAATTCCCGCTGGATGCCAAACTGCCACTTCTCGTTGTACGGGTTGCGGTCCCGATCCGGGAACACCT
This sequence comes from uncultured Solibacteraceae bacterium, assembly GCA_964529305.1. Classification (GTDB taxonomy): domain Bacteria; phylum Acidobacteriota; class Terriglobia; order Bryobacterales; family Bryobacteraceae; genus CAZGUX01. Next base: position 45,821 of record CAZGUX010000202.1, on the reverse strand, counting down.
GCATGCTGGTGCCGAGCAGGGTGGTGAGTCCCCGGGAACTCCCGGGGGGCTGAACCAACCCATCCGGGAACGGATTGTTCAGTAGGTTCAGCGGCGTGACGCCATCCAGGCTCGTTACCATCGGGGTCGACGAGGAGAAGCCGTCCTGGCCGAAGTCTCCCACCGACCAGTAGTCGTAGAAAAGGCCAAAGCCGGCGCGCAGAACCGTCCTCTGGGTGAGGCGGAACGTCAGCCCGATGCGCGGACCCCAGTCGTTGGTGTCGGTCTTGGCGGCGCGGCGGTCGCCCGGCGAGGCGAAGTTCAGGCCTCCGATCACCTTGAACTGATCCACGGGAAGTTCGGGAATCGGATTCTTCGCGTAGGCCGCCCGCGCCGCGGCATCGATCGGATTGGTCGCCGCGAAATCCCAGCGGCTCATGTTGTTGAAGCGCTCCGTGGCGGGCCGTTTGAGATCGTAGCGAAGGCCGAGATTCACGGTCATCCGGCTCGATACGCGAATGTCATCCTGGAAGTAGAAGCCGTAGTAGGGCGTCTGCGCCGAGTTGGTCGGGAAGATCGTCGCGTTGCCGCTCGCTGGAGTGCCAATCAGGAAGGACGCGATGCCGTTGCCTACCGCCGATCCGGTGGTGTTGGGGTCGGGGCCCTGAGTGAAAGCGCGGGTGAACGCGAACGCGCCCGACGGCGCGTTGGACCCGAGGGAATTGTTCTGGCGGATCTGCGTCTGGAATCCCCACTTCATGTTCTGCCGCCCACGGAAGTGGCTCATGTTGGCAAGGAAGGAATACTGATTCCCCTTGTCGAACCGGCTGCCGCCTGAGGCGCCGACCGTCACCATGTCGGGATTGGTCATTTGCGCCAGCTTGTTCTGCTGCAGGGATTGCACCCAGCTTCTGGCGAATCCCAGCCCGGCCAGATCCACTTCCTGTTTGGTGGAGACGAGATCGTAGCGGGTCAGCCCGGCGCTCAGTACCAGCGTCGTCGCCGGGGTAAGCACAATGGTGTCGCCGATGCCGACCGAATGCTGGGTCAGGACCGTGAACGCGGTGCCGACGTCGATCACGTTGGGCGAGAGGTTCGGCGTGTTCGTGCGCGATTCGCGGCCGAAAATCCGGTGGCGCGACCCGAGGCTGTAATCCACCCGCACCGTGAAGTTGTCCATCGGGATCCGATTGGTCAGGGACTTCACATAGTTGTTCGTTCCGGAATTCGCGTTCCCGGGAAGGTTCGGCGCCGGCACGTAGGCCGCGATGATATTCTTCGCGGCCGTGTTGATTGCCGACGCGGGAATCACGTTGCCGGGGAACTGAGTCCGCAGAAACCGGCCGGCCTGGTTGGGATTCGGCCGCGTGCTAAAGGGATCGTACACGCCGATCTGCCTCCCGGACGCATCGAAGGTCTTGGAAAAGTCTCCCTGACGCTGCAGTTCGGTCGGGACCGTGGTGATCACGGTGTTGGGAGTCTGGTTCCGCACACCCTCGTAGTTGAAGAACCAGAACAGCTTATCCTTGATCACGCGTCCGCCGGCGGCGCCGCCGAACTGGTTATAGCGCAGCGACGGCCTGGCAAGCCCGGACCACTTGTTGAAGAAATTGGTCGCATTCAACGCGTCATTGCGGAGATATTCGTACAGGCTTCCGTGAAGCTGGTTGGTGCCGGAGCGGGTGGTGACGTTGATGTAGGCGCCGCCTCCATGGCCGTACTCGGCGTCGAAGGAGTTGGTCTGGATATTGAACTCCTGCACCTGGTCGGCTGGGGGCATGTACGAGATGGTGTCGTAGTGCTGGTTGGGCACGCCGTCCATCAGGAAGTTGTTCATGCGGTAGCTGGCGCCGTTGGACGAGAAATAGGCGACCGCGCTGCGATTGTCCAATCCGTAGTTGTCCAGGGGGTTGGTCATCTGGACCACGCCCGCGGTGAGGATCGAGAGCTGCATGACGTTTCGGCCCGACATCGGCAATTCGGCGATGAATCGGCGGTTCACGGTAGTGCTGGTCGAGGCTGTGCTGGTTTCCAGCATGGGCGCGTCCGCCACCACTTCGACGCGATCCTGGACGTCACCCACCACCATGGCGATGTTCACGGTCAGCTTCCTACCGGCCTCCACCGTCACGGTGCGGGAGAAGCGGCGGAATCCGGCGCGCTCCACCTCCAGGCGGTACTCCCCCGGGAGGACGAGATTGAAATAGTAGACTCCTTGGTCGTTGGTCGTGCTCGCCTTCTTCTGATTCGTTCCCGTGTTTGTCAGGGTGACCTGAGTGCCGGTGAGCAACGCCCCCGTCGCATCCCGGACGTCGCCGTCCAGAGAACCGACCGGATTCACCTGGCCCACTGCACCCTGTGTCAGGAAGAACACAACGAGTGGGATGAGTGCGGCTCCATAGCGGGCGTAAATTGAGGTGCAACGTGGGTTCATGAGTGCCTTCCTGGATACGTTTGAAATAGACAAGTCCCCCGCTCTACCGGAGGCGAAATGCGGCACAGTACGGCACAACTGGCCTTCGTCGGGCGGTAGTGATGTTATGGGAACGTTCGCGTTGTGTCAATCAACATCGTAAAAGCCGATCGTTTCAACATGATGACGCGAGACTTGTTTCGCGTTTCCTCGATTTTCGCTCAGGCACTCCGCAACAGCTCGATCGCTCGCAATGAAGGGCTCAATCGCGGATTCGACGAGCGGAACAACACCCTGACCTGGACGTACGAATTGGATGCGGACCGCAGCGCCTCGCCGCTGGCGGAGACGTAAGGCGCCGACCAGTCACTCCATTGGGCGCCGGACTCACGGGACGGCCCTGTGCGAGTCTGCACGCGCAGACTGGTCTCGAGGATCCCCTCGGTGTAGCCGACGGTCCCGAAGCCATTGCCGCAATACCACATGCGATAGACGCCGTTGACCACGTCGATCTCCGGGTATTCAACCATCTCACTATCCCAACCTTGCGGCGAGACATCGAGGATTGGCCTGATCGGACTGCGCTCCCAGCGGATGCCGTCGATGGACTCCGCATAACCGATGCGATAGGTTGGCCCCCGCATGGAGTACCAGATCTTGAACACGCCGTCTTCGATGCGGACGCACGGACGTGACACGACCGAAGTCTCGTACTTGGAATCGCGGAGTGTGGGCAGGACCGGGTTGCCGCTGTATTTCTCCCACCGCACGCCGTCCTGGGAGGTGGCGTAACACAGGTGGATGCCCTGATCGCGAGTCACCGTGGCGGTGTACCACATGTGCCATTTGCCGTTGTGGCGCAGAACCATCGGCACGCAGGCGGACCCACTGTCCGGGCTCCCCTTCTCGCCCAAGGGCAACACCGGTTCATCGGAATGGCGGCGCCAGGTCAACCCGCCGTCGAAGCTTTCCGCCAGCCCCATCCTCCAGACACCGCCTCCCCAGCCGGTGTAGTACATGCGCCAGTGGGTGTCGGTCACCTTGGCCATGCGAGGCTGGTTGAGCCGGTCACCCTCCCAATGGGACGCACCCTTGGGCCGAAGGACAGGACTGTTGGGATGTTCCTTCCAGACCGTCGGCTGGTCAATCGAGGCGACGGCAAACCCGATCCCGTTCTTCTGATCCGCGTAATACATGTGATAGTGGCGGCCGTCGGCGGTACGGACGATGCCGACCCCGTTGGTCCAGTTGTCCCACTCACCGGATTGCGCCGGGCCGTAGACCGGGTTGGCCGGGTGCTTCTGATAGCGCTGCGGTGTGATCCATTGAGGCGTCCATCGGAGGCGCGGCTTTCCTTCGATCGCGATCGCCTGGGAAAGAAACTCGCCCTCGGCGCCGAACTCGCCACTGCCGTTGCGGTTGATCCTCAACTGGACACTGCCGTCCGGGCACTCCACCGGCCCCACGCCTTTGTGTTCGCCGCGGCGGAGGTCGAGCGGTTCGGCCCTCAGGACACGCCCGGTGGTGAGAGCGGCGTACGCGCCGCCGACGAACTGCCTGCGATTCATAACATACCCCTACAGTGTCAACCGCAATCCGAATTGCACCACGCGGCCGGGCCCGGCCGTCGTGATCTGCCCGAAATTCGGGCTGTTGAAGGTGGTGATCGGGTTCCCGAAAGACGGCCGGTTGAAGAGATTGAAGAACTCGCTGCGGAACTGGATGCGAGCCCGCTCAAAGAGGAAAAAGCTCTTGAACACGGAAAAATCGACGGAGGCATCACCGGGGCCCCGAAGGATGTTTCGTCCGCTGGCGCCAAAGCTGCCGGCCGCGGGGAGGGAGAATGCCGTGGTGTTGAAATAGCGGGCAATCTGGTCGCCTCGAGGCCGCGATGTCGACAGAGTAATGTCCCCATTGGTCAGCAGGCGGATGCCGTTTCCCACGCCGGCCAGCGCCAGATCTCTCGAATCGAAAGGCGTGAAGGGAACACCGCTCTGAATGGAGATGATCGGATTCAACTGCCAGCCGTTGACGATCTGTCGCACAACGGCGGATCCTGTTTTGAGCCCGGGAAGCTCCCAGATTCCGCTGGCCACAAGCGTGTGTGTGGCGTCGAAGTCGGAGAGTCCTTGATTCAGGCGCCGGTTGCTGGGGTTGGGTCCGACCGAATTGGCCGGGCTGATCAGGATGGAGGTGTCGTCAATAGACTTGGACAGCGTGTAGTTCATCTGGAAGCTCAAGCCCTTTGAGAAGCGCCGGGTGGCCGAGAGTTGCATCGAGTGATACCACGAACGCCCGCTGCTCTCGGTGTTGCGGATATTCCCGATGCCGGCATAGGGGCGGCGGGCGTTGATGTTCCCGGTCGTTGCCGTTGGCGAGTACACGGCCGCGTTTAGCTCGCGGCCAATCTCCAGGTGCTGGCCGATCGTGCCGACGTACATCGCGCGCACCATCAGGTCCGTGGCGAGCTGACGCTCGAAGCCGAAGTTCATTGTCTGGATGATGCCCATCTTGAAGTCCGGATCCATCACGGAAAGTGCGGGCGCGGCGGAGAACACGAAATCGGTAGCCGCTTCGTTCACGTTGGGGTTGACCGGCTGGCCGTTACCAAAGGGGTTGCTGAACGAGGGTGGATTGTCGAGATTCGTCAGTCGAACCCAAGGTTCCGCCGCAACAGCCGTGATCTGAGCTGTGGCATGGGAGTAGAAAACGCCGTAGGCCGCCCGGATCACCAGTTTCGGCGTCGGATTCCACGCAAGGCCGAACCTGGGGGCCAGGTTGTTGCGGTCCGGATCGGCGGGCCGTGCATTCCGCCGCGCGGAGTCCGATTCCGGAACGCCGGCGTCGCCCGGGAAGAGCGCCCCGAGCGGCGCCCGCGGGAAGATCGTCGAGCGCTGGCCCGGCCGGAAGTAAGGCTGATAGCCGCGCCGGTCGATGTACGGTTCCACGCCATCCCAGCGAAGGCCGAAGTTCAGCGTGAGCGTGCGGGTGATGCGCCAGTCATCGTGGACGAACAGCCCGTGATAATTCGCCAGCGTGTCCGAGACGGCCACATTGCGGATGCTCAACGACACGGGTAACCCGAGAAGAAAATCGCCCAGTGCCTGGCCGGCGCGCTGGCCGGAAAAGGTGAACGTACCCGAGTTGTTGAAATCGTTCGAGGCGAACTTGTAGTCGCGAAGATACTGATATCCAAAGCGCAGGTTGTGACGGCCGCTGCTGTACGAGATCGTGTCGGCGAATTCATGACTCTTGTTGAAATTGCGGCCCACAAAACTGGGGGACACCGAGTTGTAACCGGAGATCGCGAGGGAAAAGTGCGCCGTGGGGTCGCCGCGGACCATGCGCGAGCCGAAATCCGATGGGGCCAGGTTCAGCGCTGAGGCGGGATCGGCGCGCTGGTAGTTGTACGTGTATTTCGCCACGTTGAGCAGGCTGGAGGAAAAGATCCGCGTATGGCTGACGTGGATGTTTTTCGCCTGCGACCGCTCGCCTCCGCGAGCCGAGTACAGGTTGCCGGGGTTCAGAGCGGGGTCGCGAACGTAGCCGAACTGGAACCACCGGGCCGTGAGTTGGTCCTTGGACGTCAGTTGATGATCCAGCCGGCCCGTGTACTGGCCTTCGTCCCTCCGATCTTTCGGGGCGACGAACGTGTAGAAACTGGTCCCGGCCACATTGGCCGCCGGCATCAACTCCAGGAACTTCGCGCTCACCGGATCAAAGCGGTTCTGGGGAATGATATTGCCGGCGAACGGGGTGTTGGTCAGCGGATCGCGAACCGGCGTGGTGATGGAAGAGAGATCGCCGGTTTTCTGAGCGGCGGTGAACCCGGTGATCCGCGAGGAGGTGATGACCTCGCGGTTTCGAGTCCCTTGGTAGGCTGCGAAGAAGAAGGTCCGGTTTCGCCCGTTATACAGCTTCGGCAGCAACACCGGTCCGCCCACCGTCGCGCCGAACTGATGGCGCTTGAGCGCATCCTGCTGCGTGGCGAAGAAGCTTCGCGCGTTCAGCCTTCCATCGCGATAAAACTCGTACAGCGAACCGTGCAGGCTGTTGGTGCCCGACTTGGTCACGACGTTCACCACCCCGCCGCCGACGTTGCCAAATTCCGCCGAGAAGTTGTTGGTTTGCACGCTGAACTCCTGGACCGCGTCGGGGTTTGGAAACGGATTGGCGGAGTTGATGATTCCGTTCGTATTGTTGCCGCCGTCGAGCAGGAACGTCGTCTGATTGCCGCGCGTCCCATTCACGGAATTGGGCGAGCCATAGCCGCCGCCGGCGATCTGGAATTGTGAATAGGTCCCGATACCGCGATTGACGATGCCGGCGTTCAGCCGGATCAACTGAAGGATATTGCGGCCGTTGAGCGGCAGATCTTCGACACGCCTCCGCTCGACTACCTGGCTGAGCGTCGCGGTGTTGGTCTGCAAAAGCGTGGCCGCCCCCTGAACGGTCACTTCTGTCGCCACTTCACCGACGTCGAGCATGATGGCCAGCGTCACGCTCTGGTCCACCTGCAGGACGATTCCCCGGTTCTCAAAGGTTCGAAAACCCGACTGTTCCGCCCGTGCGGTATACGAGCCGACCGGCAGACGAGGAATCAGAAACGACCCGGTTGGATCCGCCGTGACGCTTCGAGTCACGCCCGTGCCTTCGTTCACCAGCGTGATCTTTGCCCCGACGACAACGGCGCCGGATGTATCCTTGACGGTTCCCAGGATGGTCCCGGTTGCTTGCCCGAAGGCCGGTGCGGCGAAACTCAGGCAACAAAGCGCGACCGCGCAGAGTTGGGATATCGGTTGAGACAGTCGACGCATGTTGACACCTCGGTTCTCGACAACTAGCTGCTTTGGGTTGAGGTTAGGCCGAAGTTGTCCTGACCGGCAAGAGGATTCTGGCGGTCGTCCAGAATCGTGGCCATTTTGTAATCAAAAGGTTGAACGGGTGACGCCGCGGGTCGCGTCGGCTCACTTGGCAGGCCCGGTTAGTCGCCCCAAACCTCCTTCAGGAACCGGAGCCAGTTTTCCCCCATCACTTTTCGAATCCGAGTCTCCGTCCAGCCGGCCGCTTGCATCGCGGCGGTCAGGTTCGGGAACTCTCCGATGGTTCGCAGGCCGGCCGGATTGATAATTTCGCCCAGTGACGTGAGCTTTCGCCCTGTGCCCTTGTCATGGCTCACCCACTCAAAAAACGATTCATCGTGCCCTTGTGTGAAGTCCGTGCCGATTCCCACGCGGTCCTCGCCGGCAATGTCCAAAACTTGTTGGATGGCCTCGACGTAGTCGGCCACTGTCGAGTCGACTCCCCGCTTCAGAAACGGCGGAAACATTGTCACCCCGATGAAGCCGCCGTGTTCAGCCAGGAATCTCAGTTCTTCGTCGGTCTTGTTGCGGGGATGCTGCTTGAGAGCGGCGGGCAGGCAGTGCGAGAAACACACGGGCTTGCTCGAAGCCAGGATCACGTCGGTGGCTGTCCGGCGTCCGGCGTGAGAGAGGTCACAGACAATGCCGAGCCGATTCATTTCGGCGACGGCCTCGCGCCCGAAATCGGACAGGCCGCTGTCATTCGATTCGTAGCAGCCCGAGCCGATCAGGTTCTGAGTGTTGTAGGCGATCTGAACAATGCGAACGCCCAGTTCCCGGAATAGAGAAATATAGCCCAGCCGGTCCTCAAACGCGGAGACATTCTGAAAACCCAGGATCACTCCCGTTTTGCCTTCCTGCTTGGCCCGATGGATGTCTCCGGTGTTGTAGACCTGGAGAAGCAGATCGTGGTTTTTCCGGATCAGCGCTTTCCAGGCCGCGACATTGTCCATGGTTGCCTGGAAGTTCTCCCAGATGGAGCACGTACAGTTGGCGGCCGTGACACCGCCTTTGCGCATGTCGAGGAAGACTTCGCGAGACCACTTGCTGACGATCAGACCGTCGATGACGATCAGTTTCTCGTGGAGGCCGTTTTCGCTCATGAGTCTCTCATCGATAGCGTTCCTTGCCCGTCCGCGTCAAGAAGAAAGGGCCCGGAGTTGAGGCGGACACCGGAATTTGCTTACGATGGAGCACAGTCGTGAAGTGCGCACTCTTTTGGCTGAGCATCCCGTTCGCCGCGCTGGCCGCGACGGACTTTGAGACACAGGTCCGTCCGATCCTCAAGGCTAATTGCGCGGGTTGCCACTCCGGCCCGTCGGGACAAAGCGGATTGGACGTCACCGCGCCGCAATCCCTCCTGAAGGGCGGCAAGGCCGGCCCGGCCATCCAACCGGGCGCGTCCGCCGACAGCCTGCTGATCACGCGCGTCGTTGCCCGCGCCATGCCCCCCGGCAAGATGCGCAAACTGACGGACGCCGAGATCGCTACGCTCCGCTCCTGGATTGACGAGCAGCCCCGGACCGCCGCCGCCGTTACCGAGAAAGACGTCGTACCCGTGTTCCAGATGCGCTGTGTGGTTTGCCACGGCAAGCGCAAGCAGGAGGGAGGCCTCGACCTGCGAACGCGAGCCAGCATTCTGAAAGGCGGCAAATCCGGTCCGGCGATCGTGCCCGGCAAGCCCTCGGAAAGCCTATTGCTCAAGCGCGTCAACGCCGGGGAAATGCCGCCGCCCAAGCTCTTCGCGGAAGTCGCGGTGCGGCAGCCGTCGTCCCAGGAAGTAGAGGCGATCGAGCGGTGGATCGCGGGAGGCGCCCGACCCGCTCCCCCGGCCGATCCGGCGGAAGCCGCGAAGGCCGAAGCCCTGGTCACGGACAAAGACCGCGCGTTCTGGTCGTTTCAGCCGCCAAAGCCTCAGCCCGTGCCGTCCGTTCGCACCTCCCGGCTGGTCCGAAATTCCATCGACGCGTTCCTGCTCGCCAAACTCGAATCCAAGGGAAAGTCGTTTTCGCCGGAAGCCGGGAAGCGAGTCCTGCTGCGCCGACTGTATCTTGACGTGGTCGGCTTTCCGCCCACGCCCGAAGAGGCGGAAGCGTTCCTGAACGACCCGGCGAAGGATGCCTATGAGAAGGTGGTCGACCGCCTTCTCGAGTCCCGGCACTATGGAGAACGCTGGGGCAAATTCTGGCTCGACGCGGCGGGCTACTCCGATTCGGAAGGCATCATCGATGAGGATCGTCTCCGCCCCAATGCCTGGCGCTATCGCGATGCCGTCATCCGTGCCTTCAATGCCGACAAGCCCTACGATCGGTTCCTCACGGAGCAACTGGCCGGCGACGAACTCATCGACTACCGGAACGTGAGTGAGGTCACGCAGGAGATCGTCGATACGATCGCGGCAACCGCCTTCCTGCGCCTGGCGCCCGACGGCACGTATTCGCCCGCCAACGGGTCCGTCGCCGAGCGGATGAACGTGATCGCCGACGAGGTGGAGGTGTTTGGCTCCTCGGTGCTCGGGCTGACCGTGAACTGCGCGCGCTGTCACAACCACAAATACGACCCGATTCCGCAGCGCGACTACTACCGGCTCAGCGCTGTTCTGCATACCTCCTTCGACCCGTACGACTGGGTGAAGCCCACGGAACGCAACCTCGACGTGGCGCTCCCATCCGAGCGGCGGGAAGCGGAGGCGCATAACGGCCCGCTGGAGCGGGAGATCAAACGCCTGGAAGCGGAGATCGAGGTCAAGCTCAAGGAGAAGGCGGAGGTCGACGGTTTGCGAAAACAGGTAGCGGACCTCAAAAAGAACCTGAAGCCGAAGCCCGAAATCCGCGCTCTGTACGATATGGGAGGTACGTCCTCGCCGTCGTACCTGCTGCGGCGCGGCGACGCGCAACTAATCGGCGACGAAGTCGAGCCAGGGGTGCCGTCCGTCCTGCGGATCGGCCTGCAGCCGTATTCGATCCAGCCCCCGCGCTCCGATACCAGCGGGCGGCGTCTGGCCTTGGCGAAATGGCTGACGCAGCCCACTCATCCCCTGACCGCCAGGGTGATGGTGAACCGCGTGTGGATGCATCATTTCGGCAAAGGCATTGTGTCGAGCCCCGCGAATTTCGGCAGGACCGGGACCGCGCCCACCCATCCGGAACTGCTCGACTGGCTGGCCCTCGACTTTGTGCAGAACGGTTGGCGCGTGAAACGCCTGCACCGGTTGATCCTGACCTCATCCGCCTACCGCCAGCAATCCGGACCCTCGGTGGAGGATGGCTTGCTCGAGCAGCATTCGGTCCGCCGCATGGACGCGGAGCAGTTGCGCGACTCGATCCTTCGCGTCACGGGCCGCCTGGACATGCGGCAGTTCGGCCCTCCCGTTCCGGTCGAGACCAAACCCGGTGGCGAAGTCGTGGGCAAAGGGGAAAAGACCGGATTCCGCCGGAGCATCTATCTTCTGCAGCGGCGCACGACACCGGAAACCCAGTTGGAAGCCTTTGACCTGCCCCCGATGTCGCCCAACTGCATCGAGCGAGCCTCTTCCAATGTGGCCACCCAGGCACTGCAGTTGACCAACAGCGAGACCATCCGTTCCCACGCGCGCTATCTGGCCGCGCGGCTGATCGACCGGCACGGCGAGCAGGTTTCCGCGGCAATCGAAGAGTTATACGCCCGGGCCTATACAAGGCGTCCCGCGCCGGCGGAGGTCGAGCGGGCCATCGCCACGTTCAAGACGCTCGAGCGGCAATGGTCGTCCTACCTCGAGGGCGAGCACGACGACGCGCCCCGCGCCGCCACGGCCCGGTGGTACGCGCTCGGAGACATCTGTCACACGATTCTGAGTTCGGCGGAGTTTGCCTATGTCGATTGAGACCACCTCGCGGCGCACTTTTTTTTCGCGCCTGATGGACGGCGTTCACGGCGCGGCCCTGGCGTCCCTGCTGGCGCCCGATTTGAATGCATCCGGCACGTACGACCTGACCCCCAAGCCGCCCCACTTCGCGCCGAAAGCCAAAGCGGTCATCCATTTGTTCATGAACGGCGGTCCCAGCCAGGTGGACCTGTTCGATCGAAAGCCCGCGCTCGAGAAGTTTGCCGGCTCGGCGCCCAGCCGCGACATCCTCAGCCAGATCGAGTTCGCCGATCAAATCGGGACCATGCTGCCCTCGCCGTTCAAGTTCAAGCGCTACGGCAAGTGCGGCATGGAAATGACGGAACTGCTGCCGCACCTGGGCAGCGTGGCGGACGAAATCACCCTGGTCCGCTCCGTGTTCGGCGAGCACTTCAATCACGAGCCCTCTCTCTACCTGATGCACACCGGCCGAACGCTGCCCGGGCGGCCCTCGCTCGGCGCGTGGGTGACTTATGGCCTGGGCACGACGAACCAGAACCTGCCGGCCTACATTGTGCTCGACGACCCGAAACAGCTACCGGTCAACGGGATTCAGAACTGGCAGGCGGGGTGGCTTCCACCGCTCTACCAGGGGACGCGCTTCCGCTCCGAAGGTCCGCCGGTGCTGAACCTGAAGCCGCCGGAGGACCTGCCCTCACCGTTGGTCGAAGCGCGCCGGTCTCTCCTCCGTTCACTCGATGAGGATCACCGCGGCCGGCATCCGGGCGTTCCCGACCTCGACTCCCGCATCGCCAGTTACGAACTCGCGGCCCGCATGCAGATGGCCGCCACCGACGCGCTCGACCTTTCGAAGGAGTCGGATCGGACCAAAGAAGAGTATGGCTTGAACAGCGAGCCGATGGCCTCCTACGGCCGGCGCTGCCTGATGGCGCGGAGGCTGGTGGAACGCGGCGTACGGTTCGTGCAGATCTTTATCGAACGTCAGATCTGGGACAACCATGCCAACCTCGAGACCGACCTGCGGTATTGCTGCGCCAAAACCGACCAGCCGGTCGCCGCGCTGATCAAAGACCTGAAGCAGCGCGGACTGCTCGACTCCACGCTGATTCTCTGGGGCGGAGAGTTCGGACGGATGCCGATCTCGCAGCTTCGTCAGGGCGCCGGCGGGGCCGGACGCGATCACGGGCCTTCCGGATTTACGATCTGGATGGCGGGCGGGGGCATCAAGGGCGGCCACGTCCACGGCGCGACCGACGACATCGGCTACCGGGCGGTGGAGAACCGCGTGAGCGTTCACGACGTGCACGCCACCATGCTGCAGTTACTCGGGCTGAACTTCCGCGATCTGGTCTACGAGCGGCACGGCCTGAAGGAGCGGTTGACCGACCAGTTCCCGGCGCGGGTGGTTTCGGAAATTCTGGCATAGTGGAACCGCAAAGCGTTCACTCCGTCGTCATCACTCGCCGCATCCGCTCCACCGCTTCCATCAGGTTCTCGAACGAATTTGCATAGCTGAACCGGATGTACCCTTCGCCGTACTCCCCGAACGCTCCTCCGTTCAAACACGCAACGCCCCCCTCGTACAGCAGAAAGTCGGCCAATTCCCTGGACGGGCGGCCAGCGCCTTTCACGTTGGCAAACGCGTAGAACGCCCCGCCCGGGCGCAGGCACCGGAACCCCGGAATCGTATTCAGGCCGTCGCAGAACGCGTCGCGCCGCCGGCGGAATTCCGTCACCATCCGGTCGACATCGTCCTGGGGTCCCGAGAGCGCGGCAATGCCCGCCCTTTGGGTGAAGCTCGCCGTGCACGAGTTCGAGTTCACCATCAGCTTGTTGACGGCATCCACCAGCCACTCCGGCATTACCCCGTACCCCATGCGCCAACCCGTCATGGCGTACGTCTTGGAGAAGCCGTCCAGAATAATCGTCTTCTCCAGCATTCCGGGCAGCGTCGTGATCGAGAGTGGCGGTTCGCCGTAGTAGATCCGCGAGTAAATCTCATCCGAAAGAATCATCAGGTCGCGGTCCCGCACCATATCGGCGATCGCCCGGATGTCCTCGGGTGGGATCACGCCGCCTGTCGGATTCTGGGGCGAGTTCAGGACCAGCATTTTGGTCTTGTCCGTGATCGCCCGCTCCAGCCGGTTCAGATCGAACGAAAAGCTGTGCTCCTCCACGAGCGGGATCGGGACCGGCTTCGCTCCCAAAAAACGGATCATCGACTCGTAGATCGGAAAGCCCGGATTCGGATACACGACCTCGTCTCCAGGCTCGAGCAGGGCAATCATCGGAAAGAAGATGATCGGCTTGCCGCCCGGCACGACGCAGACGTTCTCAGGCCCGACTCCAATGCCGCGAGTGCGGCTGACATAGGACGCGATCACCTCTCGAAGTTCCGGGTACCCTTGCGTGGGCCCGTAGTGAGTCCAGCCCTGGTCGAGCGCGATCTTCGCTGTCTCCACGATGTGGGCGGGTGTGGGGAAATCGGGCTCTCCGATCTCCAGGTGCACGATGTTGCGGCCCTGGGCCTCGAGCGCGCGTGCGCGCACCAGCACTTCGAACGCGGATTCGACGCCGATCCGCTGCATGCGTTCTGCGAGTTTCATGAAAGGATTCCGGGGACGCCGCGCGCGGGTGTGGGGCAGGGGGAGGCGCGGCGCATCGTCTTCCATTGTAGTGTGCCTGTACACTTGAGGGACAATGTCCCATCCGGTGAACCTCGCTGACGTGCGCGACGCGGACGCCCGCATTCGGCCGATCGCCAAACACACTCCTGTGTTGACCTCGGCCACCTTCGACCGGGCCGCGGGCGTCGCGGCGTTCTTCAAATGCGAAAACCTGCAGAAGGGCGGGGCGTTCAAGATCCGCGGCGCGGCGAATCTGGTCTTCTCGCTCACACAGGAGGAGCGATCCCGCGGGTTGGTGGCCTTCTCGTCGGGCAACCATGCCCAGGCCACGGCCCTCGCCGCGCGCGAGGTGGGGGCCAGATGCACCATCGTGATGCCCACCGACGCTCCGGCATCCAAGGTCGAGGCCACGCGCGGCTATGGGGCCAACGTCGTCACCTACGACCGGATGAAGGAGGATCGCGAAGCCATCGCCGCGGCCCTGGTTCGCGAGACCAACGCGGTACTGGTTCCTCCCTTCGATCATCCCAAGATCATTGCCGGCCAAGGGACCGCGGCCCTGGAACTGCTGGAAGAGATTCCCCATCTCGATGCCATTCTCACTCCGGTCGGCGGCGGCGGGTTGCTTTCCGGCTCGGCCATCGCGGCGCGCGGCGCCCGACCGGGCATCCGTGTCTTCGGTGTGGAACCCGAGCGCGCCAACGACACCTTTCAATCGTTCCGTCGCGGCGAGCGGGTGACCATCCCCCCGCCGGACACCATCGCCGATGGCTTGCGGCTCCCCTCGCCGGGAAAATTGACGTTTCCGATTGTCCAGGACCTGGTCGAGGACATTCTGCTGGTGAGCGAAGAGGAGATCCGCGCGGCGCTACGGTATCTTCTTACGCGCTTGAAGATCCTGGTGGAGCCGAGCGGCGCCGTCCCGGCCGCCGCCGTCCTGTTCTCGAAGCTGCCGAGGGACATTCGAAAAGTTGGCGTGATCCTCTCTGGGGGCAACGTCGACTACGAAGTTCTCGCAGCCCTTGGCGGATGAAACCTGACAATACCCCGGCTGCTGCTTTCAGTTCGACAATGCCCGGTTGTCCGGCGCCTACGGTCGCGACGCATGACCTCTCCGAACCGCGGGTGTAAACCCGAGAATGGCCGGTCGGCGTTCCGCGTGGATTTGCACCCCGCGGTTCCTAAGTGAACAGCATTGTCGCCTAGAACACGTACTTCAGCACGAGTTGAATACTGCGCGGAGGCGCGGCGCTGGTGACCCGCCCGAACGTCGCGGGCGCGTTCAGATTGGCGGCGGGTCCGCCGAAGTTCACCCGGTTGAAAGCGTTGAAGAACTCCGCGCGGAACTGCAGGTTGTGGCGTTCCACCACCTGGAAATTCTTCAGAACGCTGATATTCTCGTTGCGGACGCCGAAACCGCGCATGTCGCCGTAGTTTGGCGCTGCCGAACCCAGGGTGAACGCGGCCGGTTGCGAGAAGGCGTCGACGTTCAGATAGCGGTCGCGGCCGGGATCGAACGAGCCGTGTGAGATGCCGGTGAGCGGATTGACGCCCGCCACGCGATTCGGCCGGTTGCCTCCGCCAAACAGCGGGATCGGCCCGCCGCCGCCAACCCCGAACGGGGTCCCGGTGCGGTATTCGTGAATCGCGTTGAGCTGCCAGCCACCTACCAGGAGGTTGGCCGCCCGGCCGGTGCTTCCCAGGAACTTCTTGCCATTCCCGAACGGCAGCTCGTAGGTCCACGACATGACGAAGTTCTGCGGCGTGTCGAATTGGGCGAGGCGTTTTTCGAGGCGGCGGTTCGCCGTATCGAGCGGCCGTGCGGCCGAGGCGTCATCTCCCCACCCGGTGTAACCGGAGCCGTGGATGAAGTTCTTCGAGAACGTGTAGGCGATGAGGGTGGACAGGCCGTTGGAGAAGCGGCGCTGCATGCGGATCTGCAAAGCGTGGTACTTGTTCCAGCCCGTGGGCTGCAGCAGATTCCGAATGTCGGTGAACTGCGGGAAAGGCCGCAACGCCTGCGCCACCGAGCCTGCGAACCCTGCGTAGGGCAGCCCAATTCCCGCCTGGCGGGCGGCATCGGAGTTGATGTTGGCATTCAGGGTGTTGCCCAGGCGCAGATTTTCAATCGGAACCTGGTTGATGTTCTCGAGTCCCGCGGGCAGGCCCACGCTGAACTGGCCAACGTAGCCGACGTCGGCGAGGAACTGGAAGGGCAGTTCCCGTTGGATGTTGAAGGTCCAGCTATTGGTGTAGCCGGGCTTGTTGGAGCCGGGATTGATGAAGTCGATGATGTTGTTGTTGAGCAGCGTGGGCGAGGTGTTGGGCAAAGTCCCCGTGAAGGCGGGAACGCCGTTGTCCAGGACCAGGGCGGGAACGCGGCCGGAAGTCTGGTTCGGGAAGTCCTGCGTGAACGAGAAGCCGTTGTTGAAGTACCGCGACAGACGGCCGATGCTGGTGGCGTTGGTTGGCGACCAGAAAATGCCATAGCCGGTCCGGATCACCGTCTTGGCGTTGATGGAATAGGCAATGCCCAGACGCGGAGAGAACGCCGTCCGATAGGTGGGCAACAGGCGTTGGCCATCCTTTAGGAACGCGAGCGCTCCCGGTCTGCCGCCGGCGCCGGTGTTTGCCTGGCCGATGTCGAGATAGGACTGGCGGTAGTTCCGTTCGTAGACGACTGTTGGGATCTCGTGACGGAAGCCGAGGGTCAGGGTGAGCTTTCGGCTGATCTTAAAAACGTCTTCGACGAACCAGGCATAGAACTCGTGCTGCATTTTCCGCTCGGGCGCGGGAATCAGCCGCTGCCCGCTAAAGACCTGGCCGAGGTAGAAACTCGCCCAGCCGTTGCCGAGCGTATTCGCCTGCGCGCTGGTCAGGTTCGACGTGCTGAGCGCGCTGAAATTGTAGAGGCCGCTCAGCCCGCCCGTGTCGGTACCGGCGAAGTTGTCAAACCGCAGCAGGCGGCCTTCGCCTCCGAATTTGAACTGGTGTTTGCCCTTGATCCAGGTGAGGTTGTCCTGAAACACCCAACTGATGTTGGCGGAAGGATCGTTGGGCTGTTGGTTGGAGTTGCCTACTGTGAGGTTGCCGTATGGGTTGGCGACGGCAAAGGCCGGAAAGCCTGGCGCGTCCCGCGCGACGCCCGGCATCTGGATGATCTCGTTGCCGGCGCGGGTATCGCGCTGCCGGGTGGGGTTCGAGTAGGTATAACCGAAGCCGGCGTGGTGCAGCAGGTTGGGCGAAATCGTCTGGTCGTAGTTGACCCGATAGTTGTGCCCTTTGACGACGGAGTAGAACCATAGGCCCAAGGGACCGCCGGCGAGGCCGAACTCGCTGGTCGACGGCCCGTCGTTCAGGGAGTGCCATGTGGAAAAGCTGACGCGGTGCCGTTCGTTGAAAATATGATCGACCTTGGCCGACCAGATGTCGTCTTGCACGCGGTTGGCCGTGCGGTTGATGAAGTTGTTGGCATAGGCGGAGCCGTTGTCGGGCAGCGGAATCAACGGAAAGGTGCGCTGAGCCACCTGGCTGGCGCGCGTCTGCGGAATCAGGTTCCCGCCGAAAGGCTGCCGCGTCCCGTCATCCGCGGTGGTCGAGGGGTCGAAGATCGGGATCCGGTTTCCGGCCCCATCCACGTAGCGCGAGAAATCGCCGTTGCGGAACTCGGCGGTCGGCACGCTCGTCAGCGAACCGTTGATCGGCGGAGCGTTGCGTACCAGCGTGTAGTTGAAGTTCCAGAAGGTTTTGTCTTTGCCGTTGTAGAGCTTGGGGATCAGCAGCGGGCCGCCGAGCGAGCCGCCGGTTTCGTTGAAACGAACAATGGCGCGGCGGGCGGCGAAAAACTGGCGGGCATCCAGCTTGTCGTTGCGGAACAACTCGAACAGGCCGCCGTGGAACGAGTTGGTGCCGGATCGCATGGTGAAGTTGATCACGCCCAGTCCGCGGCCGAACTCGGCCGGGAACAGGGTGTTCTGCATCTTGAACTCTTCGATCGCTTCGTACGGCGGCGCCGACTGCGCCAGGAATCCCGGGTTGCCGGCCAATTGGGCGGAGATGCCGTCGATCAGCATTTCCTGAGTGAACTCAGGGCTGCCGTTCACGCTCTTGCTCCACTGGCTTCCGGTGACGCCAGGCGTCAGGAAGACGAACGCTTCCGGCTGCCGGCGTCCCGATGCGGCCGTGGTGATGGACCCGGTGCCCACCTGAATCGGCAGATCGAGAATCTGGCGGCGCTGCAGGACCGTCGATACCTCGGGTGAGGTGGTCTGAAGCGCAATCACGTCTGCCGAGACGGTCACTGACTCGCTGACCGCGCCCACTTCCATGATTAGCGGCAACTCGATGGTAGTCGCGGTCAGGATACTCACCTGCTCGCGTACGAATTTCTTGAAACCCTGCTTTTCGGCTTCGAGGCGGTATAATCCCGGCACGACCGCCGAGAACGTATATCCGCGATCGTCCGACGTGGACCGATAGATGGCGTTGGTCTGAATGTTGCGCAGCGTGACCCGGACTTCGGGGATGAGCGCGCCCGTGGAATCGGTAACGGTGCCGGTGAGACCACCGAGATTGCCTTGCGCATTGAGGATTGCCGTAGCGGCGAGGCACAACGACAGACATCGCGTCAGAGCGAAGAGTTTCTTCATGGCTAGACACTGCCCCCTCAGGCTGTGTTGGATCTATTGTATCCCTCCGCGCCCCGATCGCAAACAGCGTGGGGATGTAAAAAGAGGCGGATATGGGAGGAAAGGAAGACCGGCCTAACTACTTTGCGGCGCAAAATGCCGTTTTCAGGCGGCGAATCGCTCCGTTCCCGTGGCGGCACGGTATGAAGTTTCCTGCGGTCTCAACAACGGCAACCGTGCCGCGAGCGTAAGCGAGCGGTCTCCCATTCGAATCCGGTATTTTTACGCCTAATAGTCGCGCAACGCTCCGTCCCTGCTGATTACCGGTGCGCGTGAATAAGGCTTGGGTGGATAGTGCTTGAACGCCTCTTCGTTCAGTTCGATGCCCAGCCCGGGAGTTTCGGGCAGCGGCAGATGGCCTCCCTCGCGTTTGAGAGGTTGCTTGACCAAATCCTTCTTCGGTGCGATCGCATCGGTGGACGGATACTCCTGAATTGCCAGGTTATGAATGGAAGCGCAGACCTGGACACACGCCGCAGTCAGCACACAACTCAAGGGATTATGAGGGGAAACCCCGACATAACTGGCCTCCGCCAGCGCCGCGATCTTCTTGCAGTTGGTAATCCCGCCCGCCAGGCTGAGATCGGGACGAAGGTAGGCGGCTGCATTTTTGTTCAGGACCTCGCGGAACTGATAAATCGTGTACAACCGCTCTCCGGTGGAGACCGGAACCGGCATACTCGCCGCGACATGGGCCAGGGCGTCGATGTTGTCGGGCTCGATGGGATCTTCGAAGAAGTACAGCCCGTAAGGCTCCAACGCCCGGCCGACGGCGATCGCTTCCGGCGGCGTCAACAGGCAGACGACATCGATGAGGACGTCAATCTCGGGCCCGACTGCTTTGCGCACCGCGGCCATATTGGCTTCGGCGGTGCGCACGATGGCGCGGTAGGATTGGTCGGCGAAGATCCGGCGCTCGCCCAGAGGGTAGAACCGCACGGCGGTGTATCCTTCCGCGACTCGCTGTTGCGCTTCGCGGGCCAGCACGTCGGGTGTCATTCCGTTCAGGTGGGTGTAGACGCGGACCTTCTCGCGATGGGGTCCGCCCAACATCTTGTAGACGGGCAGGCCGGCGAGTTTGCCCGTGAGATCCCACAGCGCCATGTCCACCGCGCCGAGCGCGGCCATCGAGTCGGCGCCCCCCCGGAAGATGTTGCGGCGAAACATGTGCTCCCAGTGGCGCTCCACCTGGGTCGGGTCTTTTCCGATGAGATACTCCTCGCAGTACTTCACGGCGGCCATCGGCGTCACCTGGACGCCGGAAGTATTGCTGGCGGGATGGACTTCGCCGATTCCGGTCAGCCCGGAGTCGGTATGGATCTTGACGTAGGTATAGACGTTGGCGCGCAGGACGTCGACGCGGGTGATCTTGATCTTCTCTCCGGCGGCGAGTGCGCTGCCGGGTGCGGCCAGGAAGGCTCCCAATAATTCGCGGCGTGTCATCACTGGCTCCATAATGTATCAGCTTCCCGGGCCGGCCGGGCAATGTACACTGAGAACAGGTCCCCTGTCTTTCGTATTCCGAAATGGCGCAAATCCTCTTTGACCGCGTCTCCAAGAGCTACCCGATCTACGCGTCGCCGGGAGACCGCTTCAAGGAGTTGGTCACGCCGCCCCGTTACAAGTTCCATCAGGATTTCTGGGCGCTGCGCGACGTCGGCTTCGAGGTGAATCGCGGCGAGACGTTTTGTATCGTCGGCGAGAACGGTTCGGGCAAGAGTACGGTGCTGCAGATCGTCGCGGGCATCCTGCAGCCGACGTCCGGCACCGCGGATATCGTAGGGCGGGTGTCCGCCCTGCTCGAGTTGGGCGCGGGATTCAATCCCGAGTTCACGGGGCGGGACAACGTCTATCTGAACGGGTCGATCCTCGGGTTCAGCACGAAACAGATCGACCAGCGGTTTCGCCAGATCGAGGAATTCGCGGAGATCGGTGATTTCATCCATCAGCCGGTGAAGACGTATTCCAGCGGCATGGTGGTGCGGTTGGCTTTCTCCGTGGCCATCCACGTCGATCCGGAGATCCTGCTTGTGGACGAGGCGCTGGCCGTGGGCGATATCTATTTCCGCCAGCGCTGCCTGCGCAAGGTGCACGAGATGCGCTCGCGCGGCGTCACCATCCTGTTTGTCTCGCACGCCGCCGGCGACGTGAAGGCCATCGGCGACCGGGCCATGTGGCTGAACCAGGGCCGCGTTCTGGAGATCGGGACGCCGGACCGGGTGATCGCGAAATACCTGGCGGCGATGGTGGAGAAGGACGCGCGATACCTGACCCACAAGGCGTCCGTGGCCCGCGAACCGGCCGAGCGGATCAAGGCCCCGGAAGTGGTCGACCGCATTCCGAACATCGATCACCGCTACGGTGACGGACGGGGAGAAGTCATCGGCGTCGCGGCCTACGACGAGCACGGCCACCCCCTGCAGTTGCTGGAGCCGGCCGCGAAGATCATCCTGCGGATTTCCGTTCGAGCCCGGCAGGAAATTCCGCTGCCGATCGTCGGCTTCATGATGCGCAATCACCTGGGCGTCGACTTCTCCGGAACAAACACGGCCCGGGAAGGACACGAACTGGCGCCCCTGCAACCGGGCGACGTGGTGACGGTCGACTTCCATGTCGAACTGCCCGAACTGTACCCGGGAACGTTCTCCTTTTCACCCGCGATCGCGGATGGTACGCTGCACGCCTACACCATGTGCGACTGGATCGAAAACGCCCTGGCGCTGGAGATGGGACATGCGGAAGGCCAGATCTACGGCTTTCTCCATATGCCCTGCCGCGTGGAAGTGAACGCGCGGCTGGACGCTTCAATGGGCGTCCCGGAGAGGAAAATTGGCTGAGTTTACCGGTGAACGGGTGATCCCCGGCGAGGTGAACGCCGACCTCCTGAACGAACATTTCGCGCGTTATGCGTTTGCGGCGAGGTTGTGCCGGCGCAAGAGGGTGCTCGACGCCGGCTGCGGCGCCGGATACGGAGCGGCCGAACTCGCCCGGCACGCCTCGCAGGTGACCGGCGTCGACAACTCGAACGACGCCATTGTCTTTGCGGCGGAGCGCTATCCGTTGCCCAACCTCGCCTTTCAACAGGCAGATTGCACCGCGCTGCCCTTCGCGGATGGGGCCTTCGACCTGGTGACGGCATTCGAGGTCATCGAGCATCTGGAAAACTGGCGGGGGTTCCTCGCCGAGACGCGGCGCGTGCTGGCGGCCGATGGGCAGCTCATCGTCTCCACGCCGAACCGCTTGTATTACGCGGAGTCGAGAAAGGAGACCGGGCCGAATCCGTATCACGTTCACGAGTTCGAGTTCGAGGAGTTCCGCGGCGCCCTGGAGGAAGTGTTCCCGCACGTGATGCTGTTCGTGGAGAACCATTCCGAGGGCGTTGTGTTCCAGCCGGCCTGCCCCGATTCCGGACGCGCGGCCGATGTCCGCGTGGAAGGAACCGCCGCGCCCGAAGAGTCGCATTTCTTCGTTGCCGTGTGCGCCGGGCGGCCGCAAACCGGCGCGCCGACTTTTGTCTTTGTGCCGAGCGCGGCCAACATCCTGCGGGAACGCGAGCAGCACATCGGGAAGCTGGAAGGCGAACTCGCCACTAAGGATGGCTGGCTGGAGAAGGCCAAGGGCGATCTGGCTGCCCTGAACGAAAAGCACCAGGAACTGCTCGAACTGTTCCGGCAGCAGCAGGAAGAGCTGGAAGCGCGCAACCGATGGGCGCAGCGGTTGAACGAGGAGCTGACGCAGACCGGGGAACGCGTCGCGCAAGTACAGGCCGAACTGGCGGCCGAACAGGCGGCCGGCCGGGACGTGGCGGCCGGCTACGAAGAGCAGATCGCGCAGCTCGATGCCGAAAACAGGGCCAAAACGCAGTGGGCTCTGGAGACCGAGCGGCGGCTGACCGCGGAGGTCGAGGAGCGGACACAGGAACTGGTTCGCTCCGTCGATCTGTTGCACCAGGCCGAAGCCGACCTGGAAAAACGCACGGCTTGGGCTAAGGCGCTCGAAGAGCAAGCGACGCAGATCGAAGCGCAGCTTGCCGCGGTTCGCGCGTCGCGCTGGTTCCAACTCGGACGCAGGATGGGTCTGGGCCCGGACATTCGGCAGGAAGGCTTATAGACACGACGGATGGCGTTGCTGATTCGGGTTCTCCGTTCCCTGCCTGCGCTTTTCGTTTCTCCCTTCGCGGCCGCAATTTCGTTCGCCGCGCTTCTGGTGACGGACCTGCTGTGGACGGCGGCCGCGCGGCGCCGCCCGCCCCGCGATGAGATTCCTTCGAGGGAAGCGGTCAGCATTGTCATTCCCAACTGGAACGGGCGCGACCTGCTGGAGAAGTATCTGCCGTCGGTGGTGGCGGCGGCGGAACGGCACAATGCCGCCAACGAAGTGATCGTCGTCGACGATTGTTCTTCGGACGGCAGCCGCCAACTCCTGGCCGAGCGCTTTCCTTCCGTACGAGTGATCGCCCTCGAGCGGAACCTCGGCTTCGGAGGCGGTTCGAACGCCGGCTTCCGGGCGGCCCGTCATGACATTGTGGTCCTGCTCAACAGCGACATGCGCGTTGAGCCCGATTTCCTCGCGCCGCTGGTCGGGGGCTTCGACGATGAGACGGTGTTCGCCGTCTCGTGCCAGATCTTCTTCAGCGACGCCAGGAAGGTGCGCCAGGAGACAGGACTGACGCAGGCCTGGTGGGAGGACGGCAGCCTTCGGGTGCGGCACCGCATCGACCCGGCCATCCAGCACCGTTATCCGTGCTTCTACGGCGGCGGAGGCTCCTGCGCGTTCGACCGCCGCAAATTTCTCGAACTGGGCGGCTTCGATCCCCTCCTGGAACCCTTCTACCTGGAGGACACAGACCTCGGGTACATGGCGTGGAAGCGCGGCTGGAAGGTCTTCTACGAGCCGCGCAGCGTGGTGTATCACGAGCATCGCGGCACCATCGGCAAGCGCTTCAGCGACGCCTATATTCAATCCGTGCTGAAGAAGAATTTCTTGTTGTTCTGCTGGAAGAACATCCATGAGGCGCCCAGGCTGGCGTCGCACTTCCTGTACAACTACGCGTCCGCGGTGGTGAGCGTTCTGTTCGGCGAGGAGCCTACCCGCGCTAGTCTCGGTGGCTGGATGCGGGCGTTCCGGCAACTGCCTCAGGCGATCGGCGCGCGATGGCGCGCCCGGTCGCTCGCCGTAGTGGACGATACGGAGGCCTTCCGCAGGCCGCTCGGCGGCTGGTTTCACGACCGCTTCGGGACCCTGACGCCGGAGCCCGAACGGCTCCGGGTCCTGTTCGTCTCGCCCTATCCGATCAACCCGCCGGTGCACGGGGGCGGGGTCTTCATGTACCAGACGCTGCGGCAACTGGCGTCGCTCGCAGAGGTGCACGTGCTGGCGCTGCTCGATCACCCCGATCAGATTCCAGCCCATGAGGAACTCGAGGAGTTCTGCGCGTCGGCCGGGCACATCGTCCGGATGGAGGGCGGCGTGAAGACGTTCGGCTCCATGACGCCGCACGCGGTACGCGAGTTCGACAACAACGATCTGGCCTGGCTGATTCACCGCCAGATCTTTCTTCATCAGATCGATGTCGTTCAACTCGAGTACACTCCTCTCGGCCAATACGCGTTCCCGTTCCGGCGCATCGCGTCAATCTTGTTCGAGCACGACATTTACTTCCAGTCGATCGCGCGGGGCCTGGGGCACATGCACGGTTTCTTCGAGAAAGCGATGGCGCGCTACGAATACGTCCGGGCGCTGCGGTATGAACTCGGAATGCTGCCGAACTGCGATCGCATCCAGACGTGCACGCGCGAGAATCGTAACTTCCTGCTTTCGTTCCTGCCTGAGCTGGAAGGGCGGATCGACGACAACCTGCGCGCCGGCATCGACACGGGGCGATACGATTTCGAGCGGGCACGCACGACCGAACGCGAGCCGGACACCCTGCTGTTTCTCGGCAGTTTCCGGCACACCCCCAACCAGGTGGCGCTCGACTGGTTTGTGTGGCAAGTGCTGCCGCGGGTGCTCGAACGGAGACCCGGCGCTCGTCTCGTCGTGGTCGGCCCGGATCAGCCGCCGGCCCATGCGTACGCGGATTTCGGTCCCGCGGTCGAACTGGCCGGCTACGTGGAGGATGTCCGTACGGCCCTCGATCGCTATGCCGTCTTTGTGTGTCCGATCCTGAGCGGATCGGGCGTGAGGGTGAAGCTGCTCGAAGCGTTCTCGGCAGGCATTCCCGTGGTCTCGACCAGCATCGGCGCGGAGGGCCTGGCACGAGTCGACGGAGAGTTCTGCCGGTTGGCCGACGATCCGCGGGAATTCGCCGAGCGCGTGGTGGAGTTGCTGGAGAAACCTGAAGAGGCGGCAGCGATGGCGGCTCGCGCGCGGCAGGAAGTCGTGACTCACTGGGACATGGCCGTCCTGACGCGCAGGCTGGCCGAGAGCTATCGGGACACGGTGAGACGCAAGCGTGTGGCTGGGACGGGTTGATTCGACATTCACCCTGAGTGCCCGTAACTTAATTGACTGGAAATTCGATAAGCCCCCTGTGGGTTCCGCCGCCATCGGGCTGGTCTGCTCGGAACCGCTGCCGGCTCCTGGGATGTCGCCTGAAGCCCCCCCCCGAACCGCGGGTGTAAACCGCGGGTTGACGTGGGGCCCTCATTCACATTCGCCTTCACGGCGCCCGCGGGTTACACCCGCGGTTCGGAGCCATCGTCCGCCGCAGTTTCCAAAGTGAACAGTATTGCGCCTAGCCTGGGCCTAGCCGACCCCTAAACCCAACGGTATAAGGAGTAACGCCCCGGCTTTAGGGGAATATTCCGGACCGGACTAGAACGAATCGCACCTGACCGTGGCGGATGCCAAGGCTATAATTGGCTACGATTGCGCCGTTCTCTCACGAAGGAGGGGTTCTCACAATGCTGAATGGGTTGTTAATCATGGAGGATAGCTCTGCCGCCGCGGCCATCGAAGACCTGGCGACGGGGTCGAACCTCCTGCGCATCGAGAAGACTTTCCTCCGGATGCCCACTCCGTACGAGGCGGTCACCCTCCTGAACACCCACCGGCCCGATGTGGTTCTCCTTGGGTTGCGCGACGATCCGGCATATCTGGAACTGGCAACGCGTATGGTGGAACACGAACCCAAGCTGGCGATTGTGGCCATCGCCGGAGCCTGGATCCGGCCCTGGTCTACCCGTATCGAGCAGGCCGGGGTCACGGCGATGCTGATTGAGCCGGTCCAGCCAAGCGCGTTCGAAGCGGCGATTTCCAATGCAGTCCGGCTCAAGAACCAGGAAGAACTGCCGAAAATCATCTGTTTTCTGCCGGCAAAAGCCGGGTCGGGCGCGACGACCGCCGCTCTCCACGTAGCTGGATACTCGAGTTCGGTTCTTGAGAAGAAGGTGGCGCTCGTGGAGGGAGACCTCCACTCCGGAGTGCTGGCTGAGTTGTTGAAGCTACGGCTCAGGATCCCGGTGCGGGACCTGTTGTGCGACACCCAGGAACTCGATCCGACGCGTCTCCACAGCGCGACCTCGCGGGTCCACGGAATGGACGTCTTCCTGACGGACCGGACTCGGAAACTGCCGGTGCCGCACTGGATGCATTACTTCAATCTGCTCCGGCTGATGTCATTTCACTACGATCTCGTCGTGGTGGATTTGCCGGAGGTGGTGAACGAGGCGACCTCGGAGGTCGTGCGGCGATCGAGCCACGTGTACATTGTGACCACTCCCGAAGTCGGACCGGTCAAGCTCGCGCAACAGCGGCTGCGGGAACTGGACGCGCGGGGGGTCCGGAACACCAAGATCGAAATTGTGCTGAACCGATGGCACAAATCCGACATTGGTCCCGAGGAAGTGACCCAAACCGTAGGCCGGCCCGTCGCGGCGACGCTGCGCAACGACTATTTGGGCGTGCGAAAGGCGCAGGAAGCGGGAGAACTGGTGCCGCCGGATACCTTGCTCGGCCAGGGCTACGTCACGTTTGTCCGGAAGTTGGCCGGGTTGGCGTATACGCCGCCGGATGAGCCCAAAAGAGGAAACTTCTTCAGCAGGCTGAGCCGGAGACAGACCGCGTAGGCTTGGTCAAACACCGCGGCTCTCGGCCGCGGGGTCTGCCCGAACCGCCGGACTCAGGACCGTGCGGTCTGCCGCGGGAGAGGCAAGTCGGTCTGCATTAACCGGTCGAGCAACGTCACTCGCAGGTCGTCCCGCAGAGGGCGGGCGCTCGGGTCGCTCCACAGGTTCCGGAACTCGTCCGGATCGCTTTCCAGATCGAAGAGCTCGCCGTACGGCTGACCCGAGTAAGCCGTCAGGCGATACCGCGCGGTCACCAGCGTCCTCATGCGGAGCCCCAGGTAATCCTCGTCTTCCTCCACCACCGCCGCAACATCGGCGCCGCCCTTGCCCGGCGCCTCGACCATCGAACGCAGGCTCCGGCCCGGCCACGCGGGCGGGGCCTGGGGCGCTTCGATCCGGCTCGATGGCAGGTCGTCGGGGTGCGAGACGCCCGCCGCGTCCAGGATCGTCGGCGCCAGATCAAGCAGGCTGACGACGCGGGGCTCCCGCATTCCGGCGGCCGCCCGGCCCGGCCAGCGCACGACCAGCGGCACTCGGATCACGCTGTCGAAGTGATAAGGTCCCTTCCCCCACATCCAGTGGTCCCCGAGAGCCTCTCCATGGTCGGCGGTGAAGATCACGACGGTATTCCGGTCGAGCCCGGATTCGCGTAGCGCGTCCAGAACACGGCCGATGCGTTCGTCCATCATCTCGATCAACCCGTAATAGTGGGCGGCGCATTCGTCCCGGTACGGATCGGTGGCCTTCATCGGTTGCCCAAACGAGCCTTGGGTCACCAGGGCCGTTTCGTACTGCTGCCGGAAGTGCGGAGGCAGATGGTCGAGTTCCCCGGCGCGGCGTACGGCGGGCGGAGCATCGGCGGGCCGGTGGCGGTAGCACCACGGCGCCGGCGGAGCGAACGGCTGATGCGGGTCCTGAATGGAACAGAAGAGAAAGAACGGGCGCCCGCCGGAGCGGGCCGAGCGGAGAAAGTCCACCGTCCGGTCCGTGATCCAGGTCATGGGGTGCAGCTCTTCCGGAAGCGCCCACTTGTACGATTGGCGGTTGTAGAGCTTGTATGCTGGGCTGGGCGCCGAGAGAGGAACGGCTTCGTGAAACAGGCGCGCCTCGCGAGGATGCTCGCGCTCCAGCCACTGCACATAGTGGCCGAACGAGCCATGCCCGTGTCCGTTCACATAGTCCACGCTCTCGAAGCCGTAGTAGGGCAGGGGCAGGTCTCGAATACGCCCGCTTTTCCAGAGTGCGCCCACTTCCGGAAAGCGGGCGGGATCGACCGAGCCGGGAGAGATCCCCTTCGGCGCCACGGCGGTTCCAAAGTGGAGTTTGCCCACCGCATGGGTGCGATAGCCCGACCGGCGCAGGATCTCCGGAAAGGTGAGGATCTGCCGGTCGAGGGATATGCCGTTCATGCGCGCCCGATGCCCGCGCGTCGTCAAGCCCGTGAACACCGAAGCGCGCGACGGCATGCACAGCGGGTTGGCGCAATAGGCACGGTCAAAGACCACCCCGCTTTTCGCCAGTTCGTCGAGCCGCGGAGTCCGGACCACGGGGTGGCCGGTGAAGCCCAGGCACCGCGGGTGCTGCTGGTCGACCATGATGAACAACACATTTGGGCGGCCGGCGCCGGCTGGTTGCGCCGGCGCGGCCTGGGCGGTCATCGAGCCGAGCACGAACGAGCGGCGGCTGGGGTCGGCACTCATGGCTGGTTTCCCTGAACGTGCGATTCGGAAGTGCGGAACACGACGACATCGGTGTCTCGGCTTTTCGCCCGTAAGCGCCCGGAGGCGATCAGGAGGCGGCCCGGCGATGGCTCGATCGCGAACGGATACGAAACTTCGCCCGCCGTGGCCACCAGCGCAGGAGACGTCCAGCTACGGCCCTCGTCGCCGGACAAAGCCGCGTGGAGCTCGCCTCGCGCCGCGGTGACGTGACGAAGCGTGTCGACACCGGCGCGGGTGTTGTTCCAGATTAGACAAAGCCGCCCGCTTTTCAGACGGAGCAGGCAAGCGGGCGAACTGGGCGCACGGATGGAGGTTGCGCGGGCCCGGCTCCAGCGGATGCCTCCATCCCTCGACTCCGACTCCCAGAACTGGCCGCGCGTAGTTCGGATCAGCATCCACAACGAGCCATCGCGCCGCTCCACCACTGCCGGCTCGAGAGCGCCCGCGTGGTCGCCGAGTCCGCCTTCCACGCCGAAATCGATATCGGTGCCGGGGGTCCAGGTCCGGCCGTCGGACGAAACCGAGACGGTGCTTGCAAAGTGCATCGGGTCCTTCATGAAGCTGAACGGAACCACCAGGGCTCCGGCGCGGGTTTCGATGGCGCCGTTGGTCGCGCCGGTATAGCCGCGGAAGACCACACGCCGGTCCGTCCAGGTGCGGCCTTCGTCGGTGCTGCGAACGGCCCAGAGGTGGCTCCGTGACTCGGCGGCCGTTTTGCCGAGGCTCTCGAAGCAGTAGTAGAACATTCGAAGGCCGCCGTCGCGGCCGCGCAGAAATGAAGGCCGGCCCGCCTGGCAGGCCGGGTTGTGTTCGAGAAGCCGTTCGTCGCCCCACGTCCGGCCGCCGTCCCGCGATTCCACGCCGTACAGCCGGACTGTGCCGGACGGCTGGTTTCGGAGTTCCTTCGGCCGTCCGTAGGCCAGCAGGATTCTGCCGTTGGTCAGCAGGACCATCGCGCCTCCGCGATAGGCGGGTGCGGGCAGCGTGGAAACCTCCACGCCCGGGGCGGCGCGCAGTTCAGTCGCGCCCGGCGGAGCGGGCTGTGACCTCACCTGGCAGCAAGCGCACAGAGCCAACGCAAAGAGGAGGTGACGACTCATGAGATGCCGGATTGACGGTCATTCTGTCACGCTGCCCTCGCCGTGGTCAACGACGTCCGGGTACGGCGTAGGCCGGTCTTCGGCGCTCAACCCGTTCGGACACGATTTGAGGTGGGAAGGCGTCACCTGGGCATTTCACTGAGAGGCCGCTGCAGACCGTTCGCGGACCCGGTCCGCGGGCGCGCGTGGCTATACTGAGGTCATGTCGAGCGATGGTGATAACAATAGCAGCCCTGCCAAATCAGAGGCGGCGCGGCCTTCCAATTTTATTCGGGACATTATCCTTCAAGACATGGAGAGCGGGAAGTTCGGCGGAAAAGTGTGCACCCGCTTTCCCCCCGAGCCGAACGGCTATCTCCATATCGGCCATGCCAAGTCCATCTGCCTTAATTTCGGGCTGGCCCTCGAATTCGGAGGGGTCTGTAATCTCCGGTTCGACGATACGAACCCCTGCAAGGAAGAGACCGAATACGTCGAGAGCATCATTGAGGACGTCCGCTGGCTCGGATTCGATTGGGCCGATCGCCTGTTCTACGCGTCCGACTACTTCGGCCAGCTTTACGAGTGGGCGGTTCAACTGATCCGGCAAGGTCAGGCCTATGTCTGCGACCTGACCGCGGAGCAGATGCGCGAGTACCGGGGCACCCCCACTGAGCCAGGCAAGGAGAGCCCGTATCGCAACCGCTCCGTGGAAGAGAACCTCTCGCTGTTCGAGCGCATGCGCGCCGGCGAGTTCCCCGACGGCGCCCGGACGCTCCGCGCGAAGATCGACATGGCGTCGCCCAACTTCAACATGCGCGACCCCGTCATGTACCGCATCTTGCACGCCGAGCACCACCGCACAGGGGACAAGTGGTGCATCTATCCGATGTACGACTACACGCACGGAGAAAGTGATTCGATCGAGGGCGTGACGCATTCCATCTGCACGCTCGAATTCGAAGATCACCGGCCGCTGTACGACTGGTATCTGGAGCAGTTGGGAATCTACCATCCTCAGCAAATCGAGTTTGACCGGCTCAACCTCACCAACACCGTATTGAGCAAGCGGAAGCTGCTGACGCTCGTCGAAAAAGGCTTCGTGTCGGGGTGGGACGATCCGCGCATGCCGACGTTGTCGGGATTGCGGCGGCGGGGATACAGCCCCGAAGCCATCCGCCTCTTCTGCAGCCGGATCGGCGTCTCCAAAACCAACGGCATCATCGAATTTTCGCTGCTCGAGCATTCATTACGCGAGGACCTGAACCTCCGTTCTCCACGAATCATGGCCGTGCTCGACCCGCTTCGTGTCGTGATCGAAAACTACCCGGAGGATCTCGTCGAGGAAATGGAAGCGATCAACAATCCCGAGGATGACTCCATGGGGACGCGGAAGGTGCCGTTCTCCAAGGTCCTGTACATCGAGCGGGACGATTTTCGCGAAGATCCTCCGAAGCAGTTCTACCGCCTTGCCCCGGGGCGCGAGGTCCGGCTGCGGTACGCCTATTTCGTGAAATGCATCGGGGTCGTGAAGGACCCGGGCACGGGGGAGATTGTCGAGATCCGCTGCCAGTACGATCCGGCCACCCGCGGCGGCAACGCGCCCGACGGCCGCAAGGTGAAGTCGACCATTCACTGGCTTTCCGCGGCACATGCGGTGGAATGCGAAGCGCGCCTCTACAACGAGTTGTTTCTTCCCGAAGGTTCGGAAGGTGGAGACGACTTCACCGCGTCCCTCAATCCCAACTCGTTGGAAGTACGCTCGGCGGCGAAGGTCGAGCCGAGCGTGAAGGGCGTCCCCGCGGGCAGCCGCTACCAGTTCGAGCGCCTCGGCTACTTCTGTGTGGACCGGGACTCGACGCCCGGGAAGATGGTCTTCAACCGCACGGTTTCGCTGCGGGACACCTGGGCAAAAATCGAGAAATCGCAGAAAACCAGTTAGAACAGCCCCAAAATCGGCCCAAATTCGCCTCGCAGCCCCGAGCGTCAGCGAGGGGGTCCCTTCCTTTGTCCGGCCGGAAGGGAGCGGGCAGTCCAATTTCCGCCCACGTTCTCAGCGAGGGGGTTGCGCTGCAACCGTGCCGTGACCGTCAGGGAGCGGTCGCCGCAAATCACGATGCCAGCAGTGCCGCCGTCTCCTTCAATCTGCGGACCGACTCATTTTGTCCCAGCGCAAAAATCGACTCGAATAGTGGCGGCGTGACCTTCTGTCCCGTGATCGCGATCCGGACCACGGTGAACACGGGTCCCACGGCCAAGCCGACGCCGGCCGCCAATTGACGCAACGCCGCCTCGATGGATGCGGCATCGAAGGCCGGCAGGGCGGCCAGCGCTTCCGCTCCCCGCTCACAGATCCCCCGCGCCGCCGGCGCGTCCATCCCTTTCTTCAGCATCGAGTTCAGGTCCCGCTCGATCGAGGGCTTGAACAGAAACTCGACCAGCGGAATGGCGTCCGGCAACAGTTCCAATCGAGGCTGGATATGCGGCGCGATCCGCTTCAGCTTTTGATCGTCCACCTCGAGGCCGGCCGAAACCAGGAACGGCCGCAGGCGGGCTTCGAGATCCGCCGGAGTCAGGCTGCGAATGTACATGCCATTCATCCACTTCAGCTTCTCGTAGGAGAACACTCCGCCCGCATTGTTCACACGGTCGAGGGAAAACCGGCGCTTCAACTCATCCAGCGTGAAGATCTCCTGTTCTTCTCCTTCGCCTGGGGACCAGCCGATCAGCGCCATGAAGTTCAGAATCGCTTCCGGAAGATACCCGGCTTCCCGGAAGCTCCGCAGAAAGGTCGCGCCGTGCCGTTTTGACAACTTCTTGCCGTCGGTTCCGAGAACTGGCGGCAGGTGCGCGAACACCGGCGCATCCCAGCCGAGGGCTTCAAAGAGCAGGAGATGCAGGGGCGCGGTGGAAAGCCACTCGTCGGCGCGGAGGACGTGCGAGATGCGCATGTCGTGGTCGTCCACGACCGTCGCCAGATGATACGTGGGAAAACCGTCGCTCTTCAAAAGGACCGGGTCGCGCAGGATAATCTGCTCCCACCGGACCTCCCCTTTCACCGCGTCCGGAAGCACGATCGCGCGATTCTCCGGAATCCGGAAGCGAACCACGTGAGGGACCCCGGCGGGCACGTTCCGGTCGCGGCAGTAGCCGGAGTAGCCGACGGACTCCTTCCGTTCCGTTTGCTCCTGCCGCTCTTTCTCGAGCCTCTCGGGAGTACAGTCGCACCGGTAGGCGTGCCCCAGGCGAATCAGTTCCTCCCCAGCCTCCCGGTAGCGCTGGACGCGTTGACTCTGCACGTAAGGCTTGACAGGCCCTCCGATTCCCAAGCCGCCCGGGTAGGCCGGATCGGCCAGAACGATCTCTTCGTCCGAGGGTCCCTCGTCGAAATGCAGGCCGACCCATTGCAGATCCTCGATCAGAGCCTGGATGGCGCCGGGAACCAATCGCTCACGATCCGTGTCGTCGATCCGCAACAGGGCCTTGCCCCCGTAGTGGTGGGCGAACAGGATCTCGAAAAGCGCGGTCCGAACCCCGCCAATGTGAAGCCAACCCGTCGGGCTTGGGGCAAATCTCGTACGAATTTCGTTCATCAACACCATTATGGAGGCCAGCAGGGCCGCCGCCGCTCTTTCACCGCATAGCCTTGATGCGCGTTCCTCTCGCACGCCGGAGTCTGCGACGATGGGACAATCCGTGAACCCGATCGAGATCCGGATCCTCGGCCCGCCGGACGCCGCACTGCTTGAACGGTGCGGCCGTGACGTATTTGACCTTGCGGTGGCGCCGAAGTGGGCCGCCGAGTTTCTGGCCGACCCGCGTCATCACATGGCCGCGGCGATGGAAGGAGGAACAGTGGTGGGGTTTGTTTCGGCGGTCCACTACGTGCATCCCGACAAGCCTGCGGAGTTATGGATTAACGAAGTCGGGGTTGCGGAATCACATCAGGGCCAGGGTCTGGGGAAGCGGTTGCTCCGGGCGATGTTCGCGCACGGACGGAGCCTGGGCTGCACCGAGGCCTGGGTGTTGACTGAAGAGGACAACGAACCGGCGCGCCGGTTGTACGCGTCGGCTGGAGGCAACGGCCGAAACGTGGTGTACTTCACATTCTCCCTGGCGCCGGAGGAGAGTCCCGAATGATCCGTGAACTCGCACGGGAAGATCTGGACGCGGTCGCTCAACTGTGTGCGGCCCTGTGGCCGGACGGTTCGGCGGAAGGGCACCGGCGCCAACTGGAGGAGATTCTCAATGAGACGGCCGCCGGCCCTTATCCCTGCCAGGTGTTCGTAGCGCAAGACGAAGGCCTCGTGGTTGGCCTTGTTCTGGTAGGCATGCGCTCGCACGCCGACGGCTGTAATCCCAGGAGACCGGTAGGTTATGTCGAGGGGTGGTACGTCGCGACTTGCTGCCGCCGTCGAGGCATCGGCCGGGCATTGGTTGAGACAGCGGAAGATTGGGCTCGCTCGCAGGGATGTGTCGAGATGGCGTCGGACACCTGGTGTGACCATGCCGGATCTCAGCAGGCGCATGCCGCGCTGGGGTACGAAGAAGTGGACCGATGCGTGCTCTACCGCAAACGCCTCTAACCCATCAGAGTTGCAACCGGGAGCCGTGGGGTCAGCCGGCAAGACCGCGCCCAACGCTTGCGGGTTTGCGATAAGCTGATCTGGACACGATCCGCGCCGTTCCCAAGGTACCCGGCCCTGGCGTCAGAATCGCTGCCACGGCCACAGACTCATGGAGATGCGTATGACCAAACGTGAATTCCTCGCCGCGGGGTTAGGCGCCGGCCTGGCCCTGAACTACGGCCGTGCCGCCTTTGCTCAGGGCGGGAAGAAACTCCCGGTCCGGAAGGCGAAAACCACCAGGCTGTTCAAGAGTCCGCAGGGGTATCCGAATGCCATCTCCGCGACACCCGAAGGTCTGTGGATTGGAGAACAGAAGCTGTCCGGCGAACAGGCCAAATCCTACAAAATGGCGGAGCCGAAGTCGCTCGACGAGTGCGCATGGCTGGTCGACGGGAAAGGCAAACTCCTGAAGACGGTGACAACGCCATCGCGCAACACCAGCGGCATGGCGGTCGGCGGAGGCTATGTCTGGATGATTGCCAACGCACCTCCGCAAGGCGTGTTCCAGGTCGATATGAATTCCAAGCTCATCAGCCACCGCCAGATCCCGCTGGGCGCTCCCCGCGGAGATGGCGGCGGCTCGCATGGCGGCGTGTGGCACGAAGGCAAGCTCTGGATCTCGTCGTTGCGGTTGCGAGGAAATCTGAGGGTTGATCCCAGGACCTGGCAGCCTGAATACATGATCCCCTTCTTCCAGTCGCACCCTGACTGGATTCGTTACCACGGCATCGCCATTCAGGACGGAACGATGTGGCAGGTGATCGGCAACAACAGCACCAGTCACAAGGACTATAAGCCAGGCTTGGTCCGGCAGGATCTTGCGACCGGAAAGGTTCTCGATATTGTCGAGTTCCTGCCGGGCTCGAGCGATCCTCATGGGCTCGCGGTGTACAACGGAAAGCTCATCGCCTGCGACGCGGGCATTCACCCGGGCTGGCCGAACAACGACAGTCCCACCGCGGGTTGGATCTTCCAGATCGATTTCGTCTAAAGCGGCTTCTTGCGATTCGAACTCTTCGAGTCCCCGCCCCCTCGATCGCCGTCGGGCCGGGTCGCGCCGAATGAGCCCGTCAGAGGTCGTTTTCCCGCGTTCAACATAGACGGCGTGAGAACACTCGCCATCGGTAGGTACATATGAAACGACTCTTGTTTTCCGTCCTATTCGCGGGTTCTGTTGCGCTGGCGCAACATGATCATCACGCAGTCGATAACAAAAAGCCCGCGGAACTGTTGGATGGCCTCGGCTCCCACAAACATCCGATCGCCACTAAATCCGAACGGGCGCAACAATTCTTCGATCAAGGCCTCGCGCTCATTTACGGCTTCAATCACGATGAGGCCGCGCGCCTGTTTGCGCGGGCGGCCGAGTTGGATCCCGGCTCGCCGATGCCGCACTGGGGAATTGCGTTGGCGCTGGGGCCGAACTACAACATGCCGCCGATGCCGGAACGCGAGGAAAAGGCATGGAAGGCGATCGAGCGCGCGCTGGTGCTGGCGAAACATGCGCCGGAGAACGAGCGGGCTTACGTGACTGCGCTGGTCAAGCGCTATTCGAAGGACCCTCGGGCGGATCGGAAGCAACTCGCCGTTGTCTATAAGGATGCGATGAACGAGGTGCGATCCCGGTATCCGGACGATCTCGATGCGGCGACCCTCTACGCGGAATCGATGATGAATCTGCGCCCGTGGCAGCTTTGGAGTGCGGATGGCGCTCCCGCGGAGGGGACGCTGGAGATTCTGGAGGTGCTCGAGCGTGTGCTGCGGCGCGATCCCAATCATCCGGGCGCAAACCACTACTACATTCACGCGGTGGAGGCTTCCAGGAATCCCGAGCGGGCGCTGCCGAGCGCGTACCGGTTGGGAAATCTCATGCCGGGTGCGGGCCACATGGTGCACATGCCCTCGCACATCTTCATCCGCACGGGCGATCACGAACTCTCCGCGACCGTGAACGTGACGGCGGCGGAGGTGGATCGAAAATACATCGAACGGTCGGGCGCGAAGGGCGTTTACCCGCTGATGTACTATTCGCACAACCTGCACTTCGTATCGTATGCGCGGATGATCCAGGGCCAGTACGATGAGGCGCTCGACTACGCAAAGCGGCTCCGCGGGAACGTCGCCGGTGCGATCGATGGCATGCCGATGCTGGCGCCGTACGGATCCTTCGAGTGGATGGTGTTGACGCGGTTCGGCAAGTGGAATGAGATGTTGGCCGAGCCGGAGCCCACCGATCAGGCGCCGGTGATGCATGCGTACTACCGCTATGCCCGCGGACTGGCATTGGCAGGGCTTGGGCGCATATCGGATGCGCGGGCGGAAAGCGAACGGCTGGTCGCGCTGTGCGCGCGCATCCCGGAGAACGAGACGCTCATGATCAACAACACTCGAAGCGTGATGGCCATTGGAGTCGCCGAACTCGAAGCCCGAATTGCTCGCGCGAAGGGCGATGCCGAAGCGGAAATTGCACAGTTACGCAAAGCAGTCGATTCGCAGGACAAGTTGGGCTACATGGAGCCGCCGGAGTGGCATTATCCGGTTAGGGAGGCGCTGGGTGGAGCCCTATTGCGGCACGGCCGCGCATCCGAGGCTGAATTGGTATTCCGAAAAGACCTCGAAATCAATCCGCGGAATGGACGGTCGCTCTATGGGCTGTTGGAGTCCCTGAAAGCGCAGGGTAAGCACGCCGGCGTCGAATGGGTCAAGAAGGAATTCGAGGATGCCTGGAAGCACGCGCCGGCGATGCCGGACGTGGCGAAGTTGTAAGGAGGGTTTCGTTGGCTGGACCGGTCACAGTCCATCAACTGCTTTCGCAGTGGGTTCCGGCGGATTTCCG
Source organism: uncultured Solibacteraceae bacterium (assembly GCA_964529305.1). Lineage (GTDB taxonomy): Bacteria > Acidobacteriota > Terriglobia > Bryobacterales > Bryobacteraceae > CAZGUX01. The sequence goes on along the minus strand of CAZGUX010000202.1, from coordinate 9,075 downwards.
GAGTTAGGCGGCGTGACTCACGGCCGGCGGCGGAACCAGCACGGGAGCAGAGAACCCCGAAGCAACCCGCACGATTTCGGCGCTCAGGATCTGCCGCGGCGGGCCTTGCCGCAGCACGCACCCATCGCACAGGACGATGACCTCGTCCGGGAACGCCTCGGCCAGTTCAATGTGGCGGAGGACGCAAAGTATGCCCAACCCGCGACCCGCCAAGCCGCGCAGGGCCTGCATCAACGCAAGGCGGTGCGCAAGATCCAGGTCGGCGTCGGGTTCGTCCAGCCACAGATACCGCAGCGAGGCTTCGTTGATGGCGCGGCCCAGCGCCCGGCCCAATTGCACTCTGCGCCGTTCCGGGCAGGACAGCGACCCGTGGCTCCGGTAGCGAAGAGGGTCGATGGCCGCCAGGTCTCGCGCCTTGGCGTCCGGCGCGAGTTGGCCGACAAGGTCGGACGGTGAGCTTTCGAAGCTCACATCCGGGGCCGACGCGACAAACATCGAAATCTTCTTCGCCGGCCAGTGATTCAGGCTGAACCCGCCCAACCGGATGGAGCCGGACTCCAACTGCGACTCCCCGGTGAGCGCCCGGAACAACACCGACTTCCCGGCGCCGTTTGGTCCGATGACGCCCACCAGCCTGCCGGGTCGCAGTTTTGCCGAGATCTGATTCAGAAGGCACTTTCCCTCCGAACAGACCTTCGCCCGGTCGATGTGAATGGTGTTTCTGTTTAGTAGGTTCACAGAGTCGAGACCTCCTCCCTTACTGCTGCCGCTGGTTGGCCAGCGTCCAGTTTGCGAGTTTCTTGGAACCCGAGCGGGTCCACCACGGGAGTGTTTCCGTGACCGCTAGGAGTCTGCCGGATTCCGATTGTGATCAACGGCCCGTGGGCGCCCTGTGCCACAAACTCCCGCGGGCCGGCGCCTACTTCTTCTTGCAAGCCATTTGCAAGTTGCTACTCCATCAATATAAGACCAAACCAGTCTTGAATGCAACAGGATTCTAAGCAAGCGAGTTCGCGTTCATTTGTCGCGAGACATCAGCGCCGGAAGTGCTGCAAGGATTGCAACTGATTAGCTGATGCAGTGTCAGCCAGCAGGAGGCGCGGTTGCGGGCGGCCGGCTTCTTCCGGCCCGGCCTTGCGTCGAAGAACGGGTTCTAGCGGCGTGGGAGGGTGGCGGGGCGCAATCCCCGCCACTCAACCCGACCAATCTCTTAGCCAGCCGCGCGGGCAGTTATGATGAAACGGCCTCGACCCGCGGTGATCTGGCAGTCACCGCGCTGGGGCCGTCGAGTCCAGCAGGCCCTTGATGTATCCTACCGCCCACGCGGTGGACGCGGGCTGCAACTCCGGATCGTCAATCATCCTCGGCATGTGGTCGGGATTGATCGAGCCGCGATAGCCGGCCTCGCGCAGCGTCAGCAAGGCCTTGCGCATGTCGAGGTCGCCCTCGTCGAGAAAGACTTCGCGGTAGTGCGGCGCCTTCCCTTTGACGGCGCGAAAGTCAATGTCGAACAGCAGATTTCGCCGGCCGAAATACCGGATCAACTCCAGTACGTCCGCGCCCGACTCGTACATCGTGCCCAGGCACAACAGCACTCCGTTGTACTCACTGGGGACGATGTTGACCATGCGAACGAGTCCTTCCCGGCTATTGAGAACCTGCGACACGCCCCAGTGTTTGGCGATGGGCGGATCGTCGGGATGGCACGCGATCCTCACCTTGGCTTGCGCCGCGACCGGAACCACCCGCTTCTGGAATCGAGTGATGCGGTCCCACATTTCGTCCGCCGAGACGACGCCGGCCGGAGCCTCGGTCACCTTGTTGGCCAGTTCTTCGTTGAAGCCCTGCAACTGCGCTCCTCCGCGGCCTTCGGTGTCCTTGTAGTATCCCGGAAGCCAGTAGCCCGAATACTGGTGAAGCTTGTTGGTGACGATGGCCCGTGAGACCAGTAGATTGAGATTCAGCATCGGAATGCCGGCGCGGCCCATGGCTTCGATGCTGCGGCACACGTTGTCGAGTTCCGCCTCCCATCCAGGACGGCCGAGCAAAAGCGGTCCCGCGTTGCGCCGCGTGTTGAGGTAAATACTGGCCAGGCGGATGCCGAATTCGTCCAGGCGTTGCGCCACGCGCCGGAGGGAGTCCACGTCGAGATAGCCGTTGGCGTCGTAGCCCGGAATCGTCGTGTCCACCACGCGGAGATGGCGAACGCCAATCTGCCGGATGTACCGCAGCCGCCGTTCCTCGAGATTGCCCACGGTCAGGGTGACATAGATCGAATCGTCGCCGTCGCGGCCGAACGCCAGCGAGGGCGCGGCCGCGGCCAGCCGAAGAAGTTCGCGGCGGTTCATATGGTTTTCTCCGTCATGTTGTCGATCACGTTCCAGTCCAGATCGATGCCGAGGCCCGGCTTTTCCGGCATCCGGACCATGCCTCCTTCGATCTTCAGAGGGTTCCGGATGAACGGTTGAACATCCTGCTCGAATGGCCGGTGACATTCCATCACCGGACAGTTTTCGATCCCGCCATTCACGTTCAACCCGCAGTATCCCCACATGCCGCCCTTCGAGACATGGATGTGCTTGCCGAAGCACTCGGCCAGGTGGGCGAGCTTGACGAGATCGGTGATGCCGCCGCTCAGCGGATCGCTGGGCTTGATGCCGTCGACCTGGGCAATCGCGATGAGCTGCGAATACGCGTGCAGCTCGAACGGGAAGTACTCGCCCGCGATGACACGAATGTCGAGGGCCTCGGCCACCTGCTTGAGCCCCAGGTAGTCCTGATCGCGGATCGGCTCCTCCAGCCACTGGTAGTCGTACTTCTCGAGCACGCGGCCGACCTTGATCGCATCGGACACGTCGTAGGTCTGGACGGCGTCGTGCATCAGGTGGAAGTCCGGCCCGGCCGCGGCTCGCATCTCTTTTGCGAGAGTCATCATGAAACGGGCGCCTTTGTAGCAATGGTCCTTCGCGCCCAGATAACCCTCGGCCTTGGCCTGCAACGCGTATTTCAGATAGTGGTCGAGATGATCGCCTTCCGGGCCGAAGGTGCCCGATTGCGTCTTGTAACCGGGGACACGATCGCGAGAGGCGCCGAGCAACCGCCAGACCGGCAGGCCGAGTTTCTTTCCCGCGATGTCCCATAGCGCGGTATCGACCATGCCGCGCAGGCCGCGGGGCAGCCAGCGGAATCGCTCCCAGTGCAGCATTTGCCGCCAGAGTTTCTCGCGCTCCATGGCATCGGCGCCGATGAGGATGTCGCGCAGGGGAGGCTGCAACAGAAGACGCGCCATGTCCTCCGTAATGTCGTTCGACCAGCCCTCGATTCCCTGGTCGGTGAGGATACGCAGCAGGCCTGTGCCTCCGCGCAGAAAGTGACTCTTGATCCCGGTGATCCGGACCCGGTCGGCAGCCCTTGCCGGCAGGGCGCCCGCCAACCCGAGGGCAAACAAGTCACGCCGTCGCATAGCGAGAAAGGTATCACCCCGTGGAGCGGCCCAGCAAGACACGCATCTCTTCCTGGAACTCGCGCTCGGACCCGGTCAGCTCGGCGACGGTCTCGCGAACCACCTCGCGGAAGGTCTTGCGCGCCCAGTGCAGGTAGTTGGTGACATCGGTGGCGGACAACCGGAATTCTTCCGCCAGGGCGCGGTAGCTGAGTTCGGGGCCGCCTTCCAGGTCGTACCGGGCGAACAGGCGGTAGTGCACTTCCTTGCCGTTGGCCCCGCACCTCGATTGAAATCGCGACAGGGCGATGTCAAACACCGACCGTACCCATTCGGAATGGAAGAACTGTTCGACGTCGAAGCCTGAATCGACCTCCACTTCGCGCAGTTCTCCCTCCGCCGTCTCGAACTCGAGCGGCAGCAGCGTCGCCCCGCCGCCCCTCTTTTCCCGCTGGGAATGCTCGTGCTCGGACGCGCAGAAGCGATCGACGCAGACCCGGAGATACGTGCGGAAGCCGCCTCGCGCAGGTTCGTACGAGGCGAAGAACTCGCGGCCGATGGCCCGTGTGAAAAAGCCCTGCGTCAGGTCCTTGGCGTCTTCGTTGGGTAGCCGCCACTTCAAGCGCAGGTACTTGTACACCGGCTTCCAATACGCGGCGAGCAACGTCTCCTCGGCGCGGCGGCGCTCGGCGGGATCGCTACCGCGCGCCGCCTCCATCAACGTGTGCCGCGTCTCGGGAAAGCGCGCCGCCGGGCCTCCGATGGCCGTATCGGGATCCACGGCTTAGGAGGGACGCGGCTGCGGCTCTTGCTTCGAGTCCTTGATGCCGGCCTTTCGCAGCCAGGTCATCATCGGACACCAGTCGCTGAACGCGGACTGAAACAGGTTGAGCCCGACAAAGCCCGTGAAGAGGAACCATGCCGGGTGCACGAAATATCCGAGCGCGAGGCTGATCAGCACAAACGCTCCGGCGATCATTCGAAGATACTGGTGAACTGTCATTCTCACATTTCCGGCTTCCAGACTGGATCAACCGGACTCCTTGCGTCTGGCCTCATCTTAGCTCTTCCGGCTTTCCGGCATCAGGGGACTGCGCCTTCGTGGGGCGGGCCCTACAGTCAGGTCCAAAAAGGAACCTCCACGCAGGGCGAAAATCCCCTTGCACTGAAGCGTGCGCGACGATGCTGGAATCCGGGCAGAAACACAGTGGGTGCTTCTGCTGTATCCTTCCGGTGTTGACCTTTTCACGCATCCTGGTTCGGGCCACCAACTGGGTGGGCGACGCGGTGATGTCTCTGCCCACCATTCGCGAGGTCCGCCGCGTGTTTCCCCGCGCCCACCTCGCCGTGCTGGCGCGGCCCTGGGTGGCCGATCTCTACGGGCGCGAATCGGCGATCGACCGCGTGATTCCCTACACGGCCGCCTCGGGCGCGCGCGATTGGCGGGCGAAGTGGCAGGCGGCGCACGACCTCCGCCGCGAGCGGTTCGATTGCGCGATCCTGCTGCAGAACGCGTTTGAGGCGGCCCTGGTCGCCTGGCTGGCCCGCATCCCGGTGCGGATCGGGTACGACCGGGACGCCCGCCGATGGCTGTTGACGCAGGCCGTGCCAGTGCCCCAACGCGGACAGGTTCCAGCGCACCAACGCTACTACTACTTTGAACTTCTCCGCAGGGCGGGCCTGATCGACCAGATACCCCAAGTCGACGCCATTCGCCTGGAAGGCATTGCCGATGCATCGGCCGCCGGACGAGCGCGCCTCCTGGCAGCGGGTGTCGCCCTGCCGGTGATCGGGGTCAGCCCGGGCGCCGCGTACGGCAACGCCAAACGCTGGATTCCGGAGCACTTCGCCCAGACCGCCGCGCACCTCGCCCGTGCTCGCGGCGCCTCGGTGGCGTTGTTCGGCTCGACGCAGGAGCGGCCGCTGTGCGAATCGATCGCCGCGATGATGCCCGCCACGCCGGTTCACGTCTTTGCCGGAACCACCAGTCTGGGCCAGTTCATCGAAATGGCCGCCGCCTGCGAGTTGTTCCTCACGAACGACTCCGGCGCGATGCACATCGCCTCAGCTCTTGCCGTTCCCACGGTCACGATCTTCGGCGCGACCGACGACGTCGCCACCGGGCCCACCGGTCCGCTAACCCGCATCGTGCGGGAACCTGTCGACTGCAGCCCCTGCCTGCTTCGTGAATGCCCGATCCCCGGCCATCCCTGCATGACGGGCGTCAAGCCGGATCGCGTGGCCGCGGTCGCGCTGGATCTGCTCGCCTCGAATCTGTTGAAATAGAGGGTTCGTGGATACCCGTAACAAGATCCTGGCCGCGGACGCGGCCCACGCGCTCGCCGTCCGTGGCAACTTGCCCCGCGCGGTGGCCCTGGTTGGCCCGTTCGACGTCCTGGTTGCTCCTTACCTCCGCCGGCTCAGGGAGATCCGGAACGCGCATCCGGAGGGAACCCTGGTGGTCGTCCTGACGGAACCCGAGCGGCCCATCCTCGATCTCGAGGCCCGGGCCGAACTGGTCGCTGCCCTCGCGGGCGTCGATTTCGTGGTCCTCCCCGATGAGGGCGCGTGGGAAAAAGCGGTTGCATCTTTCGCCCCGGTTGCCGTATATCGGGAACAGGAGACTCACGCGCGCGAGCGGCAGGTCCTGGTGGACTGGGTCCTGGCTAAGTACGAGAGCTGACATGCGGATTCTGGTCATTCGGCTGGGGGCGATGGGCGACGTGATCCACACCCTGCCCGCCGCCGCCAGCCTGAAACACAGTTTTCCCGGCTGCCGCCTCGCCTGGGTGATCGAGCCGAAGTGGCGCGTCCTGCTGGACGCGAACCCGTTTGTCGACGAGATCATCGAATTCGACCGGCGGAGCCTGGCGAGTATTCTCTCGACGCGCGGCGCGCTACGGGCCGCCCGGTTCGATCTCGCGATCGACTTCCAGGGCCTGATCAAGTCCGCCTTCGTCGCTTCCAGCGCACACCCGGATCGGCTCTTCGGGTATTGCCGATCGCAGGCGCGGGAACGCCTCGCCGCGTGGTTCTACTCCAACCCCGTGGAGGCGCACGCGACTCATATCGTCGAACGCCACCTGGAACTGGCCGCCGCGGCCGGCGCGCGCACGCTGCTCAAGGAGTTCCCTCTGCCCCAAGGCAAGCTGGAGGAACCGCTGCCCGAAGGCCGGTTTATTCTGGCGAGTCCGTTGGCCGGGTGGGAATCCAAGCAGTGGCCCATCGAGCACTATGCCCACCTGGCCGGCAGGCTCTATCGGGAGATCGGCATCCCCCTGGTGGTCAACGGCGCGCCGGCCGCGGTGGAGACCCTCTGCAAAGCCGCTCCCGCACAGGTTCATGTCTCGTCGCTGGACGGCCTGATCGACGCCACCAGGCGGGCCGCGGCGGTGGTCGGCGTTGATAGCGGGCCGCTCCACCTGGCGGCAGCCCTGGGCAAACCCGGTGTAGCGTTGTACGGCCCGACGGATCCGGCCCGCAACGGCCCCTATGGCGGTTCGCTCCGGACGATCCGGGGCCCCGGCGCGGTCACCAGTTACAAGCGCCGGATGGGGATCGATCCCTCGCTGCGCGCGATCTCGCCCGACGAAGTGTTCGACGCGCTCAAAGCCGAACTCGATTCCCATGCGGCCGGCAAGGCCCAGCAAGGCAGCCTGCCCGCGCGATGAATTTCCCGAAACGCTACGCCGACGTGGTCGCGCGCTTGCGCGTCCCGAGCGGTTTTGTCCTGGTCGCGGCATTCGCGTGGTTTGCCCGGCCGTCGGCGGAGTCGCTCGCGCTCGGCGTTCCGGTTTCGTTGCTGGGGTTAGCCCTGCGGGCCTGGGCCGCGGGTCATCTCGCCAAGAACCAGCAACTGGCGGCCGGCGGGCCGTACGCCTTCATGCGAAATCCGCTGTACGCCGGGACCCTGCTGGTGGCGGCGGGCCTGGTGATCGCGGCCAGACAACCGGGACTGGCGGTGTTGTTCGCCGTCGTCTTTTTCGCCGTGTACCTGCCCGTGATTCAACTGGAAGAGCAGCACCTGCGCCAGTTGTTTCCGGAGTATCGGGAGTACGCTCTCCGCGTGCCGGCCCTGTGGCCGCGCTGGCCTGCCAGGAGCGGCTCCGAGCCGTTCCGGCTCGCGCTCTATCTCAAGAATCAGGAATATCAGGCGCTGGCCGGGTATCTGGCGGGTCTGCTCTGGCTCTGTTGGCGTGTCTGGGGATAATGCCCCATCCGAACCCCGGCCGGCAGGCCGGGGACCCGCGTTCCTTTTGGGCGGTGACCCGTGCCGGTCCCCGGATCCGAACAGCGTCAAGGGCGGCGGGGCATGCGCGTCGTGCAGCAAGTAGGGATGCTGCCGCACCGTGAACCACGCCGCCAGCGCGACCGCCATCACCAGATCATCGTGGACGTCCCCCGAGGCTCCGAGCCGGAACCGGCCGCCCGGCCGGGCATCCACCCGGAAGTTCGTCATCTCGCGATGGAACTCCTCCGCGAAGGCCAGGTGTCGAGCCATTCGGAACTTGTCCTGCTCCAGCAACAGCGCCAGCGTGGTGACGATTTCGGTCTTGGGCGCGTGCAACCGGCCAGCGGCGTAGTTGACATGATCTCCGCCCGTGATGACCACCGGATGGAGATAGATGGACGAGTGGCGGAACATCTCGAGCACGGCCGCGCCGACGCCGGTGGCATCGACCACCAGGGGCGCGCCGGAGGCTTTGGTCCGCACAGTGTCCTCGACGGAGGCGACGACGGCCTGATAGGGCGTGCCGAGCGGGAAGCGGTGGAGGGAGCGCAGGCAGAGATCCCAGCGGGTGAGGCGGCAGAAGCGGACCGGGTCCCATCCGGCGGGATGCTGGCGGGGTTCGACGATGGCGAGGGCGGAGTGGTCGCGCTGGCGGCCGAGGTCGAGACCGGCGATGAAGGTCATAAGGCAGAGACCTCCTCGAACAGGTGGGCGAGGTCGGCCTGCGGGAAGAAGGTGTCGCCGTTGGTGGAGAACTCGCAGAGGAACTCCTGGCGGAACCAGAATTCGCCGAGGACGCGGCGCTCGCGATCGAGCACCTCGGGGGTAAATCGGGGACAGCGGGTGGCGGGGACTTCGATGCGGAACCACTCGTGGCCGCCCTGGGTCCAGGCCTGCCAGAAAAAGCCGGTGGGGCCGGCGGGAGTGCTCATGGCGATGACGGGTCCCTGGGAGGCGACGATCATGGGGTGGACGGCGAGCCAGGTTGAGTCGGGGATACGGGAGGCTTCATCAAGCAAAAGCAGGTCGACGGAGGAGAAGCAGACGCTGCAGACACAAGTGTCTGCACTACGAGGGGCGGGGTGAAGCCCGCCGCGGCCTGAAGGCCGCCCCACCTGGTGGGGGCCACCCACGGCGCTGTGGAGGGCCGGTCGGAAACCGGCGCCACGGAGGAGGTGTTCAGATTTTTGAAAAAACGGGAAATGCGAACAGAAACGGGCCCCTCGTGCGGGTAACTGTTGGCTGGTGAGCAGCTTCCGGAGATGGAGAGGTGTGCACATGTTCGCATTTTTCCGAACGGGGAGGGTGGGACCGGTTCAGTTGGTCCGGCCGGGTTCGGATGCGGGGTCGAGGCCGGAGACCTCAATCAGGAGTTCGTCATCGGGGATGCCGAGTTCTTCGG
>CAZGUX010000201.1:0-22980 GCA_964529305.1 uncultured Solibacteraceae bacterium | reverse complement strand
CCTTCGACTACGCTCCCTGCGACGGCCCCGATCGCGCCGTGGAATCGAAGCTGTGGGAGAACAAAGTGATCGGGATGTCGTGGTCGATCCTGGATTACGACGACCCGGCGAGCCAGCGCTACAAGGGCTTCTATAACCTTTCTCACAAGACCACCATGTACGGAAACGCGTCAGACCTGGTGGCCTTCCGGTTGATGCCGCTCGACGCACGGTTCCGCAAAGCGGTGGAGGCGCACTGGTCGTTCCAGGTCGTCGATATGGCTCGGCGCCTGGTCTACTTCAAAGATGAATCTCATGGGAAGATCACCGCCTGGAAGTGGGACTTCGGCGACGGAAAGACCAGCACGGAACAGAACCCGACGCATCAGTACGAAAAACCGGGAGAATTCACCGTGATCCTTGACGTCACGGGCCCGGATGGGAAGGGCCGGCTATCGAAGGTGTGGGATCTGGTTCTCAAGTAAAGAGACGTCGGGCCTCACGGCGCGGTCCAAGTTCCCTTCAGGTGCCAGTTGCTGTTGAGGCCGCCGGAATCGATGGCCAACAGGTACGTGTTCCGCGCTCCGGCGAACGCCGGTTGAAAAACCACCGGCAGGGTCACGGTCAGGTTGTTGCCGTCCGCCGACAGACTCGCGCCCGCGCCATTGATGGCGCACTGGGAATTGGCCAGGGTGCCTGAACCCGCGGCGAGGGGAGACGACCACGCCGTGCCGGCGTCGCTCGCCAGTTGTACGGTTCCGGCGGCACGGTTGACATACACGAAGCACCCGCCGTCCGCACGAACCTGGTTGTGAAACAGGAAGTAGGCGCCGGCGATATCGGTCGCGCCGTTACCGTCGGCATAGACGGCGGTGAACGTCTGGACCACGCCGGAACCCGAAGCCGGAGTCACCGACACGGGCACTGGAGTCTGCGCCGGGGCGGGAACGGTCCAGGTTCCGATCAACCACCAGTTGCTGTTCGCCCCGCTCGAATCAATTCCCAGCAGGTACAGGTTGCGCGCTCCGGCGAATGCCGCCGTGAATGTGAGGGCAAAGTTCACGGTGAGGTTGCTGCCGGAAACAGAGCTCGAACTCCCCGCTCCGGACACCAGGCATTGGGTGTTGGCAAGGCTCCCCGAGCCCAAGGTGATGGGTGACGACCAGACGGCGCCCGCATCGTTCAAGAGCCGCAGCGTATTCGATGAGCGATGGTAGTAGAGAAAACATGCGGAATCGGCCCGCGCCTGCGAGTGGACCAGCAGATAGGCGCCGGCCAGGTCGGTTGCCCCGTTGCCGTCCGAGTAGGTCGCGGTGAACACCTGAGACGATCCGCTTCCGGAACCCGGGGACAGGGAGACTGGCACGGGAGTCACATTGGCGGCGGGAACCACCCAAGTCCCTTTGAGCGACCAATTACTGTTCAATCCGCCCGAGTCGACGGCGAGCAGATACACGTTCCTGGATCCGGCAAACGCCCCTGAAAACGACAAGGGAAACGTCACGGTCAGGTTGTTGCCGGAGGCCGACGAGGAGAGCCCGGCGCCGCTCACGCTGCATTGGCTGTTGGCGAGGGTCCCGGCCCCCGCGCCCTGAGGCGCCGACCATTGGGTTCCGGTGTTGTTGAGCAACTGTACGGTGTTGGCGGCGCGGTTATAGTACACAAAACAGCCGGCGTCGGCGTGGATTTGCGAGTGGACCAAAAGGTAGGCGCCGGCGATGTCGGTGGCGCCATTGCCATCGGAGTAGACCGCGGTGAAGATGGCCGAGCCGCCCGCTCCACTGGCCGGGGTCACGCTCTGCGGCGCCGGCGTCTGCGGAGCAGAGGGCACGGTCCATGTTCCTTTCAAGGACCAGTTGCTGTTGGCGCCCGCCAGGTCGGTGGCCAGCAGATAGAGGTTCTTCGAACCGGAGAACGTCGAGGTGAAAGTCAGGGGCAGCGTCAGCGTCAGGGTGTTGAGCGATGCCGACGCCGCGGCCCCCGCCACGTTTACCCGGCACTGCGAGTTGGCCAGCGTCCCCGTCCCCGGCATTGCCGGCGCGGACCACCACTGGCCGCTGTCGTCCAACAACTGCACACTGTTGGCAGCCCTGTTGTAGAAGACAAAGCAACCGGCGTCGGCGCGAATCTGGTTGTTCACCAGCAGGTAAGCCCCGGCCAGGTCCGAGGCGCCATTGCCGTCGGTAAAGGTCGCGGTGAAGGTCTGGGTGGCGCCCGATCCCGTTGCCGGCGTCACGGTTCCCGGCTGGGGCGGTTGCGGACTTGCCGGCTGGCGGAAAGCCGCCATCCACTCGCGGGTATTGGTCAGCGTCAGCCGGTTGTCGGCCGAATTCGAAAGTCCCGCCGCGACCCCGATCGGTTGACCTTGATAGGTGATGTCCGGATCCGACCAGTAGTTGATCTTGGGGCAATATACGTTCGGGCAGGCATAGGACATGATCGTTCGAAACGGAGACGGCCCGGTCGCGACCTGATACCCGAACGCATACTCGTAAGCGCCGCTGCCCGAAGCGTGCGCGCGGTCGTGGTGCGCGCCCTGATTGTGCCCGAACTCGTGCCCGGAGGAGTAATAAGGGCCTGTGGCGAAGTTCACCTCCACAACACTGAACGCGTAGGTGTTGAACCAACTGCCCGGCGTGGACATCAGCCACGCCAGTCCCACTGTTCCCCCTTGGGATCCGGGGCCGTTAATCCACAATTGCACCAGGTCGGCTCCGTATTGATCGCGGGCGGAGTGCAGGTCGTCGAGAAAGCCGTCGTTGGCGCCCGTCAGGTTCGTGAGTGCTGCGTCGATTCCGCCGGACTCGTCGTAGCTGACTTCGCGGCTGTGTACCAACCGCAACTCCATGGGGATGCCGGTTTGGGCGTAACTGAGGTTGATCTCGGTGACCGCGAGTTGGATCTTGTTCTGGATCGAGGGGGTCCCGCCCGCCGCGACGCGAGCCGCCGCCGTGTAGACGATCATGACATCGACCTGCGTGTTCGCTCCGGCCGCGGGCTCGCTTTGGGCTTCGGCGAAGCCGGATGCGGGTAGCGGCGGCACGCGAACATCATCGGCGGAGCTCTGCTCGTCGGCCCTGACCTCGCGCATGTCCAGCTTCCCTGGTCCGGCCGGCGCCAGTTCGAAGAAGTCGCCGTTGTCGAGTGCCAGGCTGCCCGACCACACCTCCCCGGTGATCGATAGGATGAGCGACCCTTTCCGCGTTCCTTCCAGCCTGGCCGTCCACACCCGCCACGAACCGTCGGCCGCGCGGTCGTCCGAGGCGCGGACCAAGGCAGAGCGAAGGTCGTCGAACGGCGCGAACCACGAGGTTTCGTCGTCCAAAGCTTGCGGATCCACGGCCAGGATCCGGTGGCGCACCACGGCCAAGCCCTTCGGGCCGGGCCCCCGATACGAGGGAACGTTTACGCTCCTCGCCTCCGGCCTGAAGAACGATCGGGGCGGCTCGGCTGCCCGCACCGAAGAGCACCACGAAAGGACGACCATCAGCGCCGTGATCCGGCGCCTGCGTACCACCATGCCCGCCTCGCTTTCCTTATCGGATGAGCGGCGTGAAATGAGAGAGGATGAGGATGACCATGCAAGGTGAGCCCGAGATTCGCCTTTTGACCCCCCGAGATCTGCCCCGGCTCGTCGAGCTTTCGACCGAGGTCGGCTGGAATCAGACGCCCAATGACTGGCGGCGCTTTCTCGCGCTTGTGCCGGACGGGTGTTTCTGCCTCGAAAGCGATGGGCAAATCGCCGCCACCGCGACCGCGATCCGCTACGGGCAACAACTCGGCTGGCTGGGAATGGTCATCACCGGCGGCGCCTGGCGCGGCCGGGGCTTTGCCCGCAGGCTGGTCACCCGAACGCTCGACTACTTCGACCAACACCGCGTCGCGACGGTCAAGCTGGATGCCAGCGACCTCGGACGGCCGGTCTACGCCAAAATGGGATTCGTCGACGAGTACCCCGTCGAGCGCTGGCTGCGCGACACGACCCGGCCGGGTAGTCCCCACCCGGCGAGTTCGGAGTGGAGTCTGTCAAGGGTTCACGCCATCGATCGGGAGGCCTTCGGCGCGGACCGCGGCCGCCTGCTGGAACAACTGGCCGGCTTCGGGCACGCCTCGGTCTCGGGCGACGGCTACTCGATGGACCGGCCCGGCCGCGTGTACCGGCACTTCGGACCCTGCGTCTCCGTCGCGCCGGCGTCGGCACGGGAATGGGTCTCTGACTTTCACTCCCGGCACCTCGGACCGGCCCAATGGGATTTGTGTCCGGAGCACGCTGAAGCCGCCCGGCTGGCCACCGATTTCGGCTTTCGGCCGGCACGGACGCTGATGCGCATGCGCCGGGGACCCGTGCTTCCGGGGACCGGGACACCTTCACCCTTGGCTTACGCCCTGGCAGGATTCGAGTACGGATAGAGAGGTGCCGGGAACCGGCCGGGACCCAGGGGTGGGCCTTCGCCGGTCGCGATGACGCGAACGTCAAGAGTTGTGCAGAACGAAGCCAATTGTGAATGTATAGTATTGATTTCAAGTAGTTTATGCATTGGCTTCGTTTGGCTTCGATCAGGGCCGGCGCCTTCACGGGGAGTGCCGGCCGGGAACCGGCGCGAGGGGAACCAAAGGGGTCGAACTCGAAGGCGGTTCTTCGATCCGCAACGGGCGAGCTAACGCTCGCCTTGGGGGAACTAAAGTTCCCTTGCACGCTGGAAGCGTGCGCCACCCGTTTTATGCCTTCAACTCCGGAAACCAGATCTTCCGGGCCGTTTCTCCCAGAATCTGCCGGCGCGCCGCATCGGTCAGCGGCAAGGCCTCCGTGAAAATCCGAAGGTGGTCCTGATAGGTCACCATCGGCGTCCAGATCGCGTTCGGATAGCTGCTGGTCCACACGCAGCGGTCCGGGCCGTAGGCGTCGATCACCCGCAAGGCCGCTTCCAGCAGGTCTTCGCAGGGAAACGGCATCTTCGACCCTGTTCCGACGAAGTCCACTTTGGCGTACAGGTTCTTGTGACGCGCCAGACTCCGCACCTTTTCCGTGTTGGCCTTCAGGTCGGGACCGGGCTTCAGGTCCATGCAATGGCAGAAGCCTACCGTCAGTCCGGGGAACGATTCGATCAGTTTCTCCGCCGTGGGAATGTGCTCGGGGCGCATTAGAAAGATGTCGACCGTCAGGCCTGAGTCGGCCACCGCCTTCCACAACGCGCGGACTCCATCGTGATCGAAGTTCTTCGTCTGGGCCGAGGGAATGCTGCGCAACGAGCGCACGCCGTACTCGCGCGCGTATTGCCGCAACAGGTCCGGGCTGCGCGGATTGTCGGGATCGAGAGTGCACACTCCGGCCATCCAGGGCTTGAACTGCCTGGCGCTGTCGAGCAGGTACTGATTGTCGAACCCGTAGAACGACAGCGTCTGGATCGCCCGGACATAGCTGACTCCGGCGGCGAGGCTGGTTTGCCGCAGGTGCTCCGACGAGCCCACCCCCTTGGGAGGACGGAAGGGATTCGGCTTGGGGTGATAGCGCTGCTCGTCGAACGAGGTGACGTGCGCGTGGCAGTCGATAATCAGCATTCTGGCCAAGTATGCTTCGGGTGGCGTCCACCCGTCAACCGGGATACAATCGGCCTTTCTATGAAAGTTACGGTTGGGATACTCCTGTCGGCAAGCGCCGTACTGGCGGCGGCTCCGCCCCGCGCCAAAATGGCCTCGGGCTACACCTACAGCTACTACGTGCCGCAGACCGCGAGCACGCCCTGGCGTCCGGCATGGTCGCCCGACGGGAAGGAACTCGCGTTCGGCATGTCGGGCTCGCTGTGGCGCATGCGCGTCGATTCCGACACGGCGTACGAACTAGCGGCGAACCAGACCTACGATTCATCGCCGGCCTGGTCTCCCGACGGCCGATGGATCGCCTACACCGCCGAGGACTCAACGGGCGTGGCCCTGATGTTGCTCAACGTCGCCACCGGCGAAAGCACGGTGATGATGCGCGGCGGACTGAATCTCGACCCCGTCTTTTCCCCGGACGGACGGCGTGTCGCTTTCGTACGCGATGAGCCGAAGGGCCAGTTTCACATTTGGGTGATGCCGGTCGATTCCGGCAAACCCGGACAGCCTGTGCGGCTGACCGAACCGAACTCGTTCGGCCGCGCGCGGCTGTACTTTCGCAACTACGACGACCACATCCAGCCCACGTTTTCTCCCGACGGCAAGGAGATCATCCTGGTTGCGAACCGGGGCATTCCGCTCGGGTCCGGAGCCGTCTGGCGCGCCACGGTGGGTCCGGACATGATGCGGACGGCGAAATCGATTCTGGTGGAGCAGACCCTGTTCCGGACCAAGCCGCAGTGGTCCCACGACGGAAAGCGCATCCTGTACAGTTCCCACCGGGGCAGCCAGTACAACAACCTGTACGTCCTTCCCACCGCCGGAGGCGAGCCCTATCAGTTGACCTTCGGCGCGTTTGATCACTTTGACCCCGCCTGGTCGCCCGACGGAGAGTGGATCGCCTTCGTCGCCAACGAGCACGGGCTGTCGGAATTGCGTTTGCTGGCCTCCTATGGCGGCGAGCAGCGGCCGCTGCCCATCCGCCGCCGCGTCTACAGACGAGAGATGGGAAAGCTGGATGTCGTCATCCGCGAGGCCGCCACGGGCGAACCCACGGCGGCGCGCTTCTACCTGGAAGGCTCCGATGGCAAGTGGTATTGCCCTCCCACCTCGTATCAACGGGTGGCGGGCCGCTACGAGCGGATCGACTTCTTCCACGCCGAGAAGCGTTTTGTGGTCGAAGTCCCGGCCGGCGAGACGCGGATCGAAGCGGCCAAAGGCGTCGAATACCTGCCGGTGGTCAAGACCGTGACCGTGAAAGCGGGGGGCGTGACGCAGGTCGAGGTGGACATGCGCCGGATGACGAATGCCAACGCGATGGGCTGGTATTCCGGCAGCGACCACGTCCACATGAACTACGGCGGCAACCTGCACAACACGCCGGAAAACCTGATGTTCATGGGCCGCGCCGAAGACCTCGACATGATCGGCGAGAAGGTGGCCAACAAGGACAACCGCGTTTTCGACCACCAGTACTTTACGGGCGGCCGTCCAAATCCCCTGTCCACCAGCGAACACCTGCTGACGTTCGGCGAAGAGTATCGCCCTCCCTTCTATGGCCACGTCAACTTCATCAACATGACCCGGCACCTGATCTCGCCGTTTACCACAGGCTACGAGGGCACCGCGATCGAGAGTCTTTACCCGAGCAACACGGACATGTTCCGTATTGTCCGCAAGCAGGGAGGATTGGGCGGGTATGTTCATCCGTTTTCGAACGACCCGCCCAAGGCCGGCTACAGCGTGGCGCGCGGATTTCCCGTCGACCTGGCGCTCGGCTCCTTCGACTATCTGGAGCTGATGACCAGCGCCAGCCACTTCACCCACACGGCGAAGGTGTGGCACCGCGCGCTCAACTGCGGCTTCAAGGTGACGGCCTCGGCGGGCGAGGATTCCATTTCGAACCTGCATGCGACGCCGGTGGTGGGCGATGCCCGCTTTTATGCCTACCTCGGCGACAAACTGGAGTGGCCGCGCTGGCTCGACGCCATCCGCCGGGGCCGGACGTTTGTCACCAACGCGCCGATTCTCGAGTTCACCATCAACGGGCAGATTGCGGGCAGCGAGGTTCACCTGCCCGATGGCGGCGAGGAAGTCGACCTGCTCGCCCGTTTCTCCTCTATCGTCCCCATCGAGAAAATGGAAGTCTTCTTCAACGGAAAGCCGATCGAGACCGCCGCGCCGTCGGGCGACGGACGCAACGGCGAGATCCGCAAGCGGCTGAGGGTCAGAACGAGTGGCTGGTTGACCTTCCGCGCCTCCAACTCCAAACCGCAGCACCCGATCGACGACAGCTACATCGTCGGCGAGACCGGCGCGATCTATGTGTATTGCGGCGGCAAGCCGATTCGCTCGAAGGAGGATTCCGAGTACTTCATCCGCTGGATCGACGACATCAGCCGTATGGCCAGCGAGCATCCAGGCTGGCGGTCCGCAAAGGAAAAGCAACACGTGCTTGGCCAGTTCGGCGAAGCGCGGAAAATCTTTGAACAGCGCGCCCGCGAGGCGCAGTAGGAGGACAGAGAGCATGAAACGCCGGGAATTTCTGGGAACCGCGGCCGTTGCGGCCGCCTCTGCCAACGGCTCCGCCGAACCCGACTGGGCCGCCATCCGCAAGTTGTTTCCACGCGCGCTCAACGAAACCTACTTCAACTGCGCGGCGCAGCATCCGCTGGCTGTCCACAGCGTCCGAGCCATGCAGCGCTATATGGACTTCCTGCACCTCGGCCCGGGCGAGGGGCGCGAAGACCTCTGGGGGACATCGTTCCCGAAGGTGAAGCCCGCCTTTGCGCGCCTGATCGGCGCCAAACCTCACGAGGTCGCACTCTGCCCCAGCACCACGGTGGGCGAGAACATCGTCCTGAACGGGATGGATCTCTCCGGCGGCAACGTGGTCACCAACGACCTGCACTACACCGCCTCGCTGGCGAACTATCTCCGCCGCAAGCGCGCCGGCCTGGACGTTCGCATCGTCAAGCACCGCGACTGGCGGATCGACCTGAAGGACATGGAGCGCGCCGTCGACCGGAAGACCAAGCTCATCGCCGTCTCGCTGGTCTCTTCCGTCAACGGTCATCTCGAGAACATCAAGGCCCTTTCGGATCTGGCCCATTCGCACGGGGCCTATCTGTTCGGCGACATCATTCAGGGCGCCGGCGCCGTCCCCATCGACGTGCACGCCATGGGCATCGACATGGCCTCCTGCGGCATGTACAAGTTCCTCCAGGGAGAGCACGGCTGGGCTTTTATGTACCTTCGCGAGGATCTGATCGGCTCGGTGGTCAAGACCCGGGAGTTCACCGGTCACCCGGATTTCAACTATGCGCCCTGGGTCTCCCAGCCCAAGGCGGGCCTGCCTGACTTCATTGCGCACGACCCCAAGGGCATCGGCGATTTCGAGGTGGGGACGCCTTCGGTCATCACGTTCGCCGCGCAGTACGAGTCGCTGAAGTTCATCGAGCAACTGACCATTCCTCGCATCCGGGCGCACGCGCGGCCCCTCCTCGGGCGCTTGCGGAAGGAGTTGTCCGCGCTGGGCTACCGCCCGATTACTCCGGAGGACACGGAAACCGCGATCCTCACGTTCCGCTCTCCCGACAATGCCAAGACCCGTGAGCGGATTCTTCGGGCCAACAAAGAAGGCCGAGCGAAGATTTCGATCACCGGGGCGAACTCGGCGTTAACGGTGGGGCGGTTCGGCGATCATCTGCGCTTTTCCGTATCGGTGTACAACAACCAGGAAGACGTCGACCGGATCGTTCAAGTGCTGTCCTGATCGGGCGCGGTAAGGCAGATTTCTGCTATCTTAAGGAGGAAAGGCAGAATGCCCCTCAACATTAAGAACGAACAGGTCTCCCGGCTCGCGGCAGAGCTTGCGGCGGAAACGGGGGAATCCCTCACAGATGCCGTGGGTAAGGCTGTCGAAGAAAAGCTGGCTCGACTGCGGCGACGTTCGGAACGGCACGGTTTGGCTGCCAGACTGATGGAGATCGGGCGGAAGTGCTCGAGCAACGCGCCGGAGGACTGGCTCAGGCGCGACTTCGACGCAGAGCTTTATGACGAGCGAGGGCTGCCCAAGTGATTGTCGATACCTCGGCGGTGATCGCCATCCTGCGGGACGAAGCGGAGGGGCAGCGATTCAGTCAAGCGATCGAAGCCGACCTGTGGCCCAGGATGTCCGTGGTGAGCTACGTTGAGGCTGGAGTCGTGGTCGACTCCACGCGGCGTCCCGTCGCCTCGCGGCAGTTGGATGAACTCATCCGGCAGGCCGGAATCGAGGTGCTTCCGGTGACGTTGGAGCAGGGGCGTTTGGCACGAGAGGCGTATCGGGACTTTGGAAGGGGAAGCGGGCATCCGGCGAGACTCAATTTTGGAGACTGCTTCTCCTACGCCCTCGCCAAGGAGTTGGGAGAACCTCTTCTTTTCAAGGGATCGGACTTCCTGGCCACCGATGTCGGCATTGCGGGGACACCCTCGCCCTGATTCACGGAAACGCCACGATCGACGTTCCTTCAGCCTTCACGGCACCCGCGACCGTCAGAAGGCGTGAAAAAAAGGGGACGGCCACCCCGTTTCCCGATCAACGTTTCGCGAAAAATCAACGATTTGTGGTCGGGAAACGGGGTGACCGCCCCCAATTTTTCACGCCTTCTGACGGTCGCGGCTCCGAAGGAACCCGCGGGTTACCCGCGGTTCGAAGCCATGGTGTGCCGCCGTTTCCTGAGGCGAGCCCGCACGACGGCAGGTCAATGCGATACGATCTCTAAACACACGCATGAAGCCGGAATCGCTCGGCCACTATCGCATCCTCGAGAAACTCGGGGAAGGCGGGATGGGTGTCGTCTACAAGGCGCTCGACACCCACCTCGACCGTCCCGTCGCGATCAAGGTCCTGCCACCCGGCAAAGTCGCCGACCCGGAACGCAAGCGCCGCTTCGTGCAGGAGGCCAAATCCGCCTCGGCGCTCAATCATCCGAATATCGTCACCATCTACGACATCAACTCCGACCATGGCGCGGACTATATCGCCATGGAGTACATCGCCGGCCGCACGCTCGACCAGGTGATCCCGCGGCAGGGAATACGCCTGCCCGAAGTGTTGCGCATCGCGATCCAGATCGCCGACGGGCTCGCGAAGGCACACGGGGCGGGCATCACGCACCGCGACCTGAAGCCTTCGAACGTGATGGTCGATAACGACGGCCGGGCGAAGATCCTGGACTTCGGACTCGCCAAACTCACGGACCGCACCGAGGTCAGCGAGCAGGACGCGACCCTCACGCAATCGGGTCACACGGCCGAAGGGGCGATTGTGGGCACGGTCTCCTACATGTCGCCAGAGCAGGCCGAGGGCAAGAAGATCGACGCCAGGTCGGACATCTTCTCCTTCGGCGCCGTGCTGTACGAGATGGCGACGGGGCATCGCGCCTTCCACGGCGATACGCCGGTGTCGACTCTGGCGGCCGTAATCCACAAAGATCCGAAGCCGCTGAGCGAACTGGCGCCGGTAATGCCGCGCGATCTGGAAAAGATCATCACGCGCTGCTTGCGAAAGGAGCGCGACCGGCGGTTCCAAGGGATGCCGGACGTCAAAGTCGCGCTGGAGGAGTTGAGGGAGGAGTCGGAATCCGGAAAACTCAACGCGCCCGCGCCCGCGAAGAAAGGGCTTCCCGGCTGGGTCCTGCCGGCGGCGGCCGCGGTTGCGGTCCTTGGTTTCGGCGCACACCTCGCCTATCGCCGCTATCCCGCCGGGCCTTCGGAAACGAAGATCACGCAACTCACCCGCGACTCCGGCTACACGGCGCAGCCGGCTCTGTCGCCCGATGGAAAGCTGGTGGCCTACGTCTCAGACCGCTCCGGAGAAGGGCACGCCGACATCTGGATCCAGCAGATGGCAGGAGGCCAACCGGTTCGATTGACCAGGCATCCGGCGAACGAGTCATCTCCGGTCTTCTCCCCGGACGGCACAACAGTCTATTTCAGTTCCACCCGCGACGGAGGCGGGATTTACGCGATCCCGGCCCTCGGGGGCGACGAGCGCATTGTCTTCAAAGAGCGCGTCCGTTGGGCACTCTCGCCCGATGGCGCCTGGATTGCCTTCAATCGCTTCGGGGCCGTCGGCGTCGACACGCCCCTTTTTCTGGTTGCTTCCACCGGGGGCACTCCACGCCAACTCGAAACCGGCCTGCGCAGGGCCGTTGTGGAAGGCTGGTCCAGCGATGGAAAATCGATCCTGATTTTCGGGGCAACGACTCCCAGCGGACCCGCGGCTGGGGACGCGACCCGAGACGCCACCCTACAGTTCGTCCCTATCGAGACAGGAACACCGATCCCCATTCTTTCCGAAGAGGGGAAGCCGATTTCCTCCGGGCGGTGGCGGTGGACGGGCGACCGGCTTCTGCGAGCTTCGTCCGGCGCGGTCGCCGCGATCGATGAGTTCCGGACTAGCAACGGTCGGCGGTTGGAAGGTCCACCCCGCCGGCTGGTGTCGTACCCGGGTGTGAGTCTCTCATTCGATGTCTCTGCCAGTGGCTTGATCGTGCTGGCCAGCCTGAGGAGTACTGAGGATATCTGGAGCCTTCCGATTGATCCCTCGCGCGCTGAGGTCAAAGGGCCACCGCTCAAGCTGACGAATGACGAGGCAGGTGAGTGGAATCCCACCCTGTCCGCGGACGGCTCGAGGATGGTTTTCAGCTCCGACCGTAGTGGCAACCGCGATCTTTGGCTGCGGGACATGACAACCGGCAAAGAAACCCAGGTGACGGCGACGCCTGAGGCCGAGATACGTGGTCGTATCTCACCTGACGGGGCCAAGGTCTTTTACGAGGTTCAGGGAAGAGTGATCTCGATGTATGTCCGCGAGCTTGCCGGCGGGCAGCCGCGACACGTCTGTGACCAATGCGCGAGGCCTGCCTGGGCCCCGGATTCCGAACTCGTCAACTACCACTCGGGCGACCCGATTCGCGCGTACTCTTTCCGGCTGTCCACAGGTCAGCGAACGGAACTGCTCAGCCATCCCAAATTGGGTATTCACAGCCTGGAGTTCTCTCGGGACGGCCAGTGGGTGTCATTTCACACACCGCTCGGACCCGGCAAAGGCAATCAGGCTTATGTCGCGCCGGTCCGTGGTGGAAAAGTGGAGCCGGAGGCAAAGTGGATTGCAATCACAGGCGCGGAGCGGGTGTCCTCGCCATTTTGGTCGACGGACGGCGGCCGTCTTTACATGATCGGCGGGCACCGCTACGACGAACTCCTGACACAGCTTCTCGATCCAAAGACGAAACACCCGCGAGGGCCGAGGGTGAAGGTCTGGGAAGCGCCCGCCGGCCAGCGCTGGTTTGGTCCCGCCCGGAACGGGATGTCCTTCGGCAGGCAGGAACTCATCATGACCATGGAAGAGTCGAAGGGCAACCTCTGGAAGCTTGAGTACACCCCATGAGCCCCAGTGCCGCCGGGCGACGTTTTTCGTCGTCCGGCGGGCGCGGTTTGGCACACCGAGATTACAATGTGCCGCCCGTCCTTGTGGTTCCCGGTGAGGTTGGACTACCATGACAGCAAATGAATCAGGCACTGCCGCTGTGGGCCACCCTGATCACTCCGATCGCAACCCTCCCAGGTACGATGCTGGTCGTGATGCTGGGGATGTACCTGCAGAATCGCGCACTGGAACGCGCCGTCGATCTCCTGCGCGCCGAGGTCAAGCAATATCTCGCTGAAATGGAATTGCGACTCACCAAACAAATCCTTGATCTAATCCATCGCGTTGAGCGGATTGAAGAAGGCCGCGGCCTGATCCGCACGTCGTAGAAGGCGTGAAAAATTGGGGGCGGTCACCCCGTTTCCCGACCACAAATCGTTGGTTCTTCACGAAACATTGATCGGGAAACGGGATGCCCGCTTTTCTTCACAACCTCAATAGTCTGGTTCCACGAAATTCCGGAGTGCCCGGCGGGCACACACCTCACACACGCACGTGCGCCGGGCGACAAACAACGTCGCCCGGCGCCACGTTGGATACAATGCGCTAAATGAATCCGCGCGCTCCGTGGTACAAGTGGCTGCTGGTCGCCTTCATGTTCTTTGTCGCCGCGATCTACTACGGCGACCGCACCGCGCTCTCCGCCGTCTACCCTCTGCTGCGCAAGGATCTCGGCCTCTCCGACATCGAACTCGGACTGGTCGGCAGCGCCTTCCTGTGGACCTTCGGGCTCGGGTCGCCGTTTGCCGGCTACCTGTCCGATCGTTTCTCTCGCGCCCGCATCGTCATGCTCAGCCTCGCGGCCTGGAGTGCGGCCACCCTCTTGGTGGCCTTTGTCCGCGATCTGCGCCAGTTGATGTGGGCCCGCGCCCTGCTCGGCATGACCGAGTGCTTCTACACGCCGGCGGCGCTCGCGTTGATCGCCGACCATCACGGCCCGTCGACACGCGGCGCGGCCATCGGCATCAACCTGGCCGGCATGAGCTTCGGCATGATCACGGCCGGCACCGTCGCCGGATATGTCGCCGAGTCGCAAGGCTGGCGTCCGGCCTTTCTGTATCTCGGCGCCATCGGTATCGTCATCGCCCTGATCGGACTGATCTATGTACGCGACGGCGAAAGCCACACGCCGGCCAAGCGGGTGGCCCCTGTCTCGCTCCAGGCGAACTTTCTCACGCTGTTCCGCACCCGGACCTACATGCTGGTGCTGACCGAGTCGATGCTGAATTCGGCCGGTGTGTGGATGTTCTGGAACTGGCTGCCGCTGTATTACCAGGAGACCTTTGGCCTGAGCCTGGCCGGCGCCGGTTTCTCCGGGACCTTCATGCTGCAGAGCGCCGCGGCGACCGGCATCATGCTGGGCGGCTATGCTTCGGACCGTTGGGGAAAGGACCGCCCCAGCCATCGTCCGTTGGTGATGTCGATCTGCTACTTCGTCTCCGCGCCGTTTCTGCTGGCGTTCTCCCTGGCGCCGACGTACGTCATCATCAGCGCCTGCGTGTTCCTGTTCTCGCTGATCCGCTCGTTCGGCCAGGCGGCCGAGAATCCGATGCTGTGCGACGTTCTGCCGAAGCATGTCTGGTCGTCGGCGATGGGGTTGCTGCTGACGTCGAACGTCGCCGCCGGGAGTGTGTCGATCCTGTTCGCGGCGTGGATCAAAGGCCTGCACGGCCTGGGCTTCGCGTTCTCGTGCATTTCCGGAATCGTGATCGTCGCGGCGTTTCTGGGCCTGGCGGCCTGCCGGTCGTTGCCGCGCGACATGGCCCGTCTGCAGCAGCAGGTTCCGGAAGCGGCGGCTGCGAGGGTCTAGTCGTGGAGTGGCTAAATCTCGTATTCAGGCGGCTTTGCGCGCCCAAAGGAAATGTATTGCCATACTCTTTCGTGGAGAAAGTATAGACCCAGCTTGATTACCGAGTCAGCCAAGCCGGCGCCCACCGCGATGGCCGGGTCCCCTTTAATGAAGTAAACAATCAGGGCGGTGCTCAGAGAGCCGAACAGCCGATAGCTCGCGGCCTTGGCCAAGCTCCTGGCATGCGACTCCATTCCCCGTAGAGTAACACGAATCTCGATCGACAAGATAGAGTATTCGCCAAAAGCGTTCAGATCATTCCCAGGGGCACGGGTCGCTTCGGCGGTGGGAAGGCTCGATCCAGCGCAGTCAGATCCTCGGCAGAGAGGCGGATTTCACCGGCGGTGACATTTTCGCGCACTCGTTCGGCGCTGCTCGATTTGGGAATCACGACGACGCCCTCCTGAGCCAGCAGCCAAGCCAGGGCGACTTGGGCCGGAGTCGTCCCGTGCCGCTGCGCGATCGAGCGGAGGGCCGGTTTCGACAGAAGCCTTCCTTCATCGAGCGGGCAATAGGCCATCACCGGAATTCGCCGCTCCCGGCACCACGGCACCACCGCCCATTCCGCTTCGCGGCGCGCGAGGTTGTAGAGAATCTGGTTCGTCCCGGTCCGGCCTTCGTCGCAGGCGGCCATCTCCTCGAGGTCGTCCCGGTCGAAGTTGCTGACCCCGAAATCGGCGATCTTGCCTTCGCGGTGGAGTTCCCGGAACGCGTTGAAGGTCTCTTCGAGGGGCACCGAGCCGCGCCAGTGCAGCAGGTAGAGGTCGATCCTGCCGGTGCGAAGCCGCGCCAGGCTGCGTTCACAGGCCTCCGCCATCTTGTGCCGGCCGGCGTTGTGAGGGTAGACCTTGCTGACCAGATAGACCTGTTCCCGCCGGCCTGCGATGGCTTCACCGACAACTTCTTCGGCGCCGCCGTCACCGTACATTTCCGCGGTATCGATGAGGGTGGCGCCGAGGTCGAGGCCGGTACGCAACGCCTCGACTTCGGCCTGTCGGGTAGCGCGCCGCTCGCCCATGTGCCAGGTGCCGAGGCCGAATACAGGCATCGCCGCGCCGGAAGGAAGCGTCACCGTTTCTGCCATACTCGCCTTCGAGTGTACTTCCTGAAGCTCGCCTGGCGCTTGGATGACCCTTGCGCAAAGATGATAGAGGAGTAACGGGTCTGCACCGAATCCCTTCCACCCCTCCAGAGTCGTCGCCCGTTCTTGTCCTTCTTCCAGGTTTGGATGGGACTGGGTTCCTGTTTCGCTGGTTCCTGGAAGCTCTGCCCTATTTTGTCCTGCAGTGCGCGCCTCGCGAGGCGATCGACGCAATGCGCCGATTCGGGCTCTTTTGATCGCGAGAACCGGTAGTAGCCCGATTCCGAAAACCTCTGATTTCCCGTCACAAGGGTCACCGATCTATTTTTGTCCGACATCTCCCTGAATTTTTACCCGGTTACGCAAAAGCGCCATCTGCGGAAGGCTTCTGACTCCTGCATCCCCATGCCACAGTGAGGGTAGGAGGCCCTCGTTTATGCGTCCTTGTACCGTGTGTATTCACCCGAAACGCGACGAAATCGATGCCGCGATTCTCGACGATCGTCCCTATCGCACCATCGCCGCCCACTTCGGCATCTCTCACCTGGCCGTCTATCGCCATAAAGCCAATCACGTGCCCGATGGCGATGCCCGCGACTCCGTTCGCCGCCTCCGCGAGGACTTCGACCAGTATTCCAACCAGATCTTCCTCCTGTTCGAGCAGGCCAGGACCGCCAATCTTCAGGACGCCCTCCGCGCCGCCGCCCGTGTCGACAACCTCTTTCGCCTCCGGGTCAAAATCAACGCCCTGCCGCACGATGCCCCCTCGCTCCGTACCGTCACTTGGGAGCAGATGCGCCCCGACCTCGAACAGGCCCTCGCCCCCATCCCCGCCATCGAGAAATAACTCCCGTGCTTCCTGACACCCTGGTGGGGCGGGCCGGCGCTTCGGCGCCCTCTCCCGTGGCGCAAGCTTCAGCTTGCATGGGAACTTTAGTTCCCCAAACGCGGCCACAGGCCGCGCCGGCCGAACCGCAGCCGGCAATGCCACGGCTTCGCCGTGGTCGCGGAACTGAAGTTCCGCTGCGAGCTAAAGCTCGCGCCACTTCGCGCCAAAGGTCCGCTATCCCGAACCCCAGTCCTGATCAAGGACGAACCGGCCAACCCCCTGCCCCTTCAGCCCTTCGCGCGCCGCCGGTACAATGGATCACTCTGCCATGAGACCCATTCTGTTGTCCGTTGTTGGCGCAACGATGTTGGTTGCGCAGGCGCCGGCGATCCGAGAGGATACTTTCCAGGGCCGGCCTGCCTGGGTGCTCGAAAATGGCCTGATTCGCGTGAGCGTCCTTTCCGGAGGCGGCCACCTGGCCGAGATCCGGCTGCTCTCCCAAGATCCCAAGGCTGCCATCAACCCGATGCGGGTGCCGCACTATCCCACCATCGATCCTCAGCGCTTTGACGACACCAAACACAGCAAGCTTTATGGGACCGATCCGCATCGCTGGCTTTCGGCCGGATACATGGGACACCTCTTGTGCTTCCCGATCTACGGCGCGCCCTCGGCCGAGGAGGCGCGGGCGGGTCTCGGGAACCACGGGGAAGCTCCGATCGTGGAATGGCGCAAGATCAAGATCGAATCGGCGGGCGATGCTGTGGCGCTGTGGTACGGCGCAGACTTGCCCAAAACGAAGTTTCGCGTGGGGCGCGCGGTCACGCTGCGGAAGGGCCAGAGGCAGGTCCGGGTGCGGGAGTGGATCGAGAACCTCGCGCCGTACGACCGGCCGATCAACTGGATGCAGCACGCCACCTTCGGCCCGCCTTTTGTGGAGCCGGGGAAGACCACGCTCGACGCCTCGGCGACGCGGGGCCAGGTGACCGCCGGGAAGACGGACTCGAATTCCCTCAAGCCCGGCTCCGGGATTCAATGGCCGAATGGGACGGGATGGGATGGAAAGCCGGTGAACCTTCGAGTCTCGCAGGCGAGGCCCAAGGCGGGAACCTATTGCGCGCTGCGGATGGATCCGGCGCGCCAGGAGCAGTTCTTCACCCTGTTCCACCCGGACTACCACGTCCTGATCGGGTACGTCTTTCCCGCCGGGGGGAATCCGTGGCTGGCCGATTGGCAGGAGAACGGCAGCAACCAGTTTCCTCCGTGGAACGGCAAAGTGATCGCGCGCGGGATTGAGTTCGGAAGCTCTCCGTTCGCGGAAGGGCTGCGTCAGAGCGTTCAGCGGGGGTCGCTGTTCGATGCGCCTGCGTACCGCTGGGTCGGCGGGCGGCAACGCCTGGAGACCGAGTTCACCGCATTTCTGGTGGAGATCCCCGCGGGCTATCGCGGTGCAAAGGATGCGCGCAGCGTCAATGGCGCCGTTTCCGTAACGCCGAGGTGACCCGATGGAAGAACACCGAACGGCCAAATCGTTGCCCGCGAATGCCTATCGCCCGCTGGGTGAAGGAGAAACCTACCGGCCCATGACGCCGGCCTCGGCCCGTCCTCCGGAATTGACGACGCGCTCGGTGGGGTGGGGTCTGCTGTTGTGCGTGATCTTTTCGGTGGCCTCGGCGTATTCCGGGCTCAAGGTTGGGCAGGTGATGGAAGCGGCGATTCCGATCTCGATCCTGACGATCGGTCTGGCGCGTGTGTATTCGCGGCGGTCGAGCCTGCTCGAGAACGTGATCGTCACGGGAGTGGGCGGAGTCTCGGGTTCGGTGGTGGCTGGCGCGATCTTCACGCTCCCGGCGTTGTATATCCTGAAGCTCGATCCGCACCCGGTACAGACCATCTTCATCTGCATCGCGGGAAGCTGTCTGGGCGTTCTGTTCCTGATCCCGCTACGGCGGTATTTTGTGCGGGAGATGCACGGCGTGCTGCCGTATCCCGAAGCGACGGCGATCACCGAAGTGCTGGTGACCGGAGAGAAGGGCGGGGAACAGGCGCGGTTGCTGCTGCAGGCGACGGCGATCGCCGGCGCTTACGACTTCTTTGTCACGACGTTTCAGGTGTGGAAAGAGTTTGTGGACCTGCGGTTTCTGCCGGCGGTGCGCGAGTTCGCGGACCGGACCAGGATCGGTTTCAACTTCGACGCGATCAGCTTCATCCTGGGTCTCGGCTACGTGATGGGTTTGCGAAGCTCGCTGATTCTGTGTTCGGGCGGATTCCTGTCGAATTACGTCCTGGTGCCGCTGATCTGGATGATCGGCAGCCATCTTCCGGATACGGCGGTGTACCCGGCCACGGTTCCCATCGCGGGCATGGACGCGTCGCAGATTTTTCGAGGCTACGTGCGATTCATCGGCGTGGGGGCGATTGCGACGGCGGGGATCTTCGGGATCTTGAAGTCGCTGCGGATCATCGCGGGATCGTTTGGCATCGCGCTGAAAGCTTTCCGTCAGGGCGAAGCGGCGGCGGTGGAGCGAACCGACCGGGATATTCCCGTCCTGTCGATTGTCGCGGGCGTGGGGATCAGTGCCGTGCTGGTGGGCGTTTTCTTCGCCGGATTGCAGGTGTCCGCGCCGGTGGTGGTGATGGGCCTTCTGTTGACCCTGGTGTTCTCGTTCTTCTTCACGTCGGTGTCGGCGAACGCCATTGCGACCGTGGCGCGGAACCCGGTCTCCGGCATGACGATGCTGACCATCATCATCTCGTCGGTGGTTCTGCTGCGCTTCGGGCTCTCCGGCACGACGGGCATGTTCTTCGTGATGGCGATCGCGGGCATGGTGTGCACGGCGCTTTCGGTCTCGGGCCAGTTGATCACCGATCTGAAGACGGGCTACTGGCTGGGGTCGACGCCGGCGGCGCAGGAGAAGGTGAAGTTTCTCGGGGCGATCGCGGCGTCGATGGCCTCCGGCCTGACCATCGTGCTGCTGGCGCAGGCGTTTCAGTTCGGCGAGGCCGCGCCAGGAGACACGCGGACCGTGCTGGCTTCACCACAGGCCTCGATCATGAAGGCGCTGGTGGAGGGCTTCATGAGTCAGCAGCCAGTGGCCTATGTGCTCTTTCTCGCAGGCGCGGTGATCGCCCTCATCATGGAGATGCTGGGGGCGCCGGCGCTGATCTTCGCGCTGGGGATGTATCTTCCGTTGGAGTTGAACACGCCGGCGCTGGTGGGTGGATTCCTGGCGCACTACCTGGGCAAGCGGGCCGACGCCGCGGGCGAGCGTCAGGGCGCCTCGATTCGGGAGCGCGGCGTGATCATCGCGTCGGGCCTGATGGCCGGAGGGGCGCTGGGCGGCGTCTTTGGGGCGGGCCTGCGTCTGTTTCCCTGGTACACCGAGGAACGCGTGAAGACGCCCTTTTACGACAACGACGCGATCTCGCAATCGGTGTCGATCGCGATGTTCGCCGCGCTATGCGCATATATGTGGTTCGGCTCCCTGCGGAAGGTGGAGGAACGATGAGCGAACGCTTCGAGACTCTGATCGGCAACGCGGTGCTGGGCATCGACACGCTGTGGGGCGGGGATGTGATGTGTCCTTCGGGAACCGGGCGATTCATTGCCGATTCGTGGTTTTCCGATGAGCCGTTGCCGGCGGCGTACACGCATCCCACGGCCGCCGCCGTGCGGGCTTCGGGAGGCGTGTCGGCGAAGTCTCCCGATACCGCGGCCATCGACGCGTACCTGGCGGCGGTGGATGTCGCGGGCGCCATCCGCGGCCTCGGCGGTTTGCGCGGCGAGTACCTGCAGGGGCTCGCGGGTTCGTTCCAGGTGATGTGGGACCTGGCGATGGAGATCCTGGGGCGAGGAGAACCGGTTTCGTACGAGCGCTGTGTCCAGGCGTCGACCGGCGCTCCGCCCACGCCCTCGAATCCCGCCGCGAAGCGCGAACGGGTGGCCGAACTGCTGGCACGCGCGGGGCATCCGTCGCAATCGCCCGGCGAGCTGCTGGACTCGGTGGACGCATGGCGGCGCGCCCGGCGGGTTCCCATGGCCTCGGTGCGCGCATTGGGGGACGCCGTCATCGCGCGCTTCGAACAATTGTCGGCGCGGCACCTGCTGCCTTTTCTTCCCGAGGAACTGCATCCGGTGCCGGTGGCCAACATCCGGTTTCTGCCCATTCGGGACGCCTGGTTCTCTGGCTCGATGAATTACCTGGGCCGCGCGCGGAAGGCGGACGGGAGCCCGGAATACGAAGCCACGTACGAGATCAACGCATCGCTCGAAATCTCGGTGCCGGAGTTCGAACAACTGGTGAGCCACGAGGTGGCGCCGGGGCACGTGACCACGTTCGCCTACCTGCAGAACCTGTTTGTTCGTGGCATCGCGGGCTTCGAGGCCAGTGTCCTGACGATGAACACGCGCGCGGCGACTCTGTTCGAGGGCATCGCGAACAACGCCTGCCTGATCGCGCACGGCGTGACGGAGATTGACCAGTTGCCGGATGAAGACCTGCAGATCGGTTTGTTGTTGGCTCTGCTGCAGGATGATGCGAAGAACCAGGCTTCGTATCTGACCTGGCGCGAGAACGTCCCGCAAGCCGAGGTCGCGGAGACGCTGCGGTCCGAGTACCTGGTGTCGGCGGAGCGGGCGGGAAAACTGTCCGGCGCGTGGGGCCGGCATCCTCTGTTGGGCCGGATGTATCTGCCGGCATATCGCGCGGGTACGGACCAGGTGGCGGAACTGCGGCGGCGCTACGATCCCGCGCGTCTGTTGCCGGTGCTATACGGGTGCCGCGGGCTGGTGGATATCACGACGATCGAAAGAGCGTTGTAAGCCGGCGCTCACTTGGCCTGGCGGCGCGCGGCGAGAAGCCTGGCGCTGATGAGGTCGTAGATCTTGTCACGCTCTTCCCGCTGCTTGAGTTGAAAGTCGTACCGGCTGCCCTTGTGGGGGCGGACGCGGAATTCCTTTTTCCCTTTCTTCGAGAGTTCGCGCACGTCGGCGTACTTCCAGCGGCGCGAATGGCGGGAGTCGGTGAGGGACTCGAAGGCGAGCTCGGCGTCGCCGACCACCAACTTGCCCTGTTGATCGCCGTTTCGCACGTCGAAGGTCGGCTCCGTTTGGGCCGTTTGGGCCGGCGCAGTTGCGGGAATCGCTGTCAGGAGCAGGGCTCCGAGGAAGAACGCAATCGCGGGTTTGAGAAGGATGACTTTCATGGCAAGGACCTCGCTGTCAATGGATCATAGGATACCAGCGGAGCCTGCACCGGAAAAGCCACCCAAAGTAGAACGAGCCCTTACTGATCCGGCGGTAGAAGGGGCAGTGTTCGTACAATCGCGAGTTCACGCTCCATCGCAGACACCGCGGCAAGGCGAAGGCACTCGCGAATGTCCTCGCCTTGCAGGTCTGGATAGTCGGCCAGGATCTCGGGCTCGGACATCCCGGCAGCGAGCATCCGGAGCACAGTGGCGACCGGAATGCGTAGTCCCCGGATACAGGGCACGCCGTTCATCTGGCTGGGATTGACCGTGATGCGCTCAAAGTTGGTGGTGTGCACAGGAAGGCTTCCTGGCGTCAAGCCGGGCCCAGCTCTATTTGACCAGAGAATCCCACCGCCCTGTCAGTCGTCCTTCATTCGCAGCGTCCGCCACGTCATCCGCCAGCCCTTCTGAACGAGGGCATCCTTGCCCTTCACATAAAAGACGGCGACGCCGGGCAACTCCTGGTGGGTGTAGTTCTCCATGCGGGTGATATCCATCCTCTGGCCGTTGAGGCCGTAGTCTACCTGCGACCGCATGACGGTTGGGGTGAGGTGAAGGTCGACCCCGGTCGAGGTCTCCAACTCTTCCGGACGCCCAAAGAACCCCACCCGCGCGCCGTCGAATTCGATCTGGCTGAACTCGATGCCGATCATCACTGCGTCATACGGCTGGCTCAGGCGTTCGAGCCGCCGCAGCCTGCCGCGAACCACAGCGCCTGGTGGAATCAGGGTCCGGCGCTTGTCCTTGACCGCCGACTCGACGGTGGCCGACAGCAGGTCGCCGACGCGCGCATGGCGCGAGTCGATGTCGTGACTGAGCCGGATGTGCACCCGCACGTTTCCCGGAAGGGTGATTCGGCGGGAGGGCGGCGCTTCCGCTGCCGAGTGAGGGGCCGCCTCCAAGAGGCGAGTGGAACTGCC
>CAZGUX010000200.1:0-63046 GCA_964529305.1 uncultured Solibacteraceae bacterium | reverse complement strand
TCGGGAACTGCCGCATGCACGGCCTCGATCACTACCAGCACTTCCTCCAGTCCATTCTGAAATCCACTCGGCTCCACCATGACCCGCTTGAACTGCGGTCCTGGCCCGACCGATTTCACCGGACCGACGGGCAGACCCTTGGGAAAGACGCGGTCGTCTCCGGAAGTGAAAAACCACTCTCCGGTCTCGAGTTTGTCTTCGCTGGCAACGTAGTCGACCCGGCAGGCGTTCGAACCGTCCTGGCCCCGGACGATGCCCCGCACCCTCCCTTTCTGCGAGATCACCGACGCGGCGAAATTCGGATCGATCAGTAACTGCACCATTGAAGCGTGCGGATACGCCGCCGCCACCTTGCCCACGATCCCATCGGGAGTCACCACCGCCATTCCCTTCTGCACGCCCGAGATCGTTCCCCGGTCGATATAGACGGCCTTGGACGTGGGCCCCGGACCCGTACCGACCACCCGCGCCGCGATGGTCTTGGAGGGAGTCCGGGATTGAAAGATCCTGAGCGCCTGGGCACGGTCAGCCGAGGAAATCTCGTTGTGCAGGTACTGATTCTCCAGCTTCAGGCGGCTGATCTCCTGTTGCAGGCGGCGGTTCTCTTCCCGCACGCCTTTCAACATGATGAAATCCCCGATCGTCCGGTTGGTCAGCGTCCGCACGGCCTCCAGCACGACGGCGAGCGGCGTGACCGCGCCGACCGCCCAGACGCGGATCAGCGGCATATCGTGGCTGCCGCGAACCTGATACCCCAACAGCAGAAGCTGGCCGAGCAGCACAGCGATCAGAACCAACGGGTTCCGGTAGCGGTGAAAAAGGGAGTCCATCGAGCTCTTCGCCCGCGCGCGGGGGCCCGACTTCTAGTCTATCGAGATTTTTCGCAACAGCTTGAAGTCGCTGAGCATACGCCCCGTGCCCAGCACTACGGAAGCCAGCGGATCGTCGGCAATCGAAACCGGAAGGCCGGTCTCTTCCCGAATTCGCTTGTCCAGGTTCTTGATCATCGCGCCGCCGCCAGTCAGCACGATGCCGCGGTCGCTGATGTCCGCGCTCAACTCCGGCGGGGTCCGTTCCAGCGCCACCCGGATGGCGTTGACAATGGTCGCCACGCACTCGCTCAACGCCTCGCGGATCTCACTGTCGTCCACCGTGATCGTCTTCGGAACCCCCTCGATCAGGTTCCGCCCTTTGATTTCCATCGTCAGCGGCTTATCCAGAGGATACGCCGATCCGATTTCGATCTTGATCTGCTCCGCCGTCCGCTCGCCGATCAGCAGGTTGTACTTGCGCTTCAGGTACTGCATGATCGCGTCGTCCATCTCATTGCCAGCGACGCGCACCGAGCGCGAATACACAATGCCCGAGAGCGAGATTACCGCGACGTCGGTGGTGCCGCCCCCGATATCCACCACCATGTTGCCGGATGGTTCGGTAATCGGCAGTCCTGCGCCGATTGCCGCCACCATCGCCTGCTCGACCAGGTGAACTTCGCTCGCTTTGGCCCGCATCGCGGAATCCGTGACCGCGCGTTTTTCCACCTGGGTGATTTCGCTGGGGACGCCGATGACGATGCGGGGATGGACGAGCATCCTCCGGTTGTGCGCCTTCTGGATGAAGTACGTCAGCATCTTCTCGGTTACCTTGAAGTCCGCGATGACGCCGTCCTTCATGGGTTTGATGGCGACGATGTTGCCGGGTGTGCGGCCAAGCATTTCCTTGGCCTCTTTGCCGACCGCCTCCACATCGCCCGTTACTTTGTTGATGGCAACGATCGATGGCTCGTTGACGACAATTCCCTTGCCTTTGGCGTAGACGAGGGTATTCGCAGTCCCCAGGTCGATGGCCAAATCGGAGGAGAACAAACTGAAAATAGAGCGAAGATTCATTACCGCAGGCGGAAGAAGGCCAGACTTCTGAATCTTATCACAGCGGCGAACCAGTTCCCGGCCATTTCCCGGCAGGTCTGAATTTGACTGTTACAGGAGCAGTGGTGGCCTGACGCCGGACTATCTCGAGTTTGACTTACGGGAAGGGAACTTCTTGTTGGCCTGCGCCGCCGAGACTCTGCCTAAGCCCAACAAACCAATACGAATCTAAACCGGTATGGCAGAGAGTGAGTAGCCATCGTGACGGAACGGCCAGGAGCGTTGGGCGAGTTTGATCGTGTGGTACGATGTGAGCGGGTTGTCGTTCCACCTAGCGATTGCTTTGCTTTCCACAGGCGGCGAATGACCACCCTCACGAGTCTGCGTGCCGCCGCTGCCGGGGCAGCGCAAGGTCGTGATGGGGCGGTCAACCGAAATGAGGAATGGAAGGTGTCAACGACACTAGCGTTGGGCAAGGACACAACTCGCCAGATGAAGAATCTTGGCGAGATGAACCTCAGCGAGGCGCTTGGGTTTATCGGGATCTCGGCCAACCGGTCGCGCAAGTTGTCGAATCAGACCCTCGACGTAGTCCGCGGTCTCAGCGCAGTCCTTCGAGATCAGGTGCTGACCGCAATCACCATCAGGTCATCTCGCGAGTTTGTCGAGACCCGCGCCGCGCTGTTTCCAACTTATGCGAAGGCGCAGCGGGCGCTCTCGGATTTCGCGATGATTGCCGTCGGGAAATCCGTTAGAGACCAGTTGACGAATGAGTGCTTCTCGGAGTTGGAGTCAGACTTCAGGGATGCAGCGCCTCTTTTGGGTACAGCGATTCAGGAACAGGCGATCTTCACCGTCTGGACTCTCCGGAGGATCGCGAACTTGGCCGGACAGCTTCGAGAACGTCAACTTCAAGAGGCCGATGCGAGCAAAGATCACCAACTACAGGCAGAGTTCGCGATGAACATGCTGTGGATGCAGTTTCACCTTGACTGCGCCATCGTCGCAATGCGCACACAGACTGCGATCTACCCGGAGGTCGCCCTCGAGATCATTGACGGCCTCCGCGCCGCTGTTGATGCTTACGGGTTCATCAGGCAGGGACACGACCTTCGGTTTCGGCCGGAAGAGCCGGTGCTCTCAGATCGTGCTTGGGACGAGGAAGAGGAGGAGTTGCTCCAGTCTTCCATGATGGATTTGGAAACTGAAGACGCCTGATGGGATGGCCGTCAAGCAAGGCGAAATCTATTGGGCAACCGTGACCCGGCAGCAGGCTGTGGGGTCCGAGCAAATCCACCGGCGCCCGTGGGTAATCGTTTCTCGTGACGCTGTGAACCGGGCCGGGCGTAACGTGGTTGCCGTGCCCCTGACCAGCAAGATTGCCAAGGCAAGCCAGTACAGGGTATTGATCCCTGCGCGAGAGATGATTCCGGATCTTGGTTGCGGCCTACAGCTGCATGACAGTGTCGCTCTGACCGATCAGATTCGGGTCCTGGATGTGGATCGCCTGGAAATGCCGCGGATTGGCTGCCTTTCGGGTATTGCCAGATCGGCTCTCGAATTAGGCTTGGCTTTCCTGTTTGACATCCGTTGACCTGCGGTCCCAGCGAAGCAGACTCAACCTCCACCGGATTGACCGCTCGAGGCACGCGAGTCACTGCGCTAATCTAGCTTTCGCACTAGCCGCTTTTCGGCGCTGCCAGTTGTTCCAGCACGCGGACAAAGCGCTCGTGCACGAGGCGCAAGGCTTGTCGATACCCCTCGGGCGACGTTAGATCTCTACGTCGCACTTCCGTCTCCAGTTCCGATGCCGCGCTTCCCAGCACTGGATACAGCCGGCGGAAATTCTCCTCGACCGGCTTCATCTTTTCCCAATCTTCCGCGGCCGTTCCCAGGCGCGCATCCAGCCAGTGGCCGAGCAGGGCCGCCTGTTGGCAGGGGGAAAGCGTGGCGGCCGCGACGCCGGATTCGAGATCGGAAATCAGGGGCAACAGCTTGGACAGCCAGTAGTCGATCCCGTCAATTCCCCTTCGCGCCATCTCTGCCCTGATGATGACGTGTTGCACGGCATCGTTGACGTGAATCGCCAGGCACGAGTCCGCCTTGCCGGACACGTACGGAACGCCGCCGAACCCTTGAACCTGCAGCCAGACGTGCCCCAGTTCGTGCGCGACCAGGCCATCTTCGTGCTTCCGCCATTCGGCCTCGCGGGCCATGTTGAACAGGATGAAGTGAATCGAGCGGCCGCCGGCGTTCTGGCTGATGGTGAGCGCATGAGCGTTCACCAGTTCGCCGCGGAACCGCTCGTCGGACAGATAGGAAACCAGGACGGGCCGGTCGCGGACCTCGCCCTCGATCCGCATCTCGTTGCGCAACGGGTCGGTGACAATCCTCACAAAATTCACCGTTGCGCCCGCGGATTCAATCTCCTTCCGCCACTCCTCCAGCGCGGGTGACGACGCGTCTCCCGCGAGGGTCAGGGCCGGAAAGAGACAGAACAGCCGCCACATCTCGTTCTTCTATCTTAGTCCCGGCGAAGGCTTGACACCGGCGGCGAAGTAGCGCATCCATGGCAGGTAGGAGGGCCCGAATCCTGGAAAAGAGACTGAGCCGCTTCGGCATCGGCCCCAAAACCGTCGTGCCATCGCTGACGTATATCCTGGCCGCCTGGGCGGCCGCCTCCCGCTGGCCTGACATCCTTCTGGTGCGTTCGCTGCCCGGGGCCGTGGAAACAGCCGGCGTCATCCTGATGACGATCGGCCTTCTCCTGTGGGCGGCCGGCGTGGTCACCTTAACCAAGGCGTACAATCGCGATGAATTGGTCACCAACGGGGCGTTCGCCCTCGTCCGGCATCCGATCTACGCGGCGTGGATCGTGCTGGTGCTTCCGGGTCTGGCTTTGTTCACCGGATGTTGGCCGCTGCTGCTGACGCCGGTGATTGCCTACCTGATTTTCAAACGCCTGATTCACGTCGAGGACGACTATCTGGAGCAGCGATTTGGCCAGGCCTATCGCGACTACCGGGCGCAGGTCAACGAAGTCCTTCCGATCCCGAGGTTCTGGCACAAAAGCGCGTAGCCGTTGCCTCACTTCGGCTCCAGGGGCGATCGGTGTGCACGCTTCAGGCGGGCCCTTCCGGATTGCGGCAGGCAAAGCCTCGCGATGCCGGTGATGGCGGCACGAAGTTCCTGGGCTGTTCAGTTTGATGCGGCAAAAGCCGCGCTCACGAACTGGAACGGGCCGATCGACCGATGGATCATGGCTGCTGGGTCCGCCTCGAAACCGGGAAATCGGGTGAGTCTTGATGCGCGAGATCCATGGCAGACTCGATTCTGCGGGGATGGCGCCAACGTCCCGATCCAGGCGGTGGATCAGTGCCGCAAACCCCTTTTCAGGAGCAGGCCACTCGCGATCGGCGTACGGCGCGTAACTCGGGACAACCGCCGGCATCGCGAAGCCGTCACCGGTGTCGCGGCCGAGTTCGCTGTTCGCGTGCGGGGCCGTATATGCCAGATAGAGAAAAAAAGGGTTCGATCGATTCTTCGTGATGAAGTCGAGCGCCCGCGCTGTGAACAGGTCCTGCGCGTGCTCTTGGCGCTTTGCGCCCTGATTGCCCGGTGGAAAGATTTGTTGCTGATTCTGCCAAAGCACCGCCGGGTGGAAGTCGAGGGCGTGGTCCTGATTGAGGAAGCCGAACCATTCGTCAAAACCCTGACAGTTTGGAATGCCCAGGGTGCCGGCTTCTCCCAGACCCCACTTGCCAATGGCTGCCGTCCGATAGCCCGCCTGCTTCAGAACCTCCGCAACCGTGACGTCATCGGGCTGAAGGGGGACTCGCCCGCCGCGGCCCGCGTTGTTACGGACACGGGCGTGTCCCGTATGCATCCCGGTCATCAGGCAGCATCGCGACGGAGCACAGACCGTGCTGCCCGCGTACGCTTGGGTGAAACGGATTCCTTCAGACGCCATGCGATCGATGTGCGGAGTCGCGAATTTTCTCTGACCGTAGCAGCCCAGATCGCCATAACCAAGGTCGTCGGCGAGGATGAAGATGATGTTCGGCCGTTCGATGGCTTGCGCTGGGCAAACGGAGGTGCAGGCAAGGGCTGAAAGAAATCCGCGGCGGTTCATGTGGTGATGGGGTACTCCTTCACAACGTTTCCACGGCCGCCAGCAGTGTCTGCCGTCTACTGATCTTCGCTTTGGCCACCTCCCGATTGTATTCGGAGCGCCCTGAACGAATGTTGTTGACCGGCGGGGAAGGTCCTCGACGGCCCGGTCAACAGAGCACGCACGCAATACCGCTCGTGCTACCCTAAAGAGTCGCCGTGCACTATGTCGGCTCGCGTTAGCGAAGCCATTGTTCTGCGGACCTATCCGCTTCAGGAATCGGATCTCATCGTCAGTTTTCTGACTCGGGACC
This sequence comes from uncultured Solibacteraceae bacterium, assembly GCA_964529305.1. Taxonomy (GTDB): domain Bacteria; phylum Acidobacteriota; class Terriglobia; order Bryobacterales; family Bryobacteraceae; genus CAZGUX01. The sequence goes on along the minus strand of CAZGUX010000200.1, from coordinate 56,754 downwards.
AAGGCAAGCTTCGCGGGGTTGCCAAGCGGGCCAGACGTCCTAAAAGCCGGTTCGGTTCGGGTCTGGAGCGGCTCTCGCAAGTCCGGATGTTTTACCTGCAGAAGGAAACGCGGGAACTGGTGACGCTCGATTCGTGCGAGTTGATTCAGTCGCAGTTCGGGTTACTGACCGATTACACGGCGAGCGTCGCGCTCGATTATGTCGCCGAAGTCTGCGAACAACTGCTGCCGGCCGCCGAGCCAAACGAGAAATATTACCGGCTGGTGGTCGCGGTTCTCGACCATTTTCAGAAGGCCGCGGGATCGGGGTTGTGGCGCGGCACCCTCTATTTCAGTTTGTGGTCGGTCCGGTTGGCGGGATTTCTCCCTGCCCTCGATGCTTGCCAGCGCTGTGGCACGTGGCTTGATGATCCCGATAGCCCCGAAAGAAGCTTTTTCGCCCGGTCTGAGGATGGTCTTCTGTGCTCCCATTGCCGCCCGTCCGGGGCGTGGGAATTGTCCGGTGAGTCCCGCATGATTGCTCGCGACATGTTGAAGAACCCGGTCAGCCAGGTCGGCCCGGTGGCGTGGGGCCGCGAGACGGCGGCCGACCTGCGGCGCTTCCTCGTCCAGCGAATCGAAAAAGCCATCGACCGGAAGCTGGTCACTGTCCCCGTTTTCGAACAATGTTGATCCTGCCATGGACTCCTATCAAGAACTGATCTTCAAGCTGAAGCGATACTGGTCCGAACGCGGCTGCGTCATTCAGGAGCCGTACGACCTGGAGGTGGGCGCCGGAACGATGGCGCCGGAGACCTTTCTGCGCGTGCTGGGGCCGAAACCCTACCGGGTGGCGTACGTGCAACCCAGCCGCCGTCCAGCCGACGGCCGCTACGGCGACAACCCCAACCGGCTGTACAAGCACCAGCAGTTGCAGGTGATTCTCAAGCCGTCGCCCGACGACATCATCGAGCAATACCTGGGCAGCCTGGAAGCGATCGGCATCGATCTGGGCAAGCACGACATCAAGTTTGAAGAGGACAACTGGGAGTCGCCGACGCTGGGTGCGTGGGGCGTCGGCTGGCAGGTGATGCTCGACGGTCTGGAGATCACGCAGTTCACCTATTTTCAACAGTGCGGCGGCATCGATCTGGACCTGATTCCCGGGGAACTGACCTACGGTCTCGAACGGCTGGCGGCTTTTCTGCAGGTGCGGGACAGTGTCTACGACATCGAGTGGACGCCCGGAGTTCCGTACGCGCAGGTGCGCTACCTGGACGAACTGCAGAACTCGGTCTACAACTTCGAAATGGCCGATATCGGGACGTTGTGGCAGTTGTTTGACATTCACGAACGGGAGGCGCAACGGCTGATCGACCTCTATCCAAGGGACGAGGATGCGGCGGCGACCGATAAGCGCCGGTTTCCGCTGCTGCCCACCTACGACCACGTGCTGAAGTGCTCGCACCTGTTCAACACGCTGGACTCGCGCGGCGCCATCAGCGTCACCGAACGGGTGGGCGTGATCGCCCGCGTGCGGAAATTGGCGGTGGGGCTGGCGCAAGCCTGGGCCAATCAGGAGGAAGCTGCATGAGCCTGCCGTTCCTGCTCGAAATCGGCACGGAAGAGATTCCCGACTGGATGATTCCGGGGGCGCTGGGCCAACTGAAGACGCTGTTTGAAGACCTGCTTGCGAAGAACAGCCTGACCGCGGCCGATGTCCGCGTCGATGCGACGCCGCGCCGCCTGGTGCTGCGGGCGGAGCAGATTCCTCCGCGACAGAGCGATGCCGAGGAGTTGATCAGCGGACCGCCGAAAGCCGCCCCCGCCGCCGCGGTCGCGGGCTTCGCCAAGAAACAAGGCGTCGCCCCCGAGGCCCTTTCAATTCAGCAGACCGCAAAGGGAGAATACTGGACCTATCTCAAGAAGGTCGAAGGCCGTGAGACGCGCCAGATTCTCGCGGAGGCCCTGCCCGAACTGATCCTGAAGATTTCGTTTCCGAAGACCATGGTCTGGACCGGCAAGGGCGGCCCGCGATTCATACGGCCGATCCGCTGGCTGGTGGCGTTGTTGGGCGATGACGTGGTTCCGTTCGAGTTGGCCGGAGTCCGTTCCGGAAACCTGACCAACGGCCACCGCCGCCTGGGAGGCACCGCGCTGCCCGTCACCACGGCGAATTTCGTCCAGACGCTGCGTGACCACTTCGTCATCCTTTCGGCCGACGAGAGGCGGAAGAAGATCCTCGCCGAAGTCGCGCCGCTGGGAGCGGTGGTGGATCCCGGTCTGCTGGAAGTGCTGGTATTCATCACCGAGTATCCGGCGGCCATTCGCGGCGATTTCGACCCGGGCTATCTGAGCCTTCCCCAGGAAGTGCTGGTGACCGTGATGAAGCACCACCAGAAGTATTTCTCGGTGGAACAGGATGGGAAGCTGGCGCCCCACTTTGTGGCGGTGATGAATACGAGCGCCGACCCGGAGGCGCTGGTGAAGCGCGGCAACGAGCGGGTGCTGCGCGCCCGGTTCAACGATGCCCGCTTTTTCTGGGAGACGGATCAGAAGAAGAAACTCGCGGACCGCGTGCAGGATCTGGCGCATGTCACCTTCCAGGCCAAACTCGGCTCGTACTTCGAAAAGACCGAGCGGACGATGTCGCTGGTGAAGGAACTGGGCGGCGACGCACATGCCGTTCGCGCGGCGCAGTTGCTGAAGTGCGACCTGACCACCGAACTGGTAAAGGAATTCACGGAGCTGCAAGGGATTATCGGCGGCTTGTATGCTCGCTTCCAGGGAGAGCCGGAAGAGGTGGCGGTGGCCGTGTACGACCACTACAAGCCCGGCAGCATGGAGGACTCGATTCCGCGAACCCGCGCGGGCCAGGTGGTCTCGCTCGCGGACAAGATCGACACTTTGCGCGGCTGTTTCGGCATCGGGATGATTCCGACCGGCTCTCGCGACCCGTTCGCCCTGCGCCGCGCCGCGCAAGGCGTGGTGAAGATCCTTGTGGAGGGCAAACTCGAGTTTGCCATTTCGAAGCTGCTGGGTGAGGATGCCGCGCTGCGCGAGTTCCTGCTCGACCGGGTGCGGTACTACTTCCGCGACATCCGAGGTTTCCAATACGACGAGATCAACGCCGTGATCGCGGCCGGGTGGGAGAACCTGGCGGATGTGGAAGCGCGCCTCGGGGCGCTTCAGGCCGTGAGGCCGACCGAGAACTTTGAACCCCTGGCCGCGAGTTTCAAGCGGATACAGAACATTCTCAAGCAGGCCCAGTTTACCGAGACGATCGGGATCGATCCGGTTTTGCTGGAACCCGGCCCCGAGGCCGATCTTCACCGGGACTACCAACGCGTTCGCGCAGCCGCGGCGCAGATGGAGTATCGCCAGGCTCTTGCCACCATCGCGTCGATGCGCCCGCGCGTCGATTTGTTCTTCGACAAAGTTTTAGTCAATGCGCCGGATCCGGCCATCCGCCGGAACCGGCTCGCCCTTCTACGTAGTATTCTGACGGAGTTTTCCACAATCGCGGATTTCTCCGAAATTGTAGTGATGAGTTCCTAGGAGACGTTTTTATATGAAGAAATACGTTTACTTTTTTGGCGGCGGCACAGCCGACGGCCACGGAAAAATGAAGGAAATCCTCGGCGGCAAAGGCGCCGGGCTGGCCGAAATGTGCCGGGCCGGAGTGCCCGTTCCCCCCGGTTTCACCATTTCCACCGAGGTCTGCAATCTTTACTTCGACAACAACCGGCAGGTGCCGGATGAGGTGGACGGCCAGATCGCCAAGGCTCTGGCGAAGCTGGAAAAACAGATGGGCCAGAAACTCGGGGACAAGAAGAACCCGCTGCTGTTGAGCGTGCGCTCCGGCGCCAAGTTCTCCATGCCGGGCATGATGAACACCATCCTGAACCTCGGGCTGAACGACGAAACGGTGGAGACGCTCGCGGCCAGGGGCAACAATCCCCGCTTTGCCTACGACTGCTACCGCCGGTTCATCCAGATGTTCGGCGAGGTCGCGCTCGACATCGACATGGAGAAGTTCGACCACGTCTTCGACGAGCGGAAGAGGAAAGCCAAGATCAAGCTCGACACCGAACTGACGGCCGACGACCTGAAGGCGATTGTCGAAGACTACAAAAAGATCGTGGAGAAGGAAACCAAGGCGCCCTTCCCGCAGGACGCGCGCGTGCAGTTGGATATGTCGCGGGACGCCGTGTTCCGCTCCTGGAACAACCCCAAGGCGATCTACTACCGCAAGATGGAAAAGATTCCGGACAACATCGGCACGGCGGCGAACGTGCAGGCGATGGTGTTCGGCAACATCGACGATACTTCGGGGACCGGCGTGGGCTTCACCCGCGACCCCGCGACCGGCGAGAAGGTTCCGTTCGGAGAGTTCCTGATCAACGCGCAGGGCGAAGACGTGGTGGCGGGCATTCGTACGCCGCAGCCGATTTCGGAACTGCAGGGCATCATGCCGGAAGTGTACTCCCAGCTCATGGAGATCACCACGATGCTGGAGAAGCACTACCGCGATATGCAGGACTTCGAGTTCACGATCGAGCAGGGCAAGCTGTATATGCTGCAGACCCGCAACGGAAAGCGGACGGGCACGGCCGCCGTCAGGGTTGCAGTTGACATGTGCGAGGAGGGCCTGCTCAGCAAGCCGGAAGCGATCCTGCGCGTCGACCCGCAGCAACTCGATCAGCTTCTGCACCCGGTATTCGACAAGAATTCCCTGAAAAGCCTGCAGAAAGTAGCGACCGGGATCCCGGCGTCCCCGGGAGCGGCCGTGGGCAAGGCCGCCTTCACGGCGGAGCGCGCGGTGGAGTTGTCGGCAAGCGCCCCGGTGATCCTGATCCGGAAGGAAACGACTCCCGACGATATCCACGGGATGGATGTCGCGAAGGGAATCCTGACCGCGGTGGGCGGGAAGTCGAGCCACGCGGCCGTGGTTGCCCGCGGGATGGGCCGGCCTTGTGTGGTGGGCGCAAGCGCGCTCGACGTCGAGGACCGCAAGGGCCTGTGCACGATCAAGACCGGCGGGAAGCCGGTGGTGGTGAAAGAAGGCGATTGGATCTCCTTCGACGGCACGACCGGCGAAGTGTGGCTGGGTCACGGCAAGACCAACGAACCGGACACCAAGTCGCACGTGTTTGCCACCTTTATGGAATGGGCGGACGAGTTCCGGGGCGGGTTCGGCGTGCGCGCCAATGCGGATATTCCCAAGGACGCGAAGGCCGCTCGGGCGTTTGGCGCGGAAGGCATCGGGTTGTGCCGCACCGAGCACATGTTCTTTGCCGAGGACCGCATTCCGCACATGCAGGCCATGATCCTCGCGACGGAAGAGAAGAGCCGCCGCAAGGCGCTTGCGAAGCTCCTGCCGATGCAGCGGTCGGATTTCGCGGGCCTCTTCAAGGCGATGAACGGGTTCCCGGTGGTGATCCGCACGCTCGACCCGCCCCTGCACGAGTTCCTGCCGAAGCGCGAGGAATTGATGGTCGACCTGGCGAAACTGCCGCACGCCGACCTGGCCACCAAGAAGGACATGTCGGCCCGGTACCGGATCGCCGTCGGGGACTTGAAGAAGAACCTGCCGCTGTTGCTCAAGCGCGTCGAGGAACTGCACGAATTCAACCCGATGCTCGGCCATCGGGGCTGCCGCCTCGGCGTGGCCTACCCGGAGATCACGGAGATGCAGGCGCGGGCGATCTTCGAAGCCGCCGTACAGGTGGCCAAGAAGGGCGTGAACGTGATTCCGGAAGTCATGATCCCGCTGGTCGGCAACGTCAAGGAGTTGCAACACCAGAAGGAGATCGTGGTGCGGGTGGCGACGGAGGTTCTCGAGAAGGGCGGAATGCCCGAGCTGAAGTATTATGTCGGCACGATGATCGAGATCCCGCGCGCCGCCATCACGGCCGATCAGATCGCCGCGGAGGCTGAGTTCTTCAGCTTCGGCACCAACGACCTGACGCAGACGACCCTCGGCCTGTCGCGTGACGACTACACCAAGTTCTCGCGCGATTACCAGGACAAGAAGATCTTCCCCGACGATCCATTTGCCGTGCTCGATCAGGGCGGCGTCGGCAAACTGGTGGAGATGGCGGTGAAACTCGGCCGCAAGGCCCGGCCGGATCTCGAGGTCGGCATCTGCGGAGAGCACGGAGGAGAGCCGAGTTCGGTGCAGTTCTGCTACCGGACGGGAATGAACTACGTGTCGTGCTCGCCGTATCGGGTGCCGATCGCGCGGTTGGCGGCGGCGCAGGCGGCGATCTCGGGCGGCGATTCGTCAGAGTCCAAGCGGACCGCCTAGCAAAGTGGCGCCGGTCTCCGACCTGGTCTCCGACCGGCGCTTTCTCCCCGGCGGATGCGTCAGCGGACTCCGTGCGGACGCAGGATCTCTCCCCAGACCACCTCGTAGGCTTCCAGTTTGTCGTCAATGCCCTGGCCGCCCCGCACGAAGACGCGTGTTTGCGATTGCAACGTTCCCCGTTCGCTGATGCGGCCATCGGCACGATAGACCGTGTCTTCCCGAAGGCGGAAGGTTCTCTCCTCCCCTTTGCGAAGCCGCAACACCATACGGTCTTCCGATACGTTCACGACGATGCCGGAGAACGTGAGCAGCCCGCGCGGAACGATCGAGGGCTGGATCTTAGCCGGTTTCCACATGGGCGCTCGAAGCCGGGCAGGCGCCGCTTTGACCAACCGGGCGTAGCGAACGCCGCTGGTTCTTTCCGTGACGACATCCACCGTATCACCGCTTCGCAGATCTTCAAGTCGAATGCGCTGCTCACCACGTTCCACGTAACTGTGCTCGTCGGTGCGGAAGCGATAGGCGATGTCATTTTCCGACCGGAGCGTGAACTCCGTGCCGGCAATCTCGACAATCTCGCCGCGAACAAGCGCAGGAGGAGCGTCCGCGGCCAGAGCCAGGGCCGCCAGCACGAGACTGCAAGCGCTCCACTCCGCGAGACTCACCGTCCATAAGACTACCAGCACCAACGACCGCGGTGGGCAGGTTTACTTGCGCGTGCGAGATCTGGCGGCAACCAGAGCGGCCAAGTGCGCAATCAGGACGAACGGGCCCACGAAGGTCGGCGTCAAGCTCATGGGGAACTCCGTCATGGGCTGGCTGGTGACCCCGCCGGATACCCAACCGAACTGCGGGGTCGACGTCAACAGGGCCAGCCCGACCGCGAGGGCAAGATGCATCAGGCCGAGAACGTGCCACAGATAGAAGCCGCGCTCCGCGTGGCCTCTGGACGAAACCAGGCGCGCCGCCACGAAAAACGCCGAGAGTCGGAGCGCAATGTCGCCGATGCCGGTGGGCAGCGCGAAGAGAGGCGGCAGGACACCCTCGTGGGCTTTGAACAGCGCAAGGGTTCCATACAGCCGGAAGACCTGGATGAGGGTGGCTTCTTTTAAGCCGCGAGCCCGCGTGTAGTCGCGGAAGGTCTGAGACAACCAGAACAGGATTGTGAATGCGCTCGCCGAGATGGCGGCGCCCAGTCCGAACAGGGCCGCGGAAGAAAATCGCTCCCAGAGCCCGGCGCGTGACGCGGCGAAGGCGAGCACAAACCAAAGCACCGCCAAGGGACGAGCGATTTTCATAGGCAGCTCTTTGACACCAGCCGCGCTGTAGGCGGCCAGGAGGGCGTCATGAAGCCGCGACTCCTCGCTCCGCGGCTTCGAGATGCCTGACGAGCATAGCGCTACAGCGCTCGGGTTCCAAAATCGGAAACGCGTGGGTCGCGCCCGGGATCTCCACGTAGCTCGAGCCGGCGATTCTGTTGGCGATGGCCCGGCCCATGGCGGGCGGCGCGAGGATGTCTTCTCCTCCGCTGACGACCAGAGTCGGGAGCCCCGATAGTTCGGGCAATCGCCCGGTCAGATCGCTCGCGCTCATGGCCACAAGTTGGCGCGAAGTGACGTCCGGCACATCGGCCAGGTCTCGGCCGAGAATGGAACTCAACCGGTCCGCGGCCGCCGCGGGATGGCCTTTGGCTTCGCTCGCGGGCAGCACCAGATCCATGAACGCATTGCGCCGCATGTAGCGGGTCCCGAATTTCAATCGAAGCGCGCTCCAAAGCAGGTGGGGCGTCATCCTCCGGATATGCCGCCCGTGCGCAAACGTGCAGAGCAGCGCCAGACTTCGCACACGGGATCGGGAGGTCAGCGCAGCTTCCATCGCGATCATTCCGCCGAGGGAATGGCCGACCACGTGCGCCGAGGTCCAGCCGATGTGTTCCATGAGGGCCAGGAGGTCGGAGGCCATCTGCGTGACCGTGATCTCTCCGGCATTCGGTTGGCTGGCGCCGATGCCGCGGTTGTCGAACGTCATGCAGGTGAAGCAGTCGTTCATGATTTCGACCAACGGGTTCCAACCCAAACCATTCGCGCCCACGCCCTGAACTATGATCATCGGCGGTCCGGAGCCTTCGATCCGATAGGCAAGGCGGCACCCTTGAAAGTCGAATCTCCGAGGCGGCTCCACAACTCTCAGTGTACTGTTCCACGGAACCAGGGCACCCTTGAAGCTGAAGGAACCGGCTCACGCGCAACTTTGTCATAGTATCGTCATGACTCAGCGGCCGCCGTCACGGCGTATACGAGCGCTCACGGCGGTATTTCCCGCCGGCGCGGCGACTCTCTTTTTGGTTTGCGGGCTTCAGATCGGCCGCGGCCAGTCGAGCATTGATCCAGCCCGGCTGGACGCCATCGATCGCCATTTGAAAAGCGACTCGGAACAGGCCCGCATCGCCGGCGCGGTCTGGCTGGTGGGGCATGACGGCAAGATTCTACGCCATGCGGCCGCGGGATATCGGAATCTTGCGAACAAGACACCGATGCGGACGGACAGTATCTTCCGGGTCGCCTCCATGACCAAGCCGGTGACCGTTGGGGCACTGATGATTCTAGTGGAGCGGGGGCGCCTCTCCCTCGAAGATCCTGTCGGCAAGCACCTGCCGGAGTTCAAGGGTTCCGTGGTGAAGACCGCGCGGGCGGGCGAGACGGAAAAAGCGCTACGCGCGATCACCGTGTTCGACCTGTTGACCCATTCGTCCGGCCTGCCCAACCTTCCGCCCGAACCCTACCGCGACCTGTGGTGGAAGCGGGACCACACGCTGGCGGAAGCGGCTTCCGTTTATGCGTCGCTGCCTCTCGAATATCAACCCGGGACGAGTTCGATTTACAGCAACCCGGGAATGGCGTTGGTGGGGCGTCTGGTGGAGGTGATTTCCGGTCAACGGTACGAGACCTTCGTCGAGTCCGAGATCCTGCGTCCTCTGCGGATGTCGGAGACCTTCTACAATCTGCCGCCGTCGATGCACGACCGTTTGGCTTCGATGCACGCGCGCGGTCCCGACGGCCTCGCGCCGGATGAAAGCAGGACCGGATCGACCAGTCCCAAATATCCTTCGCCCGAAGGAGGACTCTTCTCGACGGCTCACGACATGTTTCGCTTCTATCAGGCGATGCTGAACGGGGGCACTCTCGACGGGGTCCGCATCCTGTCTCGAGCTTCGGCGGAAACCATGGTGGAGGCGAGAAGCACGCAGGCGGAAAAAGAGTCCGCGATCGGGATCCGGTACGGATTCGCCTGGTGGGTCACCAGCGGCCGGCGGGGACGCTATGCCATGCTGCCCGACAACACCTTCGGCCACGACGGCGGATACGGCACCACCGGCTGGGTGTTTCCCAATGCGAAGTTGGTCGGCATTCTGATGGTGCAAGGAGGCGCCGACCAGAGGGCGATTTTCCGCAACATGCTGGCCGCCGCGATCCCGTGAGCGCCTATCTTCCGTGCGCTCGCAGCAACTCGTCGACTTCTGCGTAACCTGAAGGGACATCGATGCCAGCCGGAGAGGCGCCGGCCTCCAACAGGGCCCGCACCGAGTCCGGCGATCGGCGGTACGCCCAATACGAATTCACGCACGCCTGCACCGCCAGGGCGAGCGGTGTACGCCCCTTGCCATCCACCGCGTCGAGCGGAGCGCCGCGCTCGATCAGAAAACGCACGGTCCCGTGCCATGCACGCCACGCCGCCACATGCAGCGCGGTGCAGTTAGCGGCGATGCCGAAATAGGGGTCGCCATCGTAGAGTGAGCGGATATCCACGCCCAGGTCGAGCAGGCGCCGAACGCCTTTTGTGTTGGCGGTTCCGGCGAATTCCGCCAGCAGCGTCCCGCCCTGCGCAAGGACTTCGCGAACCAGTTCGGGCTCGGCCGCGGCGATGCGCTGTATCCGCTCCGCGTCGTCCCGGGCGCACGCCGCGATGAGACGTTCCACGCCGTGGAGTTCGATCGGGATTCCGCGGCGCTCGATCGATTCCAGGACGTCGCGGCGACCCCTTCGCGCGGCAATCGAAATGGCCGGCCTGCCGTCCGTACCGTTGGCGAGCGCCGGGTCGGCTCCGTGATCCAGCAGGGCATCTATGTTCTCGAGAGCGTTATCGCGCCGCAATGCCTGGTGGAGCGCGGTGAGATGCCAGTGGGTCATCCGGTTGGGGTCGGCGCCGTGCTGGAGGAGCAGCACGATCCCCTCGTAGTCGTGCCAGTCGGCCTTGCGAAGCAGCAAGGTGGACAGGCTGTCGGCAGTGAGCTTGCCGCTCTCCAGGAGAACTCGGAGCGCCGCATTGTCGTGCGTCTCCGGCGCGTGATAGGGAGTCTCCTCGTCGTTCGGGTCGCCGCCGCGATCCAGCAGCAGGCGGGTCAACTCCGGGTGGTGGGCGACGCCGGCGGCGCCGTAGAGGACGCTCTCCCACTCCGGCCGGGGCTGGTGGCTGCTCTCCCAGAACCCGGTGTTCGGACTGGCGCCCGAGTCGAGGAGAGCGGTCGCGGCCCGCACGAAGCCGTCCGTCCGGGCGCGGTCGAGGCGGAGATATTTGGAGAAACAGAGGTGAGTGAGCGCGTCCCAGCCGCGAGGGCCTCCCTGAGCCGTGGCATTCGCCGGGTCGAGCGCGAGGAACCTGCGAACGGCGGCATCGTCGCCGAGAATTGCAGCCGTGTGAATGTCGCTCGAGGCGACTTCGGGATGCGCCGCGAGAATCGTTTCGGCGTGGTCGAGGGAGCCGTGCCAGACACTGGCTTCGATGAAGGCGGAGCGGGGATCGTCCACAGTGTCGACCATGATAGCCGGACGCCGGCCGGGAGGAAGGAACCACGGTTTCGAGCGGCGTGGCGCGACAGGATCGCTTGTCTATGGTAGGGGTCGCATATTGCGACCAGACCGGCCGCAGGCCGGCGTGCCGGTTGCGATACCGGCTGAAGGCCCCTCAGGCGGAGCGCAGCAGTTCGTCCCACGTCACTTCGCGCTTGGTCTCGTACGCCATCCGGCCCAGCAGGCTCGTGAAGGTGCTATCGGCCGCCGCTTGCGTCATGTTGTGCGGCTTCTTCTCGACGATGCTTTTGAAGAACACCTCGATGGCGTCGATCGTGATTTCGCGCGTTGACACGCCTTTCTCGATCAGGCTGCGATCCTGCAGGTCGTCGGCGTTCTTCAGCGGCGCCGTCTGTGTCGGCCCGTGCCACTTGTAGTACGTCCGCGCCGTTTCGAGCATCCCCTTCGAGCCGAAGAACTGCTCCTTCACGTCGCGGAACCCGGACGTGTGTTTGATGCTGATCAGCCACCCTTCCAAGCCGTCCGGATAGGTGTAGATGATGTCGTGGAAATCGGACGTCCAATCGCCGTAGGGCAGCGGGAAGCGCACGCCGCCGCGTCCAACTGCCTTCACCGGATGTCCTTTGCCGAACCAGTTGATGGTGTCGACGCCGTGGCAATCCTGTTCCACGATCGGGCTGCCGGACAGGTCGCGGAACAAAGACCAGTGCCGGAGCTTCTGATTTTCATCGGCGGGGTAGGGCGACTTGAAATCCGTCATGGGCTGCCCGCCGATCACCCAGTAAGTCATCATCAGCGAGAGCTTGCCGATCTTGCCCTGCTCCATGATGCTCATCGCCTTCAGGTACTCGGGGCTGTAGCGCTGTTGGAAGCCGAACTGAAGCGTCCGGCCCGGATCCGCATTTTGTCCGGCGCGCAGCAACCGTTTGACGCCGGCGACATCCGCGCCGCCCGGCTTCTCGCAGTACACGTGCTTCTTCGCCTGACAGGCCGCCTCGAAGTGTTCGGGATGCAGGAACACGGGCGTCGCGATCAGCACGGCGTCAATGTCAGGTTGGGCCAGGAGTTCGTGGTAGTTCCGGAACGTGCGGGCATTCGCCGCACCGGGCACGAGCGTCTTCGCGAGGTCGATGCGATCGGGGAACAGGTCGCAGATCGCCGTCAGCCGTGCTCGAGGATCGCGCGTCATGTGGCCGCCGACGTAGCGGCCGCGGCCTCCCGTACCGATGATGCCGAAGGTCACGGCGGAATTGGCCTGGGATCCGAACGCGATCTCGGGTTTCACCAGCAAAAGATTAGCGGCGGCGCCGGCGACGGCATCGCGGCGAGTGAACTTGTCCATGGGTCCTCCTGAAATTGCGGGGAACGCAACGTTTCAGCATGCCAGAACACAAGCTCCAACGGAAGGCCGTGGCAAAACCGGGGACAGCGTGTCTTTCGCCCTGCCGGCTATGGTACACTCCGCTTGTCTGACGGTGCGCCGGGTGGAACTTGCCCGGCGCGGTAAGAGGGAACCCGGTGAGAGTCCGGGACTGCCCCGCAGCGGTAAGCAGGAACGAACCCCGCCTTCAAAGAAGCACTGGTCCTTCACGGGACCGGGAAGCGGCGGGTAGTAGGAAGCACCATCCAGCCTGTAAGTCCGAAGACCTGCCGACAGTCGCGAGCGAAACGCTCGCGAATTTCATCGCAAGGCCTTCGAGGGAGGGGCTGGATGTTGAAGACTTCGATTTGGCTGGCCGGATTCCTGGCTGCCGTCCCCACTAACGCCGCGACTCTGTCGGGCACCGTTCACGATCCCGCGCAGCAACCGATCCAGGGAGCGCGCGTGGTCATCTCCAACCGCGCGGGCGCTGCCCGCCTGCAGGCCTCCACCACCGACGGGGGCAAGTTCCTGGTGTCCCGCCTCGCCGCCGGCGATTACTGGGTGCAGGTCTCTGCTCCCGGGTTCGGCGAATTCTCGCGAGAGATCACGCTGGGGGCCGGCGACCTGGATCTGCCGGTCACCCTGCAGGTGAACAATGTACGGACCGAAGTGAATGTCACGGCATCGACCGTTGCCCAGTCCGCCGATGAAGCGGCGCGGGCCGTGGATGTCATCGATGCCGAACAATTGCGTTTACGCGATCGGTCGGCGTTGGGCGAAGCGTTGCAAGGGGTCGCGGGGTTGCGAATCCAGCAGGTGGGGGGACCGGGATCGCTGGTGCGAATCCTGAGCCGCGGCCTACGGCCGCAGGACACCGCGGTCACGATTGATGGCATTCGCTTCCGGGACGCGGCCACCACGCAGGGGGATGCGACTCCGTTTCTCGAGACGATGTATCCGGCCGGGTCGGAACGTATCGAAGTGATGAGGGGCACCGGATCGTCGCTGTACGGAAGCCATGCCCTCGGAGGGGTCGTCAACGTGGTGACCGATACCGGCGGGGGCCCGCGCCGGGCTTCTCTCCTGACGGAAGGCGGCGGGTTGGGATTTGCCCGCGCGGCCGTCAATCTGGCCGGGGGCCTGGCCGGCGACCGCATCACCTATTCGACCGGCTTGCAGCACGTGAACGTGCGAAACGGCGTCGACGGGCAGGACCCTTTCCGCAACTCGACCATCCAAGGCGCCGCCAATTACTTTCCCAATGCGACGACCCGCATCGGCGGCCGCCTCTGGTGGAGCGACAATTTCGCGCTGTTGAACCTGACGCCGTACTCCGCCCCTGCCAGCCTGCTGCCTGCGCAAGGAACCATCCGGGCCATTCCCGTGAGCCTGGAGGCGCAGCGACTGATCGAGGCGGGGCAGCCGTTCGCCTGGAACGGGGCCAACCTGGTGCCGAATCTCAACGATCCGGACAGCCGGCGTGCTTCTCGGTTTCATGCGGTGGCGGTGTTCTTTGAGAAAGAATTCAGTCCGGCCCTGCAGGTGCGAGCCACGTTCCAGGGAGTCCGCACACGCCGCGTGTTCGACGACGGCCCGGCCGGTTTCCGATTTCAACCCGCATTTCGCACCGTGACCCTGATCGATGGCGGGACCGACACCGCCAACCTGCGCGCCAACCTGAACTCCAGTCGCTGGTCCACGACCACCTTCGGCTACGAGTGGGAACGCGAAACCTACGACAGCCCGTATCAGGACTACAATCCGGTGCCCGCTCTGCGCGAGGACTACCGCGCCCGCGCGCATCAGAACAGCCACGCGATCTTCGGCCACCAGCAGTTCCGCTGGCTGCAGAACCGGCTGCAAGTTTCGGTGTCGGGCCGGGCGCAGGCGTTCCGGCTCTCGCGACCGGAGTTCGAGGGAGCGGTTCCGCTGTATGCCGGGGTGGCGATTTCCAGCCCGACGGCGGCCCGTACGGCCGATGTGGCCGTCGCCTATAACATCCAACTCTCCGGTACCAAACTGCGTGCGCATGCGGGCAACGCGTATCGTGCGCCATCGATCTACGAGCGGTTTGGCGCCTCTTTTTTTGAGGGCAGCTTTTCAGCGCTGGGAGACCCGCGCCTCCGGCCCGACCGGTCGCGGGCGTTCGATGTCGGGGTCGATCAGTACGTTGGGGCTCGGAGGCTCCGGCTGAGCGCATCGTATTTCTATACCGACCTCCGCGAGGTGATCGCCTTTGATTCGAGCGGGTTCATCATTCCGGCGACGGACCCATTCGGAAGATCGGGCGGATACCGCAACACCTCCGGCGGCATCGCGCGAGGCGTGGAGACTTCCGCCGAACTGGCGTTGTTCCGCGGGTCTCGCATTCAGGCTTCGTACACGTACACGAACTCCACGGTGCGGGTCTCCACCGTCCGCGACAACGATTTCTTCCGCGCGCCGTTTCAGTCGCCGCACCAGGCGTCGGTGATCTGGGTCCAGCATTTCGCCAAACGTTGGGACCTGACGGCCGATTTCTGGGTGGCCAGCGCGCACGCCCAGATCTACTCGCGGCGGGCGTTCCTATTCGACGGTCTGCGCCGGGCCGACCTGTCGCTGCACTACACGCACCCGCTCTCGGAAGCTGTGTCGTTGCGCGTGTACACGAAGTGGAACAACGTGTTCGACTCGCACTATCTGGAGAACGGCTTTCGCACGCCGGGAGTGTGGGGCCTGGGTGGGATGAGCCTGCAGTTCTGAGCGCTTCGGGTATGTCGACAGGCGCTTCGGTTGTCAGCGCGTTTCAAGTCTGACCATGGGCTGCCTGCACCGGGCGACAAAATACGTCGCCCGGTGCCACGCTAGCGGCCTTGCACGCTAACGTCAAACCATCGGTTCGCCGTGGCCTGCTTTTTGGAGGTGACGATCGACGCGCGGGTGTTCCGCGCGCCCGGGAACGCACGACTCTGCTCGAATACCTGAGCGGCCTGATCCGCCAGGACAAGTCCCCCACCTGAGGCTCCGGCGAACGGCCGAGCGTTTGCGCGAGCGACAGGAGCAGCCAGCCGTGAGCGAAGTTGCGAGGCCCCCGCGATCGGGCCGACCGCGTGAGCAGGTCGTGCGCGATGCGCGCTGCGCCGGCCCAGTCGTCCATGCACAATCAAAGAGTCTCCGGCCCATGCCGCCTGGTCCACCAGTCACACTGCGTTCGCGCCGCCACAGCGGCGGCTTACTCCATCTTGTGCCGGGCGGAGTCGATGATGCGCACCGCGCGCGTGGTGTTGAAGATGCCGCAGGAACAGAAGCGCGCCAAGTACGCGGAAGCCTCTTCCGGCGTGCGCCGTCCCTCTTTCACCCAGTCGATCATCTTCTTGGCGAGGCTGTGGCTGACCATGCCGTGGCCGCACATGGTCGACAGCGTCAGCACCTGCTGGTTGGGTAGCTTTTCCGTCTTGCCCTCGAAGCCGAGCGAGTAATTGATGCTGTGACGAGGCTGATTCGCGGCCCAACAGATCTGTTCGGCGCCGTCGATCGAGGTCGATACCGTGACGCACATGCCGAGGTCGGCCTCCTTGACCGCCTTCACGAACCCTTCCGCGGACGGCCGGTTGTCGAAAACGACCGAAACCGTGGTGGGTGCGTCCAGGCCGTTGATGACGGCGCGGAAGTCGGGGTTGTGCTCGCGCGTCCAATGGTTGGTCGGGTCCATGCTCTTGCAGGGACGCAATGCCCCGCCGTTGCGGGCGTCGCCGAGGTTGATCGGCTTGAACGGCAGGGCCATTTCCAGGAACTGTTTCAGCTTGGGGAGACTGCCGGCATCGTTCTTGCCCTTGGCCGGAATCGCAAAGACGATGTAATCGTCCTGGAAGCTCTCGGAATCGCCGAAACGGTGCAGTGTATTGGTCATCGTTCGAGTCTCCTTTGCGATCTAGCGGGTGACCGCCGCGGTCTGTTCGACCTTGGGTTCGGGGGCGCCGGTCCGGCCGAGGCCGATATTGGTTTTGCCGCGATGCACCTTGTAGCCGAGACGTTCGAGAATCGGCATCACGACGTGGTCCTCGCCCTTGTCATCGCAGCGGACGCCAACGCCGAGCGACACCACGGTGTCCACCTGCTGCTCGACCTGTTTGACCACCGCCACCACTTCTTCCAGTTTTTCCACCGTCGACTTGATCTCGACGATGGCGGACAGCACTTTCTCGTTGAGAATGTCCTCGCGTAGCGTCCCGGTGGCCGGATCGGACATCAGGCTGGTCACTGGGTTCTTCTTCTCGAAGTGCAGGCCGTCGATCCGGGCCAGGGCCCAGGTCATCTTCTGGATGTCGCGGAACCAGACGCCCACGCCGGGGCGGCCGAACTCGACCGTCATTCCGAATTCGCCCAGTTTCACGCGGCCCGTGACATCGTTGGTCTTCACCTCTTCGGTGCCGCGACCGACCACGCCCGTGGATTCGTGAGGCACGCGAGGGTCGGAGAAGGCGCGCCGCACCACGCGCGGCCATTCCAGTTTGTCCGGCTCGAAGGCCGCGGTGGGGCACACATCGGGCTCCGGGTCGAAGCGGAGACGGCCGAGTTGAAAGATCTTGCGAATGGTCCGGACGAGCGTGGGGTTCAAGTGCTCCTGGCTGAGGCCGTTGAAGCAGCCGTAACATTCCACGCACTCATTGCGGTCGACGGTGGCGCGCTTGACGGCCGGATCGATGTAGATCGCACCCATCGGGCAAACGTAGGTGCAGTTTCCGCAGGCGACGCACTTGTTCGGATTGATATACATAGACCTTCACTCCCCAGCGAAGACGATGTGTTTCGTCGAATCGATCTTCAAATACAGGATAGCGGCAATCAGGCACAGCGCGGCGGCGACGACAAACGGCACCTCCCAACCATAGCTCTGGACCAGGTACGCGAGCAGGGTGGGAGAGATCGCGCCCCCGATGTTGCCGCAGGTGTTCATGACGGCGGAGACCGAACCCGCGAAGTCGCCCCCGATATCGAGCGGGATGGCCCAGGAGACGCCGATCGTCAACTCAAGGCCGAACAGCGCGAGGCAGGTATACCAGACACTGGCGACCGGGTCCGCCGTGAACGTAGCGGGAAGGATGGCCAGTGCCGCGGTCAGAAACCCGGCGATGGCGACTCCCTGGCGAGCCAGCTTCAGATTCCCCGATTTCTTCGCCCAGATGTCGGAGACCCATCCACCGGCCAGGTCGCCCAGGGTTCCGGCCAGGAGAGGAAGGCTGGCGTAAAAGCCCATCTCCTTGAGGTTGAAGCCGCGATGGTCGTTGAGATACTTCGGGAACCAGTCCAGGTACACGGCAATGCAGTAGGCGTAGCAGAAGTACATCAGCGACAGCGTCCAAAGCGTCGAACTGCCCAGGATCCGGCGCCACGGGACGTTGTGGCTGACTCGCGACCGCCCGCCCCCCAAGTGAGCGTGGATCAGGTCGAGTTCAGCCGCATTGACCGAGCGGTGTTCGCCCGGTGTGTCGCGATAATACCAATGCCAGACGGCCGCCCACACCAGGCCCAACAAACCGAAGATGACGAACGTCGCCCGCCAACTGTAGTGGGTGATGAGCCAGACGACGAGGACGGGGGTGACGGCCGCGCCCAGCCGTGAACCCGCGTGTGTGATGCCTTGCGCGAAGCCGCGTTCCTCGGGCAGCATCCAGCGGGATAGGGAACGCGTCGCAATCGGAAACGCGCCGGCTTCGCCCATGCCGAACAAAAAACGGAACGAAGCCATCGAGGCTGCGCTCCATGAGGCGGCGGTGAGCGAGGTGAAGATCGACCACCACGTGACGATCAGGGTCAGGGCGCGCCGGGGTCCGATGCGGTCGCCCAGCCATCCGCCGGGGATCTGAAACAACGCGTAGCCCCATCGAAAGGCGCTGAGGATCCAGCCCATGGTGACGAGGGAGAATCCGAACTCTTTTTGAATGACGGGCACCGCCGATGAGATCACCACGCGGTCCATGTAGGTGATCATGTACGCCGCCACGGTGAGCCACAGAACGATGTGGCGGACACGTGTAGGGCGCGCTGCGGACGTGGGCGGCGGCATGAAGGACGAACGGCGATTGTCCGTCAGCGAAGGGCCGGCTGTCAAATCGTCAGTAAGCCCAGCGCCACAGGCTCGCGCCCGCGGTATAGCCCGCTCCCACCGCGATGAACAGCACCAGGTCGCCCTTCTTCAGCCTTCCTTCCGCGATGGCGTCATTGGTCGCCAGCGGAATGGTCGCCGAGGTGGTGTTCCCGAATTTGCCGATATTGATGACCACCCGGTCCAAGGGCAGCCCGATACGCTCGGCGGTGGCGCAGATGATCCGTTTGTTGGCCTGATGCGGAATCAGGACCGCGATGTCGTCAGCCGTCAGATGATTGCGCCGCAGAATCTCTTCGCACAACTCGTACATCTTGCGGACCGCGTACTTGAAGACCTGTTGACCGTCCTGGTGGACATAGTGCAGCCGCTGGTCGATGGTCTCGTGAGAAGGCGGCAGGCGGCTTCCGCCGGCCGGCATCTTGAGATACTGCCCGCCCGAACCGTCGATCTCACCGAGAAAATCGATGAAGCCTGTCCCGTCCTCCTCATCCGACGACTCGACCAGCATGGCGCCGGCCCCGTCACCGAAGAGCACACAGGTGTTCCGGTCGGTGTAATCGATGATGCGGCTCATGGTGTCCGCCCCGATCACGAGCACGCGCTTGTGCCGGCCACCCTCCACGAACAGGGCGCCCGTGACCAGGCCGTAGACAAAACTCGAACAGGCGGCGATCAGGTCGAACCCCCAGGCCCGGGCCGCGCCCAGGTTGTTTTGAATCAGGCACGCCGTGGACGGGAAGAACATATCCGGGGTCACCGTGCAGAGGAGGATTGCGTCGAGGGTCGACGGTTCGATTCCACGCCGCGCAAGCGCGTCGCGGGCCGCGGCCGTCCCCATGTCGGACGTCGCAACGTCCGGGTCCGCGATGTGCCGTTCGGAAATTCCGGTACGGTCGAGAATCCATTCGTTGCTGGTCTCGACCATGTCTTCCAGTTCCTTGTTGGTGAGCACGCGGGGCGGAGTAAACGTACCAAGTGCAGTGATCTTGGCTTTGGGCAAACGATCCCTCGTTTCTGAGATTGGAAAAAAAAGGCCTAACTTACTTTGTTATGTTAAATTCGAAGGAAATGCAAGTGCGGCAGGAACGATTCGACCGGATGGCCGATGCCCCCTCCGTCGAATCCTCTTTGTTGTTCGAAACTCCCGTCGAGATTTTTACACGGGTTTTCCGCACGGTGCGGCCAAGGACGGCCCTTCCCAGCGTATCCGTCGAGTTCCGGCGTTATGCGAACGCGAACAGTTCCATCCGACTTCACGAGGGCCGGATGGTGGTTTGGCTGGCCGACGTGCTGGACGGCGCTCCGGCGCCGGTGCTGG
This sequence comes from uncultured Solibacteraceae bacterium, assembly GCA_964529305.1. Taxonomy (GTDB): domain Bacteria; phylum Acidobacteriota; class Terriglobia; order Bryobacterales; family Bryobacteraceae; genus CAZGUX01. The sequence continues at coordinate 36,889 of CAZGUX010000200.1, read as the reverse complement.
AGGCGCTGGCGTTCATCCTGATCTCCAAACTGTACCGGCGGCCCGTGCCGAGGGCCTACGGCCACCGCTACCGGCTGTTCCTGAACCGCGGGGACGTGCGTGGAAAGCTTACGCTGCTACGCCAGATCCGGGGACGCAAAGTCGTGAGCGGGCCGAAGGGAGAACACCACGATCTGGAAGAGATCTTCGAGCGGACCAACCGCCAGTTCTTTGACGGTTTGCTCGCCCGCCCCGCCCTGGGATGGAGCCGGGCGGCCTCCCGGAGCATGCTGGGGCATTACGATCCGGCGCACAACGCCATCATCATCAGTTCGGTGTTCGACCGGCGGGAGGCGCCGCTGCTGGCCCTCGAGTACGTGATGTTCCACGAGATGCTGCACCTGCGGTATCCGGTGGATCATCACGGAGTTCGCCGCCGGGTGCACACGCGCGAGTTCCGCGCGGCCGAAAAGACCTTTCCCCGATTGGCGGAGGCCAAGGAACTCCTCAAGCGCTTGTGAGTGGCTGGGGGACCCGCCATCAGCCGGCGAGTCCGGGCAAACCGCCCAACGATTTCGCGAACAGCACGGCCCGGACAATGGCCTGAGCCAGCGACTCGGCCGCGGCCACGCCGAGCGCGTCCACATCGGCTCGCTCTTTGCCCAACGACAGAGCGAAGACGATATCGCCGTCCGACATCGTATTGACGGGAGAGATCGCGCGCGCCATTCCGAGGTGGGCCAGTTCCGCCAGTTTGGTCACCTCCACTTTGCCGAGCGCGGCGTTGGTCGCGACCACCGCGAGCGTGGTGTTTTCGCGGCGGAATCCGATCTTGCGGCCCTTTTTGACCACCGCATTCGCGTCGGCGAATTCCCGGCCTTGCGGCGAAACCCGCGCCCCGGCGAGAATCTTCCAGGTGGCGGGATCCCGCACGTCGCCCACCGCGTTGACCGCGGCCAGGCTCGCGACCAGCACGCGCTCCGTCAGCCGGACCGTCGCCGAACCAATCCCGGACTTCATGGCGTGCGTCATTCCCAATACCTTGCCCACCGTCGCGCCCGTGCCGGCACCCACGCATCCTTCCTCCACCGCTTTGTCGGTGGCAGCTTTGGCGGCGGCCTCTCCCATTTCGCGGGTCGGCCGCACGTCAGCTCGTCCGATGCCGAGGTCGTAGAGAATGGCCGACGGCACCAGCGGCACCCGGGCGGCGCCCGTCGGAAACCCGATTCCGGCGCGCTCCAGAAACCGGCGCACTCCGCTCGCGGCTTCGAGCCCAAACGCGCTGCCGCCGGCCAGGACAATCGCATGGATCTGCGAGGTGAGGTGTCCAGGACTCAGCACATCCAGTTCCTGGCTGCCCGTGGCCGAGCCCCGCACGTCCACGCCGCCGACCGCGCCGTCGCACAGGATGGCCGTGCAGCCCGTGAGCGCCTGGTAGTCGGACGCATGGCCGACGCGAATGCCGGGGATATCCGTGAGTCCGCTCATCCTGGGGGCGTTTCTCCGGTGGTATCGTAGCATCGTGGGGTCGGAGACGCCGGTTGCTTGATTTCCTCAAGGGTCCAGTCCAGGACACACAGGAGTTTTTCACCCTTAGTGGCCGGGCGCTGCGCAACGTATTTCGCCGCCCCCATTACGGCGACGACATCATCCTGCAGATGGATCAGATCGGCGTCGGCAGCCTTCCCATCGCCATCCTGACCGGGTTCTTCAGCGGCGCTGTGATGGCCCTGCAAATGTCGCGCGCGCTGGCGCAATACGGGCAGGTGGGACGTACCGGCACCGTGGTCGCGATCACCATCGTGCGTGAACTGGGGCCTGTGCTGACGGCGCTGATGGTCGCGGGCCGGAACTCCTCGGGCATGGCCAGCGAACTGGGGTCCATGAAGGTGACCGAGCAGATCGACGCCATGCGCGCGCTGGGCACCGATCCCATCCAAAAGCTCGTCACGCCCCGCGTGATCGCCACCGCCGTCGTCTTGCCATTGCTGACGATCATCGCCGATTTCACCGGCATGTTCGGCGGATTCCTGGTCGCCTACTACCTGCTGAATCTCACCCCGAGCCAATACTGGCACACGGTGTGGACGGCGCTCGAATGGAACGACGTTTCGCAGGGGCTCCTCAAACCCTTCGTGTTTGCATTCGCGATCTCGCTCGTGGGCTGTTTCTACGGATTGCGCACCACCGGCGGCACGCAGGGCGTGGGCCGCGCCACCACCCAGGCCGTGGTCGCCGCGTCGTTGATGGTCTTCATTCTGACGTTCTTCATCACCAAGATCTTTGTCGGAAAGGTCACGCAATGACGCCTTCAAACGGCTCCGGCATTGCCCTCGAATTCGACGAAGTGACCGTCTTGTTTGGCGGCGAAACGGCGTTGCGGAACGTGTCGTTCCGGATTCCCAAAGGAGAGACCCGGATCCTGTTCGGCGCGGCCGGAGCCGGCAAAACCGTGGTGCTCAAGACGGCTCTCGGCCTGATCCGGCCGGACTCCGGGCGTGTGCTGTTGTTCGGCGAAGACATTTCGCGGCTGAGCGAACAGGATCTGTTCGACTTGCGGAGCAAGGTCGGAATGCTCTTCCAGGAGGGCGCGTTGTTCGACTCGTTGACCATCGAAGAGAACGTCGCCTATCCTCTGTTGAACCAGAAAGCGATCCGGTGCTCGCCGGAGGAGTCCTCGCGCCGGGTGCGCGAGGCCTTGCGTTTCGTCGAACTCGAGCACACACTCGAGAAGTTTCCGTCGGAACTGTCCGGAGGCATGCGGCGGCGCGTGGCGATCGCACGCGCGGTGGTGACCGAGCCTCCGTTGTTGCTCTACGATTCGCCGACCGCCGGCCTCGACCCGATCACCGCCAACACGATCTGCACGCTGATCGTCAAACAGCGGGACATCAGCCACACGACGACGCTGATGGTGACGCACCGGTACCAGAACGGCCATGTTCTGGCCAACTATCACTATGACCCGGGGACGAAGAAGCTCGAACCGTCTGGCGGAGCCGGCCGTCTCGCCGTCGCCACAAAGTTCCTCGGGTTCCGGGAAGGCCGCCTCATCTTTGAAGGCTCACAATCGGAGATGGAGGCGTCCCCTGATCCGTATGTGTCAAAATTTGTGAAGCATAACGGGTAACGCATGCCATCGGCCGCCAAAGTATCCTGGGCACAACTGAGAGTCGGCATCATGGCGATCGTCGCCGTGGTGATCCTCGCCGTCCTGATATTCCTTCTGACCGGCAGCGGGTCCCTGTTCGAAAGCACAGCCACCCTCAAGACATTCATGCAGGATTCGGCAGCCATGACGGAGTCCTCTCCGGTGCGGCTCAACGGGATTCTGATCGGCGAGATCTCGCGTATCATCTTTACCGGTTCCAACGAGCCGGGCAAAGTCGTGGAGATCGAAATGAAGGTGAAGCGGGACTATCTGAAGCAGATTCCCGAAGATTCCCAGGCCGGCGTCAGCGCCGCCAACCTGCTGGGCGACAAATTCATCAACATCACCAAGGGCCGCAGCCGCCAGCCAGTCAAGGACGGTGGCGTCCTGACCGCCGAGCAGGTTCAGGATATTCCGCAACTGATGACGCGCGCCGGAGACCTGTTGGGAGGATTGCAGGTATCGCTCAAGCGAATCGATGCGCTTCTGGCCGACATCGAAGCGGGAAGAGGCAACGTCGGCAAGATCCTCCGCGACGAACAACTCTACGAACGGCTCAACGGAACTCTGGCTGAAGCGCACAAAGCCATGGCGTCGGTGAACGCCGGCAAGGGAACCATCAGCAGACTCCTGCATGATGATGCGCTCTACGAGGACATCCGCAAGCCGATCGCCAAAATGAACGACCTGCTTGCCGCGCTCGAGCGGGGAGAAGGGACTGCCGGCAAACTGCTGAAGGATGCCGCCGTCTACGACGAAACCCGAAAAGCCATCGTGGACCTGAGGGAAATTCTCGCCGGCATCAAGGCCGGAAAAGGCACGGCGGGGAAACTGCTGAACGACGATACGCTGCACCGGCAGATCTCGCAACTGATCGCCAGGCTCGACACCAGCATCGAGAAGATCAACACGGGGCAGGGCACGCTCGGGCAGTTGATGGTGAATCCCCAGATGTATGAGTCCCTCAATGGCGCGTCGCGGGAGCTTCGCGACCTGCTAAAGGATATGCGGGCGAATCCGAAAAAATTCCTAAGGATCAAGCTCGCGATTTTCTGACTTGCTGCCCGAACTTGCTGTTCAGATCCGGAAACGCCTCATCGTCAACGCAGACGATTTCGGGTTCACTGCGGATGTGAACGAAGGCATCCTCGAAGCCCATACCCAGGGCATCCTCACGTCGACGACGCTGATGGCCAATGGCGATGCGTTCGACCACGCCGTCCGGCTGGCCAGGGAACATCCGGGCCTGGACGTCGGCTGCCACCTGGCGCTCGTCGGAGGGAACTCGGTGCTGGCGCCGGACCGCGCTCTGCCCGCCAGCGTCGCCCAGTTGCTGGGAGCGATTGTCTCGCGGCGGATGCCGATTCAGGAGGAACTGGCCGCGCAGGTGAATCGGATTCTGGCCGCGGGAATCCAGCCATCTCATCTGGACACGCACAAGCATACGCATCTCGCTCCCCCCGTCCTGGATGCCGTGGCGCGGCTGTCGGAGGAGTTCCGGATTCCCTGGGTGCGCCGGCCCTTCGATCTTCCGCGAACTGCCGCCCGCGGCGCCGCGCCGTGGCTGAAGCGCACGACCAGCGACGGCCTCCGCTTTCTGTCCGCCCGATTCGAACGCGTGCTGCGCCGCCACCACTGCCGCACCACCGACCACTTCGCAGGGTTTCAACTCACGGGGCGTTTTCGCGCCGCCGAACTCGTCCGGCTGATCCGGTCCCTCCCGCCCGGGCTCACCGAGTTCATGTGTCATCCGGGAAAGTGCGGGCCTGCGCTTCGCGCCGCGCGAACCCGGCTCAAGGAGTCGCGGGCCGAAGAGTTGGCAGCCCTGACTGCGCCGGAGGTACGGCACGCGCTCGAAACAGCTGAAATCGAGCTGGTAAACTTCCGCACCGTTTAGTGCGTGCGATAATAGGAGCATAGTCGCTCCTGGCTCCCAAGCTACAGCGACCCGCCCTGTAAGGCCGCACACCTTGCAGGGCTTCTCTTCGTAAGGGGCCCTGTGGAACTGGAAAAGACACTCTTGCGCAAGGTCGGTGAAGCGGTCCACCGCTTCCGCATGATCCGGGATGGCGATCGTGTGGCCGTCGCCCTGTCCGGGGGTAAGGATTCGCTGACCCTTCTCGAAGCGCTCATCCTGCTTTCGCGGCGGGCGCCGGTCGAATTTTCGGTCTGCGCGTTCACCGTCGAGCAAGGGAAGTTCCTTCGGCCGATCGAACCTTTGGGAGAGTGGCTGCGCTCCAGAAATGTCGACTGGACTTACTTCCACGACAACCCGTCGGTCCGGCTGCTCGACGAGCAGCCCGATCACGGCTGCGACCTGTGCAGCCGCTACCGGCGGCGCGCCGTCTACGAAGTCGCGCAGGGCCTGGGCGCCAATGTGATCGCCTTCGGCCACACCGCCGACGATTTCTGCGAAGCGCTCCTGCGGAACGCCATGTTCACCGGAAAGCTCAGCGCGCTGCCGCCGGTGACCGTCTCCCGGGCAAATGACTTCCGCCTCATCCGCCCGCTCGTCTTCGTTACGGAGAAGCTGACCACCGCATTCGCCGAATCGCTGGGCGCGCCCTTGATTCCGTGCGGCTGTTCCCAGAAAACGGGGACCGTGCGGCGGTCGCTTCGGGACGTCTTCGCGTCGATGGAGCTCGACCACCCTCATTTGAAGGAAAACCTCCTTTCCGCCATGGGAAATCTGGACCCTGGCCGCCTGCTTGACACCCGCTACCTGAACCTGGAGGATCAAAGCAGGAGAGAGACCTCCGCTCCGGTGGAACTCTTCCCGATCGTAACGGATTTGTAACACGGTGGACTGGTACAATAACGAGTCTTTGTTGCCCCGCCCATGAGTTTGCAGCACTGCGAGCGTTTATGAGACTTCTCCCGCGCGAAGAGCGATTCTACGCCCTCTTCCTCGATCAAGTGACCAAGATCCGCCAGTCTTCGAAATTGCTCCTGGATGGAGTCAGGAAAGGCAATTCCGCGGTATTGCAGTCGGCCGAGGCGATCCGGGTGCTGGAGGGGGAGGGCGACGAAATCATCCACGATGTCTTTACGCGGCTCAACCAGACCTTTATCACGCCGCTCGATCCCGAAGACATTCATTCCCTCGCGTCTCACCTGGACGACGTTCTGGACGGCATCGAGGACGCTTCTTACCGCATCGCCGCGTACCGGTTGGAGCCGATTCCGGCGACGGTGATCCGGCTCAGCGAGATCATCGACCAATGCGCCGCCTGCCTGGAACAGGCGTTTCAGGCTTTGCATACCGACAAGCCGGTACTGCCGCATTGCATTGAAATCAATCGTCTGGAAGATGAAGCAGACTCGATTCTAAGGCAAGTCGTTTCAGATTTGTTTCGAAACACAAGCGACGCCATCGCCTTGATCAAGCAGAAAGAAGTCCACGAGTATCTCGAGCAGACAACCGACCGCTGCGAGGACGTCGCCGACGTGCTGCAAGCGGTGGTGGTCAAGAACAGTTGATCTCCAATGGACCCGACGCTGGCGCTGGCGATCCTGATCATTGCGATCGCGCTCGTTTTTGACTACATCAACGGCTTCCACGACGCCGCCAACTCCATCGCGACCATTGTCGCCACGCGGGTGTTGACTCCCCTCCAGGCCGTGGCGTGGGCGGCTTTCTTTAATTTCGTCTCGGCATTCAGTTTTGGAACCGGAGTCGCCACGACGGTGGGAGCCGGCTTCGTCGACCTGAAAATTGTCACGCCGTGGGTGATTCTGGCCGGCCTTATCGGCGCGATCGCATGGGACCTGTTGACGTGGTGGCTGGGGCTGCCCACCAGTTCGTCGCACGCGCTGATCGGCGGCTACGCCGGGGCGGCCATCGCGCGTTCGGGCTTCGAGGCGCTGATTGTGGGCAAGTGGCCCATGACGCTGACGTTCATCGTCCTGGCGCCGGTGATCGGCCTGCTGTCGGCTTACATATTGATGATTCTGGTTCACTGGATCTTTCGAAATGCAACTCCAAAGAAGATGGATGTGTGGTTTCGAAAGCTCCAATTGCTCTCAGCGGCTGCGTTCAGCTATTCACACGGAACCAACGACGCTCAGAAGACGATGGGCATCATCGCCGGGGTTCTGTTCACGTCCGGATATCTGAAGACGTTCGAAGTGCCGGTCTGGGTGATTTTCGCCGCCCACGGCGCGATCGGGCTGGGAACGCTGAGCGGCGGCTGGCGGATTGTGCGCACGATGGGCTCGCGCCTGACGCGCCTCAAGCCGAGAAGCGGCTTCTGCGCCGAAACCGGAGCCGCCATCGCCGTCCTGACCGCGACCGAGTTGCACCTGCCCGTGTCCACCACTCACGCCATCGCAGGATCGATCGCGGGCGTCGGCTCGATCCATCGCCTGAAGGCGGTGAGGTGGGGCGTGGCCGCCAACATCATGTGGGCCTGGATTCTCACGATCCCCGCCTCGGCGGCCGTCGCGTGGATCACGTTTCAGATCTTGAAGTTGTTCGTCGCCAACGCCTAGAGGCGCGGCAGTTGGAACTCAGGACCTGGCGAAGTACAGATTCACCGCGCGTTCGATACTCTCGCGGTTCAGCACGATCGCTTTCTTCTCGTACCGGCTGATGGACTGCAGAATGTTGCAGATGTCGACCGGATAACAGGCGCGGAGATCGGTGCGGCCGTCGCTCAGGCACAGCCGGCGCAGTTCTTCGCAGGCGCTCGGCGATACCGGGATATTGCGCGAGGTTGCGACGCGCCGCAAGATCTCGTCGAACGTCGCGCTGGTCACCGGCTCGATATAGATCTTGTTGTGAATGCGGCGAAGGAACGCCTCGTCCGCAAGGTCGTTCGGATCGAGGTTGGTCGCGAACACCACCAGGACCTCGAACGGGATCTGGAACTTGACTCCGTAGCGCAGCGAGAGGTAATCGACACGCCGGTCGAGCGGCACGATCCAGCGGTTCAGCAGGTCGCGCGGCGAGATCAATTGCCGGCCGAAGTCATCGATGATGAAGATCCCGTTGTTCGCCTTCATCTGGAGCGGCGCCGAGTAGATGCCGGACGACTCATCCAGACGCAACTCGACCATTCCCGGCACCAGTTCACCGCCCACCAGAATGCAGGGGCGGCGGCACAGGACCCACCGCGGGTCGATGTCCGCATCCTGTGTTTCGATGCGGTGGTGAACCACGGGGTCGTACAAGGCGATGATCTGGTTGTCCACCTCCACCGCGTAGGGCATCAGGATGGCGTCGTGGTACACGCGCAGCAGTCGTTCGGCGAGGCTGGTCTTCCCGTTTCCCGTCGGCCCGTAGAGGAAGATCGAAGTTTGGGAGATGACGGCCGGACCCAGTTGGTCCAGCAACTCATCGGTGGTCACCAAGTCGGATAACGCGTTTCGCAAAACCCGGCGGTTGATGTCCACCTCCGCGGCCTGTGCTTTGACCGCGGCGTGATATTCCTTCAGCGAGACAGGCGCGGGGCCCGCGTAATGGCAAAGGGAGAAACGCTCGGTGGCCAGCGCGCGTCCGGCGCCCGATAGGGAGATCCAGTAGTCGTTGCCGATCATGCCCTTGACTTCGATCATCTGCTGCTGCCTCATCTGGCGGAACAGGTGGTCGACCACGCCCGGCGAGAGTTTCAGGCTCTGGCTCATGCCGCTCAGGTTGTTCGTGCCGTCCAACGAAAGCCGGCGCGCCATCAGGTCGACGAGCAGATTTTGGCTGATTCCGACGTCCTCGATGCGTTCCGGCATCGGGGGGGCAAAGGCGGGACGGACATCACTCATCGCGGGCATGGCTCTCCTTACCGGGGTGTAGACACCCCTGGCATGAGAATTAATCGGTAGATGGACGGGAGAAGTTTATGGGGGTACCTCGAATCGCGGTAGGACCATGGGAAGGTATTTCGGGTCATGGGTTTACGGCCTCCCGAATGTGACTCAAAGGGCCATGCGACGGACAGGCTAGCCGGCCGCCGCTCGACCGGAGCCGGGCAGAACAAGGTATGATTCCTCTCATGCAGCGACGCGAATTCCTGTCCCTGGCTCTGGCCGCCCCGACGCTGGCCCGCGACATGCCTGTCCGGCGCGCGAAGGTCGAGACGGTCTTCAAATCGCCCGGTCCCAGGCCGAACGGCCTCCAGGCCACCAGCGACGGCCTGTGGATCCTCGACCAGGGCGACAACCGCGCCTATCTGGTTTCCTTCGAGGGCGGTAAGGTCCTGCGAGCGCTCGAGACGGACTCCAAAGCCGGCAGCGGCATCACCTTCGACGGCACGGCCATCTGGTTGGCTTCCACCTACAGCCGGGAGATCATTCGCGCCGACGCCAAAACGGGCAAGACCATCCGGAAGTTCGACACACCCGGGATGGGCGCGGTGAACTGGCCGAATCCCCGGCGCAGTCCGCTGGCCCCGAAGGAAGAAGCAAAGCCGGCGGCACAGCCGAAACCAGCGGCCGCACCCAAGGAACGCGTCAAGACCGGCGCACACGGACTCGAATGGCGCGACGGCAAGCTCTGGATGGCGGTGCCGCCCTCCAAGACGATCTACCGGATGGATCCTTCGGCGTGGAAAATCGAGTTCCAGTTCCCGACCGCTGGCGACCGGCCTCACGGCCTGGGATGGGACGGGCAGTGGCTCTGGTGCGCGGATTCCAACGCCAACTCGTTTGACCGCTATGATCCCAAGACCGGCCAGGTCTCGGCGCGAATCCAACTGGCCGATTCCGATCCCCTACCTCACGGCATGACGATCTGGAAGGGCTGGATGTGGTACTGCGACGACGTCGGCGTAGTTTGCCGGCTCAAGCTCTAACGCTGATCGGCCGGGATCACCATCTTCAACGCGGTGTGCGTCTCGGAGAAACTGCAGACCTTGGTGTCCACCAGTTCGGCCAGGCGGCTGGCCGCCATCACGTCAAACTGACTGACCGGCTGGGCCTTTCCTTTGGCCCAGACGCCCCAGATCGCGCCGTTGGGCTTCAGATGCTTCTTGTACTTCGGCAGGTGATTCAGATCGGTGACCTTCGTGAGTCCGGCGAAGATGAAATCCGAGTCCTTGGCAAGTTTGCCTCGAGTGATGTCGGGGGTGCGCGCTTCGAGCTGTTTCCAGAACGCGGCGTCCTCGATTCCGATGACGGAAACGCGGGAGTTCGCTTTCACGCCCAGTTTGTCGATCAGTTCCTTGGGATTCGTGATTTTGTCCGCCCACTTGGGGGCCAGCTTGCCGAGTTCGAAACGCGCGGTCGTCCGTCCGTAGCGAACCTCGAGAATGCCGTCGCGCGCTTCCGCCCTGGTGACCTTGGCGAGAGGAATGTCCAGCCGGAACTCTCCTCGAAACAACAGCGTGTCGGTCTCCAGTTGGGCCTTGCCATCGCCGGACTTGCGGCCGGCGTGGGCGCGGCACGTCGCTTCCAGACCCATCACACCTCCTGCCGCCTTCATGGTAAAACAACGAACCCGAATTCCCAAGAAAAGTGGTACTACATCGTCTGGCGGCAAATCGTACCGGCTTGAGCGACGCCGTGCCGCCTCACGCTGGTACTCTTGAGGAGATGAATCGACTGCTCGAGCGCATCGCAATCGACCCCGACATCTGCTTCGGAAAGGCCTGTATCCGGGGAACGCGAATCTGGGTCTCCCTGATCCTGGACTTACTAGCTTCGGGCGCGACCTTTGACGAGTTGCTGGCCGAATACCCGCAACTGACCCGTGAAGATGTGCTGGCGGCACTCGCATACGGAGCGGAGATGAGCCGGGAACGCTTCGTCGACCTCCCCGGGTCCAGTGCCGCATGAAGTTCAAGCTGGACGAGAACCTGGGTGCTCGCACGGTGGAGAGGTTCCGATCGCGGGGACATGACATCCACACCGTCGCCAGCGAACAATTGTCGGGCGCCTCTGATCGCAGAATCTTCGAGACTTGCGCCCTGGAAGGCCGCTGTCTGGTCACCCTGGATTTGGACTTCGCGGATGTCCTCAGATTCCCGCCGGAGACGTCGGCTGGCATTGCGGTGATCCGCGCGCCTGGAAGCGTCAGTCTGGCGCTACTTTGCCACTTGATCGACTGCCTGCTCAACATGGCTGAAACGCATCCGATCGCTCAGCAACTCTGGATTGTGGAACCGAACCGCATCCGCGTCCACCTGAGCGACGGGGATTGATGACGAGCTTTGAAGCGCTACTCTTCCTGAATCACCAAACCCGACGGCAGCTCCTCCCCAAAGATCCTACCCAACGCCGCCTCGTCGCCTTCGTCTTCCCCGCCGAAGGACGCGAGCAGGCCGTCCGCATTCGGCATCTGCTCCAACCGCCGCCGGACCGCCTCCCGGACCGGTTGCGCCAGGTCGCGCATCGGATCGCCCGTGTTGCGGGCCATGGCGGCCAAAGCGTCTCCCATCGTCGCGCGGTCATCCTTCACACTCGCCAGGGTTTCCACCCAGCGGGCGACGGTCGAGGGCGCCAGGACCTGGTTGATCGGGCCGTACAGAAGCTTTCGCCCGCCCAGCCGCGACAGGCACCACAGCTCACTGTCCCGGAAATCCCCCGATTTCACCCGCCGGGCCAGATTGTCCCCGAGTTCGGTCTTGGTTTGCAGCGGCAGCAGTTCCAGACTGCAGGCGGTGCGCCACATTTCGCGAAGCAGGCTGGAATTGACCCGCACCGGTTTGGCCGGCTTGCCTCCCTTGGAAAGCTTGGGCAGCAGGAGTTGAGCGGCGCGCTGGAACAGGTCAATCTGTTGATTGCGGTTGAATCCCCCCGCGACACGGCCCCAGAAGATCCACCAGTCGATTTCGCATTGGACCTGGCTCGCAAACGTCAGGCCGGCGGCGAAGACGCGGCGCACCTGCTCGATCCGGAAGTCGTCTCCGGGAAATCCCAGGCCGGGCCGCAGGCACAGGCCGCACAGGTTCAGCCACCGGGCTTCGTGCCCCGCGCTTCGTTTTCGCCCCTCGGCGAGTTCGAGGAACAGGTCGGCCATACGCCGGATCGCCTCGAGCGGCCACGAGTTGCGGCCCAGGCCGAATGCGGCTTCCAACCGGCCCGGCAGTTCCTCGGGCGCGAGAGAGCCCTGGGCAAAAACCGCACGAATCAGATCGAGGGCTGATTGCAGAGCTTCTTCGCTGACCACGGCCGCCGGTTTGTGGCCGGACGCCTGCGCCGCCGCCTTGCGGAGTTGGAACTGCAAGCGCCAGCGATTATCGCTGACCTTGGAATCGCACCAGGTTTCCAGGGTTCCGATTTCGGTCAACCGGGCCCCCAGTTTGACCGGCACCAGCCGGTCGCCCACCTTCTTGCCGAAGCGGATCACGGCCATCAGCGGAGCGTGGGTGTGGAGCGACTCGTCGTCCGGAGCGAACTCCACTACATCGCCCAACCGGTCCTCGGTCCGGGTCAGGGAACTGTAGAGCCGGAAGGAGACCGGCCGGTTCGCCACCAATTGCAGGCTCTCCCGGTCGAGTTCGATAGTCGCGCCTTCCTCGCTGCCGCGAGGCACCAGGCACAGCGTCGAGATCCGGTCCGGAGCCGGATCGCCGATCCCCACGAAATAAGCCCGGGGCAATCCGCCGCGAACCAGGATGCCGCTGCCGGTGGACCGGACATAGCTGTAGTACGCCGCGCCCGCGGCCACCGCAAGGTCCAGGTCGCGGTTGTCGAAGATCTCCGGCCGTTTGCCGTACCAGGATTCGACGACGTCGGCCACCCGCTGCCGCAAAAGTTCCGGAATGAAGAACCCGCCGTTGAACAGAATCGCGTCGGGAGCCTGGCCGGCCGATTCGAGAAACTGGTTGAGATGCTTCGTAATCGCCGGGTCGGTGACGTAGGGCAGGCCAAGTTCCCGGAAGAGGCTGCGCTTTTCTTCTTTGGGAAACTCCCCGCGCTTCGAGAAGGGCAGAAAGCCATCCAGGGCCAGTTCCAGCGCCTCCTCCCGCAGGATTTGGGTGCGAAGCGTTCCGCCGATCAGGGAAGTTCCCCCGCCGGTTACCGTGATGTCGACGCCGGCGAGTGTGGGATCGCACAACAGGCGCTCCTTGGCGGCCGAACACTGCCGCCGCAAACCGCTACGCTGGCGCACCGACAACTGCGAGCCGAGCTTGGTTTCGACGAGCCAGGCCAGCGTCAGGTCGAGATTGTCGCCGCCCAGCAGCAGATGCTTGCCGACGGCCGTGCGAGTGAAGTCGATCCGGTCGTCCTCGCGGCTGACACGAATCAGGCTGAAGTCGCTGGTCCCGCCACCGACGTCGCACACCAGCACCACCTGACCGTCGAAGAGCAGCTTTCGGGAGCGGGCGAAATTGTTGGCGATCCACGAGTAGAAGGCGGCGGCCGGTTCCTCCAGCAGCGTCAGCTTCTCGATCCCCGCCTGGCCGGCGCTCGCCACCGTCAGTTCGCGGGCTTCCTCGTCAAACGAGGCCGGAACCGTCAGCACCACGTCGTGATCGGCCAGCGGGGTCCCGGAGGACTGTTCCCAGGCCTTCCGGATCGTCTCGAGCAGCCGCGCCGACACTTCCACCGGCGAGAGCACTCGACCGCCTTCGGGTGAATCCCAGGGCAGGATCTTCGCCGTGCGGTCGACGTCCGGATTGGAGAGCCAGCTCTTGGCCGAGTGAACCAGCTTGGTTGGCACCAGCGAACCCTGGTCGCGAGCGAACACGCCCACAGGCTGATCGCCTTCCAGGTAGAGAAACGAGGGCAGCGTCTTTCGCGTCTCCACGCGGCCGGGCGCCACCGCCTGCGGAATCTCGAGGACATGAATCGGCGGAAAGTCGGAATCCTCGCCCTCGCGCGGGTCAATAAAGGCCAGCGCCGAATTGGTGGTGCCGAGGTCGATTCCGATCTTCATTCCGTCACCCCTATCCGACCCGCTCGCGGACGTTGAACTCGAGTTTCCAGCGCCGTCCGTCTCGCGACACGCACCACAACTGGAGGACTCCCGTCTCGGTCACCGCCGTTTCGAACGAGACCCGGACGATCTGGCCGGCGCCTTCTTCGGCGGGCAGCGTGACCTCGATCGGAGACAGTTCTTCGATGTCGGGGCCCACTTCCTCGATCATGTCGCCGATCTGGTCGTTCTTGCGCCCGGCGGAGCTGAAGAAGCGGAATTCGGCGGGCTCTCCAACGATCAGGCCGAACTCGCGGTCGGGGACGAGGGCTTCGGTTCCTTCCTCCATCCCGAAGGGCGCCACCGTCAGCGCCTTCAACGGATTCGGCAGGCCGGGAACGGCGGGCATCGCGCTTTCGATGCCGACATAGTACGTCCGCGGCACGCCGCCGCGGATCCGGACCCCCTTGCCGCGCCGGGCCAAGCCGTAGTACGCCGCGCCTCGCGCGACGGCCTGCATCAGGTCTTCGCCCTCGAGCAACTGCGCCGGCGCCAGGTTCTCGGCCGCCAGCCAGGAGTTGAGTACGGACATCAGGCGGTCCCTCACCAGCCCCGCGTGCAGGACGCCTCCATTGAACAGGACATGCGTGGGCGCGGCCAAGCCGCTGGCGGCCCGCCGGACTAACCCATGCTCGGCCTTCGACGCCTGCTGCCGGAGGAACTGCGCCAGGTGCCGGGTGATCGCGGGATCGGCCGCGTATGGCAGGCCGATCTCCTGTAAGGCCACGCGTCTCGCGCGCTGCGGCACCTCGTGGCTTTCCACCTGCGGGAAGAAACCATCCAGCAGAATGCGCTCCAGGTCCTCGCGTTTGAGAGTCGCTTTGATGGCGCCGCCCACCAGTCCGGTGCCTCGGCCCAGGATCGTCACCGGCTCTTTGGTGGATTTCGAATCGGGCGCCAGCAGTTTCTCTTTGGCCAGACGGCAATTCAGCCACAGGGATTGAAGTTGGAGGGCATCGAGTTTGCGCCCGCCCTCGGCCAACTGCCCTTCGATCAGCCGGGCCAGGGCGAGATCCATGTTGTCGCCGCCCAGCAGGATGTGATCCCCGACCGCGACCCGTTCGAGCGCCAGTTCCCCGCCGCGCTCGGTCACCGCGATCAGGGTGAAATCCGTCGTGCCGCCGCCGATATCGGCCACCAGCACCAGATCGCCGACCTTCACCCGCTCGCGCCAGTCGGGATGCCGTTCGATCCAGGCGTAAAACGCGGCCTGAGGCTCTTCGAGCAGAGTCACGTTCGCAAAGCCGGCCTGCGCCGCGGCGCTCTCGGTCAGGTCGCGGGCCACGGCATCGAAGGAAGCCGGAACGGTTACCAGCACCTGTTGCGAGGTGAACGAGGCATCGGGATTTCCGTGGTCCCACGCCTCGCGCAGATACTCGAGAAAGCGCCGCGAGGCCTCGACCGGCGATACCTTGTCGACTCCCTGGGCCGAGGTCCAGGGCAAAATCGCCGCGGTGCGGTCGACGCCGGCGTGGCACAGCCACGACTTGGCCGAGGCCACCAACCTGCCCGCGACCTCCGCTCCGCGCCGCTGCGCCAGCCGCCCGATCACCTGGCCGGCGGGCGATTCCCACGGCAGTGCCAGCGAACCTTCCGGGAAGTCCAGCGCCCCCGGCAGAAAGAGCGACGATGGCAGCAGAGCCTCCTGCCGCACTTCCCCCGGATTGGTCAACTGCGGGATGCCGAAGACGGAAACCGGCGGTAGCGACAACGAGTCCGCCGCCACGGCAGTTTCGGCGAAAGCCAAGGCGCAGTTCGTGGTCCCGAGATCAATTCCGATGACGTAGCGCGGGTCCAAGGCAGGTTACTCGATCTCGATCTCGGCGGGAGCAACGATGGCGGTGCTCGCCCTGGTTCCGAGAGGGGGCAGGTCGGCCTTGACGCACTTCCACCCCCGGTGGCGCAGGGTGCCTCCGGCAGGCGGCTGCGGAGGAACGTTGCCCACCAGTTTGACGGAGGCCGCGTCCACGGAAGCCAGTTTGGTGAACGTGCCTTCCACCCCGTCGATCACCGGCGCCAGCCTGACATAGCGGTTCAACGCGTCGCGGCTCTGCTGGTGCATCGCCCGTACCGCCGCGCCCACCTGGTCATCGGAATAAGCCGAGATATCTTCCATCAGGAAATCGATCAGGCGCGAATCGCGCTGCAGGATTCCCAGGATCTGCAGCGCGCCGTCAATGGCGGTGCTGCTCGCCGTCGCGGCCGCCGGAGTCGCGGCGGGCGTCTTGGCTCCCCGATGAGAAAGGCCCAAGGCTTTCACCAGGTCGTCGGGAAGGGAGCCGCGAAACAGGATCGCAGAAAAGCAGCGGATTGCAAGGATCAATCGTCCCAATGATGGATCTCCAGGAAGGCGGACCGGACCGGCGGTCCGGTGAATGGCTTACCGTACTAAGGATATCAGGTGCCGGACTCCGGCTGCCGGATCAGGGTGATCTCCCGCAACCGGTCCAGTTGCCGGCGGGCAATCACCGCCCACTGGCTGGCCGGATCGATCTTCAGGTACGCCTTCCAATGCCGCGTGGCTCGAAGGTAGTCGCCTTTGCGCTCGCAAGCCAGGGCCATGTTGTAGTGCGCGTCGGCGTAGTTCGGGTCCAGCTTGAGCGCGGCCTGGTAGAGGTCCCGGGCGCGGTCGAGTTGCCCGCACTCGTCGCAGAGATTGCCGAGGTTGAAATGGGCGAGCGAGTACTTGGGATCCACCTCGATGGCGCGCTCATAGAAATGCCGCGCCTCCTTGAAGCGCCGCAGATGGTAGTAGATCGTGCCGAGGTTGACCAGCGCCCCCGCGGCGTTGGGGTTCAGGTCAATCGCCTTTTCGTAGGCTTCGATGGCATCCGTGAGCGGAGCGCCCCGTTCCTCCAGGTCCAGGGCACGCTGGAACCACAACTCCGCCTGGCGCTCTTTTTCCAGGCGTGAGGTCTTCGGCGCCGGCTGCTGGAACGACCGCAGGTTGTTCAACTCGGCCGTCTCGAAGTCGAACAACATCTGGCCGGTGGTGGCTTCCATCTTCTGGCCGGCAATCTGGACCTCGATCGACCGCCCGTTCGAGAGGATCTTCAACTCGGCCAGCGGGCGGGAGATGTGCGAAAGCTTCTTCTTGAGGGAGTGCACGGCGCGAGCGATGGCTCTCGGGCGCACGTGATTCTCCCGGAGTTTCTGCAGGGTTCGCAGGGCGATCAGGTCGGAAAACGAAAAGCGGGTGTCCTTCGGGAGGAAACCCTGCCGTTGCCATCCAGTCAGTTGCTGGCTGGAAACGGCGAGCATCCGCCGGACGTCCGCGCGGCTGTAACTTTGTGGCTGCGGCTTCTCCACTCGTGTCGGCAGTACGCTGAAATCTTAACATGCAGGGGCGAGGTGCGGCTCTTGAGGGAATGAGGACAGCGCCAGCCGATGACCGCCCATGGCGTTTCTAACCGAGCCCCAGCCTTGTGGATCTAGAGAAGTGCTAGAATCAGTCTAGGATTGCTCTATGCCCACTCTTTATGTTGAAAACGTGCCCGAGGAACTGTACGAGGCTATCCGAGGGCTTGCGCGGGACAAAAGAACTTCGATCTCCGCCGAAGTCCTGGCCGTGCTGGCGGAGAACGTGCCCACGCCGAAGGAAGTGGCGCGCCGCAAAGCGCTCATTTTGCGCGCGCGCCGGATCCGGTCCCGACCGTCTCCGGCAGCCGGTCCATTTCCATCCTCGGAAGAGATGTTGCGGGAGGATCGAGCGCGTTGACGGCCTACGTCCTCGACGCCAGCGTCGCGGCAAAGTGGGTTCTCCCCGTCAAGAGCGAACCTTTGGCTGCGGAAGCGGCTCGTGTTTTGGAGACTTTCGGCACCGGCGAAATCTCGCTCTCGGTTCCCGACTTGTTCTGGGCGGAGATCGGCAACATCTTATGGAAGTCGGTGCGTGTAGGGAAGATCTCCGAACAATCGGCGGATGGCGCAATCGATTGGTTTGCCGGTCTGAAGATCCCGACAGCACCCACAAAGCCTCTCATCCAGCAAGCCGTGGCGATGGCCGTTACCTTCGACAGGACCGTTTACGACGCCATATACCTGGCGCTCGCGGTTGCGTCGGGCCGGCCCCTCCTTACCGCCGACGAGCGGCTTGTGAACGCGGTAGGCGCCCGATTTCCGGTCCGCTGGCTGGGATCGGTCGTCTGAGCAGGCGTCAGGCGTTGACGCCGCCTTCGCGCGCAGTCCTGTTACCTGTACCATCTTTTCGCCCGAACCGCGACCTGGGCCGACCTATGAGGCTCAGAACTCTTACGCACTATTGCGATCCGGGTGCGGGCAGGTGGCGGGAGGGTTGCACAACCTCGGCACTGCTGTGTATCCTACCGACGGGACTACACAAGCATAATGACGCGATTGCAGTTTCTGCTGCCCGACGACCAGGATCGGCGTCTGGAACTGCTCGCGGCGAAACGGCGGGAGTCCAAGGGGAAGGTGATTCGCCGTGCGCTTGATCTGCTCCTGCAAAATGAATCGGCGGAGCAGGAACCCCTGCTCCGCCTGATCGGTCAGGCCAGTCGCAGCCGCCGGCGGGACACTAATCGGACCGCCACGATCAGATCCTGGCCGACGCTGAACGGGCGCGGAATCGCTCTCGATGACGCCTCGGCGAATCTTTGTCGACACGCTGCTCCGTGTGACCCGCGGCTACGAGGCCTGCCGGAGATTCCTGGAGTCGCTCGACCAGACGACGCGCCTTGAACGCATCTTGGTGAGTCAGGATCTGGAGCGACGCGCTTTCGCCATTCTCGAACGATACCGTGACCATGACTTCAGCTTTGTGGACGCCACCAACTTCGCGCTCATGCGGGCCGAGCGTATCCGCCACGCGATTGCGTTCGACTCGCATTTTGCTGCAGCCGGATTTGTGCGTGTGCCCACGGACGCCGGCATGGGACAACTCGAGGATGAGCGTTAAGCGAGTCTGCTGGAGGGCGGCTCCTGCAAATCAGTAGTCCGGCCAAACCTGCGGGGCTAGATCGAGATGCGCCACCTCGCCATGGCGGATTTCCACACGCATCGCGCGTGGTACGAGGGTGCGTACGAATTCCACGTCCTCGAGCATCTCTATGCGGATGCGGTCGAACGCGAACGCGTAATAGCTGCCGGGACGCAGGCTGTCGATGGCAAACTTACCATTGGCCTCGCACCTCGCTCTGCGAATGAACTGAGAAGGGTCGCGGAGCGCCTCGTCTTGTGGCACGAGTACCACCCATGTGCCTTCTCCGCGATCCACTGTGCCGGCCGCCCGGCCCGCGCCAGACTTGTAGACGATTCTCAGCGGCAGGGGCGGATTCACAACCTCGATCGCCTGGGTGGTGACTTCCTGATCGCCATACCAGATCGATGCGACATAGTAGCCCTGCGCGTACCCTGCCGGAAGCACGCGGTAGCGCCCTCGATAGACGTTCTTCAGCACGAAGGTCCCATCCTGGTTGTGAGGAGCACCGACTTGCATGTCCTGCGAAGCCGCTTGCGGAATCAGAAAAACAACCGAGGCCTTGCGGTTGCCTTCCTGATCGCGGGGTTCTTCGCGTTCCACGAAGCCCTTCACCGGAAAAGGCGCCGTGACCCGCACTTCGATCCCTTCGACGTCGCTCCGCGACACCCACACGTCGGCATAGCCCTTCAACGTTCGTCCGGTCTGCCCCAATCCCGCGCGGATCCGCCATTGTCCGTCCTTGACCGAATCGAATGCGAAACGCCCCTCGCCATCAGCCGTCGTAAACGCGCCATTCACGCCCTTGTTCGCCACGTCGCTCAGCGACACCCCTGCCTTCGGCACGCGATTGCCGTCTTCATCGATCACGACGCCAGACAACCGCCGCAAAGGCGCCGTGCGCAGCTTTACGTCGTAGCCATCGAGAATGCCCCCCGGCCGCAATACGATTTTCGCAGCGCCCGCCAAATCCGGAGTGCCCGGAAAGAAGGTCGTCACCCAGCCCACTGTCTGCCGTTCTTCTGCAGCGGGGTCTGGAACGGGCTTGGGATTCTTCGTAGGGTCGGCCAGCCAAATCCGCATCGTCGGTGCTGCCCCGAGAATCCACGTGCCCGGCTCGAGGTTCAGGAAGCGGAACCGCCCTTCGTCGCCCGAGATCGACACTTGATTCCATTCGTCATCCCAAGGCCGGCGCAATGCCACGGGAACGCCCTTCATGGACTCACCCGTCGGGTTCAGGACACGTCCCCCGATCTGCCCGGCCGGCATGAGTTGGGCCTCCAACCGGATCTCGGCGGAAGCCGCCGAGATCACAAATGTCCGTGCAGCCGCGTCATCTGAAGCCAACCGCAAATGACCGGAATGATTGAAAACCGCGCGATACGTACCGTCCGCCAGACCGTCGATGCGGAACAACCCTTGGGCATTCGATGACACCGTCTGCACAACTTTGTCCGCGCGGTACAACTTGACCACGGCTTCGGCGATCGGCGCCTTGGTCGCCGCGTCGATGACACTCCCTGCTACCGCGCCGCCCTCAGCCACGACCCGTATGGCTGCAAATACCAACACAATCCAGCCCTTAAGGCCATTTCTGAGGAAGGAATTACCGGCTCGAATCACCAGGCGGACAGCGGGTCGGATCGCGTGCCGATCTGGGATCGAGCGTGACACCCTAGAACCGATCCTACTCCGATTTTGCGGTGGATACCACACCGGCCGGAAGCGGATAATCGGGAGCGGTTGTCGAATAAGGTCGTCAGCCGTTGTGACCGGCCTTCGGTGCTCAGGCGCGGTACCTGTCCGTTTGGCCGACGATGCGTTGCGGCAGTGTCACGGGAACAGCCTGGAGACGGACGGATGATGAAGTCCCGCCTGTCGCCAGTCGCGTAATTCACAGTCTGTTGGAGCGAGTTCTATCGGCGTCTGTGTTGTGATCAGGCAACAAGAAACGTCAGGTCGACGGCGGTGCTACGACAGTCGAACGCACCACTTGGCCGGATCTTCGTCGTGTCCGCGCCTGGAAAGGCGCCGACTACAGACGCCACATGGCTTCGATGCCCCTCCTGTTCCAGCCGCTCAAACCGCTCGAGCGATGCATTTGTCGCATCGGGAAGATCGTCGTCCGACCAGGAATCCGACCAATTCAAGTATGCCGCCCCCCCGAGGTCCGCAAGATGCTGCGCCCAAACACTTTCCCGGGATGGGCAACTGCTTCACGGCAGGAGATCTAGAGCGCGAGTGAGCCGGGGACCCACGCGGATCGCGGTGAAATCGCGGCG
This sequence comes from uncultured Solibacteraceae bacterium, assembly GCA_964529305.1. Lineage (GTDB taxonomy): Bacteria > Acidobacteriota > Terriglobia > Bryobacterales > Bryobacteraceae > CAZGUX01. The sequence continues at coordinate 15,686 of CAZGUX010000200.1, read as the reverse complement.
GTCGCTGGTGAGAACGCGATAAACGCGGCGGCGCTCGGCCACGGCAGCGACCATCCCGTCAACGAGTCCCAGGCCGAGACCCTCAAATTTGGCGTCCAACTCCAGCGCCCGGATAATGTCGGTTGGAAGCGGCAGTTCGTATTCATAGCGTGTGGCAGGGTCAAAGATCTCGGCAATGAGTCTGCGCATTGCCTTCCGCTCCGCTCGCAGGAAATAGTCCACCTCCGCGAGGACAAGTCCAGGTACGATCACGGCGGCGGCCGACGTCAGGATTCTTTCGTATTCCGGAAAGCTCGGCTGGCCGTCTGACGTGCGGGCGAGCGCGCGCAGTAGGCCGCCCGTATCGGCGATGATTGGGGGAATCACCCCTCGATGTCCCGGAAGAGCTCGGATTCATCACCGAGTTTGCTGTTCGTGGACTCGAACAGAAGCGTGGAGGGCGGCCGCCGGCCGGAATAATAGCGCGAGGCGACGACGCGCAGGCCCTTGCGGATCAGATCGGAAGCAGAGAGCCCTGCCTCACGAGCCCGTTTCAATGCCAGAACGTCCTCCTCATCGAGCCGAACCGTCGTTGAAATCAATCGCGCCATACATTCACCATACACCAGGCAGGGGGCGGATGCCAGATGAGCGCCGGCGCGCGCAGACGGGCTAGGGTTTCGCCTGGGGACCCACCGATCGGGACCGTCAGCCGGAACCTGGCCTTGCCGGCGCGTTGACGGATTTGGGCATGACGATCACTCCCCTCGCAGGCGCCGGGCGCGGATTCGCGCCACACCGTACAATGGAATTGTCCTCCCGTCCGTCCACTCCGATCATCATGACCCGCAAGTTCTTCTACTGGAAACTCAAACAGCGCGAGATCCACCTCGGCGGGCGAACGCTGCTGGTCGGCATCCTCAACGTCACCCCGGACTCCTTCTCCGACGGCGGAAAGTATCTGGATCCGGACCGGGCGTTCGCCCGCGCCATCGAACTCGAAGAGCAAGGCGCCGATATCATCGACGTCGGGGCCGAGTCGACCCGGCCGGGGTCGGCTCCCATCGCCGCGGCGGAAGAACTGCGCAGGCTGGTCCCGGTGCTGAAACGGCTGAAAGGGAAATTGGCCGTTCCCATCAGCGTCGACACCTACAAGGCCGAGGTCGCCGAGAAGGCGATCGAACATGGGGCCGAGATCATCAACGACCCCAGCGGCCTGACGATCGATCCGCAACTCGCGAAGGTCGCGGTCAATCGGGGCGCGGGCCTCGTGCTCAACCATATGCGTGGAAAGCCGGAGACCTGGGCCAGGTTGGGCCCCCTGCCGGACGCGGCGAGCGCGGTGGCCCGCGACCTGGATGCCTGCGTACATCGTGCCAGGCACAGTGGGGTGGAGTTGAACCAGATGGTGGTCGATCCCGGCCTCGGGTTCGGCAAGCGGCGCGAGGAGAACTCGCAGGTGATCGCCCGCTTGCGGCAGATCAGCCAGCTGGATCTGCCGGTTCTCATCGGCCCTTCGCGAAAGTCCTTCCTGGCACAGGCCACGGAAGAAGGAACTCGCTTTGCCACCGCCGCGGCCGTCACCGCGTGTATTCTGCACGGAGCCCACCTGGTTCGGGTGCACGATGTCGCCGAGATGGCCATCGTCGCGAAGATGGCCGACGAGATCCTCGCGCAGAGCCCCTCTGAATAGAGGAGTCCTTCTTCCTGCCGCGGGACTGCATAAAATAGGAAACAGATGCGCATCACCGCCGTCGAGACCATTTACCTCTCCCAAGGAATCACGGTCCATGCCGGGCCGGTGAAATGGACTTGGGTGCGCATCCACACCGACGAGGGGCTGACCGGCCTTGGCGAGACGTATCCGAACCCGGCCGCCGAAGCCGCGGTGATTCATTCCGTTCTGGCGCCTGTGCTTCTTGGGAAGGACCCGTCGTCGATCGATCGGCTATGGCAGGACATGTTCCTCGCGGTTTCGTATAGCGGATGGGCCGGCGCGGAGATGCGCGCGATCAGCGCGATCGACATCGCCCTCTGGGACCTGGCCGGGAAGGTGGCCAAACAGCCTCTGTATCAGTTGCTGGGAGGCGCTTCCCGGACGGCGATCCCCACCTACAACACCTGCTACGACCACTTCGATTTTCTGTCCCAACCGGTGGAACTCGCCCGCGATCTGGCCTCGCAAGGCATTCGCGCCATGAAGATCTGGCCGTTCGATCCGATCGCGAAGGAGACCGGCGGGCAGTGGCTGACAGCCGATCAGTTGCGGCGCGGAATGGAACCAATTCGGTTGATTCGACAGGAGTTCGGAGATTCCATGGACATCGCCGTGGAGTTTCACGGCTACTGGAACCTCCCCTGCGCTATTCGAATCGCCCAGGCCCTCGAGCCCTACTCGCCGATGTGGCTCGAGGAGATGCTACCGCAGGACAACCTGGCCTGTTATTCTCAATTAGCCCAGTCCACACGCCTCCCCCTGTGCCTGAGTGAACGGTTCATGACCCGCTGGGGATACCGGGAACTCATGGAAAAGGGAGCAGCCCGCATCGCGATGCCGGACATTTGCTGGTGTGGTGGAATCACGGAAGCCAAACGGATTGCCGCGTTTGCGGAAACCTACTACTTACCCGTCGCGCCCCACAACTGCGGCGGGCCGGTTCTCCATTTCGCCTCGGCCCACCTCGCGGCCAACGTGACCAACCTGTATTTGATGGAATCGGTGCGCCGGCACTATGCTTCCGACTACCTTGGACTGACGACGGCTATGCTCAGCGCATCGAAGGGAGCGTTCCCGCTGCCGCCGGGTCCTGGCCTAGGGGTAGACTTAGATCCCTTGGTCGAGACTAAGCCGGGAGCCGTGGTTCAGAAATCGTTGCTGGTAGTAAGTAGCAACCGGAAGGCCGCTTTTAGGCAATACGGTACTTGAGGTGCTCGTCTAAGGGATTTGTGACGTAGTTTTCCGCTTGGAAAACGTCTACGATTTGAGAGACAGAAGAAGGCGCAAGGAACGCGGCCATGACTTGTTTGCTGTGCGGCGCAAAATTGGCAATCTTCAGAAAGTCCTCCATTGGGGACTTCTGCACGCTCGAACACCGCGCCCTCTACTTGGCGGAACACGGTAGTCTGCCAAAGGAGAGGCGCTCGGTGAAGCGGTCGGAGGGGACCGCGGATGACGCCGTTGGCGAAGCACGCCACAACGGCCGTGGCTACTTTGATGCGACCCAGACAGCAACTCTGGTAGAGACTCAGGTCTCGTCGCCGGCGAAGGCGGACGGGCACTTTTTATCAGCGCTTCCTTCGATGGCGGTGGGTTACGTCGGGCCGAAGGATGGCGGCGGCGTCGGCTGGGCGATGCCTCGCGCCATTCCGGACACACTGCCGCGGCGCACCACCGGCCTGGTGGCCTCGGGTCTGGTCCTGCCGTGGTCGTCGGGCGCCGCAACCTTTGGATTTTCTCTGGCGTCGCTGGTAGCGGCCGCCTGGGCACGCAGCGGAAATCCCGTTTTGACTGAAGGCGAAGAGCCACCTCGAATCAAGTTGGAAATGGCGTTTCCGGAGCCAGGCCAGATCGACATCAACCTGCCGATCAACCGGCTTCAGGACGAGATTGGGTATCGAAGCTCGGTCCAGCCCCAGGGTAGCCGGACCATGCCGAATGCCGCCGCATCGGAGCCGCGGCCTTTGGTTCAGGCGACGGCTGCCAGCGCGTTCGACGTTCCGGCTTCGAAGCCGGAGTTTTTCGGGCGCCGAACTAGCGCCGATCCGATTTCGCTGCGGCAGGCGTGGCCCCGCCCGCAGGGCATGACGGACGACAATCTGGGCGGCGGGCTTCGGCCGGTCGTTCCCCAGACCGTGATTCTGCCGGAAGCGCGGCACGTCCAACTCGACTTGCGCGAGTCCATCCAGGCGATTTCCAAGGCGGCGGCAATTCGCGCGGCCGAGGCCCGCAAGCAGTACGAGATCGAAGAGTTCCGCGTTCCCCGGATTCCTCCGCGTCCCTCCGAGGATGATTGGGTTCACAACCTCTCCAAGTTCATGCCTTCAGGGCAGGTGTGGCTGGCCATGGCGGCCTGCGCCATCTTTACTCTTGGAGCGGTCACCTTCCTGGCGATTCCGAAGCCGGTCTTCTCCGCTGCCTTCCAGGGCAATGGCGTCAGCGGCATCCGGTCTCTTATGCGGACTCGCGCCGCGGTGCGCCTGAATGAGGACTTTCGCTCGGGCCTCAGCAGTTGGGAAGGTGTCGAAGGTTGGGCCAAGGATTGGGCGTACGACCCCTCCGGTTCCCTGCGGCCAGGGAAACTCGGCCTGTGGCGGAAATCGATGAACTTGACCAATTACAAGTTCGAGTTTCTCGGGCAAGTCGAAAAGAGAGGATTGTCCTGGGTGTTCCGCGCGAAGGACGCCGGCAATTATCACGCGGCCAAGATCATGATCAGCAAGCCGGGCCCTCTGCCCCTCGCCGATCTGGTGCACTACAGTGTGGTCGACGGCATCGCCGGCCCGCGCACTACCCGCTCGCTGCCGTTCTCTATTCGCAACGACATGATGTATCAGGTCCAGATGGACATCGCTGGAAATAACTTCAGCACTCGCATCAATGGTCGTGTGGTCGATTCCTGGACAGACGCCCGCCATCCGGCCGGCGGCGTCGGCTTCTTCTCCGAGCCGGGCGAGCAGTCCCGCGTGAGCTGGCTGCGCGTCTCCAATCGCGACGATTTCATCGGGCGCATCTGCTCGTACCTTACGGCCGAGCGGTTTGTGCCGTCCGATGAGACTCTTGCTTCTGCGTCTCTCTTAATCGACGGTGAGACGGTTCTTTTGGTCCAATAGGTATTTTTCCTAGCTAGTCAGGGCGAGCCGGTACCGGTACCATAGTACCCAGGCGTATTTTTTTTAGCCAGAACCGGTTCAGCCCGATGACTTGTCTCCATTGCGGCAGAAAAATCCCGATAATGCGGCGTCTTAGCGACGCTAAATTCTGTAGCGACGCTCATCGCCAGAAGCATACCGAGGAAATGGCGTCTTCGGGATTGGCTCGCCTCTTGGATAACCCTTCCCCGGCGAAATTCGCGGAATTGTGCGGTGAAACGGCGGCTGCCCCGCCGCGGGATGCATCCTTGGAGCGGATCCTGGCGCGCTCGGAACCTCGCTTTTCCCAGCGGGCGAAGCCAAAGCTTGCGCCTCAGGCGGCGCCTCCCGGCAACGTGGCCGCGACCCAGACGCCGCGCATCGCGCCCCTCCGCTACTACAGCCCTTCGGAACCGGTCTCGGCGCATCCGGTGTCGTTCGAGCCCGAGCCGATGCCGTTCCGGCCGGTACAACCGGTCCTGCCCTCCGCCCGGCCGCCCGCAGCGGGCTCGCTTCGCAAGTCGACCGTGCGTTCGAGCATGTTCACGGCCGTGGACGATGCCGCGACGTGGACCGAAAATCATCCCCTGGCTCCCGTTTGGCTGAACCTGGGGTTGGCCGTGGGAGGGGCGGAGTGCCTGCATACGGGACCGGTCGGGTTGCGTACGGCGGCGGCGCTTCGGTCCTTTACCTCCGTGAAAAGCAGCCCCGGACAGCTTGCTCAACCCGAGGGCCATTGCTGGCTGCCGTTTCGGGTGCAATTGTCCGCCGGCCAGACTGCGAGTCACCTGCTTGCCGAACCAGTAGAAGCCAGGGATCCGGAGCGGCAGGCGGGTTTCCGGACATTCGAGGTCGCCGCGCTCGACGCCCCGGTGACTCCCGATCGGCCCGAGGTAGCGCCCCGATTCTACATTCCCACGCCGCTCCAGGCTCTTCCGGCTCCTGACCTGGTTGGGGCGCCCGCGCTGTGGGCATCCGGCCTGGCCCCCGATCCGGTGATGCCCCGGCAGACGGATCCATTTGTGTCTCCCCTCCCGGAGCCACGCTTTCCGGCGCTCGCGTGGGTCCTGCCCGCGCGGGCGCTGGAATTCGCACTCACGGGAACCGCGTTTGACGAGTTGTGCGGGTTTGCCGCGATCCCGATTCCGGAGCCCGCCCGCGCCGTCGACGTCGAGCCTCGACTGTTTCCCCTGGCGTTCCATCTGCCGCTGGCGATGACGCTCCCCATTCCCATCCCGCCCGCCGTGCTGCAACACTCCGATCCCATGGATGTGGAGCCCATCCGGGCTGCCGAAGGCACGACGGCGACCCGGCAAACCACGGTTCCCCGCTGGCGCCGCCAGATTCCGGTACTCGGGCGGCTGACCCTGGAAGCGCTGCCGGGGTTGCGTGATCTGGAACCGGCCTTTGCCGGCAACGCGTTCATGATGTCCCGGGGTTTCCTGGCCCCCGCCGCTTCCGACGGTTTGCGGGCTGTCGACATTCCCGCCGCGCCGGTCGCGGCCTTCGCCCGGAATGACGTCGCGGCCGACTCGGCCGTCGGGGTTCTCGACGCCCCACAGGGATCGGCGTCGCCCTCCTCCGGACCCGACAAGCCCCCCGGGCGCTTTCCCCTATTGGTTCGCCAGAAGTCCGCCGATATACTTAGGTCAGCGAAGGACCGATGGGCTCGGCTCCGTAAGCGTATGCCGCAAGCGGAAACAAGCGAAGACCAGGCTGCGATGCTGCTCGAGGAGATGGAACCGGCCCCGGCCGGTCTTCTCGGACGGTGGCGGAGCACACCCGCGCTCGCCAGAGGACTGCTGCTCGCCCTGCCGTTGACCGTACCCACGCTGTTTTATGCGCGGCTCAATACCTCCGTACCCTTGGCCAGCGGCAACCTCTCTTCGATGAAGGAGATGTTGCGCTCCCGGGCGACGGTCATGATCGAGGACGAGTTCCGCGGCGGACTCGGCGGCTGGTTCGGAGATGAGGACTGGGGCAAGACCTGGAAGTTCGATCAAAGTGGTTCCGTCTTGCCGGCCAGCCTGGGAATTCTCGAAAAAACTCGTGGCCTCACCGACTACCGCGCCGAGTTCGCGGCGCAGATCGAAAAGCGCAGCATGGGCTTCGCGCTGCGCGCCTCTGATACCCAAAACTACTACGCCGTCCAGTTCGTCGTGGCCAAGCCCGGACCTCTGCCGGAAGTCCGCGTGCTCCGCTACCCGGTAGTGAAAGGACGCATCGGCAACAAGAGCGAGCTTCCTATCCCCCTATCTTTGCGCCCAGACACGCTTTACCAGGTACTGGCGACCGTTCGGGGAGACCAATACACCGTTAGTATCAACGGACAGGTGGTGGACACGTGGTCCGACCCGATTCTGCCCACGGGTGGTGTAGGGTTTTTTGCTGAGAAAGGGTCGTCATTTCGACTGCGATGGGTAAGAGTGGTCGACAAAGATGACTTTCTGGGCTGGATCTGCTCTCAGTTTTCTCCCAATACTGCCGATAGTAAAGCGTCACGGTAAGTTTCGCCTGGACGGAGACTGTTTCCAGGCAGGCTGGCGGTAACTAGCCGGCTTTGGGAGAGATTCTTATGAGCAACCAGAAGCGCTGGGTGAACGGATCCGACTCGAACCACGCCAGCCAGTCGGCTACCTCGCAACTGTTCGCCCGTGCCGTTTCCCTCCACCTGGAGGGCCGCGGGGATGAAGCGCTAGTCGAACTGGAGAGGGCTCTTCGGGCTGGAGAAAAGCGCCCTGAAGTCTATTCCGCAATCGGGTACATTCGTTACGAACGGCGTCAATACGACGAGGCGGCGACCGCCTATCGAAAGCTCCTCGAGCTGGAGCCCAGCCATCTGCCCGGATGTTTCAATCTGGCATTGTGCCTCCAGGGCGCGGAACAGTGGGATGAGGCGACGCAATACTTCAGCCGGACGCTGAAAAGCGACCCGGAGCGCAAAGAGGCGTATCTTGGGTTAGGAGCCTGCCAGCTTCACCTGGGCCAAGGCAAGTTGGCGCGCGAGGCCTACGAAAGCGTGCTTCGGCGCGAGCCGGAGTCCGAACCCGCCCGCTTCGGCCGCGCCGTCGCCATGCAGTTGGAAGGCGACCTGAAGGGCGCCGAAGACGCCTACCGGCAGATCCTGGGTGTCAACCCCACTTCGCAGGAGACGCTGGTCAATCTCATCTGGATGTGCGGCGAGCGCAAGGACTACGCCGCGATGAGCGAATACGGCGAGCAACTTCTGGCGCTGAAGGCGGATTCGCTGGCCGCGCTTCAGGGTCTTGCCATGGCGGCGTTTGCCTCGGCGGATTACGAAAAGGCCGCCGCGCATTGCGGCCAACTGGTCACGCTCGCGCCGGATTCGTTCGAAGGATGGTTCAATCTAGGCCTGGCTTTTCAGAAAGCGCGCCAGTTCGACAGGGCTGCGGAAGTGTATGGGCGTGCCGTCAAGATTCAGCCGGAAGAGCCCCAGATTCACATCAACCTCGGCATTGTCTACCAGGAAATGGGCGAGTGGAAAATGGCCCGCGACTGCTATGAGCAGGCTCTGCGCCTCCAGCCCGATTCCGAAACCGCTCAGTGGAATCTTGGCTTGGTCCTGGAGCGCCAGCAGGAACTGGCCGAAGCCGAGACTGCCTACCTCAGCCTTCTCGAACAGAATCCGGGCTTCGAAGAGGCTCGCTTCCGCGTGGGCTACATCCGCCTGCAGCTTGGCGACTATCGCGGCAGCGCCGAGGCGTTCGAGGATTGCCTCAAGAAGCGCCAGCGGTGGCCCGAAGCTCAGCTCAACGCGGGCCTGGCGTATTGGAAGATGGGCGACCTGGTATCGGCACGGTCGGCCTTCCAGCGCACGATCTCCCTCGACCCCAGTTCTCTGGAGGGGCTCCGCGGCCTGGCGGGGATTGCTCTCGAACAGGGCGACAACGAGGAAGCCCTGACCCTGCACCACGAGTTAATCAACAAAGGCCAGCGTTCGCCGGAACTCCTCTATAACACCGGACTGCTCCTGCAGAAGGTCTCGAAACACGAAGAAGCCGCGCGCCTCTACCGGGAGGCCCTTGACGTGTCCCCCGAATTCCCCGAGGCCCAACTGAACCTCGGAATCGCCCTCAAGGCTCTCGGACAGGAGGAGGAAGCCCGGGTCTATTGGCGCAAGGCTCTCAAGACCAAGCCCGACCTGGCAACTGGCTACTTCGAATAGGTTCCCGCCGGACAGGGGAGAGCTTTTCTCTCTCTCTCCCGCCTCACCACCCACAGAGCGGCGCGCTCGATGGCGGATGTAACGGCCTTCACTTGTTGACTCGCTCCGTTACGTCTTCCTCCGGCGCGCCGCTGCCTCCCTCGCTATATCCTGAAACCGATGAGACTCGCCATCGTTTCCGATATCCACGACAACATCTGGAAACTTGCGGCCGCCCTCGCCGCCGTCCAGGACGCCGATTGCCTGATCTGCTGCGGGGATCTCTGCTCGCCCTTCATCGTCCACCAGTTGGCGCGAGGATTCAGCCGCGACATCCACATCGTCTTCGGCAACAACGACGCCGACACGTTCCGCATTACCCGGAATGCGGCCGCCTACCCACACCTCTGTCTTCACGGCGAGTTCCTGGTCAAGGAATTCGGGGAGCGGACCGTCGCCGTCAACCACTTCGATCATCTCGGCATGGCGCTCGCCCGCTCCGGCCAGTACGACGCGGTCTTCTACGGCCACAACCACGTCTTCGAGATACAGAGGCTGGGCAGGACCCTGGCCGTCAATCCGGGAGCCATCATGGGCGCGCGCCCGACGCCCGCGGGAGAGATCCTGACGATCGACGCGACGTTTGCCGTGTATGACACGGCAACGGGATTGGCGGAAGGGCGGCGCATCACCGCCCGCGACTCCGTCGTTCCCTACACGGCCTCCCCGAATCCCGGCTGACCTACTACCGCTTGCGCATCTCGGAGAAATCGAACTTCCCCAGGTACATGGGCTTCGACACCGGAGGATCGGGTCCGATTCCTTTCGGATAGGGCAACTCCGCGATCGTGGGATACCCCCAGATGTTGCCGTTGGTCAGATCGATCACGACCCGCCCCTGCTGCAGCGCGCGTCCGTTGGGAGCGTACAACGGGAACGAACCCGGTTCGATGTAGACGTGGTACGGCTCGCCCTGGGCCAGGACCGGAGGCGGCGTGGTGTACGGGCGCAGCGCGATCACTCCGAGGAGAACCGCGATCAACGCCAGAAGGAAGTTCTGGAGGCTGATCTTCATGAGAGAACCCGTTCGTTGCGGCACCCGCGGACGTCCATCTCGTACTCGATGCTGACGATCGGCGGGCGCGAAAAATGCCAGACAACCCCTCGACGGCTGGCGTTGCCCATCGGTTTCAGAACGTAGTTCGCCAGCCAGGGATGGAGGTTGTGCACGGTATAGACTTCGCTCACCGTCACCTGGCCCCACGAGACCCCCAGGCCCTTGAGGCGGCCTTCCATCAGGCCCATGACGAATCTCATCTTCTCGGCCAACGCTTCCGGCGACGTCTCGCCGCGCCGCACGACGTCGTGCGGATCGAGGGACCCTTCCGGCAACTCGCCGGCGCCGGCCACCACAAACGTCTTGCCCGGGTGTTTGGACCCAACCGTGTAGGAGAAACCGTACATACCCGGCGCGGAGGGCGGGTGCACTTCCGGCGCAACGTTGGTCCGGGCCACCGGGTTCACGCCGCCCTCCAGCAGAATGTCCCAACTCTTCAGCACGCCCACATAGCCGGCGTTGAAGTCGCTGAAGCCCTGGAAGGTGAACGGCTTTGGCGAGCGGAGTTCGATCCCGCACAACGCCTGCTTCGGACGTCCGATGTTCTTCAAATGGGTCTCGATCGCCGAGAAGCCGTCCTTCAGCGGCAGGATGCCGCCAAAGGTCGCGTGCTCCACTTCGAACCCGTTCAGCGCGACGGCGCCCGCCGAATAGGGCGCGATGCCCCGTAGAAATGCGAATCCACCCCGAGGGTTTTCAATCAGCACGGCTGGTTCTTCTCCCGCATCCTTTCAATCTACCTGTTTCCCCGCGTGAGAAAACGGCGCAGCACGTTCGACGTGACCTTCGACACGCCGTCGTCCACGGCGATCGACAGCGGCCAGCACAGCGATCCGGCCGAAAACACGGCGCCGCCCGAGCCGGTTTCAAACATCACCAGGTCCGCGCCGTTGCCGCCTTCGTTCTCGCCCTTGGCCAGATGCACCAGGTTTGCCGGAGACCCTTCCGCGATCTTGTCCAGTTCGTGTCCCGACGCGCCCCCGGGGCAGCGCTCGTGAAGGCTGTTGTGGCCGAAGTGGGTAGCATCCCACCCGTCGAACACCCAATGTCCAGCCTCCAATACGCGATACGGCGCGGCCGACTGATAGCCCGAGTGCGTGTACTCGACCCCGAGCAGGGAAGCGGCGGGCTCGCTGCGCTGCGCGATCTCTCCCTCGCGGCGGCAGAGCATCGTCCGGTCGTCGCGAAACTCGGCCTCGGCGTACAACCCGCAACCGCCCAGGTATAGGAGCCTGCCGCCGCGTTCGACCACCCACTCCTTCACCTGGCGGTACATCTCGCCCGTCCAGTATTCCGGGTGTGTGTTCAACACCAGAACGCGATACCGGTCGAGAGGGATTCTTTCAAAGTGCAACTCGGTCTCCGAGTACAGGTCGTACTCAAAACCTTCCCGCTCCATCCAGCCGAGCAGACGCCACTCCGCGGGCGCCATCGCGGATTCTAGCCGTCCTTCCACCGGGTCCGTGATCGCCGCGTCCTCGGGCACGCGGTTGAACAACTCCGGCCGCTCGAACGACAGCGGCGCCGACACCGTGTCGTACGGCCACACGCCAGGCTCCGTGAACCGGCGCAGATCCTGGCGTGCGTGCACCGTGGGCCTTGCGGGAAGCCCGTCCTGATTTACGTAGTTGCTGCGCCCTCCGAACGAGTTGTACGCGTTCCACGTCATGGTCGACGCGAGGACGGCCACCGCCGCGCGCGGCTGGGCGGGCTGAACCAACCAAGGGAACGAGAAGAACGATCCGCTGGACGTCCGGGCGTGAAAGTAATAGAGCCCGGAACGTTCTGGAGCGGAGACGCGTTGAGGATGCCACCGCGAGCCGTATCCGGTGCGGTTCCAGCCCGCGCCCTCGCCGGTCCAATCGCCGTCGGGCGTGATCTGCGCGGTTGCCTGCGGCCCATGGTCGTCGAACCATCCCAGGCTCCGCACTGGTACCTTTTGCCAACCGTAGCGCCACAACGAGAGCTTGTAAGGCTCCGGCGAGTGGATCCGAAACTCCGACATCTCCCCGCCGCGAACCCATTTCGGCCACGCGTACCCCAGCAGGCGCAGAGACAGCAGGCGGAAATGATGCGTCCGCCCGTCTCCCACCACCACCCGGACGCGCTTTCCGCCGTAGCCCGCCTTCGAGAGCGTGACCTCGTATTCGCCGGGAGGCAGGTCTGCCTCGACCGCTCCGGAAGCGCGGGAACGCGCTTCGAATGTGCCGGCATCGCCTGCGAACTCCAGCGCGGCCCCTTCGAGCGCGACATAGTTTTCATCGCTGACGTCGCCAATCTTCATTCAGTTCTCCAAAGTCGAATTCGGGTTCAGCAGCAACCAACTCACGGCGCCGGCCGCGTGCACGGCGGCGAACAGCAGCAGGATCGAGTTCCATCCGGCGCCTCCCTGTTCAATCAGCGAAAACAGGTGTCCGACGGCCAGGGGGCAGACCAGGTCGCCCAATACGCCCACCGTGTTCATGATGCCGAAGACGAGCGCGGTCTGCTCGCCGCCGATGTCGATGGTCGCGGCCCACGACGCCGGCCCCGTGGCCCCCAGGAATAGCGAGCCAAGGCCGATCACCAGCACCGCGCTGGTGGCGGTGTCCACCCGGGAAGCCGCCAGCGTGGCCGCGGCCGTCAGCAGCAGCGCGACTGCCGCCATCAGGGAACGGCTCACCCATCGGCTGCCGGTCGCCCGCATCAGACGGTCGATCAACACGCCGCCCGCGAGGCTTCCCGCCACCACGCCGGTCAGGGGAACCATCGTCATCAAACCCGCGCTCGTGACCCGAATTCCGTGCGCTTTTTCCAGGTACGCCGGGAACCACGTGATGAAGAACGCGTAGCCAAAAGCCCGGAAGAACGACTGGCCGCAGTTGGCCCACAGGCTGCCTCGGCGCACAATCGCGCCGAGCCTCGGCGGCGGTTTTCCGGCGCCCGCCGTGGCCGGCTTGGCGGCGAGTTCAACCTCCGGCGGGTTGACCCAGGGGTGCCGGCCTGGCGTATCGCGAAACAAAAACCAGAACGCGGCCGCCCACCCGACCCCTTGCACCGCATACAACACATACACCGCCCGCCACCCGATCACCGGCAGCAGCACGGCCGTGAGGCCGCTCGCCAGCACCGCCCCTGCCGACATGCTGCTACCCAGGACCGCGCTTGCCAGGCCACGGTTTCGTTCGGGAAACCAGTCATCCAACGCTTTGCCCGCATTCGGAACCAGTCCAGCTTGCGCGATCCCCATGCCGAAACGCGCCAGCCATAGCAGCGTCATCGAGTGGGCCGCCGCGGTCAGGCCCGCGAATAGCGACCACAGCGCGCCGAAGACCGCCAGTATGCCTCGCCGGCCCCAGCGGGTTCCGATCCAGCCGGCCGGAATCTGGAACCAGAAGTAACCGGTCGAGAATGCCGCGAACACCACGCCCATCCGCTCGTGGCTGAGCGTAAGTTCGCGTTCGACGGTGGTGGCGGCGGCCGAAATGGCCGTACGGGTCAGATAGGCCGAGAAGGCCCCGAGCGCCAGCAGGGCCAGCACCAGGTAGCGAATCCGTGTCGGCCGCTCGGCGGCGGGATCAGTCAAGGTTCGAACAGAATATCACCCGAATCCCTCGCGCGTGTCTGAAACCGCGGGACGGGTCCCGCATTGGCGCCAACGCACGCAGTTTCGACGAGGCGATACGATCGCGATTGTAGGCCCGTCGGCCGAAGGCCGGCTCTTGAGTTTATACATTTCTGCTCAGCGCCGAGCCGGTCGGAGACCGGCTCCTTGAGTTTCTACATTCAGAAAAGGCTGTGCTGCTCCGAACCGCGGGCGTCAGCCCGCGGGTTGCGGTGCCGCAGTGCCCTCAAAAAGCAATGCCCAACCGACCCCCAAGGCCAACGCAACCCGTGGGCTGACGCCCACGGTTCGGAGCCATCGTGCCGCCACGGCTTCGCTGTGGCTAGTTAGGTCGCATATATGCGACCCCGAGCCGGAGACCGGCTCCACGTGGCTTGTGGATCGAATATCCGTCGGGCCTGCGTCCACGAACCCGTTGCGATCTCAGACGCAAAGGATGTGCGCCGGACGGGGAGGCGAGCGGGGGTGAACGAGTCCGGCCAGAGCTTGAGGGCGTACCAGCAGGCCAGCGCGACGGACGTGACCAGGTCGTCGTGAGTCCCGTCCTTGAACGCGCCGAAGCTCTCGCGGCCATTGGAGCGGACCTTCACTTCGAAATTGCGGAACTCGTCGTAGAGCGTCTGTGCCAGCGGTAATCGCTGGACTCGAGTGTTGCTTTTCGCCTTCGAGCAGGACCGAGAGCACTTGAGCCAGTTGTTCTTTCGGCACGTGATGACTGCTTGGCTCCGAACCGCGGGCGTTAGCCTGCGGGTTGTTTCTCAGCCGTGGGGTTACATTTCTTCAAAGCCGCGTCTCCGGGCCGAGTTGCGGGGAGCGCAGTTCGTGCTCGATCAGGTTCACCAGATCGCGGTACGAGGTCCCGAGCGGGAAGCGGACGAGAGGGAGGGGGTAGCCGTTTCTTCAGAGCCGCGACCGGAAGGGAGCGGGCAATCCGCCCCCGTTTTAAGACGGCGTACGCACAGGTCCCAATCGATCTTCTGGCAGAAGTAGACGGGATCCCAACCGGCGCCGCGGCGGCGGCGTTCGAGGATGGCGAGCGCGGTATAGTCCTGGCGCTTGCCGAGGTCGAGACCGGCGAGGAAACGAGGTTCGTGGATCATACGGGTTCGGTGTCCTCAATGAACAGGGAGTCGAGAGCGCCGCGGGGGAAGAGTCCTTCGCTCAAGGGGACAAACTCGCAGCAATATTCCTGACGAAACCACCAGTTGGGGATGGCGCGGCGCTCCTCGTCGAGGAAGGACTGAGGAATGCGGGGACATTCCGTAGCGGGGACCGAGTGGGCTTGCCAGAGGCCGGAGGTGTCGCGGCAGGCTTCGAAGAAGAAGCCGCGTTCGCCGGCGGGGGTGCTGAGGGCGAGGAGATCGCCACCGGAGACGGCGAGCATAGGCCGGAACGAGTAGTAAACGAAATCGGGGATCCCGATATCCGGTGGGCGATCAAGTTTCTGGAACATCTCACCTTTGCCGCCGGGGCTCGACTGCGGGAAGCTGCGCATCTTCGCCCACCGCCCACAGGCCGGCCCGGGGCACCCGGCCTGGAAGTCGTTCACGATCAATCGGCCGGGTTTGGTATCCAACCTGCCCAAGAAAATCAGTCGTTCGACCCCAAGCGGTGCCGGGCGCACTGTGGCGAATATAGGTTGAGCCTTGGGACTTCGGGCAATCGTTGAAGACGTCTCAGCCCCTTTCGGAACCATCCGCGTGGGAACGGCCGAATCGCCTTCCCACGCGCCAGTCGGGACGACCGCCTTCGAACGCCTCGTCTGGTTCTCCGCTCTCTTTGATTCTCTGAAACCGAAACCTGGGGACGTCCAATGGACGTCCCCAGGTTTCCACTCTTCTGCCTGGCGTAGACCAGATGCACGCGAATGGATGACTGGGCCATTGCTCGGCGATGTTCCCAACGACGAGTGCAAAAACGGAATCAGCAGCATCGTCTCGATCCTACAGACCCTGCCAGCGGGCGGGGAGGGA